>CADBCS010000010.1 GCA_902793195.1 uncultured Coriobacteriaceae bacterium | reverse complement strand
CTGGATGGGCTGGGCCAAGAACGGCCAGCGGTCCGGCTCGGCGGGCTACTCGCGGCGCCTGGAGGGCATCCAGATCGTGCTCGTGCCCAAGGGCAAGCCCGCGCCGGCCGCCACGCTCAAGGGCATACGGCAGAACGTCTCGCGCGCCTTCGCGCAGCGCTAGGCCGCCCGTCGGGGACGGTCCCCTGCGGTGCAGTCGCGCGCGGTGGACGCTCCCGTCCGGCACGAGTGGGACTGTCTGGCGGCGCTTGTGACCGTGCCGTGTGACGCCATGTGAGTGGTCCGCATATGCATCGGGGCGATTGGGCTTTGCCAGTTGCGTTGCTATGCGCTACATTATGGAGTCTGTTGGGCGTGAGTGGGGAGACGCTCACGATGTGAGAAATGATTCGAGGGGGAGCGCATGGCTGCTCGACACTTTACGGAAGGCATTCCGGAAGAGACGCCTCGGGAGTTGGGAGACGAGCTCGTGGCCTCGCATGACGGCAGGCAGTTTGGGGGAGCGGACGATCAGGCCGTCCTGGAGCCGCACATGGTGGACGAGGCGGCGTTTGCGACCGTTGACGAGGTCGTTCCCTTGGTGGATGAGGCTCCGGTTGCGAAGCCCCAAGCGGAGCCAGTTGCGGAGCCTGCGTCCGCACCTGTTCCCGAGCCCGAGTCCACGGCGCAGGTGCATGCGGACAGCGAGGCTGACTTGGCGGCGCGCGACTACGTCGAGCAGATCTTGCGCGAGCTGGAGCTCGAGGCTGCCGCGGAGCTGGAGGCCAAGCGCCAGGCGGAGCTGGAGGCCAAGCGCCAGGCCGAGCTGGAGGCCAGGCGCCAGGCGGAGCTGGAGGCCAGGCGCCAGGCCGAGCTGGAGGCCAGGCGCCAGGCCGAGCTGGAGGCCAGGCGCCAGGCGGAGCTGGAGGCCAAGCGCCAGGCCGAGCTGGAGGCCAAGCGCCAGGCTGAGCTGGAGGCCAAGAGGCAGGCCGAGCTGGAGGCCAAGCGCCAGGCGGAGCTGGAGGCCAAGAGGCAGGCGGAGCTGGAGGCGCAGCGCCAGGCGGAGCTGGAGGCGCAGCAAGCCGAAGCCGAGTCCGAGGAGACCGACATGGGCCTCGAGGTCGTTGACAAATCCGAGATTGCCGCACCGGACCCCGAAGCCGTTAGGGAGGCGGAGGTTCTTCCCTTCGTCGTTCCGGGCTTGCAGGACCTTGGGTTCGACCTCGACGAACCGGACATCCCGATTCCGGTTGGGAATGCGGACGAGAACTTCGACGTGGGGGAAGAGCCCATCGAGCCGGATGTGGTGGAGTTGCCGGACGATCTGGGCGACACGTCCGACATGGGGTTTGCGGAAGCTGCCTCTCCCACCATGCCATCGCCCGTGCGCGTATCGAACGACCACGATCTTGAGTTGCAGACACTCGACGCCAGCACGCAGCTTCACCATGCGCGCAGGCGCCCGCGCCTCGACGGCCTGGACGACACGCTGCCGCTCGACCGCGACGAGGTGCGCAATGCGATCCGCAAGGTCATGCCCGTGGCCGGCGAGACGAGCGCCAAGTTGGACGTGCAGCACGAGCCGCGCGATGCGGGCCACACCCGAGACGGGCGGCAGGAGAGCGTGCCGGTCATTCGCATGGAGTCGAACACGATCGTTCCCAAGAAGGAGGGCACGGACAGCACCGGTCGCGTGCTCGCCACGCGTGATGGCCATCGCCCCTTTGGCTTCTTTGCCACCATTGGCGAGTTCATCTCGCGCCTGCTGCATCTCGACGACCGCTGATGCGGAGACTGCCACGAAAGGGTTACTCCCCAACGTGGCACCTCACCACGCCCCGTTTGTCGCAACTGTGTTACAGTAATCCAGTTTGATTGTCCCCTTTGGGAGGAGCTGGACGTGATTCAACGTACACCACGCGGCTTTAGAGACATTCTGCCTCAGGAGGCACTTGCTCGCGAGCGCATAACCGAGACGGTTCGGTTGTGCTTCTCCTCGCACGGCTATCTGCCTGTTGAGACGCCCATCCTCGAGGATCGCAGCGTAATAGAGACTGCGGGACGGATACAAGACTCGCCGTTCCAGCTCTTCGACAAGGACGACCGTCTGCTCATGCTGCGCCCCGACCTCACGCTTCCAATCGCACGCATGGTGGCCTCGCGTCTGGACGGGCGGCAGCTGCCGGCACGCCTGCGCTATGTGGCTCCGGTGGTGCGCGAGCAGGGTGCGCTGAGGGGGCAGTCCCGCCAGTTCACCCAGCTTGGCGTTGAGCTCGTGGGCATGGAGGGTACCGCCGCCGAGTCGGAGGTGGTCACGCTCCTGGCCGACGCGCTTGCCCGCCTTGGCGTTCCCGACTGGTACGTGGTGTGTGGGTCGGTCGCCCCGCTCAAGGCGCTGCTGGACGTGTGCGAGCAGGGAGATGGCTTCGTGAGGCAGGTCCTCTCGTTTGTGCACGAGTCGGATCTGGTGGGTCTCGACGAGCTCGTTTTGGCTACGAAGGGCCTCACGTCCACGCAGGCACGCGCACTCATGAGGGTTCCGCGCCTCAACGGTGACGAGAGCGTGGTGGACGAGCTGGAGCAGCTCTTGGAAGACGCCGGCGTCGATGGCTCCCAGAGCGGCGTCACGAGCCTGCGAGACCTGCTTGCCAACTGTGCGCCGCTGGTTCGCCAGGGACGCCTGCGCTTTGACTTCTCCATCATCAACAGCTTCGACTACTACACGGGCCTGGTGTTCAAGGCCTATGCGGAGGGCATCGCCGCCTCTCTGGCCTCGGGCGGCCATTACGATGCCGTTCTCGCCAACCTGGGCCTGCCCGACGTGAGTGCGTGCGGGTTCGCCATGTCGCTCGAGCGTCTGCAGGAGGTGCTTGGCGAGCAGGGTGAGTCTGGCGTGGTGACCCCGGGCGTGCGGCTTGCAGAGCGCCCGTTGCGCATTGCCGTGCCCAAGGGCTCGCTCTTTGCCGACACGGTGCGCGTGCTCGATGCGGCGGGGCTTCCCACCGAGGGCCTGCACGACCTGGGCCGAAAGCTCATCGTGCGCGAGGACGATGTGGAGTATGTGATCGTGCGCGCGCAGGACGCCCCCTCGTTCGTGGCGTTTGGCGGCGCGGACTGCGGCATATGCGGGCGTGACTCCATCATCGAGGCGGACGTCGACCTTCTGCAGCTTCAGGACCTGCGCTTTGGCGGCTGCCGGTTCGTGGTCGCCGAGCCGGCCTCGAAGGCGGGGATGGCCGAGCGCGCCTACGCCTGGCGTGGCACCATGCGCGTCGCCACGAAGTACCCCCGCATCACGCAGGCCTACTACGACCGCATTGGCCAGCAGGTGGACATCGTACAGCTGCACGGCAACATAGAGCTGGGACCCATTGTGGGCATGACCGACCGCATCGTGGACATTACGGCGTCGGGCGCGACGCTCAAGGAGAACGACCTGGTCGTCGTGGACGACGTGCTGGAGTGTACGGCCCGATTCTTTGCGGGTCCGGCGGCGTATCGGTGCGACTCGCGCATCCGCACGCTCGCCGCCCGCCTTGCCAGCGTGGTCGCAAGCGAGGACGAGGAGGACCGATGAGAACGATAGAGCTGACGGGGGAGCGGCGCCTGACCGTGCGCGACCTCAGGCGCAGCGGGGCTCTGCCGCGCGAGGTCATCGAGGCGGCGACGGCCATCGTGGAGGACGTTCGCTCCCGCGGTGACGAGGCGGTGCGCGAGTACTGCACGCGCTTCGACGGCGCATGCCCGCAGCAGTTTAGGGTGCCGGACGCGGTGGTTCGATCCGCGCTCGACAAGGTCGACCCGGCGTTCCTGGAGGCGCTGCGGGTGGCCCGCGACCAGATCCGCGACTTCCACGAGCGCGAGGTCGAGCAGTCATGGTTCACCACGCGGCCCGACGGAACGGTGCTCGGCGTAAAGGTGACGCCCGTGCCAAGCGTCGCCGTGTACGTTCCCGGCGGACGTGCGCAGTACCCCTCCACCGTGCTCATGGACACCATTCCCGCCAAGGTCGCGGGTGTGGAGCGCGTCGTCATGATCACGCCTCCGCAGCGCGACGGGTCGCTTTCGGCCTATACGTTGGCCGCAGCCACCGTGGCGGGTGTCGACGAGGTGTACGCCGTGGGCGGTGCACAGGGAATCGGCGCCGTCGCGTATGGGACCGAGTCCATTCCGGCCGTCTCCAAGATCGTGGGGCCGGGCAATGCCTATGTCGCCGCGGCCAAGCGCTACGTGTCGGGCGATGTGGGCATCGACATGGTGGCAGGTCCCTCCGAGGTGTGCGTGCTTGCCGACGCCACGGCCGACCCCGCCATCGTGGCGGCTGACCTCATGGCGCAGGCGGAGCACGATCCCATGGCGGCGTGCTATCTCGTGACGTGCGACGCCACGTTGCCGGCGCGCGTCCTCAAGGCCGTCGAGCTGTTGGTCGCACAGAGTCCGCGCGAGGAGATCACGCGCACGAGCCTTTCGCACAACGGCGTGGTCGTGTCGTGCGAGTCGCTCGAGGCCGCCATCGACGCGGTCAACACCATCGCGCCGGAGCATCTAGAGCTGCACTGCGAGGACGCCTTCTCGCTGCTGGGAAGCATAAGGAATGCCGGCGCCATCTTCGTGGGCCCCTGGTCCTCGGAGCCGCTGGGCGACTACGTGGCGGGACCCAACCACACGCTGCCCACGGGTGGCACGGCAACCTTCTCGAATCCCTTGGGCGTCTACGACTTCGTAAAGCGCTCGAGCGTCATCTCGTACTCCGCGGCCGGCCTCGCCAAGGACGGACCGTTCGTGCAGACGCTGGCCCAGGCCGAGGGCCTGTGGGCGCACGCACTCTCGGTGGGCATGCGTCGCAAGCTGCTCGACGAGGGCGGCGAGACGTTCGCCGATCCCGCCGCCGCCTGCGCCGACGCCATGCGCACCGCCTGGCCCCACGACCTGCAGACCCCCTGAGAAGGGGGCCAGACCCCTTTTCTCTGTCGTACCAGGAACAGGAGGCAGCATGCCACTACAAGACGTCACCTCGCGCGTGCGTCCGGCGCTTGCGGGCTTCGAGCCGTACGATCCGGCGTTCTCGCCTTGCCGCATCAACCTCTCGGCAAACGAGAACACCCACCCGCTGCCCCCGGTCGTCACCGAGGCGCTGCGCGACGCCATGGCGACCACGCCGCTCAACCGCTACCCCGATCCGTTGGGCAACGAGCTGCGCGACACGCTTGCAACGTGGCACGGCGTGGAACGCGCCAGCGTGATGGTGGGCAACGGCGGTGACGAGCTGCTCTTCAACCTCCTCTTTGCCTTTGGCGGGCCGGGGCGCACGCTGGTGGTCGCCCCTCCGTGCTTCGAGGAGTACAAGAACTTCGCTAAGATGTGCGAGACCACGATCGTTGAGGTGTGGCGAGACGAGCGGGACTTCTCCGTGCGGGCGGATGCCATCGTGGAGGCCGCGTGCGACGCGGACCTCGTAATGCTCACCTCGCCCAACAATCCCACGGGAGACCTTCTGGATCCGGCGCTGGTTCGTCGCCTGCTCGACGAGACGAACGCGCTCGTGATGCTCGACGAGGCCTACGTGGACTTTGCGCCGGCATCTGCGAGCCTGGTGTCGTGGGTGGCCGACAACCCCAGGCTCATGGTGCTGCGCACGCTCTCGAAGGCCTTCGCGCTGGCAGGCCTTCGCTGCGGCTATCTCATCGCGGATCCCGCCATCATAGACGTGCTGGCGGCCATCCGACAGATCTACTCTGAGGACGTGCTCGCCCAGGCGGTCGCCAACCGCGCGGTGGCCCTGCGCGACGAGCTGGTGCCCGTAATCGACGGCATCGTCGCCGAACGCACGCGCCTGTCCCAGGCACTTGCGGGCATACCGGGCGTCCGGCAGTGGCCGAGCAGTGCGAACTTCCTGCTTGTCCGCCTGCCAAACGCCGCCGAGGTTCGCGCGCGCCTGCGCGACGAGCACTCCATCCTGGTGCGCGACTTCAGCTATGCCAAGGGGCTGGCCGATTGCCTGCGCATTACGGTGGGAACTGCCAACGAGAACGACGAGCTTATCGCGGCGCTTCGCGCCATCGTGGAAGGGGAGTAGGGATGGCCAGAACGGCAACGGTTTCTCGCAAGACGGGCGAGACGGACATACGCATCTCGGTTGACCTGGACGGAACCGGCAAGACCGACATAGAAACGGGAGTGGGATTCTTTGACCACATGCTCACGGCGCTGGGCCGCCATTCCCTCATCGACCTCACCGTGCGCTGCGACGGCGACACGTGGGTCGACGACCATCACACGGTGGAGGATGTGGGCATCGCCCTGGGAGACGCGCTGCGCGAGGCTCTGGGCGACAAGCGGGGAATCAGGCGCTTCTCCGACGTCGCGGTTCCCCTCGACGAGGCCCTGGTGCTGGCAGTCGTGGATATCTCGGGGCGTGGCGAGCTGTACTGGGACGTGCCGATCGGCCCCGCCAAGGTGGGGACGTTCGACACCGAGCTGGGCGAGGAGTTCTTTGTGGGCCTTGCGCGCAACGCGGGAATTACGCTGCACCTGCGCGAGCTGTGCGGGTCCGACGCCCACCACATACTAGAGGCGGCGTTCAAGGCCTGCGCGCGGGCGCTGCGCGTTGCGTGCGAGAGCGACCCGCGCGTGGACGACGTGCCCTCCACGAAGGGGGTGCTGTGATGGCGGCGCCGCACATGGTGGTGGTGGACTACCACAAGGGCAACCTCCTCAGCGTCGAGCGCAGCCTGGTCGACGCGGGCGCGCGCGTAACCGTCTCGGACGACCCGCAGACCATCCGCGAGGCCGATGCCGTCGTGGTGCCGGGCGTTGGTGCCTTCGAGGATGCCATGACCTACCTGCGCGAGTCGGGTGAGGGCGAGGCCATCTGCGACGCCGCCGCACGCGAGGTCCCCTTCCTCGGCATCTGTCTGGGCCTGCATGTGCTCTTCGACCGCGGTGCCGAGCGCTCGGACGGAACGGCGGGAGACTGGGTGGGGGGACTGGGCATCATGCCCGGCTCGGTGACCAGGCTCGAGTCCGGTCGCCTCAAGGTGCCCCATGTGGGCTGGGATCAGCTGCACCTCACCGCGCATGGCCGCGCGTGCCCTCTCTACGAGGGCGTGCCCGAGGGGGCGAACGTGTACTTTACCCACAGCTACGCGCTTGCCGACGACGTGGACGCGAAGGTCGTGACCACGCATTCGCACTACACGCGCACCTTCGCCTCGGGCGTGTGGTCCAACAACGTGTTTGGCGTCCAGTTCCACCCCGAGAAGTCATCGGCAACCGGCCTTGCCATCCTGCGCAACTTCGTGCGCGTGGCGAGCCGCTAGCGCCTTAGCATGCGAACCAGGAGGGGACGAACGTGATTCTCTTTCCCGCAATAGACCTCATTGCCGGCAACGTCGTGCGCCTCAAGCGAGGCGTGCGCAGCCAGATGGACGTGTACTCAACAGACCCCGTGGGCGTGGCGCACGACTTCGTGGCCCGCGGTGCCACCTGGATACACGTGGTGGACCTGTCGGCGACCTTCGAGGAGGACGAGGCCGCCCGCGCCGCCAACCTGCGGGCGATTCGGGCCATATGCCAGGTGCCGGGGATAAAGGTAGACACGGGAGGCGGCGTGCGAGACATGGCCGCCATCGACCGTCTTGCCAACGCGGGCGCCCGGCGCATCGCCATCGGTACCGCTCTGGTGCGCGACCCGGGCTTCGCTCGCTCGGCCGCGCGCGAGTTCGGCGAGCTGCTTGTTGCCGACGTTGCCGCCCACAACGGGCAGGTGCGCGTAAACGGCTGGCGCGAGGGGGAGGACCTCGGGGCCGACGAGCTGGTGGCGCGCCTGGCCGACTTGGGCTACCGCCACCTGGTGTTCACCGACATCGCACGCGACGGAATGCAAACGGGCATCGACGTCTTGTCATACGAGCGCATCGCCTCGGTTGCGGGATTTCCCGTGGTCGCCTCGGGCGGCATAGCCACCCTCGACGACCTGCGCGCGCTTGCGGCCGTGGGATCGTCGGTCGTGGAGGGTGCCATAACGGGACGTGCCCTCTACGAGGGTGCCTTCTCGCTGGAGGACGCACTCGCCGCCGCGCGCGAGGGACAAGGAGGGGACCCATGCTAACCAAGCGCGTCATTCCCTGTTTGGACGTCAAGGACGGACGTGTGGTGAAGGGAGTCAACTTTGTGGACCTCATCGACGCGGGCGACCCGGTGGAGCTGGCGCGCGCCTACGACGCCGAGGGCGCAGACGAGGTGGTCTTCCTCGACATCACGGCAACGTCGGACGACCGTCGAACGACCGTTGAGCTCGCGTCGCACGCGAGCGCGGAGCTGCGCATACCCTATGCCGTGGGCGGGGGCTTCCGCGACGTGGCGGGAATGAGGACCATGGTCGCGGCGGGGGCCGACAAGGTCTCGGTGAACTCAGCCGCCGTGAGGAACCCCGAGCTCCTTTCGCAGGCCGCGGCGGCGTTTGGCAGCCAGGCGGTCATCTGCGCCATAGACGCCAAGCGCCGCGGACGTGCCGACGAGTGGGAGGTCTACCTAGCCGGTGGCCGCATCGCCACGGGCATCGATGCAGTTGGGTGGGCCGAGGAGGCTGCGCGTCGCGGTGCGGGCGAGATTCTGCTCACCAGCATGGACCGCGACGGGACCAAGGAGGGGTTCGACCTGGCGCTCACGCGCAAGGTGGCCCGCGCGGTCCCCATCCCGGTTATCGCGTCGGGTGGCGTGGGCACGCTCGAGCACTTTGCGGAGGGCGTCATAGAGGGCGAGGCCGATGCGGTGCTCGCGGCAAGCGTGTTCCACTTTGGCACCTTCTCCATCCGCCAGGTAAAGGAATACATGGCGTCGCAGGGCATCCCCGTGCGCCTCGACTTCTAGGTGGGAGGCTGGTATGGAAGACACGCGCAAGGAACTCGAGGTCGTGCGCCTTGGCCAGATTGCGCTCAAGCTCGACGAAAACGGGCTCATCCCCGCCGTGGTGCAGAAGTACGACACGGGCGAGGTGCTCATGGTGGCGTGGGTGAGCGAGGAGAGCCTGCGCCTCACCTTTGCGACCGGGACGACCTGGTTCTGGTCGCGCTCCAGGCAGGAGCTCTGGAACAAGGGGGCGACCAGCGGCAACGTGCAGCAGGTTCGACGCGTGCTCTTGGACTGCGATGCCGACACGCTGGTGTTCGAGGTCGACGCCGCGGGTCCCGCCTGCCATACGGGCCATAGCACGTGCTTCTATCGCGAGCTGAGGGAGGAGTAGCATGTGGGATAGGACCGCAAGCGTCAAGGATGGCAACATCGGCGCTGGCGGGCGAACTCAGCGCGCGCAAACATTGACCTGCACACAATAATATGGGGGCAGGATTGCCCTGAGCGTTGCCATTTGGCTGGTGAATGTGAAGAAGCACGGGAAGTTGTGCTTTGTCCATCCATGGCGTGATAGCATTGTTACCCGTTAGCTTGACTGGATAAGACAGAGCAGTTTTGCCAACCAAAGGAAAGAGGCACCATGATCAAGAACAGGATAGCTAAGGTGTCGGCGGCCCTTTTCGCGGGCACTCTGGCGTTTTCGGGCGCTCCGACCGTTGCTCTTGCCGTCACCAGTGACGATGTTGCGAAGGCTCAGCAGGAGCTGAGCGAGCTCGCATTCCTATATGCAAATGCCGATGCCGAGTATCAGGATGCCCAGGGCATGCTGGCCGACACCGAAGAGGAGATTGCCGATACCGAGGAAAAGATCGAGCAGAAGCGCGAAGAGCTCAAGACCGCTCAGGGCGTGCTGTCCGATCACGTTGTCGCCGACTACAAGAGCGGCGGCATCACGCTGTTGTCCCTCTTGGTGAGCTCCGCGAGCTTCGACGAGCTTGCCAGCAACATGTATTATGCGAACAAGATCGTCGAGCAGGACGTCAACGTCATCAACGAGGTCAACCGCATCCAGGACGAGCTCGACCAGGAGATGACCTCGCTCTCCGAGCTTCAGGAGGAGCAGGAGCAGCTGGTCGAGGACAAGCGCGTCTACGCCGAGGAGCTTGCCGTCCGCGAGAGCAACCAGTCTGCCTATGTTGACGGCCTGAGCGAGGAGCTGCGTCAGCAGATTGCCGCAGAGGACGCGCGCCGCATCGCAGCCGAGCAGCAGCAGGCAGCTCAGATCTCTGCCGCGGTCGATGCCGGAACGGCTCAGCCCGCACAGTCCACGGCCCTGACGCTCGAGAACAACGCCAACAACAACGGCGCTGGCAACAACGGCGCTGGCAACAACGGCGCTACGACGACCAACAACAACCAGCAGTCGGCCCAGAGCGACCCGACGCCCACCTCTGCCACCACCGAGGAGTCCACCACCAGCACTCCCGAGCCCACCGTGAGCACACCCGAGCCCACCCCCGCTCCCGCCCCCTCGTACAACGAGCCCGAGGAGACGAGCACGGGCACCGGCAGCCTCACGAGCTCCGAGCGCAGTGCCATCGTGGCGGCCGCGTACTCGCAGGTGGGTCTGCCGTACGGGCACGACAACATCGCAGGCGTCAACTGGGACTGCTCCGGTCTCGTCGCCTTTGCGTACGCAAGCGCTGGCCGTCCGGTGAGCGCCTACAGTCTGGACCAGATCTACATGATCCAGAACACCAGCTCGCTTCAGCCCGGCGACGTTATCGGCTGGCTCGGCAACGTGCCTGGCGGCAACTACGAGCGTCACGTGGCACTCTACATTGGCGACGGCATGATTCTGCACGCCAACGGCTCGCGTGTCGCAGTCGAGTCCCTGGGCGCATGGTCACCCTACACCAACGGCGGTCCGCTCCTCTAGCGGCGCGAATCACATGGAACAGTTGCACCCCCTCGGCAACGTAGTTGGAGGGGGTGCGGCATTTACAAGGCGTATGCCAAGTAAGTCTTAAGAAATGCATACAAGTGGCGTAACTTGCGGGAGGTGCCCATGAAACGACTAAACACAACACAAACGATGCCCAGTCGGGTACTTGCTCATGCGATGGCACTGGTGCTCGCCGTCGGCCCGGCGGCGACGTATGCCGTGCGACCGGCCCTGGCAACGGAGGCGACGGACTACGCGGCGCAGCGCGACGAGGCGAACGCCCGTGCGGAGGTTGCCGAGCAGGCGCAGGACGAGGCCAACGAGCAGGTCCAGGAAGCCAACCGCGAGCGCGACGAGGCGTCCTCCCAGGCCGATGAGGCGGCCCGCCAGCAGCAGCAGGCAAACGGTCAGGCGTCGAACATCCAGACGCAGATGGTCGCGGCATCCGCACGTCTCGACCAGCTCTTTGTGGAGTTCGAGCAGGCGCAGGCGGAGTTGAGCCGTGCGACCTACGATCTCGAGCAGACGCAGCAGGAGATCGAGGAGCTCTCCCAAAAGATCGAGGGCAACGAGGACAAGCTTGACGAGAAGAAGAAGGCCCTCTACGAACAGGTCAACGCTAACTACCGGGTGGGGCAGGTGAGCCTGCTCGACATACTTCTGGAGTCGTCGAGCATCGACCAGATGGTCTCTCGCGTCGTGTATGCGAACAGGATCTCGGAGAAGCAGGTCGAGGCCATACGGAGCGTCAATGACCTGCAGGAGGAGTTGCAGAGCGAGCAGGAGGAGCTCCTCATAAAGGAGGCCGAGCAGGCCTCTCTCGTTGAGGAGCAGGAGGAGAAGGCCGCGGCGGTCGAGCAGGCACAGCAGGCGCAGAGCTCGTATGTGAGTGGTCTCAACAGCGAGCTGGTGAGTGCGTTCGACGCCGCGCGCGAGGCGGAGGCCGAGGAGTCGCGCCTGAGGGCGCAAGTGGCACAGGCCGAGGTCGCTGCCGCAGACGCACAGGCTCAGGCCGACGCGAGCGGACAGCAGGCCGACGCGGAGCGTGCTGCGGCGGCGAAGGCCGAGCTCGAGCGCCTGGAGGCCGAGCGGGCCCAGGCCGAGGAGCAGAGCCGCCAGGCCGCAAGCGCGCCGGTAACCACCCCGGTGAGGCCCACGGTCTCGATTCCCTATACGCCGTCGGAGGCGACGGGCGATCAGCGCACCGACGCGGTGAACGCTGCCCTCAGCCAGGTGGGTATCCCCTATGGGTGGGGTTGCGAGGAGCCCGGCGTCGCGTTCGACTGCAACAGCCTCACGCACTGGGCGTGGGCGCAGGCCGGGGTCGAGATTCCCTATCCCAGCGGGCACTACTGCTACGGGCAGTTCCAGTGGATGCAGAACAGCGGCCACTGGGTCACCGACGTCGCGTCGCTGCAGCCGGGCGACCTGGTCTTCTACTCGTACGATGGCGGGTACACCACCTACCACGTCGCCCTCTACATCGGTGGGGGACAGGTGGTCCATGCCAATGGCTACCGGTATGGCGTGATGGTGTCATCCATCTTCTTTGACGATGGATTCTGTGGCGGAGGATCGCCAATCTAGGCATAACAGGAAATCGAGGAACAATGCAGATTCGTGAACTGACGCGTGAGGACTACGAGGGCCTGCTCTGGGAGCACACCGATCATCCCCCCATCGAGCAGACCCCGCTCTGGGCGGACTATCAGACGGCCATCGAGGGGCGCACGCCGTGGGGATACTGCGCGATCGAGCGTGACGACGGCGAGACGCTCGCAGTGATCTCGCTCATCGACTACATGACGCATGGGTACCACTACCTGCGTGCGGTCCATGGGCCCGTGTGGTTCGACGCTCCGACGCCCGAGGCGGAGGAGCTTGCCCTCAGGGAGCTGAGCACGTATGTGGCCAAGAGGAGTCGCATGGTCGTCTTCCTGCGCCTGTCCGTATCGAAGCCATACAAGGTCACGCGTCCGGTGCTCTCGAGTTGCCCCTACGACGCCACGGTGGTCATCGACCTCACCGGCGGGGAGGAGCAGATCCTCTCGCGCATGAAGCCCCGTGGCCGCCGTGACGTGCGCAAGTCGATCCGCGAGAGTCCTGCCGTCTGCGCGGACGAGACCGAGCAGGCTGGCGTATCGTTTGGCGAGTACTACAACGTGATGCTCGCGACGGCAGAGCGTGACGAGTTCGCGGCGGCTCCCCAATCCGACTACGAACTTATGATTCGCATGCTCGGGCCCGAGCACTGCAGGGTGTTTGCCAGCCGCATAGACGGCAAAGTGGTGTGCTGGGGCATCGCGACGATCATGGGCACCCAGGCCGTCTACTACTATGCCGCGTCGGGTGCCGAGGCCCAGCGTAGCCGCAGCGTAGACAAGCAGATGCTTTTCGTCTTCAATTCCCTCGCGGAGTTGGGTTGCAAGACCATTGACCTCATGGGCATCGGCTCGGAGTTCTCGCCGTCGCTCATGGGTCTCAACGAGTTCAAGACCAAGTTCTGCAAGCAGATCGCACCCGTGTCTCCCGAGCGGGACGTACCGGTGAACGACATGGCCTACAGGATGCTCGCGGGCATACGGGACATCCGCGACGACCGTGCCGAGCGCGCTCGACAGCGAATCGAGGAGCGCACGCCCGATCAGCCGCGCGACGACCTCCTGCCCGTCGTGCTTGGTGGCGACGTGGGCGCATACGCCCTCGGGCGAGAGTTCCACGAGGCCTATGGCGTAACGAGCACATGCATCGTGCCGCTGCCAATCAAGGCCATCGAGCTCTCATCCATATTTAACGTGTGCCCGGAGGACCCCACGCCCGAGAGCGTAACCCGCATCGTGGGCGAGCTTGCCGCGGCCAATCCCACGAAGAAGGTCGTGGTCGTCGCGAACACCGACGCCTACGTAAAGGTGCTCGAGGAGTGCGTCGACGGCTTCCCCTCCAACGTGTACTGCCCCCTGCCGCCGCGCGAGGTCGTGGAGCGGGTCACCAACAAGGCGGAGTTCGCCGAGCTGTGCGCCCAGTACGACTTGGAGACCCCCAAGACCGAGGTCGTGGACCTTGCGGGCGACGGCACCATTGCGCCCACGGAGATTGGCTTTCCCGTGGTGGCCAAGCCCGTCGACTCGGCAACCTACTTCCCCATGCACTACAAGGGCTTCCGCAAGGCCTACGCCATCGACTCGCAGGAGGAGCTCGATGGCCTGTGGTCCGACTTGCGTGCCGCTGGCTATGAGGGTTCGTTCCTCGTGCAGGAGATGATAGAGGGCGATGACACCTCCATGGACTGCATCACCGTGTACATCAACCAGGAGGGTAAGCCCACCATGTACGCGAGCATGCAGGTGCTGCTCCAGGACCACGCGCCCACGATGATCGGCAACTACGTGGGCCTCATCACCCGGCCCCGTCCCGAGCTGTGGGAGAAGCTGGGCACCATGCTTGCGGAGCAGGGGTATCGCGGATTTGCCAACTTCGACGTCAAACACGACCAGAAGACCGGGCGTACCGTTATCCTGGACTGCAACCCGCGCGTGGGCCGTGCGTCCTACTCGGTGTGTGCCGCCGGGGTCAACCCCATGCGCGTGCTCGTATCGGACGTGGTGGACGGTCGCGGCAACCGCGTGCTCAAGGCGACGGACCCCGCGATGTACCTGCTCGCACCCAAACCGCTCATCTTCCGCTACATACTCGACGACGGTCTTCGCGCAGAGGTCAAGGACCTCCTCCAGCAGAGGAAGTGCTTCGACCCGCTGCAGTACTGGGCGGAGCGCGACCCGCGTCGCGCCTTCTTCGTGACGGCGACCAAGGGCAACTACCTGCGCAAGTTCGCCACAGACTATCCCGCTCCATCCGGTAAGTCGTTCTAGCGCGTCCGCTGGAGGAGTGCGATGGTCGCAAGGCACCTAAGGACTGACCCAAACGCCAAAAGCGCATGTGACGAGCGGCGGGAGCGCCCGCTACCTCGTCACATGCGCGTGGTGGAGCCGCCGGACGAGGACGAGACGGTGGAGGGCAAGACGGTTGGGGGCTCGTCTGGCGAAGAAGACGCTACGGTGGCGTTCAAGCCCGTCGAAGCTGACGAGCCGCACGTGGACGAGCTGGCAGCGCCCACATCGGACGAAGAGGAGCCGCTGGCGGACGAGCCGTCCACAAACCCCGCCCCCGACCCAGGCGAGCCGGCAGGGTCGGACATCGAGGAGGAAGAGGACCAGTCCTCCGAGGAGGCCATTGGTCGCAACACCGCCATGATGAGCGTGCTGGTGGTAGTAAGCCGCCTTACGGGGTTCCTGCGCACCTGGGGCCAGGCGTTCGCCCTCGGCGTCACGGCGCTCGCGAGCTGCTACTCGGTGGCCAACGCCCTTCCCAACACCATCTACGAGCTGGTGATGGGCGGTATGCTCATCACGGCATTCCTGCCGGTGTACCTGTCGGTCAAGCGGGAGGTGGGCCGCAAGGGGGCAAACGCCTACGCGTCGAACTTGCTCTCCATCGTCACGCTGCTCATGTTGGCGCTCACGGTTATCAGCTGGGTGTTTGCCGCCCAGATCGTCTGGACGCAGTCCTTCTCGGCAAGCGCGGACTTCGACGTGGGCCTTACGATCTACTTCTTTAGATTCTTTGTAATAGAGATCGTGCTCTATGCGCTCTCCTCCATCATCTCGGGCGTGCTCAACGCGGAACGCGACTACTTTTGGAGCAACGCCGCGTCCATCTTCAACAATGTGGTGGCAACCGCATCGTTCCTTCTGTATGCGGCCCTCGCGCAGACGCAGCCGACCATCGCCCTGCTCATCCTCGCGCTGGGCAACCCGCTCGGTGTTCTGGTGCAGGTCCTGGTGCAGGTTCCCTCGCTCAGGAAGCATGGCGTGCGGTTTACGCTGCGCGTGGACTTCCGCGACCCGCGCCTGCGCGAGACCCTTTCCATCGGCATCCCCACGCTCGTGGTGATGCTGGCGTCGTTCCCCACGACGGCCGTCATGACGAGCTGCGCGCTGCAGGCGACGGCGGCCGGCGCATCCATCATCTACTACTCGCGCCTGTGGTTCATGTTGCCGTACTCCATATTTGCGATTCCCATAACCGTGGCAATGTTCACGGAGCTCAGCGACTACATCGCAAAGGGCGACTCCAAGTCGTTCGTGGCCGGCATCGCGTCGGGAACCAACAAGATCCTCTTCTATCTGGTTCCCTTTACCATATACCTCATCGTGTTCTCGCCCTACCTCATTACCGTCATCGGTGCCGGGCGCTTTGGGCCCGAGGACGTCCAGATCACCGCGTTCTACCTTGCCATGCAGTCGGTTCAGCTGTCCCTGTATGGCGTGAGCACCTACCTGCAAAAAGTGTGCTCGGCATTGCGCAAGATGGTCTTCTACACCATCGCCACCTGTATAGCCGCCGCAGTCCAGATTGCCTTCTGCCTGGTGTTCACCCCAAGCCTGGGCATCGGTGGCGTGGGCATAAGCTCGGTGTTCTACTATGGTCCCATCGTCGTTGTGGTACTGGCATACCTCAGGCACGACCTCGGTCCCATCGGCATGCGCAGCATGCTCACGTACCTCGTAAAGATGCTGCTGCTCGGGGCCATAGGCGGTGCCGTGGGATGGGCAATCACGTGGGCGCTCGGCCTTGCCATCGGTCCTTCCGACGCCTCGCTCATAAAGTCGATTGTCTATTTGGTGGCTGGTGGCATTCCGGCGGTGGCCGTAACCTACGGCCTTGCCATGGCAATGAGGATTCCCGAGGCCAAGCTGGTGGTCTCGCTGCTGCATAGGGGCAGGTAGGCCGTGGGGCGCGAGGTTCCCACGCTTGCCGAGCAGGTCGCGCAGGTTCCGCGGGAGCCGGGCTGTTACCTGTGGCGCGACGGCAAGGGCGAGGTCGTGTACGTGGGCAAGGCAAAGGACCTGCGTGCCCGCATGCGCCAGTATGTGACGCTGCAGGACGACCGCGAGAAGATTCCCCTCATGATGCAGGTCGTTAAGAGCTTCGACTACGTTGTGGTGGAGAACGAGCACGAGGCCCTCGTGCTCGAGCGCAACCTCATCGCCCAGTACCACCCCTACTTCAACGTGGACTACAAGGACGACAAGAGCTATCCCTTTATCGCAATTACCGAGTCGGACGTGTTTCCCGCCATCAAGTACACGCGGGAGCGCCATCGCAAGGGCACGCGATACTTCGGGCCCTACACCGACGCCCGAGCCGCACGCGAGACCATCGACACGCTGCGCAAGGTCGTTCCCATCTGCACGGCAAACTGCGTGGAATGGAAGCGCGCCAAGCGCTACCTCGAGGCCCATCCCGACGATCTGGCGGTCGCGAACCTGGCCCTCGCAAAGTCGGGACGACCCTGCTTCTTCTCGCATGTCGGCCTTGGGCCGGGCGTGTGCGTGGGTGCGGTGGACACGGCTGATTACGCGAAGAACGTCCGCCAGGTCGAACGGTTCCTCAGCGGAAAGCGGTCGGAGGTCGTGGATGAGCTCACGGCGCAGATGCGGGAGGCGGCGGCGGACCTGGAGTTCGAGCGTGCCGGCAGGCTCAAGCGGCGACTGGAGGTCATCAACGGGCTGCAGGACAAGCAGCAGGTGGTGCTTGGCTCAAGCGTGAGCATCGACCTGGTCGGCGTGTATCGTGAGGAGACCATCTCGTGCGCCTGCGTGTTCGTGATGCGCGAGGGCATTACCGTGCGCAGCGCCGAGTTCGTGCTCAACAAGGGAAACGACGTGAGCGAGGAGGAGCTCGTCGAGGGTTTCCTCAAGCGCTACTACGACGAGACCGCAGACATTCCCGCCGAGGTGGGTGTGGGGGTGGAGCTCTCGGACGCCGACTTGCTGGCGGGTTGGCTGGCGAACAAGCGCGGACGGGCGTGCAGGATCTACGTGCCAAAGCGAGGGGACAAGCGTCACCTCCTCGAGATGGCGGCGAACAACGCCCACTTCGCGCTCAACCGCTACATGGTGCGCACCGGCTATGCCGACGACCGGACGAACCAGGCGCTCATGCAGCTGGAGAGCGCCCTTGCGCTGGAAGGTCCACCGCTGCGCATCGAGTGCTTCGACATCTCCACGCTGCACGGGCGCTTTACCGTGGCGTCCATGGTCGTGTTCTCCAACGGCCGTCCCGACAAGGGGCAGTACCGCAGGTTCAAGATCCGCACGGAGCTCGACGAGGCAAACGACTTCGTGAGCATGAGCGAGGTGCTGGGCAGGCGCTACGCCCCCGATCGCATGGCCGACGAGCGCTTTGGGTCCAGGCCGGACCTGCTGGTGGTGGATGGCGGAAAACCGCAGCTCACGGCGGCCATCGAGCAGCTGGAGAGCCTGGGTCTCGACATACCGGTGTGTGGCCTGGCCAAGTCCGACGAGGAGGTGTTCGTCCCCTGGGACGAGACGCCCATCGTGCTTCCCTCCGGGTCGGCGTCGCTCTACCTCATCAAGCAGGTACGCGACGAGAGCCACCGCTTTGCCATCACGTTCCACCGCGAGCTGCGCGACAAGGCCATGACCGTAGGCGTGCTCGACGAGGTTCCGGGGGTCGGTCCCAAGCGCAAGCGAGCCATCATGCGGCACTTCGGGTCGCTCAAACGTCTGCGTGCGGCGAGTCCCGACGACATCGCGCAGGTAAAGGGCGTGCCCCAAAGCGTGGCCACAGACATCTGGCTCGAGCTGCGCGCCTGGGACGCCGAGCGCGACGAGGTGGCGCACAAGGCAGAGTGAGCAGCGGGGCACCGCGTACGATATCGCGACAAGTTCGGTTCCTACCGCGTACGATTCTGTGCGAGAATCGCGCATGGCAGGGACTGCTTTTGTCACGAAATTGTGCGTGCCGGACTCCGCATGGCGCCAAATCGCGCGTGGCAGGGACTACTTTTGTCACGAAATAGTGCGCGCCCTGCCACATCCCAGCCACTCCCGCGACCGGCGCCCCTTCGCAGACCAAAAGCGGTATGCTAGAGGTGCAAGATGCCCACGCGAGAGGAGAATCGCATGCAAGAGGGCCCGCATGTGCACGAGTCGGTACTCAACAGCCCCGACGTCATCGTGATTACGGGCATGTCCGGTGCCGGACGCACCGAGGCAATGCACACCTTCGAGGACCTGGGTTACTACGTCATCGACAACCTGCCGCCCAGTCTCATCTTGGCCGTCGCACAGATGGGCGGCCTGTCGTCGGGCGTCGGCCGTCACCTCGCCGTGGTGTGTGACTTGCGTAGCCAAGGTCTCTTTGAGGAGCTGGACAATGCGCTCGAGGCCTTGGAGGCGCACGAGTTCTCCTACGGAATTCTGTTCCTCGAGGCGTCCGACGAGGCGCTGCTCTCGCGGTACGCGCTCAACCGTCGTCCGCATCCCATCGCACGCGAGGGCGAGACCACGATCGATGCCATCCGGCGCGAACGCTTTCACCTTCAGGGCATGCGCGACCGGGCCACGCTCACCATCGACACGACCAGCCTCAAGCCCAAGCAGCTTCGCTCGCGGCTGCTGAGCGAGTTTACCCATCTCACCGAGCAGCAGCTCATGGAGGTGCACGTGTTCTCGTTTGGCTACAAGTACGGCATGCCCGAGGAGGCCGACATCATCATCGACGTGCGCTTCCTGCCCAACCCGTACTGGGACCCGAGCATGCGCCCGCTCACCGGGCGAGACCCCCTGGTGCGCGACTTCGTTATAGATCATCCGCAGACGCAGGTCTTCCTCGACCGGTGGACGAGCCTGCTCGACGCCGTAATGCCCGGCTACGTGGCCGAGGGGAAGAGCCGCCTGTCGGTTGGCGTGGGCTGCTCTGGTGGGCAGCACCGCTCGGTGGCCATCGCGGAGGCAACGGCGACGTACCTGCTCAAAGAGGGCTACCACGTGCTCACGAGCCATCGCGACCTGGCGCGTGCCGAGCGCAAGGCAACGTAGCGGCGGTTTGCGATGTCGTTTACCGCCGAAGTAAAGGACGAGCTGTCCCGCATCGATGGGGACGACGTCACATGCGCCCTCGCAGAGCTCTCGGCGCTCATGCGCGTGTGCGGTACGCTGTCGTTTCGCGGCACGGGCCGCTACTCCATTCGCATCGCGACCGAGACGGGGTCGGTTGCCCGCACGGCCATGCGCCTCGTGCATAACTACCTCGACCTCCAGACGATGCTCACGGTGCGCAAGTCGGTGCAGCGCAAGACCCGCAACTACCTCATCGAGATACCCGAGCAGGAGCGTCTGGGCGACGATCTGGTTACGCTGGGCATCCTCGTCCCGGGTAGGGGACTTGCCTCGGGCGTGCCCGAGCACCTGCTCACGACCGACGAGGCCGTGTGCTCCTTCGTGCGCGGCGCCTTCATGGCGGGAGGATTCGTCGCCGATCCGCGAGGCGACTTCCACCTCGAGATTGCCGTGTCGGGCGAGGACTTCGCGCACGACATAGTGGGCCTGGTGGACAGGATGGGCGTCCATGCGCGTCTCAACAGGCGAAGGGGATCCTATGCCGTGTATCTTAAGAGCTTCGAGGACGTCCGCAAGCTTCTCACCGACATGGGCGCCACGAGGTCGTCGCGTGCGGTCGAGCGGGTGCGCCAGCTCAAGAGCGTGAAGAACGATGTCAACCGTCGCGTCAACGCCGAGCTCGCCAACGAGCGGCGTTCGTCGCGATCCGGTGCCGACCAGCTGCATCTGGTCTCGCGGGTGAGCGAGACGTTGGGACTCGATACGCTGCCGCCCGCCCTGCGTGAGTTCTGCGTGCTCCGCAGGCAGCACCCCGAGATGTCGCTGGCAGAGCTTGGGAGGCTCTGCGACCCGCCCGCGTCCAAGTCGGCCATGTACCATCGCGTGCTTCGCCTGCAGCAGATGAGCCAGGAATCGTAGGTTCCCCACGTGTGGCTAGCGGTCCCCTGCATGGTTTCATCGGACATGCCGCATGCCGCTCGCGATTGTAGGTTTTGTGATGGAAACCAACTCACGCCGCTATTCGTAACGCTCACGGAGACGAGCGGCATTCAAATTCGGGCGAGGGTATAATCGCCATCAGTGGTTAGTTTGGTTGTATCGGGGATGTGCCTCGACAACCTCACGAAAGGAGAAAATATGGCAGTTAAGGTTGCTATCAACGGTTTTGGCCGCATCGGCCGCTTGGCTTTCCGTCAGATGTTCGGTCATGAGGGCTCCGAGATCGTCGCTATCAACGACCTCACCTCCCCCAAGATGCTCGCGCACCTTCTGAAGTATGACTCCTCCCAGGGCAACTATGCTCGCGAGCATGAGGTCGTCGCCGGCGAGAACTCCATTACCGTTGATGGCAAGGAAATCACCATTTATGCGAAGCCCAACCCCGAGGAGCTGCCCTGGGGCGAGCTCGGTGTTGACGTTGTGCTCGAGTGCACCGGCTTCTTCACCGCTAAGGACAAGGCTGCCGCCCACATCAAGGCCGGCGCCAAGAAGGTCGTCATCTCCGCTCCCGCGGGCAACGATCTTCCCACCATCGTCTACAACGTCAACCACGAGACGCTGACCGCTGACGACGACATCATCTCCGCCGCCTCCTGCACCACCAATTGCCTCGCTCCCATGGCCAAGGCGCTCAACGACTTCGCGCCCATCCAGAGCGGCATCATGGCGACCATCCACGCCTACACCGGCGACCAGATGATCCTCGACGGCCCCCAGCGCAAGGGCGACCTCCGTCGTGCCCGCGCCGGCGCGGTCAACATCGTCCCCAACAGCACCGGTGCTGCCAAGGCCATCGGCTTGGTCATCCCCGAGCTCAACGGCAAGCTCATCGGCGCCGCCCAGCGCGTCCCGACGCCCACCGGCTCGACCACCCTTCTGTTCGCGGTCATCAAGACCGACAAGGAGGTCACCGTTGACGCCATCAACGCCGCTATGAAGGCCCAGGCCAACGAGTCCTTCGGCTACAACGAGGACGAGATCGTCTCCTCCGACATCGTCGGCATGATGTATGGCTCGCTGTTCGACGCCACCCAGACCATGGTGTCGCAGGTCTCCGACGACGAGTACCTGGTCCAGGTCGTCTCCTGGTACGACAACGAGAACTCCTACACCTCCCAGATGGTCCGCACCATCAAGTACTTCGAGAAGTTCGTCGCCTAGTCGGCACTTCCCTAGGGAAATGGGGCGCGGTGCAGCTCTCGGGCCGCGCCGCGCCCTTTTCTATTGTACGTTCCGTTCCGTTAGTAAGCGAAGGAGTGATTCCCATGGCCTTTACCAAGAAGACCGTGCGGGACATCGACGTCGACGGCAAGAAAGTTCTCATGCGCGTTGACTTCAATGTGCCTCTAAAGGATGGCGTCGTTACCGACGACACCCGTGTCCGCGCGGCAATCCCCACCATCCAGTATCTCAAGGAGCACAACGCTGGCATCATCCTCATGAGCCACCTTGGTCGTCCCAAGGGCGACGGTGCCGAGCCCGCCCTTACCCTCAAGCCTGCCGCCGACAAGCTGGCCGAGCTCACGGGCTACGACGTCAAGTTCGTTGCCGATACCTATGGTGACGAGGCCGCCGAGGCCTGCGCCGCCGTCAAGCCCGGCGACATCCTCGTGCTCGAGAACGTCCGCTTCCTCAAGGCCGAGAAGAAGAACGACCCCGAGGTCGCAAAGAAATTCGCTTCCTACGCCGACATCTTCGTGCTCGACGCCTTTGGCACCGCGCACCGCGCACAGGGCTCCGTCGTGGGCGCCGCCGAGTTCATCCCGGCAGTGGCCGGCTTCCTGCTCGAGAAGGAAGTTGACACCCTCACCGGCATCTTCGCCGATCCCGAGCGTCCGTTCGTCGCCGTCGTCGGCGGCTCGAAGGTCTCGTCCAAGATTGGCGTGCTCGAGAACCTCATCGAGTCCGCCAACACCCTCATCATCGGTGGCGGCATGGCCTACACGTTCTTCCTGGCCAAGGGCTACAGCGTGGGCAAGTCCCTCCAGGAGCCCGACTGGATCGAGCGCGCTGGCGAGATGCTCAAGAAGGCCGAGGAGAAGGGCTGCCAGATCCTGCTGCCCGTGGACAACATCGTTGCCGACCACTTTGGCGAGGACGCCGAGGGCGTAGTCGTCGCCTCCGATTCGATTCCCGACGACATGATGGGCATGGATATCGGCCCCGAGACCGAGAAGCTGTATTGCGACGCCGTCAAGGCGGCAAAGACCGTGTTCTGGAATGGCCCCATGGGCGTATTCGAGATCGAGCAGTTCGCACACGGAACCCAGGCTGTGGCCGAGGCCATCGCCGACTCCGACTGCACGTCGATCATTGGCGGCGGCGACTCCGTCGCAGCTATTAACAAGTTTGGCCTGGCCGACAAGATGAGCTGGATCTCCACCGGTGGTGGCGCTTCCATGGAGCTCGTCGAGGGTAAGGCTCTTCCTGGAGTGGAGGCGCTTCTCGATGCGTAAAAGGATGATTGCTGGTAACTGGAAGATGAACAAGACCTTTTCCGAGGCCGTCGAGCTCGCAACCGGGCTTGCCGCCGAACTGAAGGACGGCACTGGTGACGTCGACGTCGTCGTCGCCCCGCCGACCGTTGACCTCAAGGGCGTTGCCCAGGTCATCGAGCAGGAGAAGGCCGCGTTTGCCCTTTCCGCTCAGAACGTGAACTGGGAGGAGGCCGGCGCCTACACCGGCGAGACCGCTCCCAACATGCTCGAGGCCATTGGTGCCACGCACTGCATCATCGGTCACTCCGAGCGCCGCGACTACTTTGGCGAGACCGACGAGGACATCAACAAGAAGGCAAAGGCCCTCATGGCTCACGGGATCATCCCCATCTCCTGCTGCGGCGAGTCCCTCGAGATCCGCGAGGCCGGCACGCACGTGGAGTTCGTCGTTGACCAGATAAAGAAGGACACCGCTGGCCTGACGATCGACGACCCCGCCAAGTACGTCATCGCCTATGAGCCCATTTGGGCCATCGGCACCGGCAAGACCGCGACCGCCGATGACGCGCAGGAAGTCTGCGGCGCCATCCGCCAGACCCTCATCGAGATCTTCGGCGAGGAGACGGCAGCGGGCATCCGCGTTCTGTACGGCGGCTCCGCCAACCCGCAACATCGCCGGCTTCCTGGAGAAGGAAGACGTGGACGGCGCCCTCGTGGGCGGCGCTTCCCTCAAGGCCGACGGCTTTGCCGACATGGTTCGCTCCGCTATGGCGTAAGTCTTTTAGCACACAGCGTCTGATAGGCCCGGGCTTCGGCCCGGGCCTTTTCTAGAGAGAGGGGACATCATGGAAGATCGCGCAAAGGAAAAATCGGAACGTTCCGCAAATCCCGTCGTTCCCATAGTCGTGGGCGTCGTAGCTTTGCTGGTCGCGGTGGCAACCGTGGTGATCATGGGTACCGCCCGCAAGACAAAGTGGGCACAGGATGACAAGAAGCCCGCACAGGAGGAAGTTGTGGTGGACCAGCAGCAAATCGATGCCGTTCCCGAAGTGGATCCCGCCGAATCGACGCCAGTACAGTCCGAGCAGACGGGCGTCGAGGTGCTGGATAGCCTGCAGGGATGGTGGGTGAGCACCGAGAACGAGTCTGAGGTCGACGAGCAGATGCCTTTGGCCTATGTGTTCGAGGGCGAGGAGTTCTATGCGCTGAGCGGCAATGGACAGGGCACGGAGATGAACCACACCATCGCAGACAACGATATCTCGCGTGCCGAGCTCGACGGAAGGTCGGGGTGGCAGATTGCGCTGGGGGAGTGGAGCCTCTTCGTTGCGGATGACGATGCGGAGCAGCCTCTCCTCCAAACGGATTCGGCCACGATTTCCCTCACCCGCGGCGAGGGGGACCTCGCCTGAGATAACGGCTTTGGCTCCTTTTCTCAAAACTCTTGCCAATCATGGATAATTTGTGCTAGACTCGTGCCTTGCTTGTATTGGCAACAAATAAGGAGTCCTCAACGTGAGACCTCTCGATATCGCTTTGCTCGTCATCATGACCATCTCGGCCATCTTCACCGTTATCCTCATCCTCATGCACTCCGGCAAGGGTACGGGCGTGTCGGACATGATCGCGTCGTCCATGTACAACGCCACTGCCGGCTCCGGCATTTGGGAGCGCAACCTCGACCGGTTAACCATTATCTTTGCCGTAATCTTTGGCATATGCATATGTGTAATGGCTCTAACGTTCCCGGTCGGAACCATCGCTGGCATGTAGCCTGATCTCACAACAGATTCGCAATCATCAGCCCCTGGCGACACGCGCTGGGGGTTGTTGCGTTTGTAACGCAACCTCTAGCCATGACAAATCGCGCGTTTGTCGCAAGACGGTTGCAATATAAACTCCATGCGAGAAAATAGGGAACCGTGCATATTAGTGTCACGTAGAGAGAGGATTGCTATGTCACTAAACATGAACCGCCGCTCGTTCCTGCAGGGTGGCCTGGCCGCAAGCGCACTTGCCGCGCTTGCCGGCTGCAAGAAGACCGATGGTGCGGCCCAGGGGGGCAGCGAGGCCACGATGGCTGCCGCTGGCGGCAACGTATTGAAGTTCTACATCTCCAACCCCGTTGCGATCGACCCGTACAACACGCAGGAGACGCAGGGCACGCAGGTGGAGCACGCGCTGTTTGACGCGCTGTGCGGCTTCGACTGGGACAAGCAGGAGGTCGTTCCCAAGGCCGCCGAGAAGTGGGAGCCCAACGCAGACGCCACCGAGTTCACGTTCCATTTGGTTAAGGGTGCCAAGTTCCACAACGGCGACCCCGTGGACGCCGCGAGCTTCAAGCGTGGTTGGGAGCGCATCTGCGACTCCACCATGCCCGAGCCTTCCGTCATCGCATATCACCTCGATCCCGTTAAGGGCGCCAAGGAGATGAGCGAGGGCAAGGCCAAGGAGCTCACCGGCGTGGAGGTCGTTGACGACTACACCCTAAAGGTGACCCTCACCGCCCCCATGGCCGACTTCCCGTACGTGTGCGCACATCCCGCGCTCGCGCCCGTGCCGCAGGCCGCGATCGACGACCCCAACTCCTTCCTCACCGCCCCGATTGGCAACGGCCCCTTCAAGATGGACGGCTCCTGGGTTGCCGACCAGTACATCAACCTCGTGCGCAACGACGACTACTACGGCGAGAAGGCCAAGATCGACGGCATCTACTTCTCCATCCAAAAGGATCCCGAGACCGCGTTCCGTGAGTTCGAGGCCGGCAACATCGACTTCGTGGATGTTCCCACGGGCCGCATGGCCGAGATTGAGGGCAAGTATGGCCTCTCAGAGGACGGCTACACCGTGACCCCTGGCAAGCAGGCCCTCACTGGCCCCGAGGCCGGCGTGTACTACCTGCTGCTCAACCAAAACGACGAGACCCTCAAGGATCCCGTGATTCGTCAGGCCATCTCTCTGGCTATCAACCGCCAGAACATCATCGACACCCTGTTCGAGGGCACCCGCGTGGCAGCCGACTGCATCTTCCCGCGCGTCATCGACGAGGATCCCTCCAACGCGTGGGAGTTCTGCAAGTACGACAAGGAGGCGGCCATCAAGCTGCTCGACGAGAAGTACCCCGCAGACGCCAATGGAAAGCGCGGCATCAAGATCACGCTCTCGTACAACAGCGACGGCGGCCACGGCGACCTCATGTCCATCGTGCAGAGCGACCTCGAGGCGGTGGGCATCGACGTAACGCAGGACTCGCTGGAGTGGGCGGCCTACCTCAAGGCCATGGGTGACGGCACCTATCAGGTTGCGCGCCTTGGCTGGAACGCCGACTATCCCACGATGGACAACTTCCTGTATCCCATCTTCCTCTCCACCTCCGAGAACAACTACTCCAAGTACAACAACCCCGAGGTCGACAAGGGTCTGGCCGAGGCACGCCAGATTACCGACGAGGCCAAGCGCAAGGCTAAGTATCGCGAGATCAATGCGATGGTAGGCAAGGACATGCCCGTGGTGCCCATCATGTTCTACAGCCACATGCAGGTTGGTTCCGACAAGCTCAAGAGCTTCTACTACGACGCGCAGACCAAGGGCGACTTCGCCAAGGCCGAGATGTAGGAACGCCGGCACATAACCTGCGCCGCACATCACAAGTGTGTAAATTGAAGGGTGGCCAAAAAGGGTCACCCTTCTCCCTTTAATAGAATCATGAACGTTATGCCGTTTCGATTGGTTGTCTGCAGGATAACCTCTGGAGAATGCCATGCTTAAGTTCATATTAAAGCGCATCCTACAGTTCATCCCGGTATTCCTAGGCGTTACGCTCATACTCTTTGTGCTGCAAAACGTCGTACCGGGAGATCCCATCCAGCTCATAGCGGGCGAGAAGAAGCTCGACCCACAGACCGAGGTCAACTTGCGCGCCGCCTACCACCTCATAGAGACGGACGACAACGGAGCGCCCATATACGACGAGAACGGCAAAACCATAGAGACGCCGCTGTGGAAGCGCTACATCCAGTACATCGTCGGCCTGTTCCATGGGGACCTGGGCCGTTCGTACCAGCAGAACGGCAAGCCCGTCGCCAACATCCTGGCCGAGAAGTACCCGTATACGGTGCGCCTTGCCATCGTCGCAATTATCATAGAGTCCATAATCGGCATCGCGGCCGGCATGATATCGGCAATAAAGCGATACTCGGCCTGGGACGTTGGCGTGACGCTCGTCACATCGACGCTCGTGGCCATGCCGGCGTTCTGGTTTGGTATGCTGCAGCAGCTCTTTTGGGGCGTGTTCCTCAAGAGCGTGACGGACGGTGGCTTCTACCTGCCCATCTCGGGCGCGGGCGGACCACACGCCGAGTTTGAGGGCTGGGTGTACTACATTCTGCCCGCCCTCACGCTCGCCGCCGTGTCGACGGCCTACACCGCGCGCATCATGCGCTCGCAGCTGCTCGAGGTGCTCAACCAGGACTACATTCGAACGGCGCGGGCAAAGGGCCTCTCGCGCAAGGCGGTCATCTGGCGCCATGCGCTCAAGAACGCGCTCATTCCCGTGGTCACCTACATCGGCCTGGACTTTGGTGGCATGCTTGCCGGCGCCATCCTCACCGAGACGGTATTCAACTGGCCGGGCGTAGGCTTCGAGACGTATAGGGCCATCACGCAACGAGACTGGCCCATCGTTATGGGAAGCGTTACGGTGATCGTGATCGTGGTGATGATCATCAACCTTGTGGTGGATGTGAGCTACGCCTTCCTCGACCCGCGCATTCGTCTTGGCTCCTCAAAGAGCGAGTAGGAGGGAGGCACCATGAAAACGCGTCCGTCGCGCACGTTGTGGGGTGACGCCTGGTCGCGCCTCAAGCGCAACAAGCTCGCAATCATCGGCGCCATTTGGATCCTGTTGATGATCCTCGTTGCCCTCACTGCCGACCTGTGGGTCCCGCAGACGCTGGGAAGCCCCACCGAGGCAGACTCCACGGTAATGAAGAGCATGTCGCGCCTGCCGCCATCGCTCGAGCATCCCTTTGGCACCGACACGCTCGGTCGCGACGTGCTGTGCCGCGTGATCTATGGCGCGCGCATCTCGCTTGCCGTAGGTGTGTTGGCCACGGCCATCTCCACGCTCATCGGTCTTGTTGCCGGTGCCTTGGCAGCGTACAACGGCGGTTGGTGGGACACCATCATCATGCGCACGGCCGACATCTTCCTGGCCTTCCCGTACACGCTGTTCGTCATTGCCATGCTTGCCGTAATTGGGCCGGGCATACAAAACGTGTTCATCGCCATCGGCATTCTGGGTTGGCCGTCCATCGCCCGTGTGTTCCGCTCTGCGATCCTCTCGGTAAAGGAGAACGACTACGTGGATGCCGCGCGTGCCATGGGCGCGTCCAACGCGCGCATAATCACGCGGCACATCTTCCCCAACTCCGTCGCCTCCGTCGTGGTGTACGCCACGATGAACATCGGTGGCGCCATCCTAACCGAGAGTGCTCTGTCGTTCCTGGGCATGGGCGTCGTGCCGCCCGACCCCTCCTGGGGCATAATGATCCAGGACGGCCAGACCTACCTCGCCACCGAGCCGTGGCTCATGATCATGCCCGGCATTGCCATTCTTACCACGGTGCTCGCCTTCACGCTGCTTGGTGACGGCCTGCGCGATGCCCTTGACGTAAAGATGAAGGATGCATGATGTTTGGATTTGGACTCAAGAAGCGCAACAAGGTCGATCTGCGCGACACACCCATCCCCGAGGGGCATCACCTGCTCGAGGTAAACGACCTCAAGATGTACTTCCATACGCAGGACGGCGTGGTAAAGGCGGTCAACGGCGTGAGCTACACGCTCGACCGCGGCGAGACGCTCGGCGTGGTGGGCGAGTCGGGCTCGGGCAAGTCCGTTACCTCCCTCACCATAATGGGTCTCATCGAGATGCCTCCCGGAAAGGTCGAGGGCGGCGACGTGCTGTATCGCGGCAAGTCGCTCATCACCATGAGCGAGGAGGAGATGGAGGGCGTTCGCGGCAACGACATCGCGATGATCTTCCAAGACCCCATGACCTCGCTCAATCCCGTCTACACCATCGGCCGCCAGCTCTCCGAGGGCATGCGCCTGCACAAGGGCATGAGCAAGAAGGAGGCGCTCGAGCGTTCGGTGGAGCTGCTGCGCATGGTGGGCATCCCCAATCCCGAGCAACGCGTCAAGGAGTATCCGCACGAGTTCTCCGGCGGCATGCGGCAGCGCGTGATGATCGCCATGGCGCTTGCCTGCGACCCCGACATCCTCATTGCCGACGAGCCCACCACGGCGCTCGACGTGACCATCCAGGCACAGATCATCGAGCTCATGGAGGAGATGCAGGAGAAGAACGGCAACGCCATCATCATGATCACGCACGACCTTGGCGTGGTCGCCGACATCGCCGACAAGATCATGGTCATGTATGCCGGACAGCCCGTGGAGTTTGGCACGCGCGACGAGATCTTCTACAACCCCATCCACCCCTACACCTGGGGCCTCAACCGCTCGATTCCCGAGCCGGCGATCGACGAGAAGCACCCGCTCACGCCCATCAAGGGCAACCCGCCCTCGCTGGTCGACCTGCCCGAGGGCTGCTCGTTCGCGCCGCGTTGCCCCTATGCGACCGACCTGTGCCGCTCGACGGTGCCGCCGGTGCACACCACCGAGACCGGCCACTACGCCAAATGCCATTACTGCAACGATGCCGAGTTCGTTGCCGCCAACGCGCCCGAGACGTCGCGTACCAAGCTCGAGGGCGCCAAACAGAAGAAGGGAGGGGAGGCATGATGGCAGACTCAAACATCCTGCTGCGCGTCGAGCACCTCTCCAAGGAGTTCCCCGTCGACAGCGGCTTTATTGCCAAGCACAGCAAGAACGCCAGGAGCGTGCATGCGGTAAACGACGTGTCGTTTGACATCGCAGCTGGCGAGACGTTTGGACTGGTTGGCGAGTCCGGCTGTGGCAAGTCGACCACCGGTCGCTGCATCATGCGACTCACCGAGCCCACCTCGGGCAAGGTCCTCTTTGAGGGCAAGGATGTTGCGAGCATGAGCAAGAAGGAGCTCAAGGCCCTGCGCCGCGACATGCAGTTCGTCTTCCAGGATCCCTACGCGAGCCTCAACCCGCGCATGACCATTGGCGAGATCGTCTCGGAGCCGCTCATCATCCACGGCACCATGCCCAACAAGGACGAGCGCATCGACTTCGTGCGTGGGCTTTTGGACGTGGTAGGCCTCAATCCCGAGCACATCAATCGCTATCCGCACGAGTTCTCCGGCGGACAGCGCCAGCGCGTTGGCATCGCCCGCGCGTTTGCGTTGCGTCCCAAGCTCATAATCTGCGACGAGCCCGTCTCGGCGCTCGACGTGTCCATCCAGGCCCAGGTGCTCAACCTGCTCTCCGACCTGCAGCAGGAATACGGCACGGCCTACCTGTTCATCGCGCACGACCTGTCGGTCGTACAGCACATCTCGGATCGCGTTGCCGTTATGTATCTGGGCAACATGATGGAGTACTCCGACTGGAAGACGCTCTATGCCCAGCCGTGCCACCCGTACACGCAGTCGCTCCTGTCGGCGGTGCCCATCCCCGACCCCGACATCCAGGCCTCGCGCAACCGCATCATCCTGCGCGGCGACCCACCATCGCCCATCGACCCGCCCAGCGGGTGCCCCTTCCACACGCGCTGCCCCATCGCACAGGCGTGCTGCTCGCAGGAGAAGCCCGAACTTCGCGAAGTGCTACCCGGCCACTTCTGCGCATGCCACTTTGCCGAGCCCAACCCCATAAAGGAGTCCTCTATCGAGGTTGTGTAGGAAGCGGTCAAATATGCAAACGCAAACCAGCCATTTGAGATCGTCCCAAATGGCTGGTTTTTGCATGCGCTCCTCAGGCCTGCGCTATACTAACGGTTCGATGCAAAGGGGTACTGCTTGTGGGAGGTCCAAGTGGCTGCAATCACGCGGAGAAGTCTGGTACGGGGCTTGGGAGCAATCTCGGCCCTGGGAGGGCTCAGCGCCTGTTCGGGCAAGAAGACCGAGGAAGAGGAGGAGGACGACCGTCCGCAGCAGATTGGAGACGACGCACAGGAGGTGCAGGCGCTGGTTCGCCTGGCTCTTGGCCAGCTTGTCGACCGCTCCTACATAACGAGCGTCATCACCCAAAACGGCGAGGTGCCGGCAGGCACGCTGGTCCCGCGTGGCGTCTTTGAGCCAGATGGCACGGAGTTCTTCGCACGAGCTGGCGACGGAAACAGCAAGGGCTACTTTAACGCCAGCCAAAACGGCTTCAAGACGTGTTTCGACAAGGCAATGGCCACCCTCAAGACGTACTACAAGTACAACAGGGCCAAGGGAATCTTCAAGAACTTCCCCCCGCTCACGTACGTGTGCGACAACGACGAGGTGCGCAAGGGAATCGGCGAGTACCTCGCATGCGTGTTCGAGCAGGTGGGCATCGAGATGGAGGTGGTCGTTCAGGACGACCAGACCTATGCCAACACGTGCGCGGGAGGTGGTTTCTCCATCGTGTGTGCCCACCACGACTTGGAATGCACCGACCCGCAATGCATGCTCGACCTGTGGACCGCCGAGGCCCCCAACACGGCTCAGTTAGGCAAGGGCGCGCACGAGCGGGTGTCCATATACAACCTCAACTTGGCGTCCTATGGCATGGACGTGCTGGCTGCGGACGAGACCTGGGCCAACACCTACGACGTGCTTGCAAAGACGATCGCCAATACAGCCGACCAGACGGTACGCTGCAATCTCTTGCACCTGGCGGAGGACATGGTCATGGACACTGGATGCGTGAGCCCGCTGTACTACGACACGACGCCCTACCTGCACGCAAAGGAGCTGGAGGGACACTACCTGACCTCGCTCGGCATCCACAGCTTCAAGGGCACGAAGTTCAAGGGCTCGGACGAGGTGCTCAACGTGTGCCTGGGAAAGGAGCCCGCGACGCTCGACCCCGCGTGGGTCGCATCCCCCAACGACGTCACGATCGCCACACATCTCTGTGCCGGACTCGCTCGATGGACCAAGCGCGCCGAGAACGACTACATCGTGGAGGCCGACTGCGCAAGGGAGCTCGTGGCGGGAGTCCAGAACGCGGACGGGACCATAACGTACACCTACGTGCTGCGCGACGGCTTGGTGTGGTCGGATGGCAAGCCGCTCGTCGCCAGGGACTTCGAGGTGGCATGGAAGCGCGCGGCGTCCAAGGAGTTCGGCAGTCCGCAACGGCGCCTGTTCTCCGTCATCCAGGGCTACGACGAGGGAAGCCTCTCCGTGTCGGCCACCGACGACAAGACCCTCACGGTTGTCGCAGCCTGTCCGGTGCCGCATTGGAACCAGCTGCTCGCCTTGCCCGCCTTTGCCCCGGTGCGCGAGGACGTGGCTGGCAACGGGTCCTGGGCCAACGACGCCTCCACGTTCGTGGGCAACGGGCCGTATCGCATGGCGGCATGGGAGCATGGCTCAGTCATCCGCATGGAGAAGAACGACACGTATTGGGACAATCCCCGCGTGGTGATGCGACAGATTTGCTTCCATGCGACAGACGACAACCATGCCTCCTTGGCCAACTTCGAGGCCGGGACATGGCAGCTCATCGCCAATCTGCCACATGGCGAGATGGACCTCATCCACGAGACGCATCCCGAGGAATACGCGATCGGCCCCTGCGTCGGCACGCACTACCTCTGCATCAACGCGAACGAGAACATCCTTCCCATATAGGTTGGGAATAGCGACTATCCCGCGGGATAGTCGATGCGGCAGGTCGTGGCGTCTCGCGAAAAATCGAAAAAAGTCTTGCATGGCGGTATGGGAATGTGTTAAAGTACCCCTTGCCGAAAGGCGTTGACAAGTCGGAGTGGCGGAATTGGCAGACGCGCTAGCTTGAGGTGCTAGTGACTAACTTAACGGTCGTGCGGGTTCAAGTCCCGCCTCCGACACCAAAAGCAAAGGCGGGTTCCCTCGGGAACCCGCTTTTTGTATACTCAGACGAAATAGGTCATTTGTTAGGGCGATACGTGAGGAGGAGTTCCATGATTAATCAGCTTACGGTGTTTCTTCCCAACGAGCCGGGCAACTTGGCGGAGTTGGCGCGCGTGCTGGGGGATGCCGGCATTCAGATGCATGCGCTCATGGTGGCCGACACGGCAGACTTTGGCATCGTGCGCATTATCTGCGACACTCCTCGTCGCGCCTCCCAGGCGTTGGAGGCCGAGGGATTTAGGGCGGCCACCACGCAGGTGCTTGCGGTTGAGGTGGACAACGTACCTGGGGGACTTGCCAAGGTGCTTGCCAAGCTCGCCGCGGTGAGGCTCAACATCGAGTATGCGTACTGTGCCTCCATCGGCACGCGCACGGTGGACGTGCTCAAGGTCACGGGCGACCCCATCGAGCCCAAGCTTATCCAAGCTGGCCTTAGGGACCTGCAACCCGCCGACGTGTACGAGCCGGACGACGCGTAGAGCCCCATGATGCGGGACGACTTGGCCCCATGGAGCATGGGCGAGCTGGGAGAGCAGGCATTTGCGGCCGCGCTGGCAGCCCTATTGGCCCTCACATACGATGCCGTCGTGCTGTTCGACAAGTCGGGCGGCATCCTGCTTGCCAACGACGAGGCGGAGCGGCTCTTCCGATCCGAGGGCGGCCATCTGGTGGGGACCAACGTGCGTCGGGTGTTTCCCCCTCCCGCAACGGTACCCGCCATGGACGGTCCCCTGGAGGGTTCGCTTCCGTTCCCGCTCGATGGCAGCACGGCGTTCGTGACATGTGAGGCCAGCGACCATGCGCACCTCTCCCTGCTGGTGCGCTGCAGTAGGCTCAGGATTCCCGGAACCCACGCCTACGTGCTCGTGGCACATCAGGACGATGCCGCTGCTGAGCAGGCGAGCAAGACGCCTCTGGTGGAGGAGCTCTCGCGCGCGAACCGTCGGTTGTCGGGCACGCTCAAGATCGTGCTGGGCACCCTCGATTCCCTGGACGTGGGCACGCTGTTCAGCCGCGTGCTCAACGAGATTGCCGATACCATGGATGCATGGGGCACGCTGGCCTATGTGGCCGAGAGCGGCGGCTATCGCCTGAGGGGCAGGACCGAGACGTTGGAGAACGTCCCCACGCCGGCATTCATGGGACACGGCAGCCCGCTCGTGGACCTCGCGTCGCGTGTGGGTCAGTCGACCTGCATTCGCGTGAGCCCACCCTCAAGGAGCCAGCTCAGGCAGGGGGAAACGGGAGAGCGAACGTTTGTGGACGAGCGCACGGGTGCGGCACTTACCGCAGAGGCCAGCGTTCTTCCGCCCTTTGCGAGCTTCGTGCTGATGCCCGTGTGGTTTGGTGGCCACATGATCGCGCTGCTCGAGGTGGGATGGCGCCACACGCACAGGTTGCGCGACGACGACATGCGCCTCCTCGACGCGGTGTCGGAGTATCTCTCGGTGCAGCTGGCAGGTGCGTTCGCGGCCCTTCGGGCCCAGCATGCCGACATACTCGAATCGCTGGGCACCAAGTTGCGCGAGCGAATGCTCGCCCAGGCGCAGCTGACCCCCGAGGTTCTCGGTTCGCTTATGGAAGATGCCGCAAAGGGCATCGACGCAGCCCTGGTTCCCCTGCGCGGCAACACGTACCAGCGCATCACCATGGGTCTGGTTCCCGAGCTCGGCGAGACGAATGTGCCAGTGGACCTCGACGCCCTCGTGCGCTCGAATCGGGCACCGGGTGTCGAGCCGCTGGAGGACCATCCCGAACTGCTCGCATGGGTCACCGCCAACACGGAGTATGGCCAGGGCGTCCTGGCGGCACTGTGCGTAATGGACAGCTCGCCCTATGGCTGCCTGCTGCTTCGCCACGCCGAGGACGAGCCGTTCGAGGACGTGGACCTGACGTTCGTGCGCAGGCTCGCAGAGGACGTGCGCGAGGTCATGGAGGGCGAGCGCGCCCGAAGTCGCGACAAGCACATTGCCCAGGCCCTGCAGCGCGGCATGCGCAACGAGCTGCAGAGCATCGACGGTCTGTCGGCGCAAAGCTGCTACTCGTCGGCCACCGAGGCCGCCTTGGTGGGCGGAGACTTCTACGACCTCATTCGCCTGCCCGAGCGGCGCGCCTGTGTCATCATGGGCGATGTCTCGGGCAAGGGAGTCGAGGCCGCCTCGGTCTCCTCGGCGGTCAAGACGGCACTGGGAGCCTACTCCTGGGAGGGCTTGCGTCCGGCGCGCATGGTCTCCCTCCTCAACGACTTCCTGCTTGGCTTCTCGCGTATCGAGACGTTCGCCACGCTGTTCGTGGGCATGATCGACCTTTCGAGCCATACGCTCACGTACTGCTCCGCCGGGCATCCGCCCGCGCTGCTGGTCCGCGCGCAGAGCGGTGAGCTGGTAACGCTGAGCACGCAGTCGGGCGTCGTGGGTGCCTTCCCCGAGATGACCTATCGCGACGGCGAGGTGCGGCTTGGCGCAGGGGATATCCTTGTGCTCTACACCGACGGTGTTACGGAGGCGCGTAACCCGGGCGGTGCGTTCTTCGACGAGGAGGGACTGCGCGAGTCGGTCTTGCGGCAGGTGTCGTTGGGGTTCGATGGCCTGTGCGACCGCGTGCTGGAAGATGTGCGCTCCTTCTCGGGACAGTCGCTCGAGGACGACGTCGCGCTGGTCTGCGTGCAGGTTGACGAGGACGATGCGAACGAGGGGCGAAAGAGTTTTTGGGGAACTGGCCGCTGAGCGAATATTCCCGGAACAAAAGGGGAATACGAGCCACATGACCTGCGAACCCAACATAGCCCTCGTGCCGGTGTCCGGCGACCTCTCTACGCAGACGGCTCCTGCCCTCAAGCGCACCATCGAGAGTCTGGTGGGCGAGGGCGTGCGGCGAATCGTCATCAACATGGCCGAGGTGCCATACGTGGACTCCACGGGTATGTCGGTCCTCTTTTGCGCTGTTCGCCTCCTGCGAGAACGCGGAGGGTTGCTGTCGCTCATAAACGTGACGCCCAACGTTATGCGCACGCTCAAGATCGCGCGCTTCGTGGACCTGGTGCCCGTGAGCGCGATGGAGGAGCGGCGGGAGGTCCCGGAGCTCGACCCATCGGTGCAGCCGCTGTGGTACACGACGTTTCCGGTGGACGCCGCTCACCTGCAGGACGCGCGTGAGTATATCGAGCGGCAGGCACGGAGCATGCCCTTCTCGAACGATGCCGTGTTCGACCTCATCCTTGCCGCCGGCGAGGCGATGGGCAACGCGGCGGACCACACGTGCGGGCAGGGGATCCTGGCAACCGTGCGTGGGTATCCGGACCGCATGGTGATCGAGGTGGCGGATTGTGGCGAGGGCTTCGACCCGGGTGCGGTCGACTCCGACGACTGCCTGCCGTGCGACGAGCGGGGCAGGGGGATTCGCCTCATGCGCCTGCTCGTGGACTCGGTGAGCATCGAACCGCGGCAGATGGGCTCGGGCATGGTGGTGCGTCTGGAGAAGCTGGTCGGGTAGGGACAAGGCCCGAGTCGTTTTGCGGGCAGGTTGGCGGCTGCCGCGCCGTTTTTGGAGGCCACCTGCGAGTCCTTCCAAAATTTCCAAAAAAAGTTCTTGCAATTGGGGAAGAGCTTGCGTATAGTATTCCCTGCGACGCGGGCTTAGCGCAGTTGGTAGCGCGCAACCTTGCCAAGGTTGAGGTCGCGGGTTCGAACCCCGTAGCCCGCTCCATGTATTCTCCGGCCGGTTCTTGAATCGGCCTTTTTAATACATGGCGAAGTGGCCAAGTGGTAAGGCAGAGGCCTGCAAAGCCTTTATCCCCGGTTCGAATCCGGGCTTCGCCTCCAGCAAGATCTGGGACCGGGGGCCACCCGGTCCCTTTTTTGTATTGTCACTCAGGTTACGGTTTAGGGGAATGCGGTGAGTAACGCGACGCAAGAGGTGTACTTGGACCACGCGGCGGCGACGCCCATGGCGCCAGAGGTCGTCGAGGCGATGACGCCCTACCTCTCCCGCCTGTTTTACAACCCCTCGGCACCCTATTGTGCGGCCCGGCGCGTTCATGCCGACTTGGAAGGTGCTCGCTCGCGGATCGCGGCGGTCTTGGGGTCGAAGGCCGACAACGTCACGTTTACGGCAGGTGCCACCGAGGCAAACAATCTGGCGTTTGCCGCCAATGACGGTCACGTGGTCTGCTGCTCCATCGAGCACGAGAGCGTGCTCGCCTGCGCCGAGGCGAGGGGGGCGACCCTGGTGGGGGCGAGCGAGACGGGGCTGGTGGACCCCCAGGACGTCGCGCGCGCCCTCACGCCCAGCACGGAGCTCGTGAGCATCTCACTTGCCAATGGCGAGGTGGGTGCCATCCAGCCAATACGCTCCATCGCCCGCGTCGTTGCCAACGAGCGGGTCAGACGTCTGGAGGCAGGCGAGAGGCGCCCGTTGCTGCTGCACACGGATGCGTCGCAGGCGGCCGGCTATGTGTCGATCAACGCATCGACCCTCGGCGTTGACCTCATGACCATCTCGGCGGCAAAGCTCTATGGTCCCAAGCAGGTGGGCGTGCTGTGGCATGCCGACGGCGTCTCGCTCCGGCCGCTGGTACGTGGTGGCGGCCAGGAGGGCGGCGTTCGGTCGGGAACCGAGAACGTCGCAGGTGCCATGGGGATGGCCTGTGCCCTTGAGTTGGCGGAGCGCATGCGCGCAACCGAGGTGCGGCGTCTGCGGGGGCTCTCGGCGCGTCTTCGCACCGGGCTCGTCGAGGCGTTTCCCAACGTCGTCCTCTCGGGCCCAAGGCGTGATGCCGCGCGACTGCCCGGCCTTGTCCACGCGAGCTTCCCACATGTCGAGGCTAGGCGCCTCATCGTCCATCTGGAGCGTGCCGGCGTGTATGTGGGCACGGGAAGCGCCTGCGCGGCGAGCAAGATGCGCGTGAGCCACGTGCTTGCGGCCATGGGAGTGCCCGAGGACGTCGCACGTGGCAGCCTGCGCATCTCGATGGGGCGCGCCACATCGCAGGATGACGTGGACTATGCGCTACGGGCCATCGTGGATGCCGTGGGGCAGGAGCGCTCGCGAGTTCGCGAGTAGGTTGGCAAAGGAGCGTGTTGTGGCAAAGCGCGTGTGTTTGGGAATGAGTGGCGGAGTGGACTCGGCCCTGGCGGCCGCCCTGCTCGTGGAGCAGGGCTACGACGTGACGGGCGTCTACATGCGCAACTGGTCTCGTGACCTGCCCGGCTTTAGGTGTCGGTGGGCCGACGATCTTGCCGATGCCGAGCGGGTTGCCGTGACGCTGGGCATCGACCTTGAGGTGTGGGACTGCGAGAGGGACTACAAGGTGACGGTCGTCGACTACCTGGTGGACGCCTATGCGCGTGGATATACCCCAAATCCCGACGTGATGTGCAACCAGACGATAAAGTTTGGGACCTTTGCGCAGCGTGCCCTGGACCTTGGGTTCGACCTCATCGCAACTGGCCACTATGCGCGCGTGGCAACCGACGCCACGGGTGGCGTCGAGCTGCGGCGCTCCGCAAACGAGCACAAGGACCAGACCTATTTTTTGTGGCGCGTTCCCGCGAGCGCGTTCAAGAGGACCCTGTTTCCCGTTGGACACATCCCAACCAAGGAGCGCGTGCGCGCCATGTGCGCGGAGCGCGGGCTGGGCATCGAGGACAAGCCCGATTCCGACGGCATCTGCTTCGTGGGTCCCGTCGGGCTGCGCACGTTCTTGCTGGATGCCCTGGAGCGACGTGCCGGCGACGTGGTGAGCTGGGAGACCGGCGAGGTCCTGGGACGACACGACGGTGCGTTTCTCTTTACGGTGGGGCAGCGTAGGGGGCTGCAGCTGGGAGGTGGTCCTGCGCGCTACGTGGTGTCCACCGACGTCGCGCGCAACGTGGTGTATGTTACCGACGACCGATCCTGCGAGGGGCTCTTCACCCGGAAGCAGCTGCTCGAGGACGTGTGCTGGATTGGTGGCGAGGCGCCAGCGGACGGTACGTATTCGGTGCGGACACGCCATACGGGCACGTTGCGAACCGCTCGCGTAACGACGGATGCGGCGGGCGTGCACGTCTTGTATCCCGAGCCCGTGCGTACGGTCGCACCGGGGCAGTCCGCCGTGATTTACGACGGCCTCGTGTGCCTGGGAGGTGGGCTCATTGCCAAGGAAGACCGGCGGCCCATGTGGATGGGCGGGTCCAATGGGTGAGGCGTCGCTCTCGTGGCGGGACTACGCGCACCTTGCGGCGCTTCCGCTCGACGAGTTGGAGAGGCAGTGCCATGTCGAGGCGTTCCATGCCCACGGTCCTGGTGGACAGGGCGTGAACACCGCTGACTCGGCGGTGCGAATGCGCCACCTTCCCACGGGCATCGTCGTGGTGAGCAGGGAGTCGCGCAGCCAGTTTAGGAACAGGCGTCTGTGCCTGGCAAAGCTGCGTGCCGAGCTCGAGCGCCGTGGCAAGGCACCGGTGGTGCGCCGTGCCACGAAGCCCACCAAGGCTTCCACACAACGAAGGCTCGAGGCAAAGCACGCTCGATCTCGCGTCAAGGAGTCCAGAAGACCCGTAACGGGTGACGAGTAGCGCAGTGCTCCATCAGTCGTTCGCAATCGTGCGGTATGCTCAAGAAGATAGGCAAAGCGCATATCGGGGTGATTGCCCATACGCGCGTTGGACGGAGGGCTGGTGACCATGAGGGACTCGAAGAAGAACAGATGGATGGCATTGGTCGCATGTGCCATGGCATGCGTGGTGGTGCTGGTGGTGGCCACGTCGTACCAACAGAGCCCACAGGACCCCGATGCGTCCGTGGTGCGGGAAGAGGCGGTCCAGCGCGTCGAGCCAAAGCCGGCACCTGCGGGCAAAGTCTTTTCCCAGGCGCAAGGCGGGGAAGCGGCGCAGCAGGCAGATGACGGCACGCAGGACCAACGCGAGGTCACGGCACCCGACGAGGGGGCGCCGCAAGTCGACGATCAGGACGTGCAGGAAGATGTTTCCGTTGCGGGGGACGAGCCGAGGACCGATGCGGACGAGCTGCCCGAGGAAACGTTCGTGATGCCCAAAAACGTTGCCTGCGAGCCGCAGGTCGCCCTGGTATCGGTACCTGAGGGCACGTCTGCGGACCAGGTTCGTCAGGCCATTCAGACGCAGGGGAACTCAGCCGAGGTCGAGGAGGTCATTCCCGGCACGATGCGCGTCAGTGCGGTCGACGGTTCCATCGCAGACGTTGCCAACGAGCTGCTCGCACGCGGCGTCGCGGCAGAGGCGCAGCCCAACTACATCTACCACATTGCCGAGGAGCTCGCCGCGGACGCGTCCGGCGCACAGCCCGTCCCGGAGTCAAGCCAACCCACCCAAGACCTCGGGCAGCAGCCCACTGCCAACACCGAGCAGGGCGAGAGCGAGGCGGGCGAGTCCGTGCGGCAGGAACCGTCCTCCCCAGGCGATGGGACGACGCCCCAGGGTAACGACGACTCCCAGTCCGATGAGGCATCCCAGCCCGAGGGCAACGTTGCCGAGCAGACCGTCGAGGCGGGGGAGCCCGCCGACGCCACCACAGGTACGGCGCTCGAGACGCAGTCGGCGACGGCAGGGGAGGCGGCCAACGGGGACGAGCCCGTGCTCACAGGAGCGTCGACCACCAACGACCCGCTGTCAAAGGACCAGTGGGAGCTCGACAGCATCCACGCGCGCGAGGCCTGGGACCTTGCCAAGGCGGACCAGTCGGTGACGGTCGCCGTCTTGGACTCCGGATGCCTCGTGAGTCACGAGGACCTCAAGGCCAACGTCGTCGACCCCTACAACGTGTACACCGGCAGGTCCAACGTTGACCCGAGCAACGACATAGAGATTAATCATGGTACGCATGTCGCCGGCACCATCGCAGGCGTGAGCAACAACGGCGTGGGCATATCGGGCGTGTCGCACAACGCGCGCGTCATGCCCGTGCGCGTTGCCAACAACAGTGGCACGGCGAGCACGCAGACGCTCATCAAGGGCATCAACTATGTGCTGCAAAAGAGGGAGCAACGCAACGTGCGGGTCATCAACCTCAGCATGAACGTCGCTGGCACGCTCTCCGGCGATGAAAGCCTCGCAAAAAAGATCTCCGAGGCGTACGACCGCGGCATCCTCACGGTCGTTGCATCGGGCAACAAGGACGCGTCATCAAATTGGAAGGTGCCGTACTACAGCTCGCCCGGAGACTACGACAAGGCGGTCTCGGTCATCAACCTGCAGCAGTCGGGTTCGGACGTAACAAAGTCGCCAAACTCGAACTACAACGTCTCGGGGACGCACTACAAGAACATCTCGGCGCCGGGCACCTCGATACTCAGCACGTATGGCGGACCTGGCGGGAGCGAATACGGGACCTTGACCGGCACGTCCATGGCAGCGCCTGTGGTCTCGGGCGTATGTGCCCTCATGTTTGCGGCAAACCCCTCGCTTTCCGCGCATGAGGCGGCAGAGATCCTCTATGCGACCGCAACCGACATAGGGAGCAGCGGTTGGGACGAGTCGTACGGCTTTGGCGAGGTGAATGCGCGCGATGCGGTCTATGGCGCCCTTCATGGCGTGAGCGCGGACAAGCTCGACTACGTCCGCAATCTGGAGGCCAGGCTTGAGGCCGATCGCAACAGGCAGGCTGCCAAATCCGTGTTGTATCACACTCATGTCCAGTCGTATGGCTGGATGGGCTGGATGTCCAATGGGGCGACCAGCGGGACGGTCGGCAAGTCCAAGCGAATCGAGGCCATCGAGCTACTCCTTAACGGCGCACCCTATTCGGGAACTCTCATGTATAGGACCCATGTCCAGAGATATGGCTGGATGGGCTGGAAGACCGACGGCGAGACGAGCGGAACGGAGGGAGAGGGCAAGCGGGTGGAGGCGATCCAGATCCGCCTGACGGGCACCATGGCGCAGCACTACGACGTCTACTACCGGGTCCACGTCCAGAAGTTCGGTTGGTCTGGCTGGGCCAAGAACGGGACCGCCGCCGGTTCGGCCGGATACTCCTACCGCGTGGAGGGCATACAGGTGGTGCTGCGACCCAAGGGATCGACAGCTCCGGGGTCGACGGCGCACGCGTTCAGGTTCCCCGTCGCATACCGTGCCCACATTCAGGGGCAGGGATGGCAGGCGTACAGGCGGGATGGCGCTACCGCGGGGACGATGGGCAAGTCACGCAGGATAGAGGCGCTCAAGATGACGATCGCCGGCTCACCCTACGCGGGCTCGATTGCGTATCGCGCGTATGTCCAGGGTGTCGGTTGGCAGGGATGGCGACAGAACAACGCGCTTGCGGGCACCCAGGGCAAGGGAAAGAGAATCGAGGCACTTGCGGTCAAGCTCACGGGAACCGTGTCCGAGCACTACGACGTATACTATCGCGTCTACGTGCAAAGGCGAGGCTGGATGGGCTGGGCCAAGAACGGTGGCTCCGCCGGCACCGCCGGGTACTCCCTGCGCATAGAGGGGGTCCAGGTGCGGCTCGTCCCCAAGGGCGGATCGGCGCCCGGCAGAACGTCCGGCGCATTCGTCAAACGCTAACTAACCCGTCGGGGACCGTCCCTTCCGGGCTAGCCCGGAAGGGACGGTCCCCGACGGGCGAGCCACGCGAGCTCGTACGTGTGCAATTAAAAGATTTGCGGCACCATGTAGCCATAGCGAGTATGATGGAGAAGACGGTTTCCTCCCCCTCAAACACGCAAGGAGCGCGCATGGGCAACCCACTTGCAGCAGACCTCGATACCCTCCGCAAGATCGTGGAGAGCAACGCGAACCAAGGCCGTTTCGCTCAGGAATTCCACCTCACACCACCCGTTGGCTGGCTCAACGACCCCAACGGACTCTCCCAGATGGGCGACACCTTCCACGCATACTTCCAGTATTCCCCCTTCAACGCCGAGGGCGGCGTCAAGATGTGGGGACACTCCACGAGCAAGGACATGGTGCGCTGGGAGTACGAGGGAGCTGCGCTCTATCCCGACCAGCCCTTCGACGTTGGCGGCGTGTACTCGGGTAGTGCGCTCGTGGAGGACGACGGCACCATGCACGTGTTCTACACGGGCAACGTCAAGCGCGAGGACGGCGGGGACTACGACTACGTTACCAGTGGTCGCGAGGCCAACACCGTTCACGTAACCAGCAAGGACGGACAGCACTTCTCGCAAAAGCGCCTGGTGCTGGGCAACGAGGACTACCCCGAGGACGACACCACCCACGTGCGCGACCCCAAGGTGTGGCGTGCGGGCAGCAAGTACTACATGGTGCAGGGCGCGCGCAAGAAGAACGACACGGGTGAGGTGCTGGTGTTCGAGTCGGACGACCTCGACAAGTGGCATCTCGTAAACCGCATCACTTCCGACGAGCCGTTTGGCTACATGTGGGAGTGCCCGGACTACTTTGAGGTCGCCGACGACGCGCTTAGGGACGACCAACCGTTCGCCAAGGTCCTCTCGGTGTCGCCGCAGGGTCTGCGTGGTGGCGACTGGGACCGTCGCAACGTGTATCAGAGCGGCTACTTCGTGCTGCACGGAGACGTGCTGGGAAAGTGCAAGCTCAATCCGTTCGCTCTGTGGGATGCCGGCTTCGACTTCTACGCCCCCCAAACGTTCGAGACAGCCGGCGGCAGGCGCATCCTCATTGGCTGGATGGGAATGCCCGACGAGAAGTTCTACACCAACCTCACCGTCGAGGACGGCTGGCAGCACTGCTTTACCATCCCGCGCGAGATCACGGCGCGCAACGGCCGCATTCTCCAGATGCCCGTGCGCGAGCTGGAGCGCTATCGCCACAACGGGCGCTTCTCCAACGCGGAGCTCTCCGCCGAGGGCACCAAGTGCTTCGACATGGAGGTCGTGGGCATACGTAGCAGGGAGTTTAATGCAAGGATCGCCAAGGAGCTCGAGCTCACCTGGGAGAAGGGCCGCTTTGCGATGCGCTTTGCCAAGGAGGACGAGAAGTCCGTGGGTGCCGGCCGCATCCAGCGGTTCGAGCACTTGGACTATCTGGACAAGGTGCGCGTGGTGGGTGACGTCTCGTCCATAGAGGTGTTTGTGAACGATGGCGTGCTGGCGTTCTCGACGCGCTACTATCCCAAGGAGTACAGCGTGGACGTCAAGGCCCCAAGCGCCGAGATTCGCCTGTGGGACATCGAGGCGTAGCCGCAGTAAAAACTGGTCCAAAAGGGACCGTCCCCTACGGTCTACTGGTCCAAAGGGGACGGTCCCCGACGGTCAAGTCCTCCGCTCCTGTAACGGAGTGGGGGATTTGAGTTATAGTCAATGTGTATCGGTTCTACCGACAGGGGGACGTCATGAGATGGCCGTGGAGCAGGAAGCCCAAGATCGAGCCGACCATTCCCGATGGCGCGATACGCCGTCGGCTGAGCTATGCGGGTCGGGTCCAGGCCGTGGGGTTTCGGTTTACCGTGGACGGGTGTGCCTCCCAGGCAGGGGTCACCGGATGGGTGCGCAACATGGACGACGGCACCGTGCTCTGCGAGGTGCAGGGAACGCCTGCGCAAATCGAGCGCTTCAAGGCGTTGGTGCAGGAGCAGATCGATAGCCCCAAGTCGTGGATCAAGGGCGGCCTAGTTGGCGAGGAGGCCATCGAACCCAAGCCCGACGTGCGATTTTCGATTCTCAACCTGTAGGGTATGCGAACCATCTGAGCAAGGGAGCACGCCATGAAGGCATTCGACGGAGTATTCGACGCGGCATTCGCGCACGCACAGGCGATTGTCGACCGGTTGCAGGAGACGGCCCGCAGACGCGCGGCTCACTACGCATATGGATGGCAGACGGCACGCGACCTCATCCAGGTCGCGGGATCCGGTGCCACGCTGTACCTCATGTATCGGCAGAAGCGCCTGGCCGTGCCCGTCTCGCTTGCAACTGCGGCGGTGACCGCAGGTCTCACGGCCGCTTCCACCGCCTTCGATCCTGCGCCCACGGACGACGTGGCGAACGAGTCGCAAGATGGCGTGCAGTTTGGGGCACCGACGCTGCTGCGTGACAAGGTCGTCAACGCCGTCGCCGACTGCCTTCCAAACATCGCGGGTTCGGTTACCCTGGCGTTCTCGTCCTCCGCACAGGAGAGGCTCACCAAGCCCATGGACCTGCTGCCCCGCGACCCGAGCGTTCCCTTTACCTTGGCCGAGCATGTGCGCAACGTGAGCTCGCTCTATGCGACCTACACCATCGTGGGCCATTGGCTGGAGATGCTCTTCTGCCAGCTCATCAAGCTGGGCGTTGTGGGGGGCGACTACGATCGCTCCAACACCATGCTGTGGGACTGGTGGCTGCATCCGTTCCCGGCGGAGGGCATCGCGGGCGTGCTCATCGCCGGCGCCCTCTCGCCCCTGCGCGAGGTGCTCCTCAGGCGCTTCGGTGGCCGTGTGGCCCCCGCACTGGCGCTGAGCTTCTTGGCCAACCAGGTCGTGTGCACCTCAATCGACTACCTCACTGGCATGGTGGCCAATCGTAACTACGAGCTGTGGGACTATCGCGAGATGCCCTTCAACTTCCAGGGTCAGATCTGCCTCCAGAATTCGCTGGTGTACACCGCTGCCGCGACGCTCGTCGCCTGGTGGGCCTATCCCGCGCGCGAGGCATGGCTCAAGCGGTTGCCGTCCGACCTGGTCAACACCGTCTACTCTGCGCTGGTACCGGCATACGCGTTCCTGTGCTTCACGTACTTCGTGTGAGGGCGGGCAGGGAACAGGGACGTCTTGTCGTAACCTTAAGAAGATTGTGACTTCGCGAAAAGCCACCGTAACAATTGAGTCATAAAATACTCCCTCGTATGCGCTCGCCGCGCATACCAAGGGGGTTAGGGCCTCATAGTGACGCCCGGAAAGGCATATCATGACAAGACAGCAGGACATACTCACGATGCCTCACGACAAGCTGGAGGAGATTCAGCTCGAGGGCATCAAGAAGACCGTCATCTCGTGCTACGAGAACGTTGCGTTCTATCACGACACGTTTGACGAGGCTGGCTTCGACCCCTATACGGTCAAGTCGCTCGACGACATTGCGAAGGCGCCCTTCACCACCAAGCAGGACCTTCGCGACAACTATCCGTTTGGCATGTTCGCCGTTCCCAGGAGTGACGTCCGAGAGATTCACATGTCCTCTGGCACCACGGGCATCGCGACGGTGGGTGGCTACACCGAGCACGACCTCAAGATCTGGGGTGACTGCTTTGCACGCGGGATCGAGTACGCCGATGGTGGCGAGGACGACGTCTGTCACGTGTGTTATGGCTATGGCCTGTTCACCGGTGGTCTTGGCGCCCACTACGGCGGCGTGGCCGCCGGCTGCATGACCATTCCCATGAGCGCGGGCAACACGGAGCGCCAGATTCGCGTGCTGCGCGAGATGGGCTCCACCATCCTCTGCTGCACGCCCAGCTATGCCATGTACATCGCCGACACGGCCATTGCCATGGGCATCGATCCCAAGAAGGAGTTCCGGCTTCGCGTGGGCATCCATGGTGCAGAGGCCTTCTCGGACAACTTCCGTCGCGAGCTCGAGAAGAAGCTCGGTTACCGCGTTCTCGACGTCTACGGCCTCACCGAGACCATGGGACCCGGCGTCGCCATAGAGTGCATGGAGCAGAACGGCCTGCACCTCGCCGAGGATCACTTCTATGCCGAGATCATCGACCCCAACACGGGCGAGGTGTTGCCCGACGGCGAGTGGGGCGAGCTCGTGATTACCACCATCGACCGCGAGGCGACGCCGGTCGTGCGCTATCGCACGCGCGACATAACGCGCATCCTGCCGGGTACGTGCGCCTGCGGACGCACGCATCGCCGCATCGACCGCCTGCATGGCCGCACCGACGACATGCTCATCATCCGTGGCGTCAACGTCTTCCCGAGCCAGATCGAGGACGTGATGAAGACCTTCACGCAGATCTCGTCCTGGTATCAGATCGAGCTCACGCGCAAGAACCACCTCGACGTCGTCACGCTCAAGGTCGAGCCCAACCCCGAGTTCAACTTCGACGAGGTCCGTGCCATCGAGCAGCTGCAGCGTAGCATCCAGGCCCGCCTTAAGAGCGCGCTCTCGGTTGGCATCCGTGTGCGCCTTGTGGAGCCCAAGTCCATTCCGCGCTCCGAGGGCAAGGCCGTGCGCGTGCTCGACCTGAGGGGAGATGACCAGTAATGCTGGAGCAGGTCACTGTGTTTTTGGAGAACGACAAGGGTCGTCTGCGCGCCCTCACGCGAGTGCTTGCCAACGCCAACGTCAACATGCAGGCCCTCACCATCGCCGAGAGCAGCGACTACGGGCTGGTGCGCATCGTGTGCGACCAGCCGGATCGCGCCGTGGAGGTCCTGCGCGACGCCGACCTGCGCGCCTTGGTAACCAAGGTGGTGGCTGTCGTCGTCCCCAACCGACCCGGTGGACTGGCCGACCTCCTGGACACGTTCGAGGAGCTCGACCTCAACATCGAGTACGGCTATTGCTTCTCGAGCGCGGAGGGTGAGGCCATCGACGTCCTCAAGGTCTCCGAGCCCGACCGCGCGGCCAAGGCCCTGGCGGCCGCCGGCTACACCGTTCTGTAAAACTTGACCCTCGGGGACCGTCCCGAGGGTCAACTCTTCCGTCGGGGACGGTCCCCGACGGTCTAGTCGCATGTCGCGCGCTACTCGAACGATGCGAGCAGCGACTCCAGGAGCCGCTTGAGCTCCGCGGCATCTGCAGGGTCCATGCGGATGCAGCCGCCAATGCAGCCGGGCACCACGACGGCACGTTCGCGCAGCTTGCGTCCCTCGTCCGTGAGCGAGATGATCACGCTGCGCTCGTCCAGCTCGGAGCGTCTGCGCGACACGTAACCGTGCGCCTCGAGCCGCTTGAGGAGTGGTGTGAGCGTCGCGGAGTCCAGATACAGCCTCTGTCCCAACTCCTTTACGGGCACCTCGTCGTGCTCCCAGAGTGCCATCATCGTCACGTATTGGGTGTAGGTGAGTCCCAGCGGATCCAAGAATGGCTTGTAGCGGCGCGTGAGCTCCTTGGATGCGGCATAGAGCGGGAAGCAGAGCTGGTTGCTCAAGGCAAGCGGATCGAAAGCGGCGGTTTCGTCGGCCATGGAGAACCTTTCGTTGTACTTAGTTAATCGTGCGCTATCATATCATATCGTTATCGAAATCGCAGACGGGGGTGGGCATGGCGACTGGTTCCATGGACGTTGCGAGGGCGGTTCTGGCCGATCGCTTTGGGTACGAGGAGTTCCGTCCGGGACAGTCCCGGGTCATCGAGGCGATACTCGATGGGAAGGACGCCCTTGCGGTCATGCCCACGGGTGCGGGCAAGTCGTTGTGCTACCAGATTCCCGCGGTCATGCTCGACGGGCTCACCATGGTGGTGTCGCCGCTCATCTCGCTCATGGACGACCAGGTGCGCTCGCTTCGCGACGTGGGCATCCGCGGGTCGTACTTTAACTCCACGCTCAAGCCATATGTGCGACCGGAGGTGCTGCGGCGGGCAGAGGCGGGTTGGTACGACCTCATGTACGTTGCGCCCGAGCGGCTTGCGGACCCGCAGTTCAGGGAGTTCGCCACGCGCGTGCGCGTACCGCTGCTGGCGGTGGACGAGGCGCACTGCGTGAGCCAGTGGGGACAGGACTTCCGACCGGCATACAGGGAGATTCGCGGATTCGTGGACTCCCTGCCCACGAGACCCGTTGTGGCCGCGCTCACCGCCACCGCGACCAGGCATGTGCGTGCCGACATCACGGAGCTGCTGGGGCTCGACGACCCGGTGACGCAGGTGAGCGGTTTCGACAGGCCCAACCTCCACCTTGCGACCCATGAGCTCACGCCGCGCGAGCGCATTCGGTGGCTCGTGCGCTTCCTGCGCCGCCATCGCGGCGAGACGGGCATCGTGTACGCCATGACCCGCAAGCGCGTCGAGGAGCTGTGGTCCGAGCTTGAGGGCGAGGGATTTGCCGCCGTCGCCTATCACGCGGGGTTTTCCAACGAGGACCGGGCGGCCGCGCAGGATCGCTTCGCCAACGACGACGTCCAGGTGATGGTGGCCACCAACGCCTTTGGCATGGGCATAGACAAGTCGAACGTGCGGTTCGTCGTGAACGACGGCCTGCCGTTGTCGCTGGAGGAGTACTACCAGGAGGCGGGGAGGGCCGGAAGGGACGGAGAGCCGGCCCAGTGCCATCTGCTCTGGAGTCGCGGTGACATCCGCACGGCACACTACCTCATCGACCGCACGGAGTTTCCCCCAAACACTGCGTCGGAGGTGCGCAGCAGAGTGCTCGACAACCGCAACAGGCTGCTGGGCAGCATGATTGGCTATGCGATGAGCGACAGCTGCCTGCGCAGCCGCATCCTGCGCTACTTTGGCCAGTGCGCGGACGGCATGGACGAGTCCTGCCACACGTGCTCGGCATGCGGATGGAAGGACCCAAAACGCGATGCGAGGGCCTTGTCGATATCGTGCGACGACGACCTTGCGCCGGCGACGGTGTTCGCGACCCAGGCGGACGGCGAGGAGGACGAGATGCTGTTCCAACGTTTGCGCACCTTGCGCAAACGGCTTGCGGACGAGGGCGGCGTGCGCCCATATATGGTATTCTCGGATGCCACCCTACGGGAAATGGTCCGCCATCGCCCAGGCAGCGAGGAGGAACTGCTTAACGTGTCGGGTGTGGGAAGGGTCAAGCTCCAACGCTACGGAAAGGCTTTCTTGGATGAGATTCGTTCGTAAGAGTGCGCGCAACGCAGTGTGTGTCGTCCTTGGGGCCTCCTTGGCGATCTGTGGCGTTTCCCATGCGCCGCGTCGCGCCTGTGCGGAGACGTCTCAGGAGGTACGCGAGCAGGCTGCCCGCGAGCACGCGCGCCTGGACGAGCTTGCGGAGCAGATGGCCGCCACCCGGGAGGAGCTCGACGAGTACGAGGCGCAGATCGACGAGCTTGCCAACGAGTCCGTAAAGGTGCAGGGCCAGCTCATCGAGGACCGCGGGGCACTTTCCAGCATGGTGGACACGACCTACCGCTGGGGGACGCCGAGCATCGTGGACATCGCCTTCTCCAGCAAGACCATCGAGGACTTCGTCTCGCGACTCTATTACGCACGCAGGGTCACCGAGTGGCAGACCGCCTGCGTGGAGGACCTGCGCGCCGACAAGGAGCAGCTGCAGGAGCACATGGACGAGATTGAGGAGGCGCGCGCCGAGCGCGAGCGTGCCGCCGAGGAGCTCGACGAGGCATACGAGGAGGTCTCGCAGACCGTGGACAGCCTCATGGCACGTGCCGCGAGCCTCGAGAAGGAGGAGCGCGAGGCGGAGGAGCGCAGGATCGCCGAGGCTGCACGCAAGGCCGAGGCAGAGAGGCAGCGCAAGTCGGACGAGCAGGCCAAGGCCGAGGCCCAGCGCATCGCGCGCGACGAGGCCGCCTCCCAGATCCAGGACGCCCGCGCACTCGCCCAGAAAAACGAGGCGTCCGCAGGTGGCTCGCAACAGGGCGAGTCGCAGGCGCAGGAAGCGCAGGGCAACGAGGCGCAGGCCCAGGACGAAAAGGACCAGGGGCAGCAGGTCCAGGAGCCGCAGTCCACAGACCAGGGTCAGGAAGAGCAGGATTCCTCCGGCGAGGCCAGTCAGCCGACGCATGTTGAGGTTCCCAGCGAGGACGCTCCCATCGATGATGCGGGGGACTGGATCACATGCATCGCCTCCGCCTACACGATTGCCGACAACGACCCTCCGGGCACGACGGCAACGGCGTCGGGCATTCCCCTCGACGAGTCGGTCCCCACGGTCGCGCTGCCCATGTCCATGGGTCCCTCTCGGTTCTATGGGCAGCGAATCCAGATTGAGTACCAGGGCATGACGGTGGTGGCGACCATCACGGACTGCGGCGACCTCGACGGCGGCAATCGCGGTCTGGACATCACGCCAGCGATCTTTAGGGCGTTTGGCGCCTCCACGGCAGACGAGTGGGGGCTGCGCACCGTGCGCTATCGCTTCTTGTAAGGTGTGCGGGGAGCTTTCGCAAGAGGAGATGCGGGCGCCAGCGAGTTGGCTATAATCGACATCTGTCCTCAGAAAGGGAAATGCCATGTCCTTTGATATGCCAACGTATGTGGAGCCCGACTTCTCCAACGCGCTGCTCGCGTCTGCCCCAAACGCGGAGCTTGCCGTCGTCGATGCCGACGGCGTGGCCCCGCGCGGCTACCACAGCACGTCCATGTATCCCGAGTACTTTAAGGTCGACGGCAGGTGGCAGCTTGCTCCCGAGAGCCGCATGGACTCCTCGGTGGTGCTTCGTCCCAACGGGCAGCTGGACGTCGTGGAGAATCGCAACCTCCGCACGGGCGACCACGTGTTCCTGGGACGCACCGAAGATGGCTCGGAGGGCATACTCATTCACGAGAACGGGTTCGTGGACCCAACGGCCCAGGCTTCTACGGACAAGTTCGCGTTTCGCCAGGGACGCAGCCGCGAGACGGCGTTCGCCCGAGACTACGACCGCCTGTTCGAGCTGCTGCGATACGAGCGTGAGCACGGCAAGATCGTGTGGGTGATGGGCCCTGCCTTCTCCTTCGACTACGACGCGCGCTACGCGATGCAGCGCATGGTGGAGGAGGGGTATGTGGACGGCGTTATGGCGGGCAACGCGCTGGCCACCCACGACCTGGAGGGTGCCCTGCTGCACACCGCGCTCGGGCAGGACATCTACACCCAGGAGTCGATGCCCAACGGCCACTACAACCATCTGGACGTGATCAACGAGGTGCGCCGGAGCGGCTCGATTCCCCAGTTCGTGGAGGACCATCACATCAAAGACGGCATCATGTACAGCTTGGTTAGGAAGAACGTCCCGTTTGTGCTCACCGGGTCGATTCGCGACGACGGCCCGCTGCCGGAAGTCGTGGGCGATGCCTACGAGGGCCAGGGTGCCATGCGCGACATGGTGCGCGACGCGACGACGGTCATCTGCCTGGCCACCATGCTGCACACCATAGCCACGGGCAACATGACGCCCTCATTCCGCGTGCTCAAGGACGGCACCGTGCGCCCCGTATACTTCTATGCGGTTGATGCGGACGAGTTCGTTGTCAACAAGCTGCTCGACCGGGGGTCGCTCTCGGCGACGACGGTCGTAACCAACGTGCAGGACTTCATCACGATCGTTGCCCGGGGAATGGGCGTGTGGCGCTAGCCAACCCGCACGCATTCCCATTTCTGTCCCTCACGTTTCGTAGGCTGTGGCCAGCGACATACGGACCACAAGACGAAATGGAGGTCGCCCATGGGTGCAGCAGCAGTGCGTATCGTGCGCGAGGAGGTTGAGCGGGGGAGAAGGCCAGGCGAGGCGCTCGCGGCGGCCATCGCGTCCCTCACGTTGGACTGCCTGGAGGCGGTGCTTCCCGGAGGGGTCGCGAGCGAGCAGGGGCATTATCTGCTCTCCCGCACCTGGTACGTGGTGGCGGCCGCCGAGGGTGGGACCGACGACATGCTCACTGGCGTGGAGGCCGAGGTCGCCTCGTGCGTGCGGGAGGTGGTGGCGGATCCCGCGGCGTTCAGGCTTGAGCGCTATCCCGCCGAGCTTGCCAACGCGGTGGCTCCCTACCTCATGGCGGCCCACGTGGCGTAGAGCACGACGGGCAATCAGGCGGGGTTTTGCCCAGCGAGAAGCAAAGGGGATGCCCCGTGGCTCTGGCCATGGGGCACCCCAAACTCGCACGTTGTCGCGCGTCGTGATGGCTGCCAGCCTTGCGTGCGCTCCCCGGGCAAGGGAGGATCCCTACAGGTTCTCCAGGCCCTGGATGTCGAGCACCCGCTGCAAGTTGCAGTCGATCACGAACACGCCCCCAAACTCCGTGCTTCCGTCCTTCTTGGCATCGAGGTATGCCTTCCACTCGTCGGTTGAGCCGTTTGGCGTCGCTATGGCAGTGGTGCCGCCAGCCGTCTTCGTAGTTGCCAGGAGGCCGTTCCAGTACTCGGGTTGACTGTAGTGGTAGTCCGCCTTTATGCCGCTATACGGAAGGGTGGTCGTCTCGATGAGGAAGTATTCGCCGGAACCCGCATACGTCTCGATGGCTACCTGAGCATGGCCTGGCGTGATGATTATCATGGGATGCATGCCGGCCGACATCAGACAGCTCGCCATGAGCAGCGACGTCTCGATGCAGAGGCCCTGCTGCTTCTTCACCACTTGGTCTGCGGTGAGTACGTGCTGGTTGGACGTAAACGAGTAGAAGTCGTTGACGTAGGTGACGCCCTTCTCGGAAATGGCTGCCTGGATTGCAGCGACCTGCAACAGGGTCGCTCCCCAGTCGTCGCCAAACTGGTAGCCGGCAAGCGACTCGTACTGGCCATCGGTCCATTTGCCCATGTACGATGCGGCGAGGCGGTTGACCCCGTTGACCTCGTCGGCCTGCGGGCGCAGCCATGCCAGGATCTCGAAGAGGTCGGTCGAGCCAAACTCGTCGTCGTTCCACGTGAAGTCGTACATGCTCAGGAGGTCTATCTCCTTCGACTCCTGCGCAATCACCTTGTCGGTGTCCGCATCGGACACCTTTACGTCGATCTGGGTCTGCGAGTTGGAGCTGAGATTGGTCATCTGGTTGGTGGGGAGCAGCGCGGGCTTGATGGCCAGGTAGTTGTATCCCTGGCTCAGGTCGTATTTCTGCTCGAATCGCTGGGTGAAGCCCGCGACCTCCACCGACACCACGACGCTCTGCTCTCCGTCGTATGTGACGATGCCGACGATTGCCGCCGAGTCGAGGGATGGGTACAGGTTGGGGGCGATCTTGTCTATTGTCTCGATCGACACGCTGGGGGTTCCCACCTTGAGGGTGCTGTCACTAAGGTCCTTGAGCATGTCGCGCGACGTCTCCGTTTGCGTCGCCATGATCTCGTTTTGTTGGATGTCGTACCCGGTCTGCTTGGCGTTCCACCACTGGTACAGCTCCTTGTAGGTGTATTGGGGCAGCGTGGACGTGGCGCCTTGGGCGCTGTACTTGATGCCTTCCAGTATCACGGGCATCTTGTCGAGCGTCTTCTTGAGGTAATCTTCCATGAAGTCGGGTGCATCGATTTCCTTATATCCCTGGTACAGCGCGTCGATGGCATCGTAGGCCATCTGAGCGCCCGACGTGTCCTTGGCCTTGCTCGACTGCAGGCTGCTCCGCATCTTCTGCCCCGCCTCATACACCTGCATGTCGTAGTTAAGGACCTTCTGTATGTTGAGCATGGCCTCCTTGGCCTGCTTGTACCCCTTCCACGTTGTTCCGGACTGCTCCAGGCTCTTAAGGTCGTTCCCGATGCGCGTGAGGTTGTTTTCGATCCGGTCGTGCGTCTGCTGGAACGTCGACGAGCCAGAGCCGTCCTGCGATTCGCCGGCGCTGTCCTGGGAGTCCGCGCCCGTAGGCTCGGGGTTGCGCGACCTGTAGTGGGAGGATAGCTCGTCTGCGAGCCCCGTTGCGTCGGTGATGGAGCTCGTCGCCTCCTCGGGCACGGAGACCTGCGTCGTTCGCGACTGGGAGCTGCCCGAGCGCGAGCCTAATAACACCAGCGCCACTGTGCCGCCAGCGGCCACGACCAATGCGACCGCGACTGCGATGATGACTGCGAGACGGGACTTCCTCTTGGGACCGGGTGCGGCGTTCGGGACCTTCTGTACCGATTTGGTCGGCGTGATGTCCGGGTTCGGCTGCGTCGCGTTGCCCTGCGCGGTCGTCGTGCTGCAATACGGGCAGAACTTGGCCTTGTCTGGAATCTCTCTACCGCAGTTCGCGCAAATCATGGGATGCTCCTGCCAACGTACGTGATGGTCACATCGAGTGTATCCAATCAAATGCAAAAGCAGACGTGGAGTGGTGGCAACGGCGTCTGTCTGTCCTCAAAGGGTTTGGTGCCAACAAAGAGCCGCCGGAATGGGCTTCCGGCGGTAAAAAAGTCAATAACTATGCAGCGGTGACCAAAGGTGGTGTTTCACCCCTTATGCCTCGCCCATAATCTCCTTTGTGGAGGAGACATACTCGGCATTCGCCATCTCAACGGCCTCGTCGAGCATTTCCTTCTTGGCCTTGCGCTCCGCCTTGCGCTCGGCACGATTCTCCTTGATCGCGTCGAAGCGGGCCGCGATGGAGGCCTTGCGGTCGTCGCGACGCTCCTTGCGGGCCTCCTTTTCCTCGGCGCGCATCCTCTCCCTGGCCTGGTTGGCGAGGTCGATCTCGACTTCGCGAGCGCGTTCCACCTCGTCGAACACGTCTGCGGCGAACTGACGGATGATGGTGACCTCGAGTCCCTCGAAGGCGGCGTCGAACGCCGGCTCCTCCTCCTGCACCAGCGCGATGATGGCGGCCTCGTTGTCGTAGAGCTTGGCGGCCGTCGCCTCCAGCATCGAGGCGCTGTTCACGGCGTCGTTGGCGTCATACATGCTGCCCGTAAGGGCACCCACGCTTGCGCCGAGCAAGACGCCCAGAGGACCACCGAGGATGCCCACGAGGGAGCCGACGACGATGCCAGTCGCCGTGTCATCGGAGGTCACGCCGGCCGCGTCGAAGGATTCGATGACGCGAATGGCGTCGCCCTCGCGCTTCATCAATGCGGCCTCGGCCACGATGAAGTCCTCACCAAACGGCTTGTTGCGCAGGTCGATGAAGGACTGGTACGCTTCGCTCTCAACATCAAATACCACTGTGACTACGTTCTCCACTGCAATTCCCTCCTTGCAAAAGTGATGGTTCTAGGTACCACAATAATACCTCATGTACGATACGAAGCATGGCTCTTGCAGGAACCGTCTCCGGTGGGTCGGTTTGGGAGGCATTGCGCAGATAACACGGGCTTTGGTAAGGTTAAAGCACGTGCAAGCACACAAGTAGGAGCCAAAAAATGGGGACGGGTGAGCGCTTCTTATCGCTGGCAGCTGCGGTTTGTTTGTCGCTGTGGGGAGAAGGTATCAACTTGCTCAATCGTCCAGAGGTCCTAAAGAGTTACCTCATGGATTACATGAATCCCGACTCCCCTGAGCTTCGCGTGCTAATCCGCAATTGCGACGAAAGCTTGCTTGCGCCGTACGCAGCATGCATGGGCGGAGGCGTTGGTGAGCTGCGGTTCGCCGCAGGTCGGGTGCGTGCGCATCTGGTGTCTGAGTGCATGATCAATCCACCCACCGCATCTCTCGTGGCCAACGGAATTGCAGCGGGAATTGCTTCGTGGTGTGGCATTGCGTGGGATGCACAAGCGCAGAACGATGCCACAGGAGCGAAGCGAGGGAAACCTGAGCAGAATCTGCGGCGCGGTGCGGTGCCTGGAATCTTTATTGACGCGCGCGAACAAGTACATATCTGCAGCCTTTGTTTTGGCGATGATTCAAAGGATCCGCAATTCGACGTGGAGACCCTCGAGTTGATCGAAGCCAAACGTCGTCTCGCGCAATTGCGCAATCAAAGTTCAAGCAAGGACGTTGAAGTGGTTGCTGCCGCGTCGGACCTCGCTCTTCATCGATACCCGCTCCTCAGAGATCGCCTCCAACACATGGGAATCAATGTTTGCCATTGGTGCCTGCCTACGGATGCCTTGACCCTTGGATGCTATGTGAGGGGTCAACAGTGTGACAACTGCCTCATGTTGGCTGTGCATATGGGAGCAAGTCGCTGTGCTGTGGGTCTCTATGAATGCTGTGATGGCGTGATTGAGTGTCTTGCGGTCTTGCAGGCGGAGGTGAACACCGATCTATATCAACGGCAGTCCGCCCTCCGCAACCTCGTGACAAGGATCGATGGGGACTCTGGGGACTGCATCTCCTCTCGCCGAGAGGACCGGAAGGTGTTAAGGATTTGCGTCGTGGATGAGTTGGAGCTTGGTCCAGAGGCGGAACGTACGTTGCGTGCCGCCTTTGCCAGCAGCGCAGATCCCACCTGGCGCATAGAGTTCGTGATTGCGGAGCCTGGAGACATTGCGCGAGGACTTGCGGCAAGAGGTGGTGTGCGCTCGGGTGACTTCGTGGGATTTCTTCCGCTAGAAGCCACGTTCTTCGACATCTTTTTGGAGGGTACGGAAGGTAACACGCTCCTTATAGAACACGGTACAACTGTCCCGACGAGCCGTACCGAGTTGATACAATCGGCGACTGGCGCCAATGCCCAAGCGATACCACTTGGCATGCTGACAGCCGTTATCATTGCCGAGCCAAGTGGCGACGGGCTTCGGTTTCCCTTTGCATGTTTTGGAACTCAGCTTTCGCCTGGAAGTTCGCAGATCGTCTATGTTACCGGTGACATAGACGCCAATGCTCGGTGCAAGTTCACATTCGAGGACCGCCAGAACCACAAGAGCTTTCAGTGCATACTTGAAGATTATCTTGACAAAGCCACGCACGTTATCGTCGAACGAAAAGAGGTGCCAAGGCCAGGGGCGCAGTGACCATCGGGGACCGTCCCCGGAGCTATACTCTACCGTCGGGGACCGTCCCCCGCGGCTGGTAACTGGACCAAAGGGGACCGTTCCCCGCGGCTGGTCGGGCATGGTCGTGCTGTCCTCCCGTGTTTCTCGCAGCGAGACGCCTTGGGGGAGTGGTATTGTTTGTATCTGCATATCACCTATGCGGGTGGGGTCCTGCGCAAAGGGGGGTCTGATGAAGAATACGGAACGGATACGCAAAGCAGCGCCGACAAGCCTCGCGCTGAGCCTGGTCGCGGCCCTCCTCATGGCGTTGGGGCTGTGTCCGGCGGTCGCCCTGGCCGATGATGTCGAGGTCGAGCCCGAGGGGGCCGGGGAGCCTGTGGTCGTCGTGCAGAGCGAGGAGCCCGCGGTTGAGCCCGAGCCCGAGGGGCGGACTGTCGACGAGGGAGAGCCTGTGGTGTCGGCGCAGGATGCGAAGACCACAAGCAACGTGAGCTACCTGTACTACGCAAGCGAAGGGGATGCGCGAAACGGAAAGACCACGTCCGGATCACATGATTGCACCAAAGTGGAGAACAGTGCCACCGCCGTCACTTGGGACACAACCAGTAACGAAGGCTGGTACGTCGTCGAGGGCGAAAAGACCATCGAAGGTCAAATCAAAGTCGCCGACGATGTGCACCTGATTCTCGCCGATGGCGCGAGGCTGACCGGCCATGGGGGCATCTTGTACAGTACTATGGGCAAAAGTCTGACCATTTACGCCCAGAGCACGGACAAGAACAGTATGGGCGCACTGGAGATTACTCATCATACGGATCAGGGTGGAGATTATTCAGCCATCTTAGGCCAGAAGCTGACGATCAACGGCGGCAGGTTGTCGTTTACGGGCAATAACCATTACGGTATCTTACTCTGCACCAATATAAGTAATCAAAGTCAGACAATATGTACAGCCAATGGAGGTATCCAAGTCCTTTCAAGCCTCGGAGATGCGAATAACATAAACGCCAGCCTGACGATCAATGGCGGCACGGTAATCGCCGATGGTGACGAAAGATGCGGCCTTTTGGTTTGGGACAATGAGGGTAACGGCCGCGCCAATGCAACCATAAACGGCGGCAACGTGACCGCCTTCGGCGAAATAGGCGCCATTGGAACGGATGGTGGGACGTTGACGATTGGCGAAGGCGTTTCCGTTAAGGCGGGCGAAAACGAGGGCACTGCCGTCAACATCCCCGCCCAAGACTTCCAGACCAACCACACTCAGACGTGGGCGCAAACCACCGTTCCCGTTACGGGTGTGACGCTCACCCCGGCATCGGCGACCCTCACCGTGGGCGACACGTCGACCCTGACGGCGACCATCGAGCCCGACCATGCCGTCGACAAGAGCGTCACGTGGACGAGCAGCAACACGGGCGTCGCCACGGTAGACGAGAAGACCGGCGAGGTCACGGCCGTGGCCGCCGGGACGGCGACCATCACGGCCACGGCGAACGACGGCAGCGGCAAGTCCGCGAGTTGTGTCGTAACCGTCAAGGCCAAGCCCGCGCCGCCCGAGCCCACACCCGCCCCCAACGCCTCCGCCACTGCGCATGTCCAGCGCGCCGGCTGGATGGTCCCCGTCACCGACGGCACCGCCGCCGGGACCACGGGCAAGTCGCTGCGCATGGAGGCGCTCACTCTCAAGCTTCCCGAGGGCGTCTCGGGTGGCATTGAGTACCGAGGCCACGTGCAGCGCTCCGGCTGGGAGAAGGACTGGAAGGCCGACGGCACGGTCGCCGGAACCGTGGGCAAGTCGCGCCGCATGGAGGCCGTGCAGGTTCGCCTGACCGGCGAGGCGAAGGACGCCTACGACGTCTACTACCGCGTCCACGTCCAGCGCCTGGGCTGGATGTCCTGGGCAAAGAATGGCGAGAGCGCCGGCACCCAGGGAATGTCCCGTCGTGCCGAGGCAATCCAGGTCGTGCTCGTGAGGCAGGGCGATCCCGCCCCCGACGCCACCTACAAGGGCATCACCCAGGACTACGCCAAGGCCTTCGTAAAGAAATAGGCACGATTTGACCAGCCGCGGGGGACCGTCCCCCGCGGCTGGTTACTTGACCAAAGGGGACCGTCCTCTATGGATCGGTTACGTCGCTGGCCAGGCTATTTTCCTGTGCCCCTCTTTGCGATGCGCAACACGGCCATGTAACTCAGGGTTGCGAGCACGGTGGCAACGAGCGTGAGTGCGATCGTAACGAGGTTGTGGTCCATCTGGGTGCCAAGGAAGACCACCAAAACGGCAAGGCCCATAACTACGAACATGTTGGGAAGCATGTATATGGCGACGGCAGCACCTTGCTTGATGACCTCGACCTCGTTCTCCCAGTCGAGCCGCATGTGCTTGATGCCGCACACGCATCCCCATGCCGTCGAGAAGGAGCACAGGGCCAGGCCAAGCACGAGGTACAGAACCGTGTCGAGTGCTGGGACCCGTGCGGACACGCACAGACACAGCGTGGAGATGGCCATAAACGGAACCGTGAGGCACATGTTGAAGAGCATCTTCCCTTGGTATATCGTCTTTTGCTCGATTGGTAGGCTCTGAAGGATCCAGTAGTTCTTTCCCTCCAACGACGGAGAGCATGCCGTGGTGGCGACCATGCCGATGAAGAAGTGCACGATGAGGGGAATCGCCGGATGGAGCATCGTCGTGTCGATGGGAGCTCCCTGCGTAGCCATCGCGATGATGCGGTCGAACCCAATCACCAGCGTGCCAACGCCCAGCAGGGTCGCGAGCACCTCGCCCATCGCGCCGTTGACCATGTACACGGAGGAACCGGTCATGCGTTTGAACTCCTTAAAGGCAATCGCGACCACCGCGCTGTGCTTCCTTTGCGAGGACATGTGGTATTGCCCTGTCGAGGCGTGAGACCTGAGCGACGAGTTAATGCGACGGTAGGAGCGGCCAACAACGAGGAACACGACGGCGAACAGCACGAGGCTCACGCCAATAAGCAGCGCTGAATCCGCGGGGCTTGTCTTCGTAATCGCGTTCGCGAACCATCTGGCAGGAAGATAAACCCCTGCAGCATCGTTGGTTGCTGCGGAGACCTGCTCAAGGACCACCTGTACCCCGTTGTTTCGAAGTACGCCCTCCAAAACGAATCGCAGGGAGAAGAAGGCCAGCACGGCCACGAACGAAAGCAGGGTCTGGACGATGTTGGCTCTCCTAAAACCGGAGCTGACCTTTGCGACCAAAAAGCCCAAAAAGGATGCGGCAAGCATGGGGATGATGGGAAGCGCGAGGGAGAGGACGATCCACAGGGGGAACACGACCACGGGTGGCTGGGCGTAGATGCCGTATCCAACCATCATTGCCAGCGAAATGTTGAGGTACCACGGCAGGCTCTTGGCGTACATGTACAAAAACTTGCAGGCGGCAACCGTTCGCGACGAGAAGGGGAGCGACATCAGCATGTCGTATTCCTTAAAGTTGAACAGGTACCCGTTCGTCTTGAACAGCGTGAGCACAAAGGAAAGCGCGCCGATGGTCAGCGCGCACATCGTGGGCGCGGAGTCGATGATGCCAACCGTCCCGTATCCAAAGCACATCAGTATGCCGAATCCCATAAGCAGCAGATGGAGGACTGCAAGGCCAATGGTGTTTCCTACGATTCGCCCGCGCTTCTTCTTGTCTTTGGAATACCGAAACGCGTTTCTTTGGCTCGTGGACAGAAACAGCGTCCTAAGGAGAACGATGCCCTCACTCATCGCCGTCCACCTCCAAAAACGCCTCTTCAAGCGAATGGCCCTCGGTGAGCTCCTCCATGGTGCCGGACGTGACGATCCTGCCCCGCTTGATGATCGCGATTTTGTTGCAGAGCTTCTCGGCAACGTCGAGCACATGGGTCGAGAAGAAGACCGCCGTGCCCTGGGCGCACATCTCGCGCATGATCTCCTTGAGCGTAAAGGTCGCCTTGGGGTCGAGTCCCACAAAGGGCTCGTCCAGCACGAGCAGCTTGGGCGCGTGGATGAGTGCCGAGATGATGGCCAGCTTTTGCTTCATGCCGTGGGAGTAGGCGCCAATGAGGTCACCCAGGTCATTCGTTATCTCGAACAGGTCGGCATACCTCCTAATGCTCTGCTCCCGTTCCTTGGCTCCTATGCCAAAGACGTCAGCCACAAAGTTGAGGTACTGGATACCGGTGAGGTTCTCGTAGAGGTCGGGGTTGTCGGGGATGTAGGCGGTAACGCGCTTGCACGCCAACGGCTCGTCCTTGACGGAGTGGCCGTCTATGTAGATCTCGCCTTCCGAGAAATCCAGCACGCCCACGATGGCACGGATCGTGGTCGACTTACCCGCGCCATTGTGGCCAATAAAACCGTAGACATCTCCGCCCATCACGGTGAGCGAAACATCGTCTGCGGCCTTCTTCCCCGATCCATACGACTTTGAGTAGTGCCGAATCTCCAGCATCGCGTTATTGCCCATGGCTTTCCACTCCTCTTGACGTATGTATGCAAGGCATGTACCCCCTTATACGATGATGAACGAACAGGTCGATCTTTGCCAGTGCGATTATGCGCTTCTCCTCCGACCGTCGGGTTCGGTTCCACATGCTCAAAGGTATTACAATCCTGTCGTTTTGACTTGCGGCTGGCAATACCACTGCACCTGGGCGGTAATCCACGATGAGGGTTGCTACGTACTTGTTACCGTGCGCCGAAAAACTCGAATATCGGTCGCACAGTAACAACTTTCGGTATTGGCATAAGCCGTCTACCTGCACCGGTTATGTCAAAACGCGTTATCGAAGGCGCATGAATGTGAGACTGGTACGAGCCTTGCGGAGCGCCTCCACACGTTTCCGCCCTCGTTCTCGGCTCGTCACAGGTATCGCGCGCTATGGCGCACACGCCGATTCCTAACCCCCGCGGTGGCGCGAGGACGATATTCTGGAATCAGTGTTGGTGCGTGAGAAAGGTCGTGACTATGACGTTTGAGGAACTGCTGGCAAAGACGCGCGACGTTGCCTCGCAGATTGATGCCACGGGCAAGGACTTCCTTGCCGTGCAGGTCAATCTCAAGGAGGGTGGCGTGCTGTATGTCGAGGTCAAGGATGGCAACATTGCGGTGGAGCCGTATGAGTACAACGATCGCGACTGTGGCATTACCATAAACATGAAGAACTACGACAAGCTCCTCGACGGCAAGCTCGATCCCGTGGTGGCGTTTACGTTGCGCAAGCTCAAGGTGGACGGCGACGTGGGCAAGGCGCTCGAGTTCGCAAACCTGCTCAAGTCGCGCTAACGGATGGCTTGCCTTCACAAGAGCGCGCCCTCTGCCGTACGTGTGGCGTAACAGGGGCGATGCAGAATCGAAAACAGGGGACGTGCCCTCTCGCACGTCCCCTGCGTCGCAATTGTCTCCCGATGTCATTACGCGGCGTTCGCCATGCCCTCAGTCAGGGTGGGTGTGTTACCGCTGTTGCGTCTCTTGGCGGCGCGCTCGAAGAACACGCCTCGGTAGGCCACGCGCTCGCGGTGCATCTGGCGCAGTGCCTTAATGGCAAAGGGGAGGTAGAAGGCAATGATAACGAGGTATACCACGATGCTCATCATGCCGTCCTCGCCGGAGTGCACATAGTTGACGGTGAGGCTCTCGCCGGCAAGCGCGAGTGAGGGGACAAGGAGCAGGAAGTCGGTAAGGCCGTGGAGGAGGCTCACGCCACCAAGGCGATGTGTGCGCAGAACTATGGAGCACATGCAGATCGAGAAGAGCGCCGTCTGCACGATCTTGAGCACAGCCTGCACCGCGAGCAGCGGCTCGGCAAAGTCGGTGGACAGGCTGACGTGCACCAACCCAAAAAGGAGCGAGGTGATGGCGACCGCTATCATGGTCCCGCGATGGCTCTTGCCCGAAACCGCCAGGATGCCATTGAGGATGATGCCACGGAAGAGGAACTCCTCAGCGATTCCGATGCCAAGGCACAGGACCAGCGTGATGGCGAGGTTGGGAAGCCAGTTGGGTGACACGCTCGCACCTTCGATAATGTATTCCCCGCAGGCGAAGAGCACGATGGCCACGTCGGCTGCGATGATGGGCCAGTACGTTCGGAAGGTTACGCGAATGTCCTCGCGTGATGGCCTTATCCAGGCGATGCCGCCCAGCACGAGCATGCCGAGCACCATGCTGCCTGCAGTGAACAGCTGGGACATTGTGGTGAACGGCAGGGCCTCCGTCCGCGTGCAGACGTAGCTTATAACATATCCGATGATCTGAAGTATGGTGGTACCCACCAGTGTGGCGAACGCGAGGGCGAGAATGCCCCAACCGCTTTTTCCTTTCTGCTTTCTAATCGATGTTTGCGTGTTCATGTCAATCCTTCTTTCGGAAGATTCCGGGCAACCGGCTTGCCTATAACTACGCAAAACCTAGGCGGATAGCCCACGTTGCCGACCGTCCACCAAACGCCTACGCATGTCACAAATGTGTCAACGCGCGAGGAAAGGCTAGAGCCTAATCCTCTGTTTCGGACCCGTTTGCTTGTGCGGGCACCACGTTTGGGATGCCTGACGTGGTACCTGTTGTGCCAATCACGGAGGAAAGGGCTGAATACGTTGTTGGCATGCATCAATGCCCGTCCATCGCACTCTAAACCGCGCATCTACCGATTGACCACCGTTTTCGTACCGTTCACGGAAAAGGTTCGGAGTTTGACAAAATGGAAACCCCCGAGGATCGCGCGGCACGGCTCGGATGGGAGTGATAGGGTGTTCATGTCCGCATATTTGCGTATGCGGGCGCAGCCCTGCGGACTGACAAGGCTCATGGTAAGAATATCGCTGACGTTTGGAACGGGTTTTTCCGCAGGTTTGCGCTGGGCCTGGCGGCAGCCCTGGCGATGGCACTGGGGCTGTGCCCGGCGCTCGCTCTGGTCGAGGAGGTCGAGTTCGCGCCAACGTTCACGTCGTTCACCATTTCTCACATGGCACCACGTCGGGATCATCCCCAATGTGGCGCCTGCCCATCGCATACCTCCCAAAGTCGCAGGGAGGATGCATCGTCCTCATGGCAATTTGCCACAAAGTACGGTATTGTCTTTAAGACATATTACTTTTGCGGTTGTGCCTGTGGAATGGGGGGCTTATGGCTGGTGGAAGACGAACGTCTGAGGGAAGTCTGCACCGTGGGCTCGCACGATGGTTCCGTTGGCATCTCCGGTGGTGGTGCCTTCACAATCTCAGCGCGCATGGTAGCAAAACCGGACACATAACGGCCCCGATGGCCGTCTAAACGTCCAAAAGGACTACCAACGCCGCACGCATGGTAGCATAACGGGGATGCATGCGGATAAGAAGGAGGCGGCTTCGTGTTCGAGAGCTACGATTACGTGGTCAAGTTCGTTGCCAATTGCGAGGAGTGTGGCAAGCCCTTCGAAGGCGTCATTGTAAAGAGCGTGCCAAAGAACGATTCGAAGATTGCCGGTGACATGGGCAATGCGCTTGCCGATGCAGGAGATTACGCCATCCGTCGCAAATCTCTCGAGAACGCGGTGCGCGACAAGAGATGGGCAGACCTCAACATGTCCTATGGCACGGGGCATGCCTGTCCACACTGCGGCGCGCGCCAATCGTGGGATCCGATGGAAGAGCCAGAGGTGCCAACGAAGGTGGCCAAGGGCAAGGCTGGCAACATGGGTTGTGCACTGCTCCTGGCGTTCTTCTGCGGTTGCGTCGTCGCCCTCATTGCCTATCTCATCCAATGCTTCGTGTTTGGCGAGAGCGATCCCACCATCGTGCTTGTCGTTGGGGCCATCTTTATGCTGGGCGGAATTGTCGTGGGCATGAGGGGCAACAGGGAGCAAGATGCCAAGGCGGCCGAATCGTATGACGATCGCATGGCTGCATACCAAAGGGAGTTGGCTGCCTACGAGGAGTTCCAAAGGACGGTGGGAGCGAGGGCAAAGCTCAACGAACCATATGTGGATTTGAGCTCTGGTGTTTTGCTCGATCGCAAGTTTGACATTGACACGTGGGCCCAGGGCGCATCCGGCGCGCAGGCGTCCTCGTCTCCCTCAGCACCAACGACCCCCGATGCCTCCACACCTCCCGTGACTCCCACACCGCCCGCACCCGAACCCGAGCGCTCCCAGCAGGAACTTCACCAGATTGCCCGGTCGAGCTATGACTTTGGGGGCGCAGACGGCGAGAAGGTCATGCCGCTCATTACGGACATAGACCTTTTGGACGACCTTGCGTACCATGCCCGTCATCCCAGGGTCCGGTTTCTTGCCAAGGAGCGCAGGAAGGAGCTCGTGGAGGCTCGTCGCATCGAGGCCAAGTTGCAAATTGCCGACATCGAGAGTCAGGAGGAGCTTGCAACGCTTGCCGAAGACGAAAGCCAAGACCGCATATTGCGCGAGACCGCGGCAACGGTCGTCACCGATCGCGACATCCTTGTGCGCTGGGCCCTGGAGCACGAGAAGGGAACATTCTTTGTAATGCTCGACCGAATCATGGACCCCGGCGACATGGCCGAGATCGCGCGAAGCGCGCATGACCCCCAGGTGAGGTCGATGGCCACGGGGGAAATCCAAGACGAGGCGCTCTTGGAGGACATGGCACGCAACGACTGGGGTGATCGCACGCAAGCCCTCAAGCGACTTGGCGGGTACGTGTGTGCGTCGTGCGGGGAGGTCGTGCTGCCCGAGGACGACGACGTCGCACCTTGCACGTGTCCTGGCTGTGGCAAAGAGAACCACGACTGGCATTTCGTGAACAACGTCACCGACTACCGGGACTACTCGGCGGGCACCCGATGGGAGGAGTGCTCCCGCTGCCATGACAAGAGGAACATCACGACCGTGTACACCGGCGGAATGTGAGAATGGGGCCAGAGCCCTTCTCTCACATTCTCCTGATGCTCTAGTACCTACCGTCGAGCTCCTGACGCACGCGAGCGAGTCCGGCATTGGCTCGGTGGAGCGCTCCGCGATACCACTGCTCGTCGCCTCGCACGGCTATGCCAAGTCCGGTGGCAGCACGCTCATACCATTCGATGGCCTCCTCGAAGCTCTGCTGGCAACCCTCGCCCTCCTCGCAGGCATGGCCCAGCCGCAGCGCCGCGCTGCCCCATACCACGGGCTCCTGGTCCCTGCCCAGCTCGTAAGCCTTGCAGAACCACCGGAATGCCTCGCTTGGGTCTGCCTCGCAACCTCGACCGTCGCGCAGGTGGTCTCCCAGCTTGTAACAAGCTTCGGCGATTCCTGCCGATGCCGCCGCCCTGTAGTGCTCGATTGCCTTCTCTAGGTGAGGGTAGGGGGCACGCGGGTTCTCTTCGGTTTCCCAGGTCGTCCCCTTGCCCCAGTACCTACCTTCGCAGCGATCGTAGGAGTACACATAGCCCAAGTTGAGGTGCCCATAGGGATTGCCGTTGTGTGCTGCGTGGAGGTAGAGCAGCTCGGCGGCCTCGAAGCACAAGACGCGCTTCTCGTGCTCGGACTCCGGATCGCAGCTCATGCCCTCGTTGTAGTAGGCACCTCCAAATTTGAGGGCCTGCCAACCGCTGGGATCCTCCGTGGGCGTGTAGCGCCCTATGCAGTCGCGTCCCGTCCGTCTCTCGGACGGCTTCCAGCGCTGCGTGGTAATCCAGACGTCGGGATAGGGGCACGCCTGTCCCTCCATGGTTTGGTCGAAGTCCGTTGAGTAGACCGGCGCGTCTCCGCCCCAGCTGCCGCCATGTCCGTTCCAGTTAGTCATCGAGCCACACTCCCATCCCGATTCGCCACCATCGGCCCACGAGCTGTACGTCCGTAACCTCGGCAAAGAGGCTCTTTCCGCCGTCCATGAGTCGTGCGGGAATCTCGTTGACGTCGGCCGAGACGAACCCGATGCGGTTTCCTACGTCGTCGTACACCCTGATCGTCCACTGGTCATAGCGGTTGCGCGTGTCTCGCTCCAAGCGCAGGCGGTCTCCTTCGGAGAGACGCTCCGCAATCTCGGCGATGCCCTTCACATGCGTGGTACCTGCCACTCGCGTCATTGGCACGAGGCATATGGGATGGGCGAACGGATTGGGTACGTCAAGGTCCGGCTTGCCCATGCTGTGCATCGCCGCGAGGATTGCGCCAGCGGTAGTTGTGGGAATGCTTGCAAGGTCAGTCCCTGTGCGCGGCTTCGTGTTGTCATCATTAGTGCTCATAGAAACCCTCCTTAATCTCTTGCAGTCTCCTGTCGCACTCTCTGCGCACGCGCTCCCACTCCTCGACTGCGCGGCGCAACTCGGCCGTACGTTTGGTGACCCAATCGGGGTCCGCGAGAAGTCGTGCCAGGCGCATCTCCTCGCCGTCCTCCAACACACACAGACGCTCGCGCATCACATCCGCCTCGATGCGGGCGAGCTCCAGCTCCTGTCCCAGCAGCCCTACGTCATCCGTTGCCTCGAGGTCGTCCTCGCTTGGTTCCAGGTGGCGTGTGGCAACCTCAAGCGAATGCAGTGCCGCCACGTCGCCGTTGCGATAGGCTGCTTGCGCCAGCAGGAAGAGCGCCGCACGTCCCTCGCCCTCGCCAGCGCGCACGTCGGGATGCAGCCGCTTTACGAGGATGCGATAGCCTCTCTTGAGCTCCCCAGCATCCTGCATGCTCATGGGGGTCGTGTTGGCGAGGTATGCAAGCGCCTGCTCGTAGGCAAGGCGTGCCTGCTCGGCCTTGGTTACCCACGCGGAGAGCTCAATGTCGAGCTGTTCCTCGATGTCATCCATATGTGGCATCTCGCCCCGATTGACCTGCGCCTGTGCGAGCTGCAGCCTGCGTCGTGCGCGTTGGGCGGCAAGCTTCGCCTCCAGCAACGCCTGATCCCAGCAGCCGATCTTGAGCGCGTAGTCGGCGCGTATCTGCGGAATCCGCTGCAAAACGATGTCTTCCATGCGTGCGACGAGCGAGAGTATCGACTCGCGAACGCACCGGATCTTGTTCCTGAGGTCAGCAAGGATGTCTCGTTGTACCACCATCTCCACCGCATCCCTTCAGTAAGGTTATCGTTGTGGCCACAATAGCGAGGGCCTTGGACACAAATACCCAAATGTGAAGGAATAGTGAAGAGAGAGAGACGCGCACGCATGGCAAGCTTCGCGTACGTCTTGGATGGGGGGAGAAGAGGAAAACGCTCCGTTTAGGAAGTTGTGATTCGATGGGATATGCATTATGAAGGACATGCAATACATGCAGGGATTCGCCGAACTCCGCAAGGCGATTGACGGTGCCGATGCGATCGTCGTGGGTGCTGGAGCAGGTCTCTCGACCGCAGCCGGACTGACTTCAACTGGCAGGTTTCCCAAAAGAGCGCCTCTTCTACACGCAGGGCGACTACGGCCTGTGGCAGTGCATCGAGCCGTGTCACGACAAGACCTACGACAACTACGAGACAGTTAGACGTATGCTCGAGGAGCAGCGCGACATGCGCGTGCCAACCGAACTCGTGCCCCATTGCCCTGTGTGCGGAAAGCCCATGACCATGAACCTGCGCGCCGACGACACGTTCGTCGAAGACGCTGGTTGGCATGCTGCAGCCGAGCGCTACCGCGACTTCTTGGAGGCACACCAGGAGGGCAGGGTACTCTATCTGGAGCTCGGCGTGGGCGGCAACACACCCGTCATCATCAAGTACCCGTTCTGGCGCTACACCAATGCCAACTCGCGGGCGACGTACGCCTGTGTGAACTTTGGTGAGACGTACGCTCACCAGGCGATTCGTGACCGCTCTATACTCATCGACGCCGACATCGACCGAGTTCTGGAAGACCTGCTGGGAGGACAAGTTGGATAACGCCAGGAAAGCTGCGCTGTTGAGGGCCCTTGTGGTAAACCTAACAAGATGGGAATAACAGAAAGAAGGCGTATGGGAATCGTGGAGCGTTCCCCCGCGTAATCCGTCATATGCCTGGTGGCGCGCTCAGTACTGCGTAAAACGAACTATGTGCCGGTTGTAGTCGGTGGTCACGAGATATGCCTTCTCGTTAAGCGACGACAGAATCCCGTCCAGTATGATTCTGCTGACGCTTTGAATCTCCTGGTCGGGATTTGCGATGTTAAACAGCTTTCCCGAGTCGCGCTGGATGATGAGCACCGAATCGGTATCGAAGAATTGCGAAAGCTCTATGAGGATCGGCTTTTTTGTTTCCTTGTTCGCATCGAGGATGGACAAGCCCATCTCTTCTACGAACAATGCCGCTCGTAAGGCCGTCATTTTTGAATAGTCGTGTGCAAGCAGGATGGAGCCGACCTGCTCGGAGAGCGTGGCCGCCGCATGCGGCGTTAGTGATTGTAGTTATTGTATTCTCGTTAAACTGCCTCCTGCAAGTGGCACCCCCTGCAAGCGGCGGCTTAACGAGACATTATGCTGCCTTCTTATCCCCCAGTAACTCTGCTAGAGATCGATCATTTGATCTGACCTTGACCCCGCTTCGAGCATCGCCGTAGCTGCCTTGTCCATATCCTCATCGCGTTCTTGTTGGATCGCTACGGGTATCTTCGGGTTTCCTCATGAGGGGGCTGCCAAGGTTGTCGTGAGCATGGCATTCGGGTGGCTCACCACGAGCGAGACAGACATGACCGTGGTGCCAATGTGTTCTCCTTAGAGGACGAGGCGATATGCAGAAGAGCGAGGGAATCTGACCAGCTAGCACCGTTCTCCAACCGCTTGGGACGGAAGACCCCGCTTGCTTCCAAGCGGTAAGAAACCGTGCCTGAGCGGTACGGGGTTTTGACGTGGGCGTCTGTATAATTACCTGCACGAAGACGCGGCCAGTAGCCGGGCTTGTTCGCCGACGCGCGAAGCCGTGCGCGAAGGCGAGAAGGGGGATCCATTATGAAGCTGAACAAAGGCGTGCTCGTTGCCATCATAGCCATGGTGTCCGTCGCCCTCTGGTTCATCATCGACCATCTGGCTCCAGGGTCTCCCAGCTGGGTCGTCTACATCTTCTGCGCGGCCGGCATCATTGCCGTTGGCGCATGGGGGAACAAGGGCGGGGGCAACTAGGTCGCACGCGTGTTGAGTGACAGGTCGTTTTTTTTGAAGCCCGTTTTCGCGGATAATGAGCTTTGGGATCGTTTACTGCACATCACCCATACGGCAGGGAAAGCGAGCGGATGAAACGCGTTAACACGAGATTCGAGATCGAGGAAGGGCGTCGCAACATCGACGTCCTTTTTCGGGCGTCCGAAGAAGATGAGCAGGTGGAAGCCCTCATGGCGCGGGTTGCCGACCCCCTGTCCAGCTTGCTGACAGTTCGTGACGAGACCGACGCAATCGTGACGTTGCCAGAGGAGCGTGTGATCATGATATCCGTTGACAACAAGCGACTGCGAATCGTGGCCGACGATGGCGTGTATTGGCTGAGGATGCCGATGCAAGACGCCGAGACAATGCTGAATCCCAGCTGGTTTTTGCGCATCTCACGCTACGAGATCGTGAACCTGCGAAAGGTGAGGTATTTCGATTTCTCGGTCAGCGGGTCACTGTACATCAATCTGGAGGACGGTAGGGAGACGTGGGCGTCGAGGCGGTTCATCCCGGCCATCAAGAAGAGGTTACAGGGGAAGGAGTAACAGGCTTTGGTTGCGACGACGTTGAGGCGGGCGGGATTCGGCTTCCTTCTGGGGATTGTCGTGGGAGTCTTTATCGTGATTGGCCTTGGCTTTGCCTCTGGCGGCACGATTACCTTGCCCGAAGAGCTCCTTGCCATGACGGGCAGCGAAGCGGGTGCCCTGTTGGCACAGGTACTGATTTCGGGGTTATTCGGCACCATCCCCATGGCGGGCGTCACCCTCTACGAACTGGACTCATGGGGTCTGCTGAGGCAGGCAGTTGTCCATTACATCTCCTACACTGCGGCGTTCCTGCTTCTCGGCCATGTGGTCGGCTGGGTCGAGACCGTCTCCGGCATGGCACTGGTGGCGGGCATCTTTGCAGTGGGCCATGCCATCATCTGGGCCATCATGTACATCCGATACAAGACGGAAGCAAAGGAGCTGAACGAATTGCTGCAAAAGGCAAAGCGGGTGGATCAGGCAGCGTAGGCGCTGCTCGCCGCGATCGACCTTGTGGTCGATAAAAACGTCTTACCTATACACATAACTCCTGTGCCCAACCGCAAACACCTCAATCACGAGGACCTCGTCCTTTATGTTGCAGAGGATTCGATAATCTCCCACTCTATAGCGCCATTCACCAGAACGATTTGCAGTCAACCCTTTGCCATGTGCACGGGGATCCTCGCAGCCCTCCAGATTCTTGCCTATCCAAGAGGTGATGAGCCGCGCGTCAAAACGGTCCATCTTCTTCAGCTGTTTTAGGGCGACCTTGCTGTACTTCACCCGGAACGCCATCTAGAATCCCAGCTCAGCAAGGACCTGCTCATGGCTATAGCGTGTCCCGTCGTCCTCGGCAATCGCAGCTCTTAGGGTTGCCAGATCTTCCTGATCCTCGATCTTCTCGAACACAGCATCGCGAATGAAGTCTGAGATGGTCTTGCCCTCGAATTTCGCATACTTGCGCACGATAGCAGCGTCGACATCGTCAACACGCATGGTCATGGTAGACATTGCTGGCCTCCGTCCGTCAAATCTGAATACATTGTATTCTATCATCAATACCACACGTATGCAACACATGCGTAGAGGCTTCGGTATGAATCCCTGCCCTCGCCGAACGCAACGCGATAATGCGAAGCTTGAGGTTTGGTCATCTTTCAGTTGAGCATCGGGAAGAGATAACGTGCGAAGATCTCGCGCACGTCAATGACGGGGAACTCTGAGCCGCAATCAGGAGGATGCCCCGTCCAGCACGGCTCGCGGGAATCCGCCTTCTGTGGGGCTGCGTTTAGCCGAGCATGCCCGGGACACGTTCCTGAGCGTCGCTTAGTCGGCCGAGCAAGCCAGCACAGAGGCTGAGTGCGTCGTGCTCTCGGTTACGCAGCCGCTCGAACTGCCTGACTGGGATGCCCTCTTCTCTTGGGTACCAGGTTTTGAACATCCCCCGCCTGGCTCGACGTAGGGCACCGCGCATGCGATTCCCGCAAACGACCTGGCTGCAGCGAATCTGATGGCTTCCATCTGCGTAGCGCCAGCAGTCCCAAAGGGAACGGTCCTAGAAATCCCCAGGAGCGCGTAGTATGAACAGAAATCCCCTCGAAAACCCCCTCTTTGCCAAATCGGCCGCAGAAAAGGAATCAGGTCGAAGGTTTTGACCTCCGACCTGCTAATTCGTGGTGGGGCACACATTACCTAATACGAACTTACTCGCCGCGATAGAACCCCTCATTGCTGACCTGTGACCATGTGCGGTACATGTCCCTGTAGTTCTTCTGGATGAAGGCCTGAATCTTTCGCAGTTCGCGATCAGTCAGTGAACCACGCTTCTGAACGATGCTGCTCCCGTCGTCTCGCACAAAGAACTTGGCCGACCCCCTCTTCGGTCAGTCTACTATCGCTCGCATGTACATGCATCGCCTCAACTATGCACTGTGCAGTGAAATAGAGGAAGTAGCCGCAGACCTTGTATGCGTAATACTTAGGCAACCTCCACCTCCAAGAACTCGCGATTTCGGTCGAAGTATTCGCGAACAATTACAAGCTCAATATCATCCATGCTTGTTTCGATGAGCTCGTCCTTGAGTGAATAGAATGACGCCCTGTCGGGATGGTTGAGGTTGAGAACGGCGATACCGTCATCGCGTACAGTAAATGCATAACCGTCCACAATCATGTCGGCAGTTTCGGCAATTAATCCAATGTTAGGCATACTCGATGCACACCTCCTGAATTGGAGAGAGAAACTGGTCCACGTCAAAATACAGGTTCTTAAGCACGGGAACAAGGTCGATGTACTCCTCGACCTCTCCTAACGTGTCGTAGTCAGCATCAACGACGATATAGCCGTAGTCCCATTTCTTCACCCTCGTATATCTGCGAAGGTGCTGAGATGTCCGAAACCGTATGGTATGGGATCCCGAAGAAAAAGAGGTCATGTCGCCACTGCTACTCAATACTGCCTTGGTAGATGTCACGAAACCTCCCTATAGCAAAAGTGCGAACCAACAAAATCAGTTCGCACAATTCGTGTATGGTGGGCGTTACAAGATTTGAACTTGTGACCTCTTCCGTGTCAGGGAAGCGCTCTCCCCCTGAGCTAAACGCCCATATGTAGTGCCGCTCAGGCAACGAAGGATAGTATAGAGGATAGAGCGGTTCTTGGCAACTGCTTTTTCTCGATTTCTCGTTCTCGTTTTGCCCTCGATCTGGACGTTTGGTCGGACAGGCAGCAGGTGCACCTCGCCTGACCGGAGCGTGAGTAACCTCTGGCCGTCTTTACACCAATCGTCGTATGATGGGCCTGTCGCGACATACGAGGGAAAGGGAACGACCATGTTGGATGTTGGTACCATTGCGCCGAGCTTCGAGCTTCCCGACCAAAACGGGGTCATGCATCGCCTGGAGGACTACCGGGGGAGAAAGGTGGTGCTGTACTTCTATCCGCGTGACAACACCGCGGGTTGTACCAAGCAGGCTTGTGGGTTCACGCAGCTGCAGCCGCAGTTCACCGAGAGGGGAGCGGTGATCCTGGGTGTGAGCAAGGACTCGGTGGCATCGCACAAGCGCTTCGAGGAACGCCAGGGACTCGGATTCACCTTGCTTTCCGACACGGAGCTCGAGGTCATCAAGGCTTACGACGTGTGGAAGGAGAAAAAAGCCCGTGGCAAGGTGTCCATGGGCGTGGTGCGAACGACCTATCTCATCGACGAGGAGGGCGTGATCGCCCATGCGGCGCAAAAGGTGCGTGCTGCCAACAACCCGCAGGACACGCTCGACCTGCTCGCATAGCATCGCCGGTTCGGCGCTTCGTCCGCGACGGGCGAAAGGCCGCATGTAGCAGCGACACGCGCCCGGCGCCGAGCACCCGACGTCGAGCGCAACGTCCGCCATCCCAACCACTCACCGACATCCTTGTGCCGCTCCGACACGCCCTCTTACGCATAAGTTGGCAAAAATGCGAAAAAAGATGAAAAGAGTCGGCTGTTGGCCGCGCCTTGGGTGCGGAATGGGAAGGAGGACATACATGAGTGACGTTACAAAACGATGGGGAAGGGGTGCGCTCGCGTTCCTCCTTTCTGTGTCCATGATGACGGGGGGTGTGCCCGCGCAGGCGCTCGCCGAGGCGGTCCCGCCGCAGGGCGAGGTGGCGGTCGAGCCCGTCGGAAACGAGAACGGGAACGATACGCCTGCGAGCGTCGCGAACGAGAATACGACGCCTGTCCAGGAGAACACGAACGAGCCCGAGCTCGTCGTCCAAGGGTCGGACGAGCCCGTGGACGAGCCCGCACTCACGGCGCAGGACGTGATCGACGACAACTGCGTGGCAATCGTCGGCACGGATCGCTACGTGGACGCCTCCGCAGCATTCTCTGCGTTGTTCGGCGGCAGTGGCAGCGACCAGACGCCCGACGAGCTCACCCTCACGCTCACCAAGGACGTGACGATAGAGACCAGGAAGACCATGGGGAGCTCTACGGACGCCGCCTCCGAGGAGGGATTGCCTGGAGCGGGTGAGAGCCAAGTCCGCACGAGGGCCATCGACCTCAACGGCCACACCATCACGTTCGACGGTGAGGGCGACTACGCAATTAGCGTCCTGTCCGGCCACCTGATCATTAAGGACAGCGATGAAGGTGGGAAGGGCGCAATCGTAGGCGGAGGAGTCTCGGTGGGCATTACTGCCGACGGGTTGCGGCCCAACGGTGATGTCGCCACGCTCGAGATGAGGAGCGGAACCATACAGAACACCAAGGCTGACGGCGTTCGTGTGGGCTCCTACGGCAGCTTTACCATGGGCAAGGGCACCATCTCCGGCAGCAAGGGCTACGGCGTCCGGATGCAAGGAATCACCAGCCCGAGTACGCAGAGTGGCACGAACATATTGCCCACCTTCAAGCAGCAGGGCGGCTCCATCACGGGGAACGGCGCGGGCGGTGTCTATGTTGGCAAATGCACCTATGGTCCCGCTACCCGTGGTGCCAGTTTCGAACAAAGCGGTGGCACCATCGGCGGCACCATCACCGACAGCATTACTGGTAGCGAGGTTTCCGGCAACAAGGGCAATGGCGTCTCGGTCGTTGACGGCTATTTCAAACAGATCGGCGGCACCATCGAGAAGAACGAAGGTGACGGTGTCTCGGTCGATAGCTCGCATGAAACGGAACTCCACGGGCAATTCATCCAGATCGGCGGCACCATCCAGAAGAACGGGGGCAACGGCGTTAGTCTTGCTAAAGATGGAACGTTTGATCAAAGAACTGGCAATACCGCTGGCACCATCGCGGACAATGCCGGATACGGCGTCTATGCGGATGGCGCAGACAACACGACGGGACGCGATTTAAAGATAGGTGGCATCGTAAAGGGAAACGGCAAGTCCGGCGTGTATGCCAAGAGCGTCGAAAGCAAAGATATTAGGCTGGAGATTGATGGCGCCACGATAAGCGGGAACGGCGTGGGCGAGGGTTTTGATGGCGATGGCGGCGGCGTGTATGCGGGCCCGTACACGATCTTAACCATGTCGGGTAGCAAAATCCTGGGCAACAAGGCCACGAATGGTGCGGGCATATATGCCCAGACGGATGGCGATGTCGTAATAGGCTATAAAGACGGATGGACGACAGAGGGGAATGCCATCACCGGCAACGTCGCGACCGGCAACGGCGGCGGCGTGTGTGTCCAGGAAACGCATGGCGCTTCGCAACCAATCACCATTGACGGTAATACCATATCGGGCAACAAGGCCCAAAACGGCGCGGGCGTGTATGTTGTGAGCCAAGCCGTGACCGATACGTCACGGATGAAACTACAGATGCAGAACAACGTTATAGGTGTTCCCGGCGAGGGCGCGAATGGTTCTGGCACGAGCCAGGAATCCGAGAAGCCCACCGGCAACGTCGCGACCGGCAACGGCGGCGGCGTGTGCATCGTGGCTGGGAACTCTGGTGACGAGATTGATATGAGCGGCAATACCATCTCGGGAAACGAGGCCGCAAACGGCGCGGGCGTGTATGCTACGGGCAAACCGAGAACGGGTACCATTCGCTTCACGGAAGTTAATCTTTTAAGCAACGTCATAGCGAAGAATATCGTCAAGATGACAGACGGTGGCGGTGACCCCACTGGCAACGGCGGCGGTCTGTTCCTGGATGGTTGCGAGGTCGTCCTTGGCACCACAGTGGAGGGGAAGAACGTCGTCTCGGAAAACGAGGCAGTAAACGGCGCGGGTCTGTACCTAAAAAGAGCGCGATTCAATGTCTATAATAATACTGGTATTGAATCTGGCTATGTCGATATCGTCAACAACAAAGCTACCGGCAACGGCGGCGGCGTATATGTGCTTGATACTGTGAGCGAGCCACCAAGCGGCGAGGCTCTTTACGCTTCTGATGGTCTAATAAAAATCAATAACGGTATGGTAGTGACTGGGAATAGTGCCAAGGACGGTGGCGGCGTCTTTATCGACGGCGGCGTTGTGCTCATCAGGTCGGATGGCATCACTGGCAATACGGTGTCGGGTCAGGGCGCCGGCGTGCACCACGCTTCAACGAATGGCACGCTAGCAGTGATGGCTGACGTGAGTGTTCTGGGAAATAAAAAGGTTGAAGGCGAAGGCAAGAGCAAAACGGAGATCGAAAACAACGTGTTCCTGGGCGATGGGAAAACGATTGTTATTTACGGCATGGGCAAGCTGGCTGATGTGAGCAGAATCGGCGTGACGACAGCCACTCTTCCGACAAAGGACGGTGACATCAAGCTCACGACGGGCTACAAGACCACGGGCAACAGCACTCCCTTCCCCCACTTCTTCAGCGATACAAAGCACAACGACGTTTATGTCGGGTGGTACGGAAGCGGGCAGGACGAGGCCGCCCTCAAGCTCCACGTGCACGACGAGAGCACCACGTGGGCGTATCGGCAGGGCGACAAGGTCGTCGACGCCTGGTGCGTCAGCGAAGAGTCCATCGCACAGGACGCCTGCAGCATCCACGAGGACGACCCCCTCACGCTGAAGATCTCCGCCAAGGACGCGACCTACGACGGCAAGGAGTACGACGCCGAGAAGTCCGAGGTGACGGTCGAGGCCACCTACCAGGGCAAGGCCTTCGACGAGTGGGGGCTCGAGAAGGGTAGCGAGATCGGCCTCAATGTTCCCGTCGTCGAGTACTACCAGGGCGAAACGAAGCTCGATGCCGCGCCCAGGGACGCCGGCACCTACACCGCGAAGGCAGTCATCACGCAAACGCTCCAATCGTCATCTACGGAGACCCGGACCTTCTCCGCGACCTGCGACTTCACCATCGCCCCGGCACCGCTCACCGTGACGGCCAAGGACAAGACCGTCAGCTTCGGCGACGCGCCGGCCAACGACGGCGTCAACTACGACGGCCTCGTGGGCGGCGAGACCGAGGCCGTCCTCTCCGGCACCCTCGCCTACGACTACGCAGGCTACAAGGCCGGCTCGCCGGCGGGCTCCTACAAGATCACGCCGAGCGGCCTGACCTCCGACAACTACGCCATCAGCTTCAAGGCCGGCACCCTCACGGTCGCGGGGCCCGGGCAGGTGACCAGCACCTACTCCGCCCACGTGCAGGGCATAGGCGACACGAAGCCCGTGCACGACGGCGCCGAGGCCGGCACCACCGGGTCGTCCAGGCGCGTCGAGTCCATCAGGGTCGCGATCGAGAACCAGCCGTACGCGGGCGACGTCGAGTACCGCAGCCACGTGCAGGGCATCGGCTGGGAGAGGGCCTGGGCCAGGAACGGCGGGCTCTCCGGCACCGTCGGCAAGTCCAAGCGCATCGAGGCCGTGCAGATGCGCCTGACCGGCGACATGGCGAAGAACTACGACGTGTTCTACCGCGTCCACAGCCAGTCCTTCGGCTGGCTCGGCTGGGCCAGGGGCGGCGAGCCCGCCGGCACGAGCGCCATGGGCAGGCGCGTGGAGGCCTACGAGGTCGTCGTGCTCAAGAAGGGCGAGGTGCCCGAGGGCTACGACGCCGCCAAGGCGGCCTTCGTCTCGACCCCGGACGGCAGGGCTCACGTGCAGGGGCTCGGCTGGGTCGGGCGCTCCGGCATGTCCTTCGGCACGACCGGCAGCAGCCGCCGCGTCGAGGCCTTCGGCCTCAAGCTCTCCGGCCTGCCCTGGGGCGGCAAGATCACCTACCGCTCGCACGTGCAGGGCATCGGCTGGCAGGGCTGGAGGTCCGACGGCAAGCTCTCCGGCACCACCGGCCAGTCCAAGCGCGTGGAGGCTGTGCGGATCAGCCTGTCCGGCGAGGCCTCCAGGCACCTCAGCGTGTGGTATCGCGCCCACAGCCAGACCTACGGCTGGCTCGGCTGGGCGAGGGACGGCGCGAGCGCCGGCACCGCCGGGCTCTCCAGGCGCGTGGAGGCCGTGGAGGTCCAGCTGCTGCCCAAGGGCGCCACGCCCGCGGGCTACGACGCGTCCAAGGCGGCCTACAAGACCAGGTAGGCGAGACGGGCGCAAGGCACCGCCATCTGAGGGAGGCCCCCGCATCCGCGGGGGTCTCCTCTTTCACCGTCGAGGGGGCGCGCGCTGCGCGCGATTTCTGGTCGAGAAGGGTCCCTGCCGCGCGCGATTTCGGGCCCCGTTCGGGACGGTGCGTACGATTTCTGGCACAAAAGGGACCCTACCGCGTACGGTCTGGGCCGTTTATCGTGCGCGGCAGGGATTGCTTTTGTCACAGAATCGTGCGCGGTGGCGGTGCCGCGGCGCCAAATCGTGCGCGGCAGGGATTGCTTTTGTCACCAAATCGTGCGCGGTGCCGCGGCGCGGCGCCAAATCGCACACGGTGGAGACCGACGGCGAACGTGCGTGGCCACGCTCGGTGCAGGAATTCGGGGTGCGTGCGCCGGACCGCAGGCGGGCCCGAGCTGGTGCCAAACTCCACCGGCCCGTCGTCTAGGTACATTTATTTGCACAAATGGCATCAGGTTACCTTAAAGCTTACCCGCGTTTTGCAGAGAGCCAGAACATCTCTCCATCCGTTAAGCAACGGTTCAAGTTCAATAGATATATTGAAGCCGTTCGCAAGACGAGGGCGAGGGGAGGTGGAACTATGAAACAGTCAATACGCTATCGACACGAGTGGAAGCATCAGCTTGCCTATATTGACCTTTTAACCATCCGGTCGCGCGTGAGCGCGGTTATGCAGCTGGACAGGCATGCAATTGGCGGTAAGTACCTCATTCGCAGCCTGTACTTCGACAACCTCGACGACAAGGCACTGCGCGAGAAGATAGACGGCGTCAACATGCGCGAGAAGTTTCGCATCCGTCTGTACAACGGAGACACCTCGTTCATCCATCTGGAGAAGAAGAGCAAGCGCGGCGGTTTGGGAACCAAATACAGCGCCATGCTCACGGAGGATGAGGCACGCGCCATCGTGGACGGTGACATCGGCTGGATGATGGACTCGGAGCGTCCGCTCGTCCAGGAGCTGTACTGCAAGATGCGATATGAGGGTCTGCTCCCAAAGACAATCGTGGAGTACACGCGCGAGCCATACGTCTATGCGCCGGGAAACGTTCGCGTGACCTTTGACTACGGGCTGCGGACCGGACTTGCGTGCACCGACTTTCTAGATCCCGACTGCGTCACGATTCCCGCGGGAGACGTGCCAATACTCATGGAGGTCAAATGGGATGACTTCCTGCCCTCCATCATTCGCGATTGCGTACAGACGCCTGGCAGGCGCGTGACCGCATTTTCAAAGTATGCCCAATGTCGCGTCTATGGCTAGAGACGCGTAAACAGAATCGTTGTTTTTGGAAGGAGACGACGTATGTCATTCAACGACATCTTTACCTCGAGCTTTTTGGAGAACGTGACCGCCGTGAGCATCCTCGACATGGTGCTGGCGCTCGTGTTGGCCTTTGGATTGGGTGTGTTCATCTACTTTATCTACAAGAAGTCATACTCTGGTGTGATGTATTCCTCCACCTTTGGCGTGACGCTTGTGGCGCTCACGATGATAACCACACTTGTGATTCTGGCGGTTACCAGCAATGTGGTGCTGTCCCTTGGTATGGTGGGCGCGCTTTCCATCGTGCGCTTTCGCACGGCTATCAAGGAGCCGCTGGACATTGCGTTCCTCTTTTGGTCGATAGCCGCCGGCATCGTGCTGGCTGCCGGCATGATACCTTTGGCCGTGTTCGGCAGCGTGCTGGTGGGCTTGGTGATCCTGTTCTTCGCCAACCGCAGGGACCTGAGCAACCCGTATATCGTGGTGCTTCGTTGTGCGGACCATGTCACCGAACAGCAAGCCCTGTCCTACCTCGAGGGTAACGTGGCACGTTGCGTGGTTAAGAGCAAGACCGCCCAGCGCAACATGGTCGAACTCAACCTTGAGGTGCGCCTCAAGGACGACAACACCGATATCGTGAATGCCCTGGCTAACATCGATGGCGTGGACAGTGCCGTCTTGGTGAGCTATAACGGCGACTACATGGGGTAGGCGTCTGCTATGCGCAAGCACTTTGATGCCATCGCCCTCGTTATCACGGCGCTGACCATCGCTGTGACCTTTGCGTTTGTGAATGACGAGAAGCTGGGGATTAAGACGACGGTGGACGCCGATGCCGACGCTCACTCCGACGATGCGTACTTTACCGACAACGACCTCAATGGGAGCTGGGACACGGCTGGCGCAACGACCATCACGTTGAACGGGGATACGGCAACTATCTTGGGTTCTGGGGCGTACGTCTCGAACGGGGACGTGACCATTGCCAGCTCCGGAAGGTATGTGGTGTCCGGCGCGCTGGAGCAAGGAAGCCTTTCCGTGGATGCGAATGCCAACTCCAAGGTGTGGATTCTGCTCGATGGCGTGAGCATTACCAACGATACGGATGCCTGCATCGTGGTGGATCAGGCGGACAAGGTCTTCCTGACGCTTGCAGACGGCTCCACCAACACGCTGACGAGCGGAGAGACCTACGACGAGGTGGCGCTTGCCGACAACACCGACGGCACAATCTTCGCCCATGATGACCTCACCATTAACGGTGGGGGCAAGCTCGTCGTGACGGCGGGCTACAAGCACGGGATCTCGGCAAACGACGACCTGGTGATTGCTGGCGGCGATATTGTGGTTGATGCACCCACGGACGGCATGCACGCAAACGACAGCCTGCGCGTATGCGCGGCGACGCTTAACGTGACCGCAGGCGACGATGGCTTGGCTGTGGACGAGGAGAACGGCTACCTCTATGTGGATTCGGGCAGCATTGCGGTGACGAGTGCCGACGAGGGCATGGTGGCGCCGGGAGACGTGACCATTGCCGGTGGTGACGTTACCATCACGACGGGCACGGAGCAGGGCCACCATGGCATAAAGTCAGGCGGCACGTGCACGGTCTCTGGCGCCACAATTCTCATCGAGGAGTGCTATGAGGGAATCCAGGCTCTCTACATTGACGTGACTGGCGGTGACGTTACGGCGTATCCCGCAGATGACGGCCTCAACGCAAGCAGCGGAGAGAGCTCAGGCGCCATGGGTGGCGGTCCCGGCGGAGACATGGGCGGTGGCCGTGGCGACATGGGCGGCCCCGGCGGAGGCATGAGACAGATGCCAGAGGCGCGAGACGACGAAGCCGGCCAGGACGGTGACGCCGACCAGGACGAGAAAGCCGAACAGGACGCAGAAGCCGAACAGAACGCGGATGCCAGCCAGGACGGCGACGCCAACCAAGAGGCGGAAGGTGGGCAAGGTGAGACCCCGACCAACACCGATGCAAACGATCGCGAACGGCCTCAGATGGGGGAGCGACCGGAAGGTGACATGCCCCAAGGCGATAGGCCCCAGGGCGATAGGCCCCAGGGAGACATGTCCCAGGGTGACGCAGTGGAATCCGAGAACGCTGCCAACGACGAGACCACCGGCACGAATACCGACACCGTCGCAACCGAGCAGGCCGAGAGTCCCTGGATTCACATAAGCGGCGGAAGCGTCACGATCGTTAACGAAACCGGACGTGATGCCGACGGATTGGACTCGAACGGCGACATTGTCGTTACCGGTGGAGACGTGCGCGTGAGCATGAAGGGTGACGGCAGCAACAGCGCCATCGACTATGGAAGCGAGAGCGGCGGCGTGTGCGCGATAAGCGGCGGCACCGTTGTGGCCTGTGGCGGATCGTCCATGGCCGAGGGCTTCGATTCGTCGTCGACGCAATGCTCCGTCCTCTATGGCTACAGCAGTGGCTCCGAGGAGGGGACTACCGTGACGTTGCTGGATGCGGACGGCAACGAGCTTCTCTCATACGAGGTGCCATGCAGCTTCACCTCCGTTAACCTCAGCTGTCCGCAAATGGTGCAGGGCGAAACCTATCGCATCGCGATTGGCGAGGCGGAGGAGGAAGTGACGCTCGACGATGTTGCGACGACCGCGGGAGACACCAGCGACGCGCAATTGGGTATGGGCGGCCGAGGCAATCCGGGCAATCCGGACGACCAGGGCGACGCGGGCAATCAGAGCGACGCTGGCGGCCGGGGTGACCAGCCAGCCGGTGGTCCGGAAGAGCAGCCCGACGAGACGGACACACCAGAGTCGGTCGATGACGCAACGGCGGCGGCTGAGACGGACCAAGCCGAGTCATACACGACCGAGACCCTCGTCATTTGCGGCATAGCCGTCGCGGTGCTCGTCGCAGGACTGGCTGTTGCCATCACGTTCCGCCGGCACTAACCACAAAGGGACGGCCCCCGAACGGCAAGTTCGCCACACGGGGACCGTCTCTCAATGGTTGATCGGGCCGGTGGTTACACCAGTTCGTGAATATCGACGTAGTCGTAGCCTTCGTAGCTGTCGGCAAGGTTCTTGCAGCAGACCTTGCCGTCGTAGCAGTTCACGCCGGAGGCAATCACGTCGCTTGCGGCGACGGCGCCCTCAAGGCCTGCGTTGGCGATTTCCAGACCATAACGCAGCGTGGCGTTGGTCAGCGCGATGGTGGAGGTGCGCGCAACGGCACCCGGCATGTTGCCCACACAGTAGTGCACAACGCCGTCCTCCACATAGATGGGGTCGTCATGCGTGGTTACCTGCGAGGTCTCGCCGCAGCCGCCTTGGTCGATGGCAACGTCCACGAACACTGCGCCGGGCTTCATCTCGGGAAGGTATTCCCGCTTGAACAGCTTGGGGGTGCTTCCGCCGGGGATGAGCACCGCGCCAATCACCAGGTCGGCATCCAAGACGGCGCGCTCGATGTTGGCGTCGTTCGAGACGAGCGTCTGGACGTGAGAGCCAAACAGGTCGTCAAGCTGCTCGAGGCGCTTGAGGCTGATGTCGAGCACCGTTACGTTGGCGCCCATGCCCACGGCGATCTTGCAGGCGTTGGTGCCCACGGTGCCGCCACCCAGCACCACAACGTTGGCCTTGGGCGTTCCCGGGACGCCGGCGAGCAGCACGCCACGGCCGCCATAGGTCTTCTCGAGGTACTTGGCGCCCTCCTGCACGGCCAGACGTCCGGCAATCTGGCTCATGGGGGCGAGCAGCGGGAGGCTGCCGTCGGTCTCCTGCAGGGTCTCGTAGGCCACAGCCTTCACGTTGCCGGCGAGCAGTGCGTCCATCTGTTGCTTGTCGGCAGCAAGGTGCAGATAGGTATACAGGATAAGACCGTCGTGGAACAGGGGATACTCCTCGGGCAGAGGCTCCTTGACCTTTACCATCATGTCAACGAGCTGCCACACCTCGCGGGCGTCCTCCATAAGGCTTGCTCCGGCGGCAACGTACTCCTCGTCCAGGAAGCCCGACCCCACGCCGGCGCCCATCTCAATGTATACGTGGTGCCCTGCGGCAACGTAGCTCTTTACGTTGTCCGGAGTCAGGCCCACGCGGAACTCGTTGTTCTTGATTTCCTTTACGCAACCGATTTTCATGGCGCACCTCCACGGGTACGGGAATATGACCACCAAACTCTACCTTACGGGGACGCCTCAACACACGTACGCAATCAAGACGAAACGGCACGGCAACGAGAGGTCGCGCAAAGCATATGGGCGTCCGCCACAGGATGCGTCGCAAATCCATCCTCTGACAGGCGCCCAACCGCCAAACTACCTATATAACGCTGCGCTAGATGCGACCCTCGGGGGTCTCGTTGAGGTACGACTCGTCCGACAGATACGCCTCGGGTTCGCCCTCCCACACGATGGCGCCGTCCACGATGAGCTGCTTGAGGCCGCTGATCATGGTGCACACTACGTCGATTGACGGACGCGAGCTATGGTGATAGTCGGAGATGAAGGTCGTCGAGCAGATGCGGCGGATGGTGGGGAGGTCGCGGCTCTTCGAGTGGATGACGGGAATGAGCTCAATGCCCACCTCGTAACGATCCTCGCGCTCGTCATCCTCTTCCACATAGGTTACGAGTCGGGCGTGGGTGTACTCCTGGCTCATGTCATCCTTGGTGTCAAACGACTCGATAAGGCCGTCGTTGTATACGAGCAATACGTTCATGGTGAGCTCCATTCTGTCCGTCGCCAAGGGCTGTTCCAAGCCCATGCCCTATCCACGCATTTAAGTATACTATGCTACAACCGAGGCTGCGGAACGGAGTCGATATGTATTGCCGTGAATGTGGGCGTATGGTAGACGATGGGTCGAAGTTCTGTCCGTCCTGCGGCACATCGCTTGGGGCGCCGGAGACGGGAGCTGGGGCCAGCCCGCATGCCTTGGAAGCCCAGCAAGCTGGAAGTCCGAATCCTCCCTCTGGGGTACGGCAGGCCGTGACGTCACGGCATGTCATCCCTCCCGTGCCCGGAACACGACCGGAGATGGCTCCTCAGTCCCAGCAACCAGTGGTCGTAGGTGGTAAGAGACGTCCACGCAAGGGTTGGGTAACCCTATTGCTCACCATATTGATGCAGCTGCTCGTGTTTGTCTATGCTCTGGTGGGAGCGGTGCTGTTCTATGGCATGCCCGATGCGCTTGATCTGGTGGTCACCATCGCCATGGCGATAGGCGCAATAGTGGGCATGGCCATCATGGGAGGCAAAAAGCTCATTGCGTTTGACCGAAAGGCCATCTGCGAGTCGTTTAGGCAAGGCATTTGGTACTTTGGTACCAGTGCGGCGATCTTCTTGCTTAGCATAGGCTTCTCGCTCACCGACGAGACGTTTGTGGTGAGTGACGGATGGCCGTTGCGCCTGGTGCAGACGCTGTTGTTGTGCGTTGGCATTGGCGTGGCGGAGGAGGGCGTGTTTCGCGGCCTGCAGCTGGGAGGTCTGCTCGACGTCTTGGGACGCACCAAACGTGGCGTGGTCGTGGCCGTGCTCGTGTCCTCGCTCTTGTTTGGCCTCGCGCACGTGGATCCTACCACCATCTCGCTTGCCGAACCGATCACGCTCGTACAAGCGATTCTCAAGGTAGTCCAAACGGGCGAGATGGGCTTCCTTCTCGCGACCATTGTCTTGCGCACTGGGAACATCATGGGAGGAGCCGCCCTTCACGCCATCGGCGACTTCCTGATCATGTTTACGGGCATAGTGCTCCAAGGCGAATCCACCGAGATCTCCTACGTCTCGACGGGGGATGACGCCTTGTATGTGGCTGGGTTCTACCTGTTCGTCATCTTGCTCTACATCCCCATGGTCGTGCGGGGGATCCGGCTTCTGCGCAATACAAAGGCGCCGCACCACGGCGCCTTCCATCGCGGGGACTAAGCAAAAACGCCACTCAGTTTACCTTGCTGCCAAAGTTGAGATACTCGATCTGCGCGAGGTCGGCGTAGGCCTGGGAGGTCTCGTCCGTGTCCTCGGGCTTGTGCCATGCGCCGCTCGCGTCTTGGTATCCCGTAATCGAAAGCGACGGAATCTGCTTGGTGATGTCGAGCACGGCTGCCTGATAGTCGGTTGTGGGAGCGCCGATGAGGTCAAGGGCCCGTATGCCCAGCATATCCACGCTCGTGTCGATGCGCTTGCTGTTGCTCTCGCGACCGGCCACGTCGTAGTTTGCCCAAATCATGTAATTGCTGCTATAGAGCCGCCTGGCGTGGGCGTCCTCGTCCTCGTTGGGATACCAGGTGTCGTTGTAGTCCTTGGACACACGGGGCTGATGGTCGCCAAAGAAGATCACCACGGTGGGGCGGTCGAGCTTGCGCAGCTCGCCCAAGAACGCCTTGAGGTCGTCATCCGCCCGCTTGATGCACGAAAGGTACTCGTTGAGGTCGTCATCGCTCGTCAGCCAGTCGGCGTCGCTCGTCAGCTCGTCGTGGTCTTTAGGATGGTACTCAAGGAGGTACTCCTCGGGGATGTTACGCTGCTGGTAGGACCCGTGGTTGGCCATGGTGACGTCAAAGAAGAACTGCGGCTCGTCGCCCTCCTTGAGCATGTCGAGGATGCGGCGATATGTGGCGGCATCGCTCACCCCGCTGTGGAACACCTCGCTGTGCGGTTCGTTGGGAGTGACCTTGTCGACGGATGTGTCGGGTACGCCGCCAAAGTCGTAGATGGACAGGAACGTGTCGAAACCAAGGAGCGGGTAGACGATGTCGCGCTTCCAATTGGTGGGGTAGTTGGGGTGTATGGCACATGTGCGGTAGCCCAGTGCCTTGAAGTCGGCAGCCAGCCCGTCGATCCCCGAGAGGTCGTAGATGGAGTAGGGATACTTGCCCTGTCCCACAAAGCTCACCGAGTTGCCGGTGAGGAACTCGAACTCTGAGTTGCAGGTACCCCCGGCAAACACGGACACGTTGAGCGTGCCTGTCGCAAGGGCGTCCTTGAGTTCGTTGTTGAGGAACTCTGGCCCGGTATAGCCCGCATGCAGGTTGTCGTAGAGCGAGAGGTCCGCAAAGGACTCGTTCATAATAGCGACGACCGACGGCCTCAACTCTTCGAACTGCTTGGTGGCCTGCTGGTGGCCGGGGTCGCTCGCCATAGACTCCCTGTATGCCTGGGCGTGCTCGGCCAGGACCTGCTGGGCATGCTCGGGGGAGTAGCCCTGGGGCCTCTTGATGGGCATGTCCTGCAGCACCGTAATGAATGTGGGCAAGAATCCCTGCATCCTATAGAAGTCCATGCTGTACCAGTACTCAATGCCCACGCCAAAGACAATCTGATAGGGCACGAGCACGAGTGCCGTGAGCAGCGCAAGGGAGGCGATGCCGCCCGCGAGATTGCGCACCGGTGCCTTGCCCCTTGCATCTGCCGCCTTTGGCGGGCGCACGAACGAGAGGACCGTGATGGCTGCCGCAGCGCAGGCAATGCCCACGAGTGCATGGCTGTCGAGGGCAAACACATACTCGCTCGAGACCGCGGCAGCGGTACCGAGCGCAAACAGATCGGTGGGCAGGATCGCCGCGTTCTTGAAACGCTTTACAAAGTACTGTGCAATACCAATAAAGAGCAGCGCGGCAACGGGAGCCACGCACAGGCCGGCGTGGCGCTGGCCAATGAGGTAGCAGCCAAGCAGCAGCAGGGCCACCAACAGCATTTCCAGCCAAAAGAATCTGGGTCCCCCGAAGGGGATAAGGTCGTTGAACGGTGCCTCGATGGCGAAGAGGCACAGTATGAGCAGCGCGACGACAAGGGCGATGCGCATGCCTATCTGCGCACGCTTGCCCGAACGGTCGAAGAGCTCCCAGGTCTCGTCCCGTCGTAGCGCGACGACGCCCGACGCCGCAATGCCGGCGTTGACCAGTGGGTACAGGTACCAGAGGTCAGAGCCCTCCACCAGTCCCAGAAAGCCCCAGACTGCGAGGAAGCACAGCACGAGCGCGGAAGGGGAGGCCCATACCCACGAGGAAGTGGGTATGGGATCGCCAAAGTCGGCGCGGTTGCGTGCGTACCGAACGCAGAGGACGACCTCGGCGACGAGAGCTGCGAGGGGAACGAGCCCAAGGAGCCAATTCATGTACGCTCGCTACCTTCCCGGAATCATGCGCGCACGGAACACGCCGTCGATCTCGCACATGCGGTCGATCACGGAGTCGTTCCAGGGGCCGCTGGTCTCGAGGAGGGTGGTCGCAACCTCGCCCCTGCGCTTGTTGGCCATGTTCTCGATGTTGAGGTTCGCGTCAGCGAGAATCTGGGAGAAGCTGCCGATCATGTTGGGAACGTTGCGATGGAGCACCACGATGCGCTCGTCCGTCTCGATGGGCCCGAGGTCCACGTCGCCGAAGTTCACGGAGTTGTTGATGTTGCCCGAGAGCAGGTAGTCGCGCAGCTCCGAGATGGCCATGGCGGCGCAGTTGTCCTCCGCCTCGACCGTGGAGGCGCCAAGGTGCGAGGTGACGATTGCGTTGGGCATGTGCGTGGTGAGGGGGTTGGCGAAGTCGGTCACATAGCGTGCCACGTGTCCAGACTTGAGGGCGTCTGCCATGGCCGCCTCGTCAATGAGGATGTCGCGGGCGAAGTTGAGCACTACGACGCCCCGCTTCATCTGGGCGATCTGGTCGCGACCGATCATGTGACGTGTCTTGTCGTTTGCCGGCACGTGGATGGTCACGAAGTCGGCTTGCGAGAAGATGTCGCCCACGTTGCGCACGGCGTGAACGTGGCGGTCCAGGCTCCAGGCGTACTTGACGGAGAGGTAGGGGTCGTAGCCCAGCACGTGCATGCCCAGGCTGCGCCCGGCGTTGGCCACCATGGCGCCAATGGCACCCAGGCCGATGACGCCGAGTGTCTTGCCGGCAATCTCGAAGCCGCCGAACTGCGACTTGGCCTTCTCGGCCGCGGCCGCGACGTTGTCGATGTCGGCGTGCTCGGCCACCCACTTGGCGCTGCCCAGGATGTCGCGCGAGGCGAGCAGCATGCCGGCAATGACCATCTCCTTTACGCCGTTCGCGTTGGCACCCGGGGTGTTGAACACCACGATGCCGCGCTTGGTGCATTCGTCGATGGGGATGTTGTTTACTCCGGCTCCCGCACGTGCTACGGCAAGGAGGTCGTCAGGCAGCTCCACCTCGTGCATGTTGGCGCTGCGCACCACCACTGCCTCGGCGTCTTCGAGGTCCTTGGCAGGGGCGAACGTGCCAAAGAGCTGGTCGACACCAGACTTCGAGATGCGGTTCATACAATGGACTTTGTACATGACTATACCTTTCTGTGCTATGCGCGTTGACGCTCGATGGTGCGTACGCGATAGATGCCCTCAACGTTCATGAGCTTGTCGACCGTCTCCTGGCCCACCATACCCGCGAGGTCGAGCAGCGAGTAGGCGTTGTCCCCCATGCTCTTGTCGGTCATGTTCTCGATGTTCACGCCTGCGTCCGACACGGCAGAGGTGATCTGTCCAATGACGCCGGGGATGTTCTTGTGGAACACCGCAAGACGCATGGGCGTCGACATGGGCCCAAGGTCGACCATCCCGTAATTGACGGAGTTGGTGATGTTGCCGTTCTCCAGATAGTCGCGAATCTCGTTGGCAGCCATAATGGCGCAGTTGTCCTCGGCTTCCTTGGTGGAGGCTCCCAGGTGCGGCGTCACCGTGGCGTTGGTCATCTGCGTGGTGTAGGTGTTTGCGAAGTCGGTCATGTAGTGGGCGACGTGTCCCACCTGCAGCGCCTCGGCCATGGCCTGCTCATCCACCAACACGTCACGCGCGTAGTTGAGCACCACCACGTCGTCCTTCATGGCGGCGATTGCCTTGCGGCTTATGATTCCGCGCGTCTCCTTGGTCGCCGGCACGTGGATGGTGATGTAGTCGGCGTTCGCCCAGATCTCCTTTATGTCGTTGATGTGGCGCACGTGGCGGTCCAGGCTCCAGGCGTACTTTACGGAGAGGTAGGGGTCGTAGCCGAGCACGTGCATGCCCAGGCTGCGCCCGGCGTTGGCCACCATGGCGCCAATGGCACCCAGGCCAATGACGCCGAGCGTCTTGCCGGCGAGCTCGGTGCCGGAGAAGCGGTTCTTTGCCTTCTCGGCAAGGACGCCGACCTGAGGATCGTCCGAATGGCGGCTCACCCATTCGATGCCGCCGCGAATGTCGCGTGCAGCTAGCAGCATGCCGGCGATCACCAGCTCCTTTACGCCGTTCGCGTTGGCACCCGGGGTGTTGAACACCACGATGCCCTCCTCGGCACAGCGCTCCAAGGGGATGTTGTTGACGCCTGCCCCGGCGCGAGCGATGGTGAGCAGCTTGTTCGAGAACGACATCTCGTGCAGGTTGGCGCTGCGCACCATGATGGCATCGGCCTGTGCCGCCTCGTCGGTGAGCGAGAAGTGCCTGCCGAGCGCATCCGTTCCGACTTTGGCTATGTTGTTAATGCAATGAACCCGATACATAGATACTCCTCAACGTTGGGTTTTGTTGCATGTGGCATCTTAGCAGTAACTGTTTGCGTGATTGCCATACTCTTATAGAAGCCACAAGACATGAACAGGGATAATGACAAATACATGGTTTAAAGCATGGTTTGTGGGCCGTGCCGAGCGTGCCCGGTTAATGGGAGGCCCCTTGTCAGACAAGGAGTGTATGCCATGGAGAATACGTTTGACGGGGAAAGAGTGACGTTCAACGTGTCTACATGGGGTACTGTATTGAGGAATACGCCGCAACCGAAAGGAGAGTTTGCCACATGTATAGCAACGGGGCAGACAATCCAGCTGATAGCCACTCGCAACAGAACGACTCGAGGCGCGACGTCCTCTTCGACGCCGAGCTCGACGACGTCACGGAGTTCTGGACGTCGAGCGACGACGTTCCGGCTCGCGTCGTGAGGGAGAACGTGTATCTTGGCGACGACGTCGAGTACCCGCGGTTCGTCCCCACCCGACGTCAGCGCCGCGCCATCATCATAGGGCTGCCCATCTTGTGCATCGCCCTCACGCTCCTGATGCTGGGTCTGTCGGCCGGCACGGTGGTTGGCCAGGCGAAGGCTGCCAAGGATGCCGCGTCGGGTTTGCTCAGCGGCATGAAGACGGGCGACCAGAATGTGGTGACCAAGAACGTGCAGAGCCTCTCGCAGGCGACCGCGACCATGCGATACGAGACGGGCTCGCCGGTGTGGGAGCTCGCGTCGTTCACCCCCATCGTGGGACACGACGTGGCGAACGTGCGCAACTTGGTGCAGGTTGCCGATGACGTGGTGAGCAACGGCGTTAGGCCCATGTCGAAGGACCTCTCGTCGGTGTCTCTCAAGAGCTTCATACAAAACGGCGTGATAAACGTGGAGGGCCTGCAGTCTGCCGTATACCTGCTTGGAGAGTTGGCCCCGTCGCTCAAGCGAGCGAACGAGTCCTTCTCGGACATGCGCCCAGGCGTCGTCTCGCCGCTCAATTCCGCCATCAAGGATGGGCAGGCCACGCTCGAGACCCTCACCGCGCTGGCCGACAACGCCGACGTGCTCGCGGAGCACGTGCCCATGATGCTAGGTGCAAACGGCGAGGAGCGACATTACCTGATTCTGGCGCAGAGCAACGCGGAGCTCCGCTCGGTCGGCGGCTTCCCCGGCTCCTGGGGACTCATGACGGTTAAGGACGGCAAGCTGGATCTTGGAAAGTTTGGCAGCCCTCAGCAGATTCGCCAGGCGGTCGACGCGGCTGCGGACGAGATCTTCTTCTACAAGGGCAAGAAGGAGGTCGACATGGTCTCCGACGTTGGCTTTAACCCCAACTATCCGCGCGTCGGCGAAATGGTGTCCCAAATTTACGCACTGGAGCAGGAGGGCTATGGCGACGGCTACCTCATGGTCGACGGCATCGTTGCCGTGGATCCCATCTTCCTGGGCGAGATCATGAAGCTCACCAACGGCTCGGTCGACGTGGAGGGCGTGCACGTTGACGGCTCGAACGCCGCGGAGTACATACTCTCGCGCATCTATTGGGAGCTTCCCGTGGGCAAGCAGGATGTCATGTTCGCCGCAATCGCCCAGAAGGCCTTCTCGCTGGTCACCGGAGGCCTTGGCGACATCAACATGTCGGACTTTGGCGCGATGGTGCAAAAGGGTGCCGCGAACCGCAACTTCATGCTGTGGTTCCGCGACAGCGAGGAGCAGGACATCATGGAGACGGTCGGACTCACGGGCTCGCTCGAGACCGATCCCGCCCAACCCGTCCTTGGCGTCTATTTGGACGACATCACGTGGTCCAAGATGGACTGGTACATAAGTGCCAACACGACGTTTGGCGACCCGATCGTCCAAGAGGACGGGAGCCGCCTGTATCACGTTACGACCACGCTCAAGAACAACATTACCCCCGAGGAGGCGCAGAAGGCCCCCAAGTACGTTACGGGTGGTTCGGGCAACGAGCTGGTAAAGAACAAAGGAGAGATGATCACCTACGTGCTGCTGTTCTCGCCGGCGGAGGGAAAGCTCGAAAACGTGAGGAACGAAAACGAGGACCAGATGGTCTACTCCAAGAACTTCTCGATGGACCAGTCCGGTCGCTACCAGATGGCCTCGGCCTATACCCGCATGCAGCCTAGCGAGACGATGGTCATTACCTACGACGTGATCACGTCTCCCGAGGCCACAGAGCCGCTCCAGTTGGACGTTACGCCCACGGCACAGGCAATCGCTGGGTGGTAATGGTCGTTGGTGCGGTGCTCGTTTCTGTTTCGACCGAGCGGCTAGCACCAACCGGTGTCTCTCGTCAAGTCTTTCTCCGGGGACGGACTTGTTGAGATTGGCGGTATGAAGTGCCGTCGCTTGGGGTAATATATCCCTCGTGGTTATTCCAACCACGTGTATCGCGCGCAAGCGCAGCGTTTTGCCCTGCGGGGCAGAGAAAGAAAGGCACGAAATGGCTCAGGGTACTGTTAAGTGGTTCAACGGCGACAAGGGCTACGGCTTTATCTCCCGTGAAGATGGCGACGACCTGTTCGTCCACTTCAGCGAGATCCAAATGGACGGTTACAAGACGCTCGACGAGGGTCAGGCTGTCGAGTTTGACATCACGAGCGGCCAGAACGGCAAGCTCCAGGCTTCCAACGTGCGCAAGATCTAGTTCATCGACATTGCGCATACGCTTTCGGGCGACTCGGGACGGCACCTCGGTGCCGTCCTTTTTTGGTGCGCTGGGGCATCACTGGCGAGGCGTTTGCGTCTAGGCGAGGTCGCGCCAGTCGTCGACCCAATAGTCCGCCGCATCGCGCACGGCCTCGACGGGCTGCGTGGCATCGTTTGCCCGTACGCCACAGGTGGACATGCCGGCGCGTCGAGCCGCGTGGATGGCAGGTGCGATGTCTTCGAACACGAGGCAGGAGGACGCCTGTACCCCAAGCCGTCGTGCCGCCTCGAGGTAGATGTCGGGATGGTCCTTGCCATGCGGAACCTCCACCCCATAGACGCGCGCGTCAAACAGCTCGCACACGTCAATGCGTTCCATCGCCTCGAGAATGATGGGGTCGTTGGTCGTGGCGAGGGCGCAGGGAATGCCGTCGTTGCGCAGGCGCGTCAAGTATGCCTGGGCGCCAGGGCGCAACGTCACGCACGACCTATAGCGTTGTGCGCCCATGTCCTGCCACTCGGCGCAGATGTCCTCCACGGTCTCGTTGAGCCCGTAGCGTTCTATGGTGTACTGGGCACCTGCGGCAAAGCCCAGTGCCGCAAGCCGCTGTGAGTAATCGGCATCGGGAACAATGCCCCTGCGCCCCAAGAAGTCGACGTCGACGTCGTGCCACAGGTCCGCCGTGTCGGCGAGAGTGCCGTCAAAGTCGAATATGGCAGCCACCATGTCGTGGCAGTCGGGTGTCGTACAAATGGAAATCACAAGGCTCCTCGCAATGATGGGTGACCATGGAAGCGTATCATACTGCGATGGTGCTCGTAATGCGCAAGGAAAAGTGTCTGGGAGGTAGGTATGGCTGACGTCGAGCGGATGATTGCGGACGCGTGGGAGTATGTGGACGAGGTGTGGGAGGATGTCGTCGCCGACATCGACTACCTCTTGAAGGTGGACAGCGTCGAAGACAAGGCGCATGCCGCCGCGCACATGCCCTTTGGCCCCGGACCGCGTGAGGCGCTGAGCCGCGCGCTCGAGATTGCGAATCGACTGGGCTTGTCCACAACCGACTGCGATGGGCACATTGGGTTTGGCGACCTTGTGGGGGAGAGCGACGACCACATTGCCACCATTGCCCACGCCGATATCGTTCCGGTGGGGACGGGCTGGGACTTTAACCCGCTCGCAGCGACTCGCAAGGATGGTCTGCTGGTTGGCCGTGGCGTTCTCGACGACAAGGGTCCGCTGGTGCTCTCGCTCTATGCCGCCCACTTCTTCGTTCGGCAGTGCGAGCGGACGGGCAAGCGACTGCCCCTCACCCTGCGCTGCATCGTAGGGACCAACGAGGAGACGGGGATGCAGGACGTGCAGCATTATCTTGAGTACCATCCCCAGCCCCTGTTCTGCTTTACGCCCGACTCCTCGTTCCCGCTCGTCTGTGGCGAGAAGGGCCAGTTCTTTGCGAGCGTCGCGACGCGGTATATGCCCATGGAGGACATGGCCCTGCAGCAGCTGGAGGGCGGGACGGTCTTCAATGCCGTGCCAGGAGAGGCGAGCGCCTTGGTGCGCGCACGCTCGGTTCCCTCGTCGGCCGAGGGCGTGGAGGCGATTGCGGAGGGCAAAAGCGAGCGCGGTGACCAGCTTGTTCGGTTGCGCGCCCTTGGGGTGGGAGGCCATGCCGCCATGCCGGAGGGAACCCGCAATGCCATTGGCATGCTGACCAACTACCTCTTGCAAAGCGGGCTTTGCGATGGGCCGGAGCGTCCGTTCCTGGAGTTCGAGCAGATGCTCCTGAGCGATGCCTACGGGTGCGGTCTGGGAATCGCCACCGACGACGATGCGTTTGGCGCGCTCACGTGCGTGGGAGGCACGGTGCGTACGGAGTGCCGCGAGGGTGAGGTTCGCTTTGTGCAGAGCATCGACATACGCTATCCGCGCGGCATTACCGGTGAGGTGTTGGAGCGGGTCCTCTCCAAGGAAGCCAGCGATCACGGGCTCGAGCTCACGGACGTAACGGACAACAGGCCCTTCTACCTTTCTCCCGATTCCTGGCAGGTGCGTGAGCTCGTGGACACCTACAATCGCGTGTTCGAGCGGGAGGAGGAGCCCGTTACCATGGGTGGCGGGACCTATGCGCGTCATTTCGACCGCGCCGTTGCGTTTGGGCCCTACGACGAGTCCCATACGCTTCCCGACTGGGCCGGGCAGGAGCACGGTCCCAACGAGGCTGTTGCCGAGGAGACGCTCAGGCGCGCTCTGGTCACCTACATTGTGGCCCTCTCTCGCCTGAACCGGGCCGAGGGGTGGCTGTAGCAGAGCCAACACCGTCCTTATGGGGACAGGTTCTCGCGAGGACGGTGTACCTTGCGCTTAGCTGCCCATTGAACGCTGCCTAGGCGTCGGGTTCCTGCTCGAGCGATTGTCTCATGCGGTGGATCACGTCGTCTCCGGTGAGTACCTCCAGGATGTGCAGGAGCTCGCTGGCAACGGGGAACACCTCTGCGTCCACCGAGGCCGCGGCGCACTCGTAAAGCAGATACGAGGTCTTCTCGGTGGGCGCGATGGGGATTTGGTGGTTGGCGAGTATGCGTTCCAGCTTCTGCTGGTCTACGTCCTCGTCGAAGTTGGCTCCCAGACCCTCAAGCGTCGTGTACTCGGCGACGACGAGGGGAGTGAGCGGGGGGAACGCGAACATGCTGCACAGATAGCACGCCTGGCAGGCGTCTGCCTTGTCGAGCTGCCACAGTATCGATGCCATGCGATAGTAGGCCAGGCCGATTGACTGGGGGTCGTAGGCGAGCTCGAGCATGCGGGCGAGCTGGTCTCGCGCACCCTCCAGGTCTCCCTCTCGCTCAAGGCACGCAACCAATCCCAGATGGGCGGATGTGGAGAGCGGGGCCACCCGAAGAGCCCTCGTCGCGTGGCGGCGCGCATGCGCAAGGGTGTCGGCGGTCGTCTCCTGCGAACCCACGAGCATGGCCGACACGAACAGGTGGGCAACCACGTAGGAGTCGGGGACGAGCATTACGTTGCGGTCGTCATCCTCGTGCATCCTGTTGTACAGGCAGCGCTGGGCAAAGCTGTCAAAGCTCCTGCACGCAATCGCGTTCGTGTCGTCGTACCAGCCGCTGTCGTCCACCCGTCCAAGTTCGGCGCGCAGGGAGGCCAGCGCCTCGGGCACTCGATCCTCGCTCGCGAGCCGCTGGGCGTGCATGAGCGCCTTGGAGAGGCTGTCGCCGTTTACGAGCTCCTCTCGTACCGCACGTGCGTCGCCTGGCTCGATCGACCCGTCAACGAGCTTGCCAACGAGTCGCTCCGCGGCATCGAGCACCGAGAAGTCCGACGTCGTCTGCGCCGCATCCAAAACGGTGCGCACGCTCTCCTGGGTGGTGTGCGTGCGACTGGGGTCGTCGAGGGTTCGCAGGATGCGCTCCGCGACGATTGAGCGTCCCAGCTCCTCATGGATGCTGAGGTCCGAGACGTGCGTCGCGCCGAGCATCATTGGTGCGGCAGGCCCAAGCGAGCGCTCGCTCATGCGCCAGATGTCATGCCGTTTGCGCGGGCAGAAGCGCTCGTCCTCCATGTAGAAGGACGGCTGGACGGGGAGCAGACCACTCACGTCGTCTATGGAGCGCGTGCCAAACTCGCCGAGGACATCGAGCGGGTCGTGGATGCTCGCCATGTGCAGGCGCGAGAAGGCCCTTCGCTCGAAGCAGACCGAGTAGCGGCATGTGTGGCGCGCGGGTGTCTCCTCGACGCACGAGACCCATACGCGCCTGATGCGTGCGTTCGCGCGGAACGCGTGGTTAGCGAGGAGGATGCCAATGCAGGCCGCGTAGCGCGAAGCCTCTCGCATGCGCATGTGGGCGGTGGTGGGAACGATGCCGAGGTTGTCCAGGTAACAGGAGCGGGGGAGCACGCGCTGAGGGGTGAACGTGGTGCATATTGCGACGTCGCCCGACGAAACGTTGGTCCTAAAGGTGGCCTCGAGGCGATAGGGTACCTGAGCGCTCTCTATGGCTTGGGCAAGCGCTTGGCGCATCGCCCACTCGCCTTGGGTGGCGGGTTGGCGCCCTCCCTGCCAGGGCATTGCGAGGTAGGTCCAGTTGGCCGTGTCCACGTCGGGGACCTGCGCGCACACCGAGCGCATGAGACGCGACTGAAAGCGGTAGAGCTCGTCCTCGGTTACGGCCGACAGGTCGTCAAAGTGCCTGCTGGCATGAACGCACACGTTGAGCGCTGCTTCAATGCGCAGCAGACGCAAATGCGAGGCATACGTGACCTGGTGGGTCTGTGCCCGGGCATAGAACGTCTTGCTGTGATGTGGCCATACCATGCGCACGCCCGGCAGCTCGTCGTCTTTTGTGTCGAACAGCTCTGCCTCCTCGAGTTGCCGTACGAGGAAGCGCTCGAAGGGGGTTCCCACCGTCTTTGTCTGGTCACGTGTCTGAGAGCCATGGGAGGATACGAACTCGCGCAGGTCGTCGATGGGATGGTCGGACCGAAGGATCTTCACGCGAAATGCGTCGAAGTCGAAGGACGGCTCGTCGTCGGCGAGCATGGACTCCCCGAGCTTGGCCACGAGCTCCTCGGCGGACTCCTCGCGATCCGTCGCGTCGCTGGATGGAAGCCCCTCGGGTTCATCGTGCGTCTCGTCTGCGGTGGTTGGGTCCTCGTCGTGTGGCTGCCTGCTCTGCGTGGCGTCCTGTTCGGGCTCGACCTTGGAGGTCGGTGCCGACGGCGGGGGTTCCTCGACCGTTGGCAGGGCGGCTGGCTCGAGCTGCTCGAGGGGTGGCGGTGCGGCATGCCCAGCAGATTGCAGGGGCACTTGCGTACCGTTTGGGGGAGTCGGCACGACAGGTGGATGGGTGATGCGATACATGGACAGGATGCAGAGGCAGCTTAGGCCGATCGAGGCCACGGCAACACATTCGGCTACACCGGCCAAGCTGGCAACGCAGATTGCGACAAGCGCCGCCAAAGGCGGGAGCCATGTTCTGCCAACTCGCCTCAAGCGCTCGTTTCTGCGTCGGTCGCCCATGATCTTATCCCGTTGCCTGCCCTGCCGCCTCGAGGTCCTCCGGTGCTATCTGGTCGGGCCATACGCATCCCTCCGGCATGGTACCCGTTCCCGAGCACACCTCCTCGGGGATGTCTCCCGCAGCCCTCATCAGTTCCGAGACGGTCACCAGCTCGTAACCGTCCTCCTGCAACCGCTCGATGATCTTGGGCAGCGCCTCGACGTCCTGCGAACGATCGCCGCCACCGTCGTGCATGAGGATGATCGCTCCTGGATGTATGCTGCGCAAGGCGTTCTCCACCAGGCCGTCCACGCCGGGCAGTCGCCAGTCCTGGGAGTCGTTGTCCCATCGCACCGCGGCAGTTATGGTGCCTCCGCTGGCAAGCCAGCTGCGCTCGGTGAAGTCGCCGTAGGGAGGACGAATGTGGGTCGTGGCAACGTTGCAGGTGTCCGCAATCACCTTGGCCGAGCGCTCGATTTCGCTCTTTACCGTTTGGTCGTCAACCGCCGTGAGCTGGTTGTGTGCCATGGTGTGATTGGAAATCTGGTGCCCGGCCTCCACCACGCGTCTCGCGAGCTCGGGGTACTGCTGTACGTTGTCGCCGAGGTTATAGAAGGTGGCCCTTGCGTCGTACTCATCCAGGATGTCGAGGTATTCCTGGGTAAAGGGGTCAGCGGGGCCGTCGTCGAAGGTGAGTGCCACGTACTTGTGGTCCTCGTCCAGGTCGAAGCTCCTGCAGGTGATCACACAGTCCTGGGCCTCCTTTGTCATGACGTCGGCCTTCTCTCCCGACTCGAGGCCGGTGCGATGCTCGAGCACGCCCTCCTGAGCCCACTGCGAGACATACTGGATCTCGTAGCCGCTTCCCTCCATGCGGAGATAGGGCTTTATGGTCTCGGTAACAACGTCGCATGGCTCGGTGCGGTCCTTGCCGTCCGAGAAGGCTATGGACTCGCTGCCTTGCACGCGATACGACTCGATCTCCTCCTGCGTGAGGTCGTTTCCGTTGAGGTTTACCGAGAATGCGTATCCGTTGTGCGCGACGATGAGGTTGCCCGATACGGTGACGTAGTCACCCGGGTTTACTATGATGCCCTGGCTGTCCATGGCCTCCTTGAGCGACGAGCCCGCGGGTACTTCGGCGGTCTTCCCGTTTATGGTGACGGTTACCGGGGGCTTGGGCCAAAGGAGTACGGCCAGCAGCGCGATGAGCGCGATGGTGGCTAGCGGTATGGTGGGAAGCAGGGGGATGGGGAAGCGACGCTTCCCGTCTTCTTCCTCTGTCCCTGCCGAGGTATCGCCAATGCTGGGAACTGCGCTGCCAATGAGTGCCGCGCGCTCGGGATTTGGTCTCTGTACCTGTGGCTGCTCGGAGTGCGCGCGTGAGGAGAGCGCGTCTTCCTCGCCCACGTAACCGAGCGACTGTCTGGTGCCTGTGCGCGCTGCGTCCTGCGCCGACTGTATCGCCCTGGTTCGGCGGGGCTTGCTGAAGCCCGCCTCGTGCTCTCCGGTGTCTTGGGGGCGAGGATGGCCGGGTACCGGTATGGGGTCGGCAGCGTCATATGGGTTGTAGCGATGCGCCTCGCCGACGTATGGGTCGTTTGTGGTGTCGTCTGTCATCTGCATGCTCCTCGAGGCAGTGTTTATGTTGGTATTATGCCCAAACTGCCAATCGTGCTTTCGCAAAAGCGCCATTGCCTGCGGCCAAACGTTATCCCTGCGGGGTTTGCTGGTCCTCCTGGGCTTGAGGGTCGAGCAGATCCGACTGCTCCCGCTCGCCCTGTTGGTCCGCATCGGCCTGTTGTTCCTGCTCGTCCTGCTGCTCCGTGTCCTCGCTCGGGGTCGTGCCACCCTGTCCGGACATGCTCGGCTGTTGGGGCTGTGGTGCCTGTGGAGGCTGTATGGACGGCGGGAACTGCCTGCCCTCCTGCTCCAGGCGCTCGATGTAGGACTCCATATACCCCGCGGGTGCGATCTTTTGGGGCCATGTTGCGTCGGTCGGCATGGTGGCGGTGCCCGAGCAGATGTCCTCGGGAATCTTGCCGGAGGCACGCATGAGGTCCGCGATGGTCACGAGCGTGTAGCCGTCCCTCTGCAGCCGTTCGATGATCAGCGGCAGCGCCTCGACGTCCTGCGAGCGGTCGCCTCCACCGTCGTGCATGAGGATGATCGATCCCGGGCGCACGTTGAGCAGCGCGTTCTCCACCATTGCCTCCACACCGGGGACGCGCCAGTCCTGCGAGTCGCCGTTCCAGCGAATCGAAGCGGTTATCGTGCCTCCGGATGCGAGCCAGCTGCTCTCGCCAAAGTCCCCGTAAGGCGGGCGGATGTGCGTCGTCACCACGCCGCTTACGTCGGCGAGGACCTTGGCCGAGCGCTCTATCTCGCTGCGGATGGTCGAGGCGCTTACCGACGTTAGCTGGTTGTGGGCCATGGTGTGGTTGGCCAGCTCGTGACCCTCCTGCACGACGCGCTTTGCGAGCTCGGGATACTGCTGGGCGTTCTCACCAAGGTTGAAGAACGTCGCCTTTACGTTGTACCTCTTGAGTATTTGCAGGTACTGCTCGGTATAGGGGTCGGCGGGGCCGTCATCGAAGGTGATGGCCGCGAACTTCTTGTCCTCGTCGAGCAGAAGGTCGGTCCTGGCGATGATGCAGGGTGTGGGCTCTACTGTCTCCACGTCGGCGGTCTCGTGCGACACCTTGCCCGTGCGATGCTCGATCGTGCCCGCGCGTCCCCACTGCATAACATACTCGATTGTCGTCCCCGTGCCGTAGAAGGCCAGTTCGGGGGCCGTGGACTCCTCCACGACGTCGTAGTCCTCCACAATGTCGGCACCGTCGAGGAACTCGATCCTCTCTCCTCCCTGAATGCGGTATTGCTCGCCATCCTCGGGCGACAGCTCGTTGTCGTTGAGCGAGACGGAGAACGCATGGCCTGCACCCTCCTCGAGCATGCGGCCGTTGATGGACATGAGGTTGCCCGGAGTCACCGAGATGGACTTCTCCTCGAACAGCTCGGTGGTGGTCGACCCAATGCGCACATGGGAGCGCTTGCCGTTTACCGTTATGTCCACGGGGCGGTTGATCCAGTACAGAATGAAGCCAAGCACGAGAATCGCGGCTAGGATGCAGCCGCTCATGGCCAGATACCACGTTTGGCGCTGTGTGCGCGGGGGACGGCGGTTCGTTGGCTTGAGGGGGTGCTTGGCCTGGTCTGTTTGTCGTGCAGTGGGCTGCATGTGGTGCTCCGTGTGCGTTGTTTATGCTGCGACTTATGAGATGATACTACGTTATTGGCGCGGAGGGCAGGGCTTTTGGCCGATTTCGCACAGTGCTTGTGGCACAATGACGGTTCGTGCCTTGCCAGGTGGCAAGGCGAAACGGGAAGGCCATAGGCTACCATTTGGGGGCGTGCATGGGAAGGCTCATCGAGCAGGTGCTCAAGTTCGGCGTCGTGGGTTTCATCGCGTTTGGCATCGACTATGGCGTACTCATGCTGCTCTCTCAGGTGCTCGGCATGGACCCCGTGCTCTCGGCGGCCATCTCGTTTATAGTCTCGCTCATCTTCAACTACCTGGCGTCCATGCGCTTCGTGTTCTCGCATCGCGACGACATGTCGCGCACGCGCGAGTTCGTTACGTTCCTCATCCTCTCGGCCATAGGCCTTGGCATCAACGAGCTCATCATGTGGGGTGGGGTGGCGCTTCTCGGCAACTCGGCGCTTGCCGTTACGGCCGTAAAGGTGTTTGCGACGGCCGTCGTCATGGTGTGGAACTTCGTGAGCCGCAAGAGGTGGCTGGACGCGGGGGAGTAGGGGAAGCACTACGTCTGCTCTATCGGCGCCTGCCCTCGCGCAGGATGTCCACGACAAGCCAGGCGCCCAGGATAAAGGCGACGACGAATCCCACGAACCCCAGGATGGGGATGCCAAACAGGAGCGGCTTCATTCCCGCAAAGTAGATGACCGAGGAGCCAATAAAGAGGCCGGCGATCACGATGCCCATCGTGAGGCGGTCGAATGCGTGCGAGAAGTCCGCGATTGGGTTGTCCGAGCCCGGTACGTCCATGTTTACGCGCAGCTGCCCGCGCGTGAGCATGTCCATGGCGAGCGCAGATTGGGAGGCGGCGCGCAAGAGTCCGTGGGTGGCCATGCGCGTCTCCCGTGCCAGTCGCTCCGCCTCGCGTTCCGCCTCGCGCATGGGCGAGACGTTCGACCTGATGTGCTGCTCGATGATCTTTACGATGCTCTCGTCGGCAAGCAGCTCGTCCACCGTGCCCTCGAGGGTGACCAGCGATCGCGCGAGCATGATAACCGATCCGGGCATCTCGATGCCGCTTCTGCGGGCGAGCGTGATGATGGCGTTGAGGAACTGGGAGAGGTCGAGGTCCGAGAGCGTGGCGGTACCATAGTCCTGCACCACCACATCGAGGTCTGCGAGCAGCCGTGCGTGGTCGATCGAGTTCTCGGACGAGATCGAGAAGCGCAAAAGGCCGTCCTTGAGCCGCGGTGTGTCCAGGTCGCCGACGGCGAACACCATGTCGGAGAGAGCGCGGCGGTCGTGCGAGGAGAGCCTGCCCATGATGCCCAAGTCCAAATAGACGACCTTGCCCCCAGAGATGACCACGTTTCCCGGATGTGGGTCGGCATGGAAGAAACCGTCGTCGAGCATCTGCCTCGTGTAGTTGTCAACGAGCTTTACGCCAATCTCCTTCAGGTCGTAGCCCTCCTTCACGAGCACGTCGGTCTTCGCGATGGAAATGCCCTCGATATACTCCATCACCACCACGTGCTCGGTGCAAAGGCCGGGGTAGGGCTTCGGGCACGTTACGAACGCGCAGTCGGCATTGTTGTGCCTAAACTCCTCCAGAGCATGGGCCTCCACGATGAAGTCGGTTTCCTCGCGAAACGATTGCCAGAGCTCGTCCACGACCGACTGGATGTCGAGTACCTGTTCGCTTCCCATAACGCGCTTGGCGTGCCGTGCGAGCGAGCGCATGATCTGGATGTCTTGTGCCACGACTCCGCGCACGTGGGGGCGCTGCACCTTTATTGCGACGAGCTCTCCGGTAGAAAGGCGTCCCCGATGCACCTGGGCCACCGAGGCCGACCCTAGGGGCTTGTCCTCGATCGTCTGGAAGATGTCCTCCAGGGGAACGTCGTACTCCTTGCGCAGGGTGTCGAGCACGACGTCGTGTGGCATGGGCGCGACCTCGGTGCGCAGCTTTGCGAGCTCGTCGCAAAACGACTTGGGGAGGATCTCGGAGCGCATGGACAGAATCTGTCCCGCCTTCACGAACGTGGGACCCAGCTCCTCGAGCAGGTGCCTGAGCGTTCGGGGCGTGAGGCCGTGCAGGATGTCGTACTTCCGCACGATCGAGATGATCTGCGCTATGCGGGCGTAGCGTGACCTTCGGGTGAGGGCGTAGCCAGACCCGTCGGTGGGCCGGCCGCCCAAAAGACCGATGGTCTCCTCGCGGCCCCGTTGGCCCTCCGTCTCGAACTCCTGTGCATACAGACGGTCGACCTCGGCATTGAGGTCGACGTCTATGTCCAGATTGTCTGTGTCCTCCTGGCCCAGGAAGCCCTCTTGATCAGGCACGCACCCTCTTTACTCTTCGTCGGTCTTCTCGGCGTCCTCGTCGGCTGCAGCAGCCTCCTCGGTCTCCTCGACCTCTTCGACCTCGGCCTCGACGGTGGTTGCGCGCTCGTCTATCTCGGCGGCCATGTCGGCGATCTTCTGTGCGTAGGCGGCACGCTCCTCGGCGGTCATGCCCTCCATGCGCGAGCGCAGGAATGCGTCCTGCGTGTCGCCGACTGCCTGGCTGGCCTTGCGCGTGAGCTCCTCGTTGAGGACCTTGCCCTGCTCGACGGTGAGCTCACCCTTCTTGACTAGGTCGTCGATGATCTGCCCGGACTTCTCGGCTCCCATCGCGATTGCGCCGACTCCCGCCAGAAACACCTTGCGAACGCCTTCGCCCAAATTGAAATCTGCCATGATGCTGACTCCCTTCTTGTAGCTACTCGGTTACGCTGTCGTGCGTATTACTACTGCTTGTACCCCAGTATGCGCCCGCTAAGTCGTATCCCCCAACAGAACATCGGCTAGTTGCCCCACTGTGTCCACCACGCGGCAGGCGCCGGCACCTGCGAGCTCCGCGTAGTCACCCGTGCCCCCGTAGGTCACGCCAACGCAGGGCACGCCGCATTGCCGTGCCCCATCCACATCGTGGTGCCGGTCCCCAACCATAACGGCCTCGTCGGGCGTCGCCCGGAGCTGGTTGAGGATGAGGGCAATGGTCTGCGCTTTGGTGAACTCTCGGTCGGATGGCTTGCCCACCACGAGGTCGAACGCCGCGTCCATTCCCTCGTCGGCCAACGCGCGCTCCAGCACATCCTGCTTCTTGGACGTGGCGACACATACCTGCTTGCCTTGGGAGCGCAGGTCTGCGACGAGCTCCCGCATGCCGTCGAAGAGCGGCCACGCCTCGGGACCCAAGGTGGTGTAGATGGCGCGGTAGTCGTCGGTGATCGCCTGCGCCTCCTCGGGGGCAAACCCGTAGACCATGCTAAAGGCCTCGGGGAAGGGCGGTCCAATGAGACGCGAGACGTCACCCAGGCGCTCGCGGTCCAGACCATGCTCCGTGAGCACGCGCGTCGCGGTGTTGATGATTGCGTCTTTGGTGTCGGCGACCGTTCCGTCGAAGTCAAACAGAACGACGCGCCGCTCGTGCAGGCCGCCCATGCGTGCCCCCTTTCTGGAGGATGCACCTATTATACGGGACAGTGGTTCGGTGTGTGCTATAACCGTGGTACGGAACGGTTCCGATTGCACGACCCGACACAAGGAGGATGCATGCGAGTCGAACCCATTACCTGTTTGAGGCCGGACCCAAAGCATGTGGAAGAGTTTGCGGCCCTGCCTTACGACGTCTATACGAACGAGGAGGCCCGCGCGTACGTGGCCGAGCACCCTCGGTCCTTCCTGGCCCTGGATAGGCCCGAGACCGGATTCGATGTGGACCAAGACCCCTATGCGCCCGAGGTATACCAGCATGCCCGCGAGTTGCTGCGTGACCGTCAGCTCGACTTTACGCTGCTAAAGGACGAGACGCCCTGCTACTACATCTACGAGCAACAGGTCGGAGACCACACGCAGACGGGACTGCTGTGCGCCGTCTCTGCGGACGACTATTTGGAGGGCGTGCTCCGAAGGCACGAGCTCACGCTCTTGGCAAAGGAACAGGACCGCGTGGAGCACATCAAGACGCTGCGTGCCCAGTCGGGTCCGGTGTTCGTGGCCTACCGTGACAGCCTGGCCATAGACGTAATCGTGGGCGCGGCAAAGATGGCCGCACCGCTCTACGACTTCGTGAGCGACGATGGCGTGCGGCAGCGCGTGTGGCGCGTTGCGCGTGAGGTAGCCGTCGAGTCACTGAGCGTCGCCCTTGGCACGGTGGGGGAGGCCTACATCGCGGACGGGCACCATCGCGCCGCCGCGGCCGTGCGCATCTGCGAGGAGCGACGTGCGCAGGGCAAGAAGAACGACCCGTCCGACCATTTCCTCGCATCGCTGTTCCCTGCGAGCCAGCTTCGCATCCTGTCGTACGACCGCGTGGTGAGCGACACCAACGGTTTGGGTGAGGAGGAGCTGCTCAAGGCTCTTGAGGAGCGGGGCTTCTCGTGTGCGCCGACCGGTGGCACGCCGGTGGAGCCAAAGGAGAAGGGCTGCTTTGGCATGTACGCCTTTGGGTCCTGGTACGAGCTGCGTTGGCAGGGCGAGCCCACGGGCAACCCGGTTGCCGACCTCGACGTGTCCCTGCTGCAGCACGAGGCCCTCGATCCCATCCTGGGCATCGACAACCCCCGCACCAGCGATCGCATATCGTTTGCCGGCGGTGTGGGTACAAGCGAACTCAAGCGCCTGGCCGCAGACGACGGCGTTGCCTTCCATCTGTATCCCACCGCCATGGACGAGGTGATGGCCGTTGCGGATGCCGGCGAGCTCATGCCGCCCAAGTCCACGTGGTTCGACCCCAAGCTGCTCAGCGGCTTGGCAATCCGTCGCATCTGGTAGCACGTATGCCATTGCATGAAAAAAGGGCTTGCCATTGGTAACCGATACCCTTGGCAAGCCCTCCCATCTGTGGAATGGGGTACGGATGCGCGACGCTAGTCGTCCATCCTTATGGACGTGATCTTGGGTTGGTCCTTCTTGTCGACGGTTCCGTTGCCGTCCTGCACGGGGACCTTCGCGAGCTTGTCGACCACGCCCATGCCCTCGGTCACCTTGCCAAAGGCGGCGTACTGGCCGTCGAGCGAGTCGTTCGCCTCATGCATGATGAAGAACTGGCTGCTGGCCGAGTCCATGTCTTGCGAGCGCGCCATGGAGATGACGCCGCGCTTGTGCAAGATGGCGTTGACCACGCCGTTGCCCGAGAACTCGCCCTTTATGGTCGGCGTCGTTCCGCCGGTTCCATTGCCGTTGGGATCGCCGCCCTGCACCATGAAGCCCTCGATGATGCGATGGAACGTGAGTCCGTCGTAGAACTTCTCGTTGACCAGATGAGCGAAGTTGCTCACGGTGATGGGAGTGTTGGTCGCGTTGAGCTCGAGCTTGATGGTGCCATAGTCGGCCACCTCGATGGTGGCGTGATGGAAGCCGGAGCTGTATCCCTCGTCGTAGGGGGTCACCAGAACGCCGCCCTCCACCTTGCCCGGCTCGTCCTGCTTGGCGCCCTCGGCCTGCGTGCTGCTGGGCTGAGCGGTGTTCTGGGCGGAGTTGCCGCAGGCGGTGAGTGCCAGGGTCCACAGGCTCGCGCCAAGGAACGCGCGACGATTCATGTTGCTGCTCATGTCTCTTCCTCTCGTTCGGTGAACGACAACACATCATAGCGCTTTTCTCCGCTGCGGGCACGAACGCCCTGCCATGGGATGTTCCCCTGGCAGGGCGTTCGCACGCACATGGTGTCCGCTGCGCTAGTCGAGCTCGAAGGCGCCGGTGTAGAGCTGGTAGTAGGTCCCCTTCTTGGCGATGAGCTCGTCGTGGGTGCCACGCTCGATGATGTTGCCATGGTCGAGCACGATTATGAGGTCGGAGTTGCGCACGGTGGAGAGGCGGTGGGCGATCACGAACGTGGTGCGACCGTCCATGAGGGCGTCCATGCCGCGGCTCACGATCTGCTCGGTGCGCGTGTCGATGGAGCTCGTCGCCTCGTCCAAGATCATCACGGGCGGGTCGGCCACCGCCGCGCGGGCGATGGAGAGGAGCTGACGCTGCCCCTGGGAGAGCGACTCGGCGTTGTCGGTGAGCATGGTGTCGTACCCGTCGGGCAGGCGCTCGATAAAGCCGTCGGCGCCCACGAGCTTGGCGGCGGCGATGCACTCCTCGTCCGTGGCATCGAGTCGGCCATAGCGGATGTTCTCCATAACGGTACCGGTGAACAGGTTGACCTCCTGGAGCACGACTCCCAGCGAGCGGCGCAGGTCGCCCTTGCGAATCTTGTTGATGTTGATGCCGTCGTAGCGAATCTTGCCGTCGGCGATGTCGTAGAAGCGGTTGATGAGGTTGGTGATGGTGGTCTTGCCCGCGCCAGTCGCTCCCACAAAGGCAACCTTCTGACCAGGAAGCGCATGGATGTCGATGTGGTGCAGCACCAGATGGTCGGGGACGTAGCCAAAGTCCACGTCGTCGAGGACCACATCGCCGCGCAAGGGCACGTAGTCGGTAAAGCCGAGCTGCTTGTGCGGGTGCTTCCACGCCCACATCTTGGTGCGGCGGTCGGTGGGAACGAGCTCGCCCGCCCTCATCTCGATGTTGGTGAGCTCGACGTAGCCCCCATCCTCCTCCGGCTGCTCGTCGAGCAGCTGGAAGATGCGCTCGGCACCCGCAAGGCCCATCACGACGAAGTTGATCTGGTTCGAGACCTGCCCTATGGACCCGGCAAAGCGCTTGGTGAGGTTGAGGAAGGGAATCACGATGTCGATGGAGAGCACCATGCCCGAGAGGCAGGGATTGGGGAGGTTGATTCCCAGGAACAGGCCACCGGAGAGCGCGACGATCACGTAGGATAGGTTGCCCAGGTTCATGAGCACGGGGGCGAGGATGTTCGAGTAGATGTTCGCCTTTTTCGCCGCGTCGAACAGCTCGTCGTTGACCTCGTCGAACTGACGCTCCATCTCCCTCTCGTGCGTAAAGACCTTGATGACCTTCTCGCCGTTCATGGCCTCCTCGGCGAATCCCTCGGCGCGACCGATGGCTTGCTGCTGTGCCAGGAAATGCGCCGCCGACTTGCCGCCCATGTAGCGTGTGAACCATACCATGCCTGCCACGGCGATGAGGACGACGATGGACAGGGGCAGCGAGTACCAGAGCATGATAAAGGTGACGGCGGCCAGGGAGATGATCGTGGTGAGCAGGTTGGGCAGCGCAACGCCGATGAGCTGTCGCAGGGCGTCCACGTCGTTGGTGTAGTGGCTCATCACGTCTCCGCGCTGGTTCTGGTCGAAGAACCTAATGGGCAGGTCCTCCATGTGGTCGAACATCTTGTTGCGGATCTGCATGAGCGTGCCCTGCGTCACGAAGGCGCTTAGCTGCGTCTGCGCGATCTGGCATAGGAGCGCGACTATGTAGATGCATACCAGTGGTATCACGATTGCCAGGACCTCGGGCGCCGCGGCAGACCAGTCTCCCGACTGCCAGTAGCGGCTCACGACGTCGATGGTCTGTTGCAAGAAGATGCTTGGCAGGGCCGAGAGCACGGAGGAGACCACCACGCAGGCAATCATGAGGGAGAACTGCAGGGGGTAGAACGAGAATACGAGCTTGATGGTTCTCCTCAGCACCGCGAACGACTTTTCTGGTCGCTTCCCACGGCCTCCCTTTCCCGGGGTGCCCTGCCGCGCGTCGCCGTGGGCTCCGTCGGGCCTTGGCGTGTCCGCACGGCGTGCGGGGTCGTCTGTGATGGCAGACTTGGCATTGTCCGTCCGCTCCTTACTCATGTGCATCGACCCCCTTTCCTGCAACCGAGTCATCGAAGGTGCTCATCAGCTCCTTGTTGCGTTCGGCCAGCAACGCGTCGAAGGCCTCGAGCTCGTCGCCCACGTCCTCCATCATCTCGTCGTGGCTCGCCTTGTTCTGCGTCTGGTAGATCTCGCGGTAGATGGCGTTGTTGCGAAGCAGGTTCTGGGGCGTGTCCACGGCGTCGATGCGCCCGTTGTCCATAACGATGATGCGGTCGGCATCCTCCACCGATCCCGTGCGCTGGGCGATGATGATCTTGGTGGTCTGGGGGATGTAGCTCCTAAAGCCCGCCCGTATGCTCTTGTCGGTCTTGGTGTCGACGGCGCTCGTGGAGTCGTCGAGGATGAGGATCTTGGGCTTCTTGAGCAGGGCGCGCGCGATGCACAGGCGTTGCTTCTGCCCGCCGGACACGTTGGTCCCGCCCTGCTCGATGTAGGTGTCGTACTTGTTGGGGAGCAGCTGCACGAACTCGTCGGCCTGGGCGAGCTTGCAGGCCTCCACCAGCTCCTCGTCGGTTGCATTCGGGTCGCCCCAACGCAGGTTCTCCTTGATGGTGCCCGAGAAGAGCACGTTGCGCTGCAGGACCACCGCGACCTCGTTGCGCAGCGTGTCCATGTCGTAGTCTCGCACGTCGATTCCACCCACACGCACGGTTCCCTCGGTTGCGTCGTACAGGCGGCTGATGAGCTGGATGAGCGTCGACTTGGACGAGCCCGTACCGCCGATAACGCCAATCACCTCGCCACTTCTGATGTGCAGGTCTATGTTGGCAAGTGCCATGCGATCGGCCGACTCGTTGTAGCGAAAGCTCACGCTGTCAAAATCCACGGAGCCGTCCGGCACCTCAAAGATGGGGTTCTCTGGATTCTTGAGGTCGGGCTCCTCCAGGAGCACCTCGCAGATGCGCCTCGCACTCTCCTCGCTCATGGTGACGATGACAAAGATCATGGAGAGCATCATGAGGCTGATGAGCATCGAGAAGCCGTAGGTGATGAGGGCGGACATCTGGCCGACCTGCATGGCCTGGCCTGCTGAGGTCACGATGGTTTGGCTGCCGAAGAAGATGACCGACGTAAAGATAACGTCCACGGCAAAGGTCATGAGCGGCTGGTTCCATGCGAGGATGCGCTCGGCACCCCAGAAGTCGTGGAAGAGGTCTCCCGAGGCACGCTCGAACTTCTCCTTCTCGTGCTCCTCGCGCACGAAGCTCTTTACCACGCGGATGCCCGAGACGTTTTCCTCCACGGACTCGTTGAGGTTGTCGTACTTGCGGAAGATGCGGCGGAAGACGGGCATCACGAAGCGGGCGATGCCAAGGAGGCCCAAGCCCAGCAACACCGAGATAATTACATAGAGAATCGCCATGATGCCACCCGAGACAAAGGCCATCACCGCAGCGAAGATGATCATGAGCGGTGAGCGTACGGCCGAGCGGATGAGCTGCATGTAGGCCATCTGCACGTTCTGCGTGTCGGTGGTGAGGCGTGTGACCAGCGAGTTGGTGGAGAAGCGGTCGATGTTGGAGAACGAGAACCGTTGGATGGCGGAGAACATGTCGTGTCGAAGGTTCCGAGCCAGTCCGGTGGCGGCAACCGAGCAGGCGAATCCCGCCCGTATGCCACAGAACAGAGACAGGCAGGCGAGCCCCGCGAGGATTGCGCCGTAGATGGCGATGGTGCGCATCTCGGTACCATCCTGCATGTCGTTGATGAGCTGCGAGGTGATGAAGGGGATGATGCACTCGATGATGACCTCGCCCGTCACGTAGATGGGTGCTCGTATCGAGTCCCTCTTGTGCTCCCGCACGGACTTGCCAATCGTCTTGACGATGTCCTTGAGCGAAAGGTCGGGCATGGTACGCGATTCGTCCTTGCTCATGCAGTCGCCTCCTCTGATTGCTCCAGTTGCTTCCAATGTTCTGAGAGCCTGTCCAGTAGCTCCTTGAGCTGCTCCTGCTCCTCCAGCGTCAGGCACGAGAGGGCGTTACGCTCGAACGCCTCGCGTTCGCGGCACATTCGTAGGGCATGCGCCTCCGCCTGAGGAGTAAGCTCTATGAGAAGCTGTCTGCGGTCGTGCTCGTATGGCTCACGCACGATGAGCCCCTCGCCCTCGAGTTTGGCAACCACTTCGCTGAGAGCCGCCGGACTGATGTTGGTGCGCTCCAGCAACTCCCGCTGGGTGAGTTGGCCTCCGTTCTTGTGCAGGGTGGCGAGCACGAACTGCTTGCCGCCACGCCCGCCTGCGTGAACGTGGAGGTAGTGGCCAAAGAACCCGAGGGCACGCAGGATATCCCTTGTCATGCATGCCTCCAATTCGTTAGGTGCCGAACTAATACTATTCCTCCTGTGGCATTTGTCAAGCACCTAACGAATTGGACAGCGTCAGCTGCATCGGCATGGATGATGACCCGCTCGAACGACGGTGGGAAACGCTCCTCTACCAGAAAAGTGGACAATCGTTTTGTCACATCGAGTCAAATCCTGCGGCAATACCGAAATTGATGCAACGATTGTCCACTTTTTTGCAACTGCACGGTAAGACCGTGCCGCAGCATAAGGTCTTGCCAGACGTGGTGTACGTCCAGGCGGTGTCATGCTTCGGGCTCATCGCGATCCGCTGGAAGAGGCTACTGCTCTCTTGTATTTGTCCAGAGGTTACCGAGCGAGCATCACGTTGGTGAGCACCTGCAGCGCCACGCTGTCGGGTGCCTGGCGGGGAAGGCTGTGGCCGACGCCCGGAACCGTAACCAGACGTGCGCTTGGTATGCCGTCCGCGATGGCATTGGTCTCCTCGGGCGTGATGCAGTCGTGCTCACCCACGAGCACGCAGGCCGGACACGAGATGGAGGCCAGCGAGGAGGCCTCGATGTGCGGCTCGTCGAGCATGAGCTGCAGCAGCTCGGCGTCGAGTAGCGCCTCCTCGGTGCTTGGCAGCAGCGTGGGGTCGATGGAGGAGGGGAGGTCGCCCTGCGCCAGCCAGGACGCCCAGTCCCGATTCGCCCGCACGGACCCCTGCGTGTCCCACTCGTCCACAACGCCCTCGGGCGTGAGGTTCGCCCCGCCGGCCACGATTGACGCCACGCGGTCACCGTGGTCTCGTGCGAGCAGCAGGGCCTCGATGCCGCCATCGGAATGGCCCAGGACGTGCGCCCGCTCCACACCAAGCGCATCGAGCACGACGAGCGCGTCTTCCGCCATCTGCTCGTAGGTGAGCGCGGCGGTGCCGCGGGTGGATTGGCCCTGGGCGCGCGCGTCCACAGCGATTACCGCGAGGCCCGCGTCCAGCAGGCGACCGATGACGGCGTCGAACGTGTAGTGTGTTCCGCCGTTGCCGTGCAACACGAGCACGGGCACGGACCCTGGGCGAAGCCTTCCGTACACGAAGGTGGCAAGAAGGGCCCCGTCGGGCGTGCTCACGCGTTGTGCAAACGACATCGGCGCCTGGACCAGCGTGCGCGGCTTGGCTCGATAGGGTCTTGGTGGCATGGGTTGCATGGGTTCCTCCTCCCAGGAGACGTTGTCGATGCCTCCATCTTAGCGAAAGCTAGGGTGTGGGAGCGCTCTCGAGCTGGAGGAGCGAGGAGTGTCGTTCCAATCGTCGAAATGGCTGCCATGTGGTGACCCTTGGTAGCACGACCGGACGGATCGGGGACACTGGGGCCTGCTAACCGTCCAGTTATGCTATCAAGACGCAGACGATGGTAGTAAATACGGATACTATATGGTCCATGAGAATCCTCATCCGTCTGGTTGAGCTACCATCACGCGGGTGCGTTGTGGGATAATCACCTGCGTTGAACGCAAAGCCCACGAGAGGAGAACCATGGCCTCCGATTCCCGTCCCACCTTTCCCGCGCGAGCCGTCGTCACCGGCGGCATGCCCTATGGCAACAAGAACCTGCACTTTGGCCACATTGGTGGCGTCTTCGTGCCCGCAGACTTCTTTGCCAGGTTCCTGCGCGACCGCATTGGCAGCCAGAACGTGATCTTTGTGAGCGGCACCGACTGCTACGGCTCGCCCATCATGGAGGGGTATCGCAAGCGCGCCGAGAAGGGCTACGAGGGGACGATAACCGACTACGTGAGCGAGAATCACGAGGCGCAGAAGGTGGCTCTCGATGCATATGGCATCTCTCTCGACCTGTATGCGGGCTCTGGCCTGGAGCCTGCGGCGTCCTTCCATGCGCAGCTCACCGATGAGCTCATCCGTCGCCTGTACGAGCGCGGCCACATGCTCAAGCTCTCCACGCGCCAGTTCTTCGACGTGGAGGCCGGCCAGTTCCTCAACGGTCGCCAGGTCCAGGGTCACTGTCCCGTGCGCGGCTGCAAGAGCGAGAAAGCCTATGCGGACGAGTGCGACCTCGGCCACCAGTTCGACCCTGAGGAGCTCATCAAGCCGGTGTCACAGCTCACGGGCACCACTCCCGACCTGCGTCCGGTGGACAACTGGTACTTCGACCTCCCTGCGTTCAAGGAGGAGCTCGAGCGGCTCATGGACGAGTGGGACGTCGATCCGCAGATACGACCGGTGGTTACCAAGACTGTGCGCGAGTCGCTCGCGGCGCCGGTGATTTACGTGCAGAACAAGTTCCGCGAGGCGTTCGACGCCGCGGCGGCCCAGCTTCCCGCACACACGTTGCATGAGCCGGAGGGCAACCAGCAGTCATTTAGCGTCGAGTTTGCCACCTGGCGCGAGCGTGACGCGGCGCGCGCCGTGCTCGAGGCTGCTGGGGTGCGCTACCGTACCGGCAAGACGCTGCTGCCGTTCCGCATTACGGGCAACATCGACTGGGGTGTCCCCGCGCCCAACATGGACGACACCCACGACCTCACCGTGTGGTGTTGGCCCGAGAGCCTGTGGGCTCCCATCTCGTTTGTACAGACGGTGCTCGCCACCGCTCCCGCGGGGCGCTACAGCTCCGTTGACTGGCGCGACTGGTGGTGCTCGGACGACGCAAAGGTATATCAGTTCATTGGGCAGGACAACATCTTCTTCTACTGCGTTGCACAGCCCGCGCTGTGGGAGGCACTCGACTGGGGTCTTTTCCAGGACACGCCCATCGCCAACCACCACATCCTGTTTATGAACAAGAAGGCTTCGAGCTCGGGCAAGATCGTCCCTCCCATGGCCGCCGAGCTGCTCGACTTCTACACGCCGGAGCAGCTGCGCTCGCACTGGCTCTCCCTGGGACTCGATCAGAAGGCCGTGAGCTTCTCGCCCAAGGCGTTCGACACGAGCGTGAGCCACAAGAACAAGAAGACCGGGGAGGAGGTGCTGGTAAAAGACGACCCGCGTGTCGCCGATCCCGCCCTCAAGGAGAGCGCCTTCCTCACCAACATCTTCAATCGCCTTGCCCGCAGCTGCATGTATGGCGCCGCCAACGCCTGTGGCGGTCACCTGCCCGTGGCAGAGCCGCATCCCGAGGTCGTGGACGAGGCGACCGAGGCCACGCTCGCCTTCGAGCGCTGCGCGTACGTGTTCGACGCCCATGGTGCGCTCTCGGTGGCCGAGGAGTACGCGCGCGCGGCCAACAAGCGTTGGGGAGACGCGAGCAAGGCCGCGAGGGGAGATGACGCGGCATACGACCAGGCGCTCGCAGACGCGTTCGTGGCATTGCGCACCGTAACGCTGCTTATGCACCCCTGCGCGCCGTGGGGTTGCGAGAGTATCTGCGAGCACCTCGCCTTTGACAAGGAGCTGTTCTTTAGCTGGGAGCATGCATTCGACGGCCCGCGCGAGCTCGCCGCGCTCGAGGGCAAGACGCCGGAGGAGCACGCAATCGTCGAGCTTCCCCCGCGATTCGACTTCTTCCAGAAGCACGAGAGCCAGGTCAAGGGGCGCAAGTGACGCAAGCGTCTTCGTGCCGGCAACGCTGACGGGGGCTCCCGACGGGGCCCCTCTTTTGGTAGGCGGCATATCTCATGCAAGTCTGCTAACATGACTGCCCATGAGAAGGCTCGTTGACATAGACCTGCTGGGAGACGGGGCGCTGCAGTCCGACATGGCCATGGGCAGCCTGTTGATCCTCATCGCTGGCACGCTGCTGGGGCTGTGCGGCATGGTGCTCATACCCCACGAGGACATCTCCGTGCTCTGGTTCGTGCTGCTCGTCGCGGTGAGCGCGGCGGCGCTGCCGGTGCACGAGCTCGTGCATGCGGTGGCCTTCAAGCTGGTCACGGGCTTCTCGGCGCACGTTACGTTTGGTTTTACAGGCTGGATGCTACATACGTCGGCGCCGGGTACCCTGCTTCCGCGCGGACGGTTCTATGCGGTGTTGCTTGCCCCCGCGTTGCTCGTTACGCTTGCGGTGGGGTGTGGCTTCTGGGCTGCCGGAATGCCGCTTCTTGGTTGGTTCCTCGCCGTTGCGCACCTGTCGGGGTGTACGGGAGACCTGGGCTACGCGCGCATCATCGCCAGCGAGCCCATGGCCGCCTGGGTGGAGGACACCGAGCGTGGCATCGCGCTGTTCTACGACGAGTAGGGCGCTTCTCCCAAGATGGCCCAGTGCGGGGCACCGAAATGCGATTTGCGGTAAAGTAAGGCATTCAAGTGCTGTGGAGGAAGGAGAACCATGAACGTCTGTTGCCTGGACATGGAGGGCGTGCTCGTCCCCGAGATCTGGATTGCCTTTTCGGAGGCGTCCGGCATTCCCGAGTTGCGCAGGACGACGCGTGACGAACCCGACTACGACAAGCTCATGGCCTATCGCATGGACATCCTTCGCGAGCATGGTCTTGGGCTCAGGCAGATTCAGGAGGTCATAACCACGATTGACCCCCTGCCCGGAGCAAAGGAGTTCCTGGATGAGTTGCGCAGCATCAGCCAAGTGATCATTATCTCCGACACCTTCGAGGAGTTTGCCAAGCCCCTCATGAGGAAGTTGGGCTGGCCCACGCTCTTTTGCAATGCGCTCGAGGTGGGGGAGGACGGCATGGTCGAGGGCGTGCACATGCGCTGCCCCCAGTCGAAGCTCACCACGGTGCGCGGTCTGCAGGGCATGGGCTTCGAGACCATAGCGACGGGCGATTCCTTTAACGACCTTTCCATGATTCGTGCAAGCAAGGCGGGATTCCTGTTCCGCAGCACGGACGCCATAAAGGCGGACAACCCCGACCTACCTGCGTTCGAGGAGTTCGACGACCTGCTTGCGGCCTTCAGGGCGGCGCTGGCAGACTAGCCATGGCAACACCACTGCTGCTCCACGCCTGTTGCGGCCCCTGCTCCCTTGAGCCACTGCGTCTGCTGAAGGAGGATGGGTTTGCGCCCACCATCTGCTGGACCAATCCCAACATCCAGCCCGTGGCAGAGCATGACCTGCGCCTGCGCACGTTGCAGACGTGGGCGCAAGACGTCGCCCACGTTCCGGTGGTCGTTGCCGGCGACGACCGCGCGGCATGGGAGCGGGGGGTGGCCCCTGCGGCCTTCGACCGCGAGCGTCGTTGCAGGGCGTGCTACGCGCTGCGGCTCGCCGAGGCGTGCAGGGTCGCCAAGGACCTGGGCTTCGGGCACATATCCACCACGCTTGCCGTCTCTCCCTACCAGCTCTTCGACGTATGCTGCGAGCTGCTGGTCTCGCTGGCGCGCGCGAACGGGCTGGAGCCCGTGGTAAGGGACTATAGGCCATACTACCCGCAGGCAACCAGGGAGTCCCGTGAGCTGGGGATGTACAGGCAGAACTATTGCGGGTGTCGCTTCTCGGCGGCTGAGGCCACCATCGAACGACACGAGGCACGTGACGCGCGCAAGCGCGCAAAGAGAGAGAAGGCACGGCAACGACATGCGAACGGCTGACTTTGACTACGATCTTCCCGAGGAACTCATCGCACAGGCACCAGCTGAGCCACGTGACAGCTGTCGCCTGCTGGTGCTGCACCGCGAGGACGGGTCGCTCGAGCACCGACACTTCCGCAGCATAGGCGACTACTTGGAACCTGGCGACCTGCTCGTCGCCAACCGCACGCGCGTGCTGCCCGCGAGACTGGTGGGCAAGAAGCCCACGGGTGGCGTGGCCGAGGTGCTGCTGCTCACGCGGCGAGAGGACCTCGACGCGCTGGGCAACACGTGGGAGTGCCTCGTGCACCCGGGAAAGCGACTGCGGCAGGGGGCTACCATCCTGTTTAGGGCGGGAGGGTTGCTCGCCCCCGACACCAGCGACGTGGTGCTTGTTGCCGAGGTGCTCGACTTTGTGGAGGGAAGTCGTGGCGGACGACTCGTGCGCTTTGCCCCCCAGGGGGGACGGACGCTCGACGCGGCGATTCATGCCGTGGGGCACGTGCCGCTTCCCCCATACATAACCGACTACAAGGGTGATCCCGAGAAGTACCAGACGGTTTTCGCCATGGACGAGGAGCATTCCGCGGCGGCACCCACGGCAGGCCTTCACTTTACGCCCGAGCTGCTCGGCTCGCTGCGGGCGGCGGGAGTGCGCTGGCAGGAGGTCGAGCTGGAGGTGGGCATCGACACCTTCCGGCTCGTGGAGGAGGACGACCCCACCCAGCACGTCATCCACACCGAGCGCTATCACGTGTCGCAGGAGGTCGTCGACGCGGTGCGCAAGACCAAGGAGTCCGGCCATCGCGTGGTGGCGGTGGGCACCACGAGCGTGCGCTCGCTCGAGAGTGCCTGGGATCCGCAGGTGGGAGAGCTCGTGGCCCGCGAGAACGCCACCACGTCTCTGTTCCTCATGCCG
>CADBCS010000009.1 GCA_902793195.1 uncultured Coriobacteriaceae bacterium | reverse complement strand
CTCGGGGCGGAGGAGTTCGGCTTCGCCACCATGCCGCCGGTGGCCATGGGCTGCCTCATGCAGCGCGACTGCCACCAGGACACCTGTCCGGTGGGCATATGCACCCAGGACGAGCGCCTGCGCTGCCGCTTTGCGGGCAGACCCGAGCACGTTGTGAACTTCATGACCTTCGTGGCCGAGAGCCTACGCGAACACATGGCGCAGCTGGGATTCCGCACCGTCGACGAGATGGTGGGCCATCCCGAATGCCTGCGCCAGCGCAAGGTGGCAGACCACCCCAAGGCGAACAGCTGTGACCTCTCGGCCCTTCTCTACAAGGCGACGCCACAGCTTGCGGAGGCCATACCGGGAGCCGACAGCGTCCGGTTCCTGCCCGACATGGCGGCCGACCTGCACCTGGACCGCACGCTCGACGCGACGCTGTTCGTGCCCTACACGACAAGCGCGCGGGAGCACATGGTACCGGTCCGCTTCCATGCCGACATCGACAACGTAAACCGCTGCGTGGGCACCATGCTCGGCGCCACCGTTACGCGCAAGCACCCCGAGGGCCTGCCCGAAGGCGCCATAACCATCGACTGCGAGGGCTCGGGCGGCCAGAGCTTCGGCGCCTTCCTGCCCCACGGCATCACGCTCAACATCGAGGGCGAGGCGAACGACTACGTGGGAAAGGGCCTCTCGGGCGGCATCGTTACGGTGCGTCCCCACGCGAACGCCACCTACAAGTTCGACGAGAACGTGAGCGTGGGCAACGTCGCGTTCTATGGCGCCACGAGCGGGCGTGGATTCATCAACGGGCTGGCAGGCCAGCGCTTTGGCGTGCGCAACTCGGGCGCGACGCTGGTGGTAGAAGGCGTAGGCAACCACGGATGCGAGTACATGACCGGCGGCGTTGCCGTGATCCTTGGCGAGGTGGGCGCGAACTTTGCCGCAGGCATGAGCGGCGGCGTGGCCTACGTGTACGACGAGCTTCACACCCTGGAGGGCCGCTGTAACAAGGACATGGTGGAGCTCCTGCAACCGACCGACGCCGAGCTCGAGCAGGTGCGCGAGCTCATCGTGGAGCACGTCGAGCGCACGTCGAGCCCACGGGGCATCAAGCTGCTGTACCAGTTCGCAGTTGCGCGAGCACACTTTGTGAAGGTGATACCCACGGGATACCGGCAGATCATCGAGCGCGCCCACCTAGAGCAGGCCAGGGGCATGAGCCGCGAGGAGGCCGTGGAGCTGGCCTTCGACGCACTGAGGAAGGAGGCATAGGACATGGGAAAGCCAGGTGCCTATTTGAAGATACGCCGTAACGAGCACGGCATGCGTGACGCGCGGGAGTCCATCGCCGACTTCGAGGAGCTGGCGCTCCCGCTCGACCCCCAAGAGCAGCGGGTGCAGGCGAGTCGCTGCATGTACTGCGGCGTGGCGTTCTGCCAGGCGGGCGTGAGCTTTGGCTCGGCCCGTCCCTCCGGATGCCCGTTGCACAACCTCATTCCCGAGTGGAACGACCTCGTGTGTCGCGGACTTTGGGACGAGGCGGCCGAGCGGCTCGCGCTCACCAACCCCTTTCCCGAGTTCACCGGGCGCGTGTGTCCAGCCCTGTGCGAGGCCGCCTGCAACCTGGGACTGCATGACGAGCCCACGACCATACGCGACAACGAGCGCGCGATCTCGGACTACGCATGGTCACGCGAGCAGGGTCCTGTGGCCTTCGAGCCCGCACGCAACGATGCCCCCACGGTTGCGGTTGTGGGGTCGGGCCCGTCCGGGCTTGCCTGCGCCTGGTCGCTGGGTCAGCGCGGCATGCACGTGACGCTGCTGGAGCGCGCGGACCGGCCGGGTGGCCTCCTCATGTATGGCATCCCCAACATGAAGCTGCCCAAGGACGTCGTGAGCCGTCGCATCGACCTGATGCGCTCCTGCGGCATCGAGGTCCGCTGCGGCGTTGACGCCACGGATCCGGACGTGACGCGAGAGCTCTTCCAGAGCTTCGACGCCGTCGTGCTTGCCACGGGCGCGCGTCAGGCCCGCAGGCTTCGCGTGCCAGGTGCCGAGCTCGATGGCATCGTGCTTGCGGTGGACTACCTGACCGCCGCGACCAAGGCGCTCTTGGACCAGTCCGACCCCACCGTGAGCGCAGAAGGACTCGATGTGGTCGTGATCGGCGGTGGGGACACGGGGACCGACTGCGTCGCCACGGCGCTTCGCCAGGGAGCCAAGGGCGTCACGCAGCTCGAGTTCCTTCCCGAACCCCCGACGTCACGCAGGGAGGGCAACGCATGGCCCGAGTGGCCCTTCGTGCGCAAGGACGACTACGGACAGCTCGAGGCCGCCGCAACATGTGGGGAGGACCCGCGCCGCTGGGGCATCGAGACGCTCGAGGCCCTGGGGGATGACGGACGGGTGGCCGGTCTACGCGTCGTCTCCCTGGACTGGAGCGGCGGCAAGCCCGTGCGCGTAGAGGGTTCGGAACGCATCCTGGATGCCCAGCTGGTGCTCATCGCCATGGGATTCACCGGTCCCGAGGAATACGTGTTCGAGGCGGCAGACGCCGCCCGGAGGGCCAGCGGTCGCAGCGTGCCCGTGTTTAGGGCTGGAGACTGTCGCGTGGGCTCGTCCCTGGTGGTCAACGCGATTGCGGACGGCGTCGCGGTCGCCGCGCAGGTGGCAGACTCGCTCGCATCCCAGGAACACTGATGCCCAGCGGAAGGAGGGCATTATGAACCCGTTGGCGTCCACCGTCGCCCAACCGACCGCCTTGCTCGCGCTCGAGGACGGGACCTGCTTCTTTGGTAGGGCGTGTGGCGTGTGTGGGGAGGTCTTTGGCGAGGTCGTGTTCAACACCTCCATGGTCGGCTACCAGGAGGTGGTGACCGACCCCAGCTATGCCGGGCAGATCGTGACGCTCACATATCCGCAGGTGGGAAACTATGGCGTGAGCAAGGCCGTCATGCAGTCGCCACGCACGCACCTCAGGGGCCTCGTGGTGCGCGACATGTGCCACACGCCGTCCAACTGGCAGAGCGAGGGATCGTTCCCCGACTTCTTGCGCGATCGTGGCGTCGTGGCCATCGAGGGTGTGGACACGCGGGCCCTCACGCTGCACATCCGCAACGGTGGGGCGATGCGCGCCGCCATATCCATCACGGACACCGACCCCCAGAGCCTCGTTGCCCGCATCCGCGCGAGCCCTTCCATTCGCGCCCACAACTTTGTGGAGGACGTGTCGGAACGTGGGGAGCGAACCATTCCCGCTCGTCCCAAGGCACTGCGGGCTCGAAAGGAGTCGGGGCTACCCAAGCTCCGCGTGGTGGCCTACGACTGCGGCATGAAGCGGGGCATAGAGGACGAGCTCGCCGGCGTTGGCTGCGAGGTGCGCGTCGTGCCGTTTGACACGCCCGCCAGCAGAGTCCTGTCGCTCAATCCGGACGGCGTGTTCTTTAGCAACGGCCCGGGGGACCCGGGGCAGGTGAGCGGCACCGCACGCGCCGCCGAGGAGATCTTGGGCACGGCACCGGTCTTTGGCATCTGTCTGGGCAACCAGCTCCTGTCCATGGCGGCGGGATCCCATATAGAGAAGCTCCCCTTCGGCCACCATGGTGGCAACGAGCCCGTGATGAACCTCCTTACGGGCAAGGTCGAGATAACGGCCCAGAACCATAACTATGGCCTGGTGTTCCACAGCATGGGACCCTTGGTGCCCGAGCTCTGCGGCGGCGAGACGGCACACGTCCGCGACCTGCGTCACTGGGCCCGACAGGGCTTGGCCCCCGTCGTGCAGACGGCCCGCCACGGTCGCGTGCGCCTCACGCACGTCAACCTCAACGACGGCACGCCCGAGGGGATCCAGTTCCTGGACATGCCCGGCTTCTGCGTGCAGTATCACCCCGAGAGCCGGCCTGGTCCGCACGACTCCGGATATCTCTTCGACGCCTTCGTGCGTCTTATGGACGCCTGGCGCCGACGTTCGGGGCGCTCGGAGGGCAACCCATCCGACTACCTGGCCATAGACGTGCGAGACAGGAGGTCGCCCCATGCCAAGGCGTGACGACATACACAAGATCCTGGTCATCGGCAGCGGTCCCATCGTGATTGGCCAGGCATGCGAGTTCGACTACTCGGGCACACAGGCGTGCCGGGTCCTGCGGCGCGAGGGCTTCGAGGTCGTGCTGGTCAACTCGAACCCGGCGACCATCATGACCGATCCCCACACAGCCGACCGAACGTACGTGGAGCCCATAACGGTCGAGGCCGTGAGCAAGGTGATGGAGATCGAGAAGCCCGACGCGCTGCTTCCCAACATGGGCGGTCAGACGGCGCTCAACTGCGCCGTCGCGCTGGGCGAGGCGGGGGTTCTCGACCGCCTTGGCGTCGAGGTCATCGGCTGCGACCTTGACTCCATACACACGGGCGAGGACCGCGAGCTCTTTGCGGATGCCATGCGCGGCATCGGGCTCGAGGTGGCCGCGTCGGGATTCGCCCACTCCCTGGACGAGGCGCTCGAGGTCGCGGGGATCCTCGGCTATCCCGTGGTCGTGCGTCCCAGCTTTACGTTGGGAGGCGCGGGGGGCGGAATCGCCCACGACGAGGACGAGCTGCGCGGCATCGCAAGCCAGGGCCTGGCGCTCTCCCCGACCACCGAGGTGTTGGTGGAGCAGTCCATCGAGGGCTGGAAGGAGATCGAGATGGAGGTCATGCGTGACGCCTCGGGCAACGGCATCGTGATCTGCTCCATCGAGAACCTCGATCCCATGGGCGTGCACACCGGTGACTCCATAACCGTCGCTCCGGCACAAACCCTCTCGGACACGGAGCTGCAGACCCTGCGCGACCACTCGCTTGCCTGCCTCGACAAGGTGGGGGTGGCCACCGGAGGGTCCAACGTGCAGTTTGCCGTAAACCCCGACGACGGCCGCATAATCGTAATCGAGATGAACCCGCGCGTCAGTCGCTCGTCTGCCCTGGCATCCAAGGCCACGGGATTTCCCATTGCGAAGGCGGCGGCACTGCTGGCCGTCGGGTACACCCTGGACGAGATAGCGAACGACATCACGCGCGTGACGCCCGCCTGCTTCGAGCCGTCCATCGACTACTGCGTGGTAAAGGTCCCGCGATTCGCCTTCGAGAAGTTCAAGGGGTCGAGCGAGGAGCTTACCACCCGCATGAAGAGCGTCGGCGAGGTCATGGCCATAGGACGCACCTTCGAGGAAGCCCTGCAGAAGGCCCTGCGCTCGCTCGAGAACGGACATGGAGGTCTTGGCGCAGACGGCAAGGATGACTTCGACGAGCGGCGCTTTGACGAACTGGTCGCACGTCCCACCCCCAATCGCATCTACTACGTGGCCGAGGCGCTGCGACGCGGATGGTCGGTGGAGCGCGTCGCGGAGTTGACGCACATCGACCCATGGTATCTGCATCGCATTGCCGACATCGTTGCAGCCGAGCGTGCCATAGAGGACCTCGGGCTCGCGGGAATGAGTCACGACCGCATGCTCGCCGCCAAGCAGCTGGGTTTTTCGGACGCCCAGATCGCCTGGCTCACCAAGTCGACGGAGGACGTGGTGCGTGCCGTACGGCTCGTGCTGGGAGTTCGGCCGCAGGTAAAGACCGTGGACACCTGCGCAGGCGAGTTCGCGGCACAGACCAGCTACCACTACCTTACCTACGAGAACAGCAACGCGAGCGAGCATGTGCCGGCAACCAAGCCGCGCATCATCATCCTGTGCGCGGGACCCAACCGCATTGGCCAGGGAATCGAGTTCGACTACTGTTGCGTGCATGCGGCATATGCCCTCAAGCAGAAGGGCTACGAGACGGTGATGGTCAACTGCAATCCCGAGACCGTGTCCACCGACTACGACACCTCCGACCGCCTGTACTTCGACACCCTGACCTTCGAGCACGTTATGGACGTCGTGGAGGCGGAGCAGCCCGAGGGGGTCATCGTGACGTTGGGAGGACAGACGCCCATCGGGCTCGCACGTCGCCTGGAGGCTGCGGGGGTGCCCATCATGGGAACGCAGCCCGACGCCATCGACCTGTGCGAGGACCGCGACCGCTTTGCCGCCCTGCTGGACCGGTTAGGCATCGCCTACCCGCCCTCATCGGTGGCCTCCACGCCCGAGGAGGCGCGCTCGGTCGCACGTGCCATAGGGTACCCCCTCATCGTACGTCCCAGTTATGTGTTGGGAGGACGTGGCATGGCCATCGTATACGGCGATGACGAGCTGGCACGCTACATGGACGAGGCAACCCACGTGACGCCAGACCACCCCGTATACCTGGACGCCTTTCTGGAGGACGCTGTCGAGCTCGATGTGGACGCGCTCTGCGACGGACAGAGCTGTTACGTGGGGTCGGTGCTGGAGCACATCGAGGAGTGCGGCGTCCATTCCGGCGACTCCGCGTGCTGCTACCCTCCCTTCTCTCTCGCGGATTCCATCGTGCGAAGGGTTCGCCAGACCACGCACCTGCTGGCACGGCACTGCCGCATCCAAGGACTGCTCAACGTGCAGTATGCCGTCAAGGACGAGCAGTTGTTCGTGATCGAGCTCAATCCGCGCGCCAGCCGCACGGTCCCCTTCTCGGCCAAGGCCAGTGGAATTCCGCTGGCGCAGTATGCCGCGCGCATCATGGCCGGAGAGCGCATGGGTGCCTTGGGGCTTCCCCCGGAGGAGCACGACCCCGGCCTGTTTGCCGTTAAGGAGGCCGTGATGCCGTGGGCGCGCTTTCCGGGAGCCGACCCAAAGCTCGGCCCCGAGATGAAGTCCACCGGCGAGGTGATGGGAGTTGGCTCGACGTTTCCGGAGGCCTTTGCCAAGACGCGACAGGCGATCGACTACGAGATGCCCGCCGAGGGCACGGTCCTCATAAGCGTGCGTGACGCCGACAAGCGTGCCATCGCGCCGGTCGCCTTCTCCCTCGCTCAGATGGGATACAACATCATTGCCACGCGCGGCACGGCAAAGACGCTGCGTGCGGCGGGTATTCCCTGCGAGGTGACCAAGCGGATTGGCGAGGGGCATCCCAACATGTGCGATGTGCTCGCCAAAGGACACGTTGCGTTTATCATCAACACGCCGCATGGGCACGGATCGCACGGCGACGGTGTGCTGCTGCGCAACGAGGCGGTCATGCGCGGCATCACCAACGTAACGACCCTCTCGGCGGCAACGGCACTGCTGCAGTCGCTCGCGGTGCTGCGCCGCAACAAGGTCCTGCCCGTCTACGCCCTGCAGGACCCACGGTAGGGGCAGTATGCGATACGTGCGCGGTGGCGCACCACACGCGCCACAACACGGCGATTGCCTTGGTAGTGAATCTGGACAGATAGTGGGCTTCCAGACGGCCTATTCGTCCAGAATTGCTACCAAGGCAACATGTTGGTAGTGGTACGGGACAACTACGGGCAACAAAAAAGCCACTCCGAGGAGCGGCCGCGATGATGCAATGGAGCGGGTGACGGGAATCGAACCCGCGTCAAGAGCTTGGAAGGCTCTGGTTCTACCATTGAACTACACCCGCGTCAATGTGCGACAAAACATATTACCAGAATTGCCGTGACATGCAAACGTTTTGTAGGTCTTGTGGCGCGTCGAACTGAGCGGGTGGTTGTGTAATCACATCCCCACAAGCGGTAGAATGGCCGGAGTCAAAGAGAGGATGTACATGGCCCTGCTCGAAGTGAGAAACGTCTCCAAGGTCTACAAGACCCGGTCGATGGGCCAGGGCGTGGAGGCGCTGCGCAATGTGTCCTGCATCGTAAACCAGGGCGAGTTCGTCGCAATCATGGGTGAGAGCGGATCGGGCAAGACGACCCTACTCAACATCCTTGCCGCCCTCGACAAGCCCAGCTCGGGCCAAGTCCTCCTGCAACGCCAAGACCTCACGCGCGTTCGTGAGCGCCACCTGGCAACCTTTCGTAGGGAGCACATCGGCTTCGTGTTCCAGGACTTCAACCTGCTCGACGAGCTCACCGTCCGCGACAACATATTCCTTCCGCTCGTGCTTTCGGGCACGCCCCACGAGGAGATGGAGCGTCGCATGCAACCGCTGGTCCAGTCGCTCGGAATCGGGCAGCTCGTCGACCAGTTCCCCTACGAGCTCTCCGGGGGACAGAAGCAGCGCGTCGCCGTGGCGCGCGCCCTCATCACCCGCCCCGCGATCCTGCTCGCCGACGAGCCGACGGGCGCGCTCGACTCCCACGCATCACAGAGCTTGCTCTCTATCTTCCAGAACCTAAACGCCCGGGGCCAGACCATCCTCATGGTCACGCACAGCGTGCAGGCGGCGAGCCATGCGGAGCGCGTGCTCTTCCTCAAGGACGGGAGGTTCCGTCGTCAGCTCCGCCGTGGCGAGCACAGCCGAGAAGAGCTCTATCGGGCCATCTCGCGGGTGCTCGAGAAACTGGCAACGCGTGACCAGGGAGACGCTCGTGCGTAGGCGCATCTTGTGCCCCAGGCTCGCCGTCCGTTCCATGCGCGCGAACGCCAGATTCTACCTCCCCTACCTCGTAGCCTGCGCCGCCGTCGTCGCACTCCACTATGACATCCAGTTTCTCAACATGAACAGCGGCATGGAGCAGCTGCCGGGATCGTCGTCCGTATCGGGACTCCTCGGTGTCGTGGTCCTCGCATACGACGTGTTCTCCGCCCTCATCATCTCCTATGCGAACGACTTTCTCATGAAGCGACGGCAGAGGGAGCTCGGACTCTACAGCATTCTCGGCATGGACAGGCGCCATATTAGGAGACTGCTCCGCTGCGAGACGGTCTACGCCTCGACCATCTCCATCAGTGGAGGAGTCCTGCTGGGCATCGCCCAGTCTGGCGGATTCTTGCTGCTCTTCAACTCGCTCATGCCCTCGGACATCCCACTCGACTTTGAGGTGCCGGAAATCGCGGTCGTGTACACCGTCTTCGTGTACGTGGTTGTGCTCGCGATCAACCTCCTGCGAAACCTCGCCAGAGTGAGCCTGACGAGACCTATAGAGCTGATTCGCGGAACCGATGCTGGCGACCGTGAGCCCCGCACGAGGTGGTTCACGGCCATTGTAGGTCTTCTTGCCCTGACATGCGGCTATCTCATCTCCTTTACGGCAAATCCCGTGCAGGACATCATGCTCTTCCTCGCCGCCGCGCTGCTTGTCATCGTGGCAACATACTGCCTCTTCTCCGCGGGCAGCGTCGCGCTGCTAAAGAAGCTGCGATCCAACAAGGCGTACTACTACCAGCCACGTCACTTCTTCACCGTGTCCGGGATGCTCCACCGCATGAGGCGCAACGCCGCGGGACTGGCCACAATCTGCGCGTTCTCCACCATGGCCCTCGTGATGACCTCCACCACGCTGTGCATGTACCTTGGAGCCGGGCCAGCCGCCCTGCAGACGGGAGATTCGGACCTGCGCTCGGTCATGTGTGCCTACTTCTTTGCGGGGCTCTTCCTCAGCGCGCTGTTCCTCATGGGCTCGACACTGGTCCTCTACTACAAGCAGGTCTCCGAAGGGTACGAGGACGCCAGGGGCTTTGCCGTCATGCAACAGGTGGGCATGTCGGCCGAGGAAGTTTGGGACACGATACGCAGCCAAGCCCCCCTAGCGTTCCTCCCGCCACTTGCCATGGCAGCCTGCCATACGCTGGCTGCCCTGCCCTTAACGAGCAAGATTCTCATGGTCCTCGGAATCACTGACTTCTGGTTCGTGTTGTCGTGCTGCATGGCCACGTTGCTTGTGTACGCGGTCATCTATTTTCTCATCTACCGCCTCACCTCGCGCGAGCGCTACCGCATGGTGCTCGACCGCACGAGTGAGCGATGGGTACATGCCAACGAGTAGCGCCCGCTACGGTCTACATGCACGCAACAACCAAGAGGAGCAGAATCATCACGAGTCCACCCAAGCCGATGACAAGGTAGATCAGCCACGACTGTGACAAGTCGACCTTTGTGCGCTCGTCTTTCCCCGACATGACCTTCTCGATGCTTGCGCTGCGCGATCCAGTCGAGGGAACGCGCGTCACGCCGTGTAGCATGGTCTTGAATGCCTTGACGCTCTGCGGCCTCCTGTTGGGGTCCTTTTCCAGCGCGCACATGATCGCCCGCGCCATGCTCGGCGGCAGTGCCGGCACCGCCAGCGCAGGGATGGGCTGATTGACGGTGCGCCACACCATCGTTTGAAAGTCCAAGCCGCTATGCGCGCCAAGGGGGTTTTGGCCCGACACCATCTCATATGCCACGACGCCCAGGGAGAACACGTCTGTGCGTTCGTCGACCATCCCCCCCGTCGCCTGCTCCGGAGACATGTAGCCAGGCGTTCCCAGCACCGCCCCCGACTGGAGGTCATCCATGCCGGTTGTTACCAGATGGGCGATGCCGAAGTCCGCAAGCTTTACGCTTCCATCGCGCGTTATGAATATGTTGTCGGGCTTAATGTCGCGGTGCACCACGCCCATAAAGTGCGCATACGAGACGGCGTCGATGAGCTGGTCCAGAATGTCAGTGGCCACCCCCACCTCCAGAGGACCACGTTCCAGCAGCTTTCCCAGCGTTATGCCGTTCACCAACTCCATAACGATGACCGAACGCCCATCGTACGTCCCCGCCTCGAAGACGGTCACGACGTTGGGATGCTGGAGCCTGGAGGCCATGTAGCCCTCACTCGTAAATCTGCGCTCCATCTCCGCGATTACCTGGGGAGGATACTCGCCACTGAACAACGGTTCCTTTACGGCCACCTCTCGTGACGTCCGAGGATCCCATGCACGCCACACGCGGGCCATGGCACCGCGACCGATCTCGCCCCGGAGCACGTAGGGACCAATGCGTCCCGCAAATCCCGCCATCAGCTGGTTTCGGGCCATTCCCCCGGCAACGCTTGGACTAGTGGCTTGTAGAGGTTGGCCGCATCGCGCGCAATAGGAGGCACCCGGATTCCCCTCGTGACCACAGTTCGCACAGCGCATCAAGCCACCCCCTCACGTTGCGCCAATAACGTCCCTCATGCGACGAACGTCCCTACCTTCTCATGTTATCCGGCTCGGCCGCGTATTGCGTGCCATCTGAATCCCCCACCTCGCTGGAACCTTCCTCATCGGTCTGTACGAGATCCTCCTCGCTCACGGCCACGTGCACAAGGCTATCTTGGAGCTCCGGCGCGCTCTTCTGCGAGAGGGCCTTGATCATGTTGGCGTACTCCTCGGACTCGACCATGTTCGAGAGGGCCGAGGTATACGCCGACGCACCCTGCCTGCAGCGGTCGCAGTCCCGCAGCAGGTCTTGGACGTAATCGTCGCTCAACTGGCGATACGAGTAATTGTCGCGCCCAAACGTGTCCGGCTCGGTATGGGCGGCAACCGTGGTCTCCTTGCCAATGGTAATGTCAAGTCCTGGAGTCAACCCCTCCGAGAAGCGATGGGCCAAGCCCTGTGCGTCCACATAGCGAAGTACCGCTCCCTCCCCCACCGTATACGACCGCATACCTGCGACCACGTCCTTCGTGTCATGCGTTTGAGGCAGGTTCGTGTCTTCTGACTGGCTCTTACCCTCATTGGAAGTTTCCTCCGAGGTCTTAGATCCCTCGTTCTCCATGACAGCCGATTCGGGCGTCCCCGCTCCGGGCCCCCCGACCTTGGATGCCTTGCCAACGACCTGAGTGGTGATAAGGACGACACCAACGACGAGTAGCGCTATGAGAATTGCGCCTACGATGATGCGTGGCAACAAGTCACGGCCGCGTGTCCCGTGGTAGTCATCCGCCTGCGACGGCGTCACAGGGGTTCCCTGCATAGAGGTGGCCGTCGCACCGTCGATAGGCCCACCGTCGGCACGGTTCGCATTGGCAACGGGAATCCGCATGGTCTTGGTGGTGGATCCGGCACGCTGCCGCACTCTCGGTCGCATGGCTTGCGCGCCTGGCACGACGTCGAATGCGACGACGGCCGTCGCGTTGTCATCGGATCCGTTTCTCAGCGCGCGCTTAACGATGACGTTTGCTGCAGACTCCGCATTGGTGGCCCGGGCGAGACACTTGCCCATCTCCCTCACGTCCAGGGCGGTGTAGACGCCATCCGAACACAGCACGAGACCGTCTCCTGGAAGCAGATCTACCTCTGTGATCTCCACCTCGTGATTCGAGAAGCCCACCGCACGCTCGATGCGATGGCGGTCGGGGTGGTTTTGGGCCTCCTGCTCGGTAATGAGGTTCTGGCTCAGCATCCTCCCCACACGGGAATGGTCTTGGGTGATCTGCAAGACCGTGCCCGCACGCCACAAGTAGGCACGACTGTCTCCCACATGGCCGATCCATGCATGGGTAGGACTCAGGAAGGCTCCGACGAACGTTGCCCCCATGCTGTGGTTTCCTCGTGCCTCGGTTTCGAGCACGATGGCATCGTGTGCGTTGCGCACGATCTCCTGGAGAGCCATGGACGGGTTGAACGCAATCTGGTTAGTCTGGGCTATCCTGAGCACGTTGTCCAGGTAATGCTGGGCGCTGCGCACGACAAGGCCACTGGCGATGTCCCCGCCCTGATAACCACCCATGCCGTCACTTACCAGAAGGAACGTGTCGATATCTCCGGCAAGACGTCCAACCTCGGCAAACGATCGCGCAAAGAAGCTGTCCTCGTTGGCCTCACGCGGACCGATCTTCGTGCATCCACCAAACAGCATCGCTCATCCTCCTCTCCCGTCAACATCAAGCTAGCATCTATCTCCTGCGAGCGGACAAGACGATGACCAACACGACGGACACCACGACGCACACGCCCAGGATAATGAGCATGATAAGTCCGCTGTCCACCTGCTCGCCCTCGATGGGTTTCGCACTCGGGATGCCTAGCTCCTGCACCGCAAACGCGTGCACGCGCCCACTCTTTTTTGGAACCGAGATCGCATAGGCTCCGGGCTGCGGATTCTCGCACAGAATGGAGGTGAGGCCCGCCGACTGCTGGGTGGTGTAGTCCGAGTCGGGTACGACCTTGCCGTCGCATTCCAACTTGACCTGTGGGGCAGATCCATCTGCGACGACACCGATCTGCAGCGCACTGGTACGACCATCGGTCTTGCCAATGGACAACGACGTCTTTGTGCCGGCATCCAGCTCTTCGTCCACCAGCTTGAGACCCAGCGAGCCATAGTATGACTTGAGGAAGTCGACCTTGAGTTCGTAGCCGTCGCATGGCTCATAATATGTGCCACCGGTCGCCTTGGAAATCTCCTTGAGGAAGGCGGCGTTGGACTCTCCGGTGTCACCATAGCCCACCGTGTCGATGGTGATGCCACGTCGCTTCGCCTCGCTCACGACCCCCGACAGCATTTGCTCGTTGCTCTGACCTCGCGTGCTCGCGCCGTCGGACAAAAGGGTTATGTGCTTCCTTGCGCAACGAGGAGCGTCCTTCAGGCGCAAGACTGCCTCCTCAAGGGCGATCCCCACGTTGGTCTCGGAGATAGCTTTGGCATCCAGGCTGTCGATGGCCTTGCATGCGGCATCGTCATACCCCGACGAGACGTCTTTGAGCGACTCTTCAAAACCGAAGGTCATTACGTCCGTGGGAGCTGCGTGGGGCAGCTTGGTACATGCCTGCATGGCATGAAGGTATTCTTGCGCGGCATCCTTCGCACCATCCAGCTTCGATCTTCCGTCACCGGTTTTCTCGAGCATGCTACCCGATAGGTCGAGTGCGAGGACGCTGGAATTGTGCGTAACAGGCGCACCCTGCGAGTACCAGGACTGGTAGAACTCCACCAAACGCGAAATCACCTCGTCCGAACTCGTGTAGCAGTTCATCGCGGACAGACGCTCGGCCAGGTTTCCGTCCACACTCGTCCCCGGATAGTCGATATTGCTCGAGGCGGGCATCCAGGCACCAGAGAGGTTCACTTCCCTGCTTATGGTGGCAAATGCCTGAACGGGCACCACCTGATCCGACACCGAGCTGCCAATCGCCAGGTCAGCTGCGGTTCCCGCTCCATCACAGAGTCCGAACCCGAGGTCACCCACGTTGCCCGTAACCGCGAGGGTCTTGCTCACCTTGGGAAACGACTCCTGGTTGAGCTTTTTGAGATAGGAGCTGCCCGGCTCAAGATCGCTTGCCTTGAGCCCAACACCATCGGCAAGGTCTGCCCAAAGCGACAGCTTGGGATAGGTGCCCATAGCCCCGTACCCGTTGTGAGGCGTCCCCAAGAACGCCAGGCCCACGATATCGGCACGGTCGCTCTGATTCGTGGACGCCAGATCCTCCACATACTCCCTCACACGCAATCCCGCAAGACCAAGACTCACAACGAGGGTTCTTGGCTCGGCGCCCTCCGAGCGTATGGTGTCGAGCGCCCACACAATGTCGTCGGCGCTCAGTCCTCGCGCGTCATTCGATCCCAAAACGAACGTGTTAGGAGCCTTGCCGCTGCCGCCCCCCGCAGTCCACCAAGCCGGGGCGCTTGTGGTCGTGAGCGCCTGTCCCTTGTGCTCCCCCACCGAGCTGGTTTTTTCACCCAGCCACTGGAGCACCAGCCGATCGTAGTCTCCCACGTTTGCGTCCACAACAAGGACACTGGGCCTGGCCTCCTCCTGGGCAGCCCGCGCAACACGCGCAGGTGCCACAAGGAGGGAGATGAGGGCGAGAAGGGTGGTCATGACGCGTGCCGGCTGTTTGATATGTGTCATCGAAGTCACCTTGCTTTCGCCCCCCATCGTCTATAACGGCCCAATCTACGCGCCCAGGCCAAAGACGAGAACCGTGCTGCCAAGGGTGATTTGGTCACCATTGTTAAGTGGCTGCTGGCCCATGAGACGGTTACCATTGAGCGTGGTTCCATTGGCGCTACCTGCGTCGAGTGCGAACCATGCTCCATTTGCATAGATAATCTTGAGGTGCGTACGGGAGACCCTGCAGTCATCGACGGTTATAAAGTTGGTCTCGCTGCGTCCCACGGTAATGTCGTGCGTGGGCAGGTCGTACACATGACCGCGACCATTACCCGTCTGCTCGGTGAGCGTCGCTCCGGATCGCGGGACGTCAATGACTGTCGCTGCCTGCGGCGCACGGTCCACGACGGTTGCCGCACCGCGCGACCTCATGCTTCCGTCGACCCGCCAGCCATCGGCAATGGAGACTCCCTGACCGTTTGGTGCTGGGTACTGGTTGGGGCTGGGGTACTGGTTGGGATTGGGGTACTGGTTGGGATTGGGGTACTGGTTGGAACCCGGACTGGGGTTTTGGAACCCATTGCCGCCACCACTCGCATTCTGCATTGGCTGCATCCCGCTCATGTTACGCTGGGATTCGTTAACCTGGTTCTCAAGGTTGCCGATGCGATTGTTGAACGCACGCACGAACTCGGTCGACGGCCTGGATCGATGCAAAGTGCTGGCGTATATCACGATTCCAACGATGGAGAGGACCATTCCAAACAGCGCCAGAATGGCAAAGATCGGGCCGACCCTCATAACGAGCAGGTGGACGTTCCAGTTGATGGGTCCGTTGTAGAGCGGCTGTCCAAGCTCGGCAGTCATGCGGACCATGTGAGTGATGCCGTTCGCGTTTCCGGTAAAGCGAAAGATGAACGAGGGGATGATGCAAAACAGCCCCAACATGGCAAAGACGCGAGGCACGACGGACTGTGGGCCCTTTCCCTTGTTCACAGAGTCGTAGAAGATCCAAAGCAGGATAAAGAGCGCAGCCAAAATAAAGATGAAGATGCCCCAATCGAAGAGCCAGGAAAAGCGTTGGACCTCGGCCAAGGCCTCCTCGATCCACTGCTGGTCGTAATTGACATCAATGATCGTTATGCCACCCATCATGTCCTCCAATCATTTCCCACCCGAAGATCCGGGACAAACACCTTTGCTGGCCACTATTTTATGACGCGGGGTCGAGCAAACGTTGCGCAACAATCGTAGATTTTTCCCAACGAGACGATTTTGCATCCCCACAGGGCGAATAAGTCCTCTCACCGCTTAGTCAAGAACTTATACGTAGACTGAACTTAAAATCAAAGTGAGTGATTAAGTAGATGCAAAAGGAATGTGATGTCACCACAAAAGTTGGGCCGTACGCTGATTATCGCCGACCCCACCGCACATGGCGGCAAAGGTGAGGGGGCGGCGCTCTTTGCCACCCGATTCTTCTCCTCTTTTGGCACGGTGTCCAGCTCCTGTGAGATACGCCTGATCGAAAACCCCGACGATGCCCGACATATGGCCTCGGGCGCCCATGGGTACCAGACCGTCATCGCACTCGGTGGAGACATGACCATACACGAGGTCGTAAACGGCATGATGCATCTTGACGAAGACGACAGGCCAAGGCTGGGCATCATACCCATGGGTTCGGCCAACGACTTTGCACGAACCATCGGCATCACTCGCAACGACCCCTCCCGCGCCATAAGCGATCTGATGGGCGGCGACGAGCGCCTCTTGGACCTTGGCGTGGTCAACGGCAACTACTTCGTGCAGACGCTCTCCTTTGGCGTGGATGCCGCCATCGCCATCGAGTCCAACGAGCGACTGGCCCTCCATGAGTCCAAGCCCGGACCCCATCTCTTCGTCACCACCGGGCTCAGGCGCATCGTCTCGGGTCTGAGGGAATGGCCGTTTCGCGCAATCGCAGACGGCGACTCCCTGGAGGGAGTGGACGTTGCCTTTGCCATCCAAAACGGGCCGACCTACGGAGGTGGATTCAAGGTCTGCCCCGAGGCACGCCCCAACGACGGCCTGCTCGACCTGTGCGTCTCCATCACCAAACCGTCGGTCGCCGAGTCAATAGCGCTCTTTGGCCTCATACGTGCTGGCAAGCACACCAATTCCCCCGGCATCCTCATGCGCAAGATTCGCAACCTCAAGGTGCAGTTCCTCGGAGAGGAGCAGCCGCCCTGCCAGATGGATGGCAAGAGCTTCTTTGCAAACGACTACGACATCCGCGTAGTTCCCAGGGCAATCAGTGTCATCGTCTCGCAGGCCTGCGCCTGGTAGGCGGGCGTCCTCGTACCCCAGATCGTCCGTCCGCACACAAGCTCCCCGCGCAAAAAAGGGCGCCCCGACAAGCGGGACGCCCCTTTGCGATGCTTCGTAGGAATGATCCTAGCGAGCAGCAGCCTGCAGTGCGGCGCGGACCTCGGCGCTGGTCTTGAACTTCATGATCTTCTCGACCAGAGCGTCGGCCTCCTCGATGGTCCAACGGGAGATGGTGCGGCGCACGCGCAGGATGGACGGCGCGGACACGCTGAACTCGGTGAGGCCGAAGGAAAGCAGCACGGGGATGAGCAGAGGATCGGCCGCGGCCTCGCCGCACATGCCGACCATGATGCCAGCCTTGACGCCCTCGCCGATGATGCGCTGCAGGGAGCGCAGCACGGACGGCTGATAGGGGTTGTAGAGGTAGGCGACCTTGTCCTGGCCACGGTCAGCGCACATGGTGTAGCCAATGAGGTCGTTCGTGCCGATGGAGAAGAAGTCGCACTCGGCAGCGAGGATGTCGGCGATCAGGGACGCGGAGGGCGTCTCGACCATGGTGCCGATCTCGATGTTGCCGTTGAAGTCGGCGCCCTTGGCCTTGAGCTCCTTCTTGCACTCCTCGACGAGAGCCTTGACCTGGCGAATCTCCTCGATGGCGGTCACCAGCGGCACCATGATCTTGATGTCGCCGTGAGCGTTGGCGCGCAGGAGGGCACGCAGCTGGACCTTGTACTCCTCGGGATGATCGAGGCAGTAACGGATGGCGCGATAGCCGAGGAAGGGGTTCTCTTCCTTGGGGAGGTCCATGTAGGGGATCTCCTTGTCGCCGCCCACGTCGAGCGTGCGGATGATGACCGGCTTGCCCTTCATGATCAGGCCGACCTTCTGATAGGCCGCGAACTGCTCCTCCTCGGAGGGGAGCTGCTGGCTGTCCATGAACAGGAACTCGGAGCGGAACAGGCCAACGCCCTCGCAGTCGTGCTCGATGGCGGCGTTCGCGTCGCTGGGGTTGCCGATGTTGGCGACCAGCAGGACTTCCTTGCCGTCGGCGGTGACCGTCGGCTTGCCACGGAAGGCCTCCAGGGCTGCCTTGTCCTCTGCGAACTTGCGGGCGGCCTCGCGGTAGGTCTCGAGCTCTTCCTCGCTGGGGTCAACGATGACGTTGCCCTTGGAGCCGTCTACGACTACCAGCTCGCCGCTCTTGATGATCTGTGTCGCGCCCTCGACGGACAGGACCGCGGGAATCTCCATCGCGCGGCAGATGATGGCGGCGTGGGAGGTGCGGCCACCGGTCTCGGTGACGATGGCGACGACATGGTCCTTGTCGATATCGGCGGTCATGGAAGGCGTGAGCTCGCCCACGACCACGATGGAGTTCTCGGGAAGCGTGGAGAGGTCCACGAGGTCCTTGCCGAGAAGGGCGGCGAGCAGGCCGGTACGCACGTCGGCGATGTCGGCGGCACGCTCACGGAAGAGCTCGTCCTCCATCTGGGAGAACATGTCGTAGTACATGGTGTAGGCGTTGTCCACGGCCTGCTCGGCGCACATGCCCTCGGCGATGGCCATGGTAACGGAGTCGATGATTCCGTCGTCCTCAGCGAACTCGTTGTGCGCGTTGAGGATTCCAGCCTCCTTCTCGAGGCCCTTTGCCTGCATGTTGGCGATCTGCTTGTTGGTCATCTCCATGAAGGCTTCTCGGGCGGCCACGTAACGAGCGGCCTCAGCCTCGGTGTCCTCAATCTTCTTGGGGGTGTAGCTCAGATCGGGCTCGATGGCGACGCTCGCAACACCAATGCCGATGCCATCAGAGGCGTTAACTCCACTGTACAATGCAATCTCCTCCTATCATATTCGTCTACATAGACGCCTTACGGCCATAAAGAAGCACCCGGCGCATCGTGCGCCGGGTTGGGTAACGGTTGTGGCTACTTGTTCATCTGCCTGTTGAGCGCAGCCACCACGCGGTCGATCTTGTAACGCTTTGCGATGCCCTTGCTGCCGGCCGTGGCCGTTCCGCATGCGGATGCAAACAGCAGCGCCTCCTGGTAGCTCGCGCCCTCCTCGACCTTGGCGACGAAGCCGGCCACCATGGAGTCACCGGCACCCGTGGCGTTGACGAGCTTGATCTTTGCGGTGGGCACGACGTGCTCCTCGTCGAACTCGTCCACCAGCGCCGCGCCATGGCCGCCGCAGGAGATGATGACGTTCTGAGCACCGAGCTCGTGCAGCTTGTGCGCGAATGGCATGGCCTCCTCGGGAGTCTCGGGGTTGGCATCGAAGATGCGGCCGACCTCATGGTTGTTGGGCTTGATGAGGAACGGCTTTGCGGAGAGCGACTCCATGAGCAGCTGACCGGGAGCGTCGACCACAAAGCGGACGCCGCGACCCTCGAGCCTGCGCATGATGATGTCGTACATGTTCTCGGGCAGAGAATTGGGGATGGAGCCGGTGAGGACGAGCGTGTCGCCGGAGCCGATTGTGTCGATGCGCTCGAGAAGCTCGTCGACCTTCTTCTGGCTGATCTTGGGACCCATGCCGTTGCAGATGGTCATAACGATGCCCTGGAGCTTGACGTTGATGCGCGTGTAGCCCTTCTCCAGACGCACGAAATTGCACGAGATACCCTTTTCCTGCAGCCTCTTGAGCAGATAGTCGCCCGTAAAGCCAGCAGAAATGCCAAATGCCACGTTGGTAACGCCCAGCTCGTTTAGCAGCGTCGAAATGTTGATGCCGTTGCCGCCGCAGTGAATTTCCTCGCTCGAGGACCTGTTGGTGAAGCCCATGTCCAATGTGAGGGGGTGCATCACGTAGTCAATAGCCGGGTTCAATGTCACGGTATAAATCAACGCAAGCTCCTTCCAGCCCGAAAAACACTATCCACATCCGCGCGTCGCGCGGATACCAACCAAACTAACTCCCAGGGCAAGGATGGCGCCTGTACTCGATTCCGTTACGTTTGACACGCGTTACTTGCCATGTGGTGTGGGTGACGCCTACTCGGCGGTTCCCTCCTCGATCGCAGCCGTGATCTCTTCGGCGTCATCCGACGCATGAACCAGATCGCAGAAGTCCGGGCGCATGAGCAGCGCGGCAACCTGGGCCAGGACGGCGAGGTGCGTCGTGGCGGCATCGCCCTCAGGCATGTAGATCGCGATAGCGGCCTTGATTGCGGAGGAATCCATTGACTCCCACTCGACGACGTCGGCGAACTTGACGACGACGATCGCCGGCTCCTTGATGGCAGCGCTCTTGGCGTGCGGCAGCGCGAAGCCACCGGTCATACCTGTGGGGCCCTGGGCCTCACGCTCGTTGAACGCTGCGAGAACTGCGTCCTTGTCATCGCTGATGCCGAGCTCTACGGCCTGCGCGGCCAAGAACTCGATGGCCTCGGCGGTGTTCTTTGCGTCGTTGTCAAAAAAGACCTTCTTAACGAGCTTGCTCATTCGTAACTCCCATCTGTTTTTGCTGACCAAACAGCCTTACCCCTATTTTTTAGTCTAATGGGAAGCGAAAGTTTCCATTGGCTCGGTGACCGTTCAAAGATTTGGGGTACACGTAACAGCAATTTTGCTTGCGCGCGATTGTTTTGTGTGTTAGCATAATTGCCAACAACAGCGAAAGGAGCAAACATGGCAAGTATCTACGATTTTACGGTCACCGCACAGGACGGCACCGAGAAGTGCCTGGCCGACTACAAGGGAAAGGTGCTGCTGGTCGTCAACACCGCAACGGGTTGTGGTTTCACGCCGCAATACGTTGGCTTGCAGGAGATGTACGACAAGTACCGCGACCAGGGATTCGAGATTCTGGACTTCCCCTGCAACCAGTTTGGCCAGCAGGCACCCGGGTCGGACGACGAGATTCACGAGTTCTGCGTCGGTCGATTCTCGATGACGTTCCCCCAGTTCTCCAAGATCGACGTCAACGGCAAGGACGAGTCTCCCCTGTACACATGGCTCAAGAGCCAGAAGGGCGGACTTGGCGGCAAGAAGATCAAGTGGAACTTCACCAAGTTTTTGGTGGACCGCGACGGGCAGGTGGTCGCGCGCTTTGCCCCCACAAAGGATCCCAAGGACATCGCACCGTCGGTTGAGGAACTCCTGTAGCGTTGTGCTATAGTGTGTGGGCACGCGCCCTTAGCTCAGCTGGATAGAGCAACGGACTTCTAATCCGTGGGTCAGGGGTTCGAATCCCTTAGGGCGCGCCATGACGACGAAGCTCTCCCCCGAGGAGAGCTTTTTTCGCATGAGTCCCTGTGGCGGGGATTCGAACCCGAGAGGGCTGCACAAGCCACCGCTTGTGCAGGGGCGAGGAGCACCGCGACGAGCCCTGCGAGCCTTGCCGAAGGCAAGGCGGCGAATCCCTTAGGGTGCGCCATGACGACGAAGCTCTCCCCCGAGGAGAGCTTTCTCATGTGCGTCCTCGCCCACCGCGCACGATTTCGTGACAAGATCGGTCCCTGCCGCGCACAATTTGGGCCGTTAATCGTGCGCGGTAGGGACTGCTTTTTGCCAGAAATGGTGCGCGGTGGGCCGCCCATGCCAGAAATCGTGCGCGACAGGGACTGCTTTTTTACCAGAAATGGTACACGGTGGGCCACCCATGCCAGAAATGGTACGCGGCAGGGATCGCCTCAGACCAGAAATCGTGCGCCACGTGCCCCGCCAACCCGCCGCCTCTCTCGGCCCACCGACCCACCGATCTGCCACGCGACAATCACCCTATAGCGCATTCACGTAATTGTCCTGTGGCCAGTTTGAAAAAGAGGGGGTATGCTATAGGCGTGAGCCATTCGTGAGGAGGTTTCCATGACAGAGCCAGCAGGCGAACGCCAGATTGACAAGACGACGAACAGCCAGCATGCGCCGCTGCCCCAAAAGAGCGTCAAGGGCATACTCGACGCAAGTGTCAAACGCACCACGATCGTGTGCACCCTGGGACCGTCGACACGAGACGACGACGTGTTGCGCGAGCTCATTCGCAGCGGCATGAGCGTGGCGCGGCTCAACTTCTCGCATAGCACCTACGATGAGCACCGGGCGACGGTCGAGCAGGTTCGCAGGATCGCCAAGGAGCTCAACGCGGCGGTCGCCATTATGGTCGACACCAAGGGCCCCGAGATTCGCACCGGTCTCACGACCAACCACGAGCCCGTGGCGCTCGTCTCCGGCGAGACGGTTACCATCACGACACACCCCATCCTGGCAACCAAGGAGCGCTTCTCCCTTGACTATCAGTCGCTACCGCAGGAGGTGGAGCCCGGTTCGAGAATCTTTATTGACGACGGACTCATTGGCCTGGAGGTGCTGAGCGTAAGCGGCGACGAGATTCTCTGTCAGGTGACGAACGGCGGATTCTTGGGAGAGCACAAGGGCGTCAACGTCCCCAATGTCGTGACGAGCCTCCCCTCCGTCACCGAGCAGGACCGCAGGGACCTGCGATTCGCGTGCGAGCTGCAGGTCGACGCGGTGGCCGTCTCGTTCGTTCGCGATGCCTCCGCCGTGCGCGAGGTGCGCGACCTCTGCGGACGCTTTGGGTGCGCGGACATGCTCGTCTTCTCCAAGATCGAGTCTGCCCTCGCCGTCGAGCACTTCGACGAGATCTTGGACGAGTCCGACGGAATCATGGTCGCTCGTGGCGACCTGGGCGTCGAGATGCCCCCGGCCGAGGTGCCACGCCTGCAGAAGGACATCATCGCCAAGTGCAACCGCGCCTACAAGCCCGTGATCACCGCCACCCAAATGCTCGACTCCATGATTCGCAACCCACGACCCACCAGGGCCGAGGTCAACGACGTCGCAAACGCCATCTACGACGGAACCGACTGCGTCATGCTGTCCGGCGAGACAGCCGCAGGCGCCTATCCCGTCCAGTCCGTACGCACCATGGCCGAGATCTGCATGCAGACCGAGCGCTATCTGTCGGAGCGCTTCGAGTACCACGACCGCAAGGGAATGGGAAATGTGAGCGGCGCGACGTGCTACTCCGCCGTCGAGATGGCGCGTCGCGTGGATGCCGTGGCCATCCTGTGCCCCACCAACAGCGGCAGGACGGCACGCATCGTCTCGGGCTTTAGGCCCAGGCTGCCCATCTTCGCAACGTCCCAGTTCGAGCGTACCGTACGCAGGGTCCAGTTCTATTGGGGCGTTGAGGGCATCCTCGCCAAGGAGCAGGAGGGATTGGCACGCACGTGCTACGACGCCCTTCGCACCGTAATGCGTGCCGGCTACATCCATTTCGACGACATCGTCGTCATCACCGCGGGAGACCCGCTCAGCTCGCCGCTCACCGGAGACACCAACACCAACACCAACGTGTGCATGATCGCGCAGGCACTCCTGTAGGCCTGCGCAGCGCCGCGTGCGCAAGAAACGCAATCAGCACGGCACAACCAAAAGGGCGCCATCCCGACATTCGGGGTGGCGCCCATGGCTTAGGCGTTGCGACAGGCGTTGGGTGATGGTTAGGTGGTGGAGTCCCATTGGAAGACGGAGGAGTCAAAGCTGTTGAAGAAGTCCTCGGCACTTTCCTTTATGTCCTGCGTGCTGGGCGCCGACCCGCCGTTGAACAGGCCGGCAAAGAAGTCACCAATGCCCTTGAAGAAGTCCTCTATGGCCTTGAGGATGCCACCGGCCTCCTCGGAGCTCTGGGTGAGCTCCTTGAGCTTGGCCTCGAAGTCGGCGAGCGTGCTCCTAAACGTCTCGGGGTCGTAGTCGAGGTCCTTAATGCCGTTGATGATGTCGATGATCTTGTTGAGGTCCTCGTCCGAGAGCGTGATGCCCCTCGAGGCAGCCTCGTTGCGGATGAGCTCACGAATCTCGTCGTCGGACATGTCCTGCGTGCTGGACACGACCTCGTCCTTGACCTCCGAGATCACCTCGGGAATCGCGTCCCCGTATTCCTCGCCGAGCTCGGCCGTGGTGACGAGCTCCTGCGTGGCCGCCTCCTCCTTCCTCTCGTCGAGCTGCGCGCCCTGGGCCTCGTACGCCATAAAGACGCCCGTGAGCGCACCGGTGCCCGACACCGGGAACGGCGCCGTTACGACCAGGTTGCAGTTCTTGACGCCTGCCGTCTGCAGGGCGTTGTACAGCATGTGGTTGGTGACGTAGGTGAGGTTTGCCGTACGCACATAGATGCCCCCGGACTGGGTGGGCTCGATGTACGAGCAGGAAAAGGTCTTGTTGCCAATGATGTCGGAGTCTATCGAATCCGCCAGATGAGCCCGTTCGTCATTGTTGTTTACGGTAACGACCTCGAGCTTGGACAGGTCGTCCTCGGTGAGCCCAAAGAACTTGAGCACGGTGGCCCGCTGCTCTGCGGACAGGTCGGCACCGAGCGTGACGACGCGGCTCGAGTCGGCATATGCCGAGGCGGGAAGCATCGCGCACACGAGCCCGATGGCGGCGACGGCCGCAAGCAATCGACGGGCAATTGAGTTCCAAGACTTCATATACACTCCTCCCAATAAGGTGTGGCGATATGATAGCCGCCGATTGTGATGGCCAGCTGAAAGCCACGTCGTCTGCGAGGAGTTCACACATTACCCGGCAGGTGCCCTGCGAGCCTCCTATGAGTGGCTGCCGTTGCGATAGAGCTCTTCCTTAACGTGCATGAGGCCATAGAGCGTGCGCGTAACCGGCACGTCGATGTTGAGCCTTTGCGCCCTGCGCACGAGCTCGCCCGCCAAAAACTCGTTCTCGGTCCTCCTGCGCGCAAGGACGTCCTCGAGCATCGAGGTCCTCTTGCTGCCCTCGTACGAGGTGTAGTATTCGACGATCTCGTCCACGTCGCCCTCGTCGAGCGCGACGCCCTCGGCATGCGCGACGAGCAAGAACTCGTCCATGCTCGCGCGGCACAGCCTCACCAGCTCCGGATCCCATCGGAAGTCCGAGTAGTCTGCCGACGTCAGCGCCGTAATGGTGTTGCCCGCGACGTTGAGCATCCACTTGCGCCACACCGAACGCTCGATGTCGTCCTCGACCACCGACGGAATGCCCGCCTGGGCAAACGTATCGCGCACGCGCTGGACCATCTCCCACTTGTCCGCGCGACTCGTCCCAAAGTGCACCGTTCCGGGATTCGTGTAGCGAATGGCATTGCCGCGCCTTCGGGTGTTGGGACCTTGCACGAAACCACGCAGGACCATGTTCTGGGGAAACTCCCGCCTAAAGAAGTCGCACGCATAGATGCCGTTCTGCAGCGGGAGCAGCACCGTGTCGGGGCCAATGGAGGCACGCATGTCGGCCATGGCGCTTGGGAGGCTGTAGTTCTTGACGCAGATGACCAGCAGCTCCGGCGTCCCCCACCCGTCGTCACTGGGAATGAGGCCCGCGCCAAACGCCTTGCCGTTTACCGTGACCACCTGGGACTCAAGGTCCGCTCGACGTGCGCCGGTGGCGACCAGGCGAAAGCTCTCGCCCAGCAAGGACCAAAGCAGGTCCGACAAAGGCGCTCCGGTCGCGCCAAACCCAATGACCGCCGCGGACGAAATCTCCTGTCCCATCCTCATCCCTCTTCTCGCGTTGGCTGTGCGTCGCCACCAGCTTGTTGGTGGGCGAACCCATACTACACGACATGCCCCGCCAAGGGGGGATGTTCTCGCAAAGAACCCGTCTCGTTTGTGTCCCGGGCCCATGGCATACTGTGCAAGAACACTCGTTCTAGCAGAGGAGGAGCCGTGACCTTTGACCGAACGATACTGCACGTCGACATGAACTGCTTCTACGCGAGCGTCGAGATGGCCGAGAACCCCGAGCTCAAGGGCCATCCCGTCATCGTTGGTGGCGACGAGGAGAAGCGCCATGGCATCGTGCTCACCGCGAACTATCCCGCCAAGCGTCGCGGTGTCAAGACGGCCATGACCCTCTGGCAGGCCAGACGTGCCTGTCCCGAGGCCATTGTCGTGCCTCCGCGATACGGGCTCTACATGCGCTACAGCCGCCTCGCGCGGGCGATCTACAACGAGTACACCGACCTCGTGGAGCCCTTCGGCCTCGACGAGGCATGGCTCGACATCACCCATTCGGCACGCCTCGTCGCGGGGGACGCCCTGCTCGTTGCCCAGGAGATCAGCGAGCGGATGCCCGAGGAGCTTGGATGCACGGTCTCGGTGGGCATCAGCTGGAACAAGGTGTTCGCCAAGTTCGCGAGCGACTACCAAAAGCCCGACGGACTCACCTGCATCACGCCGCGCGACGCGCCGCGGCTCGTCTGGCCCTCCCCCGTGCGCAACCTGCTCTATGTGGGCCCTGCCACCGAGCGGAAGCTGCACAACCTGGGCATCCTCACCATCGGGCAACTCGCTCACGCGGACGACCAGGCCATTCGCCGCGTGTTCGGCAAGGTGGGACAGATACTCCAGGCCTTTGCGCGCGGACTCGACGACGCCCCGGTGCGACCATACGACCCCAACCTCAACGACGTGTGGCGTGAGGTGAAGGGCGTTGGCAACGGCATCACCACGCCCTTCGACATAGAGGACGCCACCACGGCGCGCCAGGTCATCTGGCTCATGGGAGAGAGCGTGGCGCAGCGCCTGCGCGCGCAGGGCCTCGCGGCCCGAACCATAGGCGCCTATGGGCGCGACTTCAAGACGCTCGCCTCGCGCTCCCGGCAGACGACGCTCGCCAAGCCGACCCAGCTCACGCGCGAGATCTGCTCCGCCGCAACAGACCTGCTCGTGGCGGACTGGGACTTCGCCCATGGCGAGAGGCTGCGCGCGCTCGGCGTCCGGGCGAGCAACCTCTCCCCCGCCGACCCCCATCCCCAGCTCGACCTCTTTGGCGAGGAGGGCAGACGCCAGCAGCTGCTCGACCTCGACCGGGCCATCGACGAGCTGAGGTCGCGCTATGGCAACCATGCGGTGCGGCGCCTATCGGAGCTGGTCGACCCCCGCCTCTCGTCGCTCGACCCCCAACAGGAGAACGTGGTGCATCCCGTGAGCTTCTTCGCATAGGGCATGCTATGGTTGGTGTCGTCCAACAAGGCTTCGACCAAGGGGGTGCTCGTCTTGGCCATACGTACGCGCGCGTTTCTCGCCACCATCCTCATCCTCGCTCTGTGCCTGCTCCCCACACCCGTCCATGCGGATGCGGTCGCACGCGGTGCTGCCGCCAACCTGCAAGACGGGACCTATCTTGTGCCGGTAACGCTCGAGGGCGGAACCGGGCGCGCCAGCATCTCCTCCCCCGCAACGGTGACCGTGGAGCACGGAGAGGCAAGGGCGACGATCGTGTGGTCAAGCCCCCACTACGACTACATGGTCGTGGGAGGGCAGCGCTTCCTTCCCACCAACGAGGAGGGCAACTCCACCTTCGAGATTCCCGTCCCCTCCCTCGACGAGCCGCTCGACGTCGTGGCCGACACGACCGCCATGAGCGAACCGCACGAGGTCAGCTATCGCATTACCTTCGACACCCCTGGCGCGACGCGGGCGGATTCGCCTGCCGAGATCCGCCTTCCGCCGGTTCCGTTGCTCGTCGTGGCGGGAATCGCCGTCGCGGCGCTCGCAGTTCCCATCTCACTGCGGGTGGCACGCGCCCTGCGCACGTAGACGTCTGGTCCTACCACGGCAGGGACCGCACGTCTTTGATCCGTTGTGGATTGGCAAATACCATCCGCATGCTCTCCATGCGCACGTCCACGACATAGCCCTCGCAGGTTTGGACATGCCAGTCGAAATAGGAGTCCAGACCGGCCGCACCATCGGCGAAGCGGCACATCGCCGCCATCACGGTACCGCCGTGTGCGACGACCGCCACCCTCGACTCACCCGACCGTGACGCCTCGAGCAATGCCGATGCCAGGGCGTCGGCCGTGCGCTTTGCAAACGACTCCATCGACTCGCCGCCCGGGCAACGTCGCCGGCAGTCACCGTCCACCCAGGAACGGTATGCGGCGTCGTGCCACAACTCGTCCGCACATCTCCCCTCGAACGCGCCGAAGTCGAACTCGGCCAGATCCTCGACCAGCCGCAGGCGCGCGCGGGGAAAGCACAGCCGGGCCGTCTGCACGGCACGGCGCATGGGGCTGGCATACACCCTCCTAACGCTCGTGTCCGCGCCGGCACGCTCGCACTGCGCGCGGCCCTCGTCCGAGAGCGGCTCGTCCGTGCGGCGTCCCACGTATTGGCGAAGCTCGTTTCCCCGCGTCGCCCCGTGGCGCAACAGCAGCAGCCTCATTGGGGACGCTCCTCGTATGCCCGCATGCCATAGTCCGAAAACGTGGAGCCGTCATACAGTGCCAGGGCCATGTCGAGCAGCGGAACCAGACATGCCGCCCCGGTACCCTCCCCCAACCTCATGCCGGCGTCGATGACGGGACGCAGCCCCAGCCGGTCGAGCAGTACGGAAGCAGCCGGCTCCGCGGACACGTGGGAGGCGATCATGGCATTACTGCACTCCGGGCGCAGCTGGCAGGCGCAGTAGGCGGCGACCACGCTGACGAGGCCATCGACGATCACGGGGACGCGATGGACCGCCCCGCCCAGGAACATGCCGCACATGCCGGCGATGTCGAGTCCCCCCACCTTGCAGATCACGTCCATGGCGTCGTGGGGGTCGGGCCGATTTACCCGCAACGCCTCCGCCACCGCCTCGCGCTTGCGCGCAAGGCCCGACTCGCCCAGGCCAGCGCCCCGCCCCACGAGGTCGGCAGGCCCCATGCCAGTGAACGCGCATGCAATGGCCGCCGCGGTGGTCGTGTTGCCAATTCCCATCTCGCCAGCCACCAGGAGCCTGTTGCCCCGTCCCGCAAGCTCGCCGACCAGGTCCACGCCCACGCGCATAGCCTGAACCGCCTGTTGCCGGGTCATTGCCGGGCCACGGGTGATGTCGAATGTTCCCGCTCGCACGCGCCTGCTCACCAGGCCCTCCACGTTGGGATGCTCGAGCAGGCCCACGTCCACCGCCAGCCAATCCAGGTCTGCGACCGCCCCCATCCGGCAGATGGAGGACGTCCCGCGTGCGATGCTTCCCGCCACGATCGCGGAGACCTCCGACCCGCACTGCGTCACGCCTTGGGCCACGACTCCGTTGTCGGCGCAGAACACCACGGCGCAACGCCTCGAGATGTCCACCCGCTCGGTTCCCACCAGACCGGCAATGCGCACGACGGCATCCTCCAGAAGGCCTAGCGAGCCGATGGGCTTGGCCACCGCATTCCACCGGTCACGCGCCCGTCGGGCCGCTTCCTCATCTTCGGGCGCCATGCGCAGGCTTGCTATGTAGGAATCCATGTGCATCCTCCCCAAGGCGTTCTCGATCATCCCACATGCGCCCGCCTCACTCGCGTCGGTCGTTCGACGCAATGTACAGGAGCGCGTTGCAGATGGCGGCCGCCACGCCCGAGCCGCCCTTACGACCCCGTGCCACGATGTGCTCCGGCGCCATCCCCAAGACGAGCTCCTTGGACTCCACCACGTTCACAAATCCCACGGGCACCGCCACGATCAGCTCCGGCAGTTCCATCCGCCCGGCCTCCAGGAGCTCGTGCAGCGCCACGAGCGCCGTGGGCGCGTTGCCTATGGCAAACACCAGCGGCCCCTCCAGCCGTGCGGCGTGCTCCATGCTCACCATGGAGCGCGTCACCCCGCGCTCGCGCGCCTCGGCCGCCACCTGCGGGTCTGCGACGAAGGTGTGCACCTGGCCGCCAAACCCCCCGAGGACGCGCTTGTTGATGCCTGCCGCCGCCATCGTCGTGTCCGTTACCACGGAGGCTCCGCCGCGAAGTGCCTCCACGCCCGACTCGATGGCGTGAGGCGAGAAGACGAGCGTCCGTGCGAAGTCGAAGTCTGCCGTGGCATGGATCACGCGCTTTACCACAAGCTCCGTGAGGGGGTCCATGGCATGTGGGCCAAGCTCCTCCCCGATGATCTTGAAGCTCTGCCGCTCAATCTCCCGCGGCGCCACGAGCATCCCCTGGTCCCAAGAACTCACAGCCCCTCCTCCAGCACGCGGCGGACAAACGCCATGTCCACGCTCTGCCTGATTCCTCGCGCCAAGGCGTCGTATTGCCGTTGCCTGTACGACGCCATGTCCTCGGTGCGCACGCACGCGTCGTCGATGCCCTTGGCGCCCAGCAGCGCCGACACGAGCGCCGAGCTGGCATCGGCCTCGTCGAAGATCCCGTGCACGTAGGTGCCGTACACGCTGCCCATCTGGCAACCGTCGGTCCCGCTCCCCTCCACGTGGATCAAGGAAGATCCGCCCTCCAGCACGGTCGTGCCCATATGCGTCTCGTAACCCGCAACGCGCCTGCCGCCAAGGCCCTCCAGCACGCCGCCCACGTCACCGAAGACGCCCCCGGTCTGCACGGTGCGCTTGTCCGCCCCAAACACGGTACGGACGGGAAGCAGTCCCATGCCCCTAACGCTGCCGCCGCCCTCCATACCGCACGGATCCTCGATAGTTCTGCCAAGCATCTGATACCCCCCGCAGATGCCCAGAACGGGTACGCCGGCATGGGCGAGCTTGAGGACCGTCGCCTCCATGCCGCTGGAGCGCAGCCACAGGAGGTCGGCGATGGTGGACTTGGTGCCCGGGATCACCACGAGGTCGGGCTTGCCCATATCGCGTGGACTTGCCACGTAGCGCACGTCCACGCCGTCCGTGGCCTCGAGCGCCACGAAGTCGGTGAAGTTCGAGATCTTGGGAAGGCGCACCACGGCAACGTCCACCAAGCCGCCACGGCGCTTGGCCACGAGCCGGCTCGAGAGGCTGTCCTCGTCGTCTATGTCCACGTCCATGTAGGGCACCACGCCCGCCACGGGAACGCCCGTCCTCTCGCGCAGTATGTCCAGCCCGGGCTCCAAAATCGACACATCTCCGCGGAACTTGTTTACCAGCGTCGCCCGCACCATGGCGCGCTCGTCGGGGTCCAGCAGCATCATGGTGCCAATGAGCTGGGCGAACACGCCCCCACGGTCGATGTCGCCCACCAGGAGCACGGGTGCCTTCGCCATCCTTGCCATGCCCATGTTCACGATGTCATCCCGCTTGAGGTTGACCTCCGCGGGACTGCCCGCACCCTCGATGAGCACCACGTCGTATGCGCCGGACAGCTCCTCGAACGCCTCCCGTATGTCGGCCTTGAGCCTGTGCTTGTAGGCAAAGTACTCGCGCGCCTGCATCGTGGCCACCGGACGGCCGCGCACGATCACCTGGCTGCCCGTGTCGGTGGTCGGCTTGAGCAGGATGGGGTTCATGGAGACGCTTGGCTCGATGCCCGCCGCCTCCGCCTGCACCACCTGCGCCCGGCCCATCTCGAGTCCCTCGCGCGTGACAAACGAGTTGAGGGCCATGTTCTGCGACTTGAACGGGGCCACGCGATAGCCGTCCTGGGCCAGCACGCGACACAGGCCCGCTACGAGCAGGCTCTTTCCCACCCCCGACATGGTCCCCTGCACCATGAGCGTCTTTGCCCTCATCGCATGACCTCCTGCATCTGCCTCATGAGCACGTCATTCTCCTGGGGCGTGCGCACGGCAATGCGATACCAGCCAACGCCCAGGCCGCGGAAGTTGTCACATGGCCGCACTAGTACGCCTCGGGCCAACAGTCGCTCCCACAGGTGGGGCGGCCCCTGGAAGAGGATGTAGTTCGCCTGGCCCTCCACCACGCGCAATCCCAGAGTCTGGAGCCCGGCATGCAGGCGTGCGCGCTCGGTCGCCACCACCTTCCGGCCACGCTCCACGTAGCGGGCATCGCGAAGAGACGCCACGCCCGCCATCTGCGCCGGCACGGACACCGCCCACGGCTGGCCGGCATCGCGCATCCGCCCGAGCGTGTCAGCATCTGAGCACAGCGCATGTCCCACGCGCAACCCGGCCAGACAGAACGTCTTGGTGAGCGCCTTTACAATGACGAGGTGGGAATGGTGCGAGAGCAGGTGGTTAGACCCGCGCAGAGGGGTGAGGTCCACAAAGCACTCGTCCAAGACCACGACCGCGCCAACGCGGCGCGCCTCCTCAAGGCACGACACGAGCACGCCCTCGTCCACGCACACCCCCGTGGGGTTGTTGGGATTTGCAAGAACGACCACGTCCACGTCCTCGGCGATGCGCGGCAGAATGCGGTCGGTGAGCGCAAATCCCTCACGTTGGACCAGTTCGTGCCACACGACCTGGCAACCCACCTGCTCCAAGGCCTGCTCGTAGCCCGAGTAGCAGGGCGCGCACAGCAGGGCTCGCCTGGGCCGCAGGGCCTGGCACGCCCGCCACAAGGCGTCGGTCGCGCCCGCGCAGGGCAGGACCCACGACGGGTCCACGCCCTCGAACGAGGCGATCGCGCGCACGAGCTCCGCGCACGCGGGGTCCGGGTATCGCTCGAACGCGTCTGTGCCCTCCCTCAGCGCCCGCCGGGCGCCGGCAGGCATGCCCTGCGGATTGAGGCTTGCCGAGAAGTCCAGGGCGTTGGGATGCGCATAGACGTTTCCGCCATGCTCGAATCGCTCCATGTGCTAGCACCTCCCCAAGGGCACGCGGAGCGCACAGCCCAACAGCAGGCAGGCTGCGAGAGCTGCCACCGACGTCGCCAGGAGCAGGGCGTTGGCCCTAACGATGTCGTCTGGCTCGATGGGCCTCGTGTCGTCCCCGATGGTCGGCTTGTCGTGGAGCGTGCCAAAGTAGCTCGCGGGACCTGCGAGCCGCACTCCCAGGGCGCCGGCGCACGCCGCCTCGGGATGTGCCGAGTTGGGAGAGGCATGGCGGCGTCGGTCGCGACGGAACACGCGCCATGCACCTTTGCCACCAAGGCCCACCATCGGCGCACAGAGGCACATGAGCACGCCCGTCAGGCGCGCGGGCACCCAGTTGAGCACGTCGTCCAGACGCGCGGCCGCCGTGCCCAGGTAACGGTACCTCTCGTTTTTGTAGCCGACCATGGAATCCATGGTGTTTACCGCCTTGTACGCCATGCCGCCCACGACGCCACCGAGCGCCATGAACAGGAGAGGTGCCACCACGCCGTCCGAGGTGTTCTCGGCAACCGTCTCCACCGCTGCGCGCGCGACGCCGGCCTCGTCGAGCCCCTGCGTGTCCCTGCCCACGATCATCGACACCGCCTTGCGCGCGCCGACCAGGTCCCCGTTTGCCAGGGCCCGCCACACGCGCGTGGACTCCACGCGGAGCTGCTTGGAGGCAATGAGCTGATAGCACAGCAGGCACTTGGTCACGAAGGCGAGCCATGGCGACACCATGTTTGCCACATGCACCACAAGCGCGACGCCTGCGCAGGACGTGCCAACCACCACGACCACCAGAACCGCGCCAGCCAGGCGCTCGCCTGCCGGCGTCGCGGGAAAGACGCGTCGCAACAGGCGCTCCGTGGCGGAGATGGTCGTCCCCACCAGCCGTATGACGTGCGGCATGCGATAGGGGTCTCCGAGCATCGCGTCCAGTGCGAAGCCCACGACCAAAGGTAGCCACCACGGCGTCATGTCGCCCCACCCCCCAATGCGCCAAACGCGGCACACGCGTCCACAAAGCGACGCGTCAACTGCGGGTGTGCCGGCAGGTACAGGTGAGGGAACCCCGCATAGAGCGTATCCGTGCCCACCACGCATTCCCAACCAACGTCCTTGTGGGGCTTGCGGGCTACGAACGCGTCGCCATGCGCGTCGCTGTCCCAGTAGTGGAACTCGTGCACGGGAATTTGGTCCCCCGCGCGCGCGACGAGGCTGTCCCTGGCGGCCGTGAGCGTGGCATAGCCAAAGCGCACCAGATGTCCCTGGTTCCTGCAGGTCCCCCTCACAACGCCCGCCATCGGCCAGGAAACGCCACGATCGTCGACCAACCAGTCGTGCAGGTACATAAAGCCGCCGCATTCGGCGATGGTCGGCATGCCGTCGGAAATTGCCTCACGCACCTGCTCGCGCATCGCCACGTTGTCGCTGAGCCCCTGCGCCCACAGCTCGGGATACCCACCGCACAGGTAGAGCCCGGACGTCCCGGCAGGGAGCACTTGGTCGTGCAGGGGCGAGAACCACACGACCCTGGCACCCATGTTCTCGAGCGCATGGGCAAGCTCGTCGTACAGGAAGCAGAACGCCTCGTCACGTGCGACCGCCACAACGGGCGCATCGTCTGGAAGGGCGCGGACGGCCCGAGGCTCGCACTCGATCGCAGGCGCCGAAGCGGCGACGCCAAGCAGCATGTCCACGTCCAGCGCGTCTTCCAGGGCATCGGCCACCCGCCCGACACGGTCCAAGAGGTCGTCTATCTCGGGAGCGCGCACAAGGCCAAGGTGGCGGTGCTCGAGGCGGACCCCGTCGAGCGTCGGGAGGCAGCCCAGCACGGAAAGACCCGTCTCGTCACCCATCATGGAGCGCATGGCCGTGGCATAGCCCGCAGACGCGCGGTTAAGAAGGACGCCGCGTATGTGCGAGGGCTCGCGGAACCGCATGAAACCCGCGACCTCGGCCGCGGCGGAAAGCGAGCGACCACGTGCGTCGGCAACCAGCACGACGGGCGTGTCCGTGGCATCGGCCACGTCGAACGCAGACGCCCGGGTCGTGCACGAAACGCCGTCGTAGTAGCCCATGGCCCCCTCTATGAGCGTGAGGTCCGCATCGCGGGCGCCGTGCGCAACCTGCGCGCGCACGAAGGCGGCATCTCCCAAGAAGGTGTCGAGGTTGCACGACGGCACGCCCAAGACGCGCTGATGGAACGTGGGGTCCACGTAGTCGGGGCCGCACTTGCACGCCCGAACGCGCAGGCCCCTCCTTGCAAGCAGCAATAGCAGCCCGCACATGACGGTCGTCTTGCCCACACCGCTCGCCGTTCCGGCCAGCAGCACCCGAGGAGCCCGCACCTCCATTACGCCTCGCCCCCATCGCCATCCGGCGCGACGTGCGCGCCACTGCCGTCGGCTGAGAGTACGTACACCGGGTTTCCGCCCATCATGAGGTTGTGGGAGCCAGCCTTGCGCGCACGCGCCACAAGCAGCTGGACAATGTCCACGTTCTCCACATCGCTCGTGCGCAGACACTCCAGCGCCTCGCACAGCGTCTCGAGCGAGATGGCGACCACGCACAGGCGCACCCTGGGGTTGGCAAGCAGCGCCGCGTCCACGATGTGTGCAAGGTGGCCGCCCGAGCCCCCCACGAACACGCGATCCGGTGCGGGAAGGCCCGCCAACGCCTCGGGGGCGACGCCTTGCACGATTCGCACGTTGGGCAGGCCAAACGCCTCCCTGTTCCGCTCCACCAGACGACATGCCCGCGCATCGCGCTCCACGGCGAGGACCAGGCCCTCCCGGGCGAGGAGCGCAGCCTCCACGGACACCGAGCCCGTCCCCGCGCCCACGTCCCAAACCACGCTGGAGGGATGCACCCGCAGCTTGCACAGCGCAAGCGCACGTATCTCCTCCTTGGTCATGGGCGTGTCGCCGCGCACGAACGCATCGTCGCTCACATGCGGAGCCGTCACCCCCGCCACGATGGCACGGGGGTTCTCCACGAGCATCACGGATAGGCCGTCGAACTCCGTGCCCACAAAGTCGCTCGCCGGACCGCACGCGATGCGCTCGTCCGCATACGAGAGGCGCTCCCCCACGTGCACCACCGCGTCGCCCAAGCCCCGCTCGACGAGCCGGGCGCAGAGCGCCGACGCGGTGGCTGCGCCTCCCAGCAGCACGAACGTCTTTTTATGCGCCTGTATGGCACCCACCGCATTATGCGGCCGGCCATGCGCGGAGACCACGTGCACGTCGTCCCAAGCCATGTGCAGTCGTGCGCATAGGTACGAGAGCGACGAGATTCCGGGGATCATCTCCACGTCCATGTGGGACAGGCGCCGCACAAGTGCCCTGGCGCCGCTGTAGAACCCCACGTCGCCGCTCATCAGCACGCTCGCCGTGTGCTCCGACGCAGCCTCCAGCTCGCCCACAATCGCGTCGGTGGCAACGAGGGCCACCGTACGGGCGTCGCATGCGCCCAGCCCCTCCAGCAACCGGGGCGATCCCACCACCAGATCGCTCCTCCCAATCGCCTCCTGGGCTGCCACGCTGAGCAAGCGCCCACTGCCCATGCCCATTCCGACCACGTACACCCTAGACACCATAGCGACGCTCCATCTCCTCCATCGCCTGCTCAAGTCGCATGCCGTCGTCGACGCACGGCCGCTCTATAACCACGAGCTCCGCAGCGCACGCGCGCGCCGCCGCCACCTTCTGCTCGAACCCCCCAGCCCGTCCCGACCGCTTGGACACCACGTGCGCAATGCCGAACTCGCGCATGATCGCAACGTTGAGGGCCTCCGAGAACGGACCCTGCATGGCTATCGTGTGGCTCACCGGTATGCCCAGCTCCGCCACGCGACGCAGCGATGCGACGACCGGCAGCACGCGCACGAACAGGCGTCGCTCAACGTCCTCCATCGCGCCCACGAACTCGTCCAGGTCCTTGCTCCCCGTGGTGAGCAGGACGTTGCCACCCGTGTGCGCCACATGCGCGGCGGCTGCACGCGCATCTGCCACGGAGGTCCAGTCCCCCGCACCGCCCTCGTCGCGAACGATGCGAATGAGCGGAACTCCATGCTCCTCCGCCATGTGCTCCACACTCGCCGAGATGTGCGTCGCATAGGGGTGCGTCGCGTCCACCACGCACGCGAACTCGTGCGCATGCATGAGGCGGTGCTTGTCGTTTGCCGAGAGGGGCCCGCGCACCGTGCGCACGCGCCTGCCGCCCGAGACCAGCTGCTCGCCGTATTCCGTTGCCGTGCACGCCACCACGTCGCAGGTGTCGCGTCCGCTCAGCCATTCCACGAGCAGGCGTCCCTCCGTGGTGCCACCAAACACCAGGACCTCCATGCTACCCATCTCCCAGCACATACCCGCGTGGGGTCACCATGCGACCGCCCACCACCCGCGTCTGCGAGTTGCCCACGTACACCGTGGTCGTCATGTCCGCCTGTGCCTCCCTCAGCTCCGCAAGCGAGAGCACGATGCTCTCCTGATCCGTCCTGCCAACGCCTCTTGCCATCCCGCACACGGTGCCCTCGTCCAGGTGCCTGAGGAGCACGTCGCACGCGCGCCGCAGGTGGTGAGGCCTGCCATGTGAGGACGGGTTGTACAGGCAGATGCAGAAGTCAGCCGCCGCGGCCGCCTCCAGACGCCGCTCGATGACCTCCCAAGGCGTCATGAGGTCCGAGAGCGATATGGAGCACCAGTCGTGCATGAGCGGCGCACCTAGGATGGCAGCCCCGCCGTTTGCAGCCGTTACCCCGGGAATCACCTCTACCTCCACGGTGGGGCACAGACGACCGGCAAGCTCGATCAGCAGGCCCGCCATGCCATAGATGCCCGGATCTCCCGAGCAGACCAGCGCGACCGACCTCCCCGTGCGCGCGAGCTCGAGCGCGCGCTCGCAGCGCTGCACCTCCCCGCGCATGGGCGTGCTAACGAACTCCTTGTGGGGATATGCGTCGCGGATCAGCGAGACGTAGGTGGAATAGCCCACGATCACGTCGGCGGCGTCCAGCGCGTCGAGGGCGCGCCGTGTCATGTCCGTCCCCCCACCGGGGCCGATTCCCACGCATGCAATGCTCATGACAGGCCCCCTCCCTCCGCGGCCGACTCGTCGAACGCAAGCGAGACGTCGAGCGCGCCCAACGCGACCGTAACTCCCCGCGAGCTCGTGCGCGCAACGAGCAGGCGCTCGCCGCCCGCGCAGGCGGCACGCTCGCACACGTTGCCCACACCCACCGTGCGCAACACGAAGTCGGAGGACGCAAACGCGCCCGGAACGCGCGCGAGTTCGTCGGCGCTGCTCAGACGCACCTCCCACCCGCGCTCGCAGGCCAGCTCCGAGATGCCCACCTCGTCCGCCTTGATGTCTATGGTGGCCAGCCGGCAAACGGCTTCGGGCAGGTAGCCCGATTGCGCGAGGCACTCGTCCACCACCTCCGCAATGTGCTCCCCATCGGTCCCGCGCCTGCAGCCCACGCCCACCGTGAGCACCTGCGGGACCAGGCGCAGCGTGTGTTCGAAGGGCATGCGCACGTCTTGGGCCGAGATGCAGATGCCCACGGTGCACGCGGCGACACCCTCTCCCATCACTATGCCGTGCGGCACGGGACCCGCTATGGGCACATCGCTCACCAGGCCCACGCTCCCGCCGTCGAGCAGGGTCGCCGAGACGAGCTTGGCCTCCCGGCGGCCTAGCACCGAAAGGCCCTGTCCGGTCGCCCAGGCGTCGACGGAAAAGACGTGGTTGGCGTCGGTCGCCGTGGTGATGACCGCCTGGGCGCCCAGCGAGGCCGCGACCCTGCGGGCGAGCTCGTTGGCACCGCCCACATGCCCCGACAGCAGCGCGATCGCAAAGCTGCCCCGATCGTCCACGCACACCACGGCGGGATCGCGGAACTTGTCGCGCACGTGCGGCGCGATGGTCCTCACCGCAATGCCGCACGCGCACACGAACACGAGCGCATCCGAGCGCACGAATGCATCCGCAACCGCATCGCCCATGCGCCCGAACGCCAGCACGTCCTCGCCCGCCATGTTTGCGGGGGCATGGCATCGCACCTCCTCGCCACTCCGGCCAAGGACCGCGACGAGCCTTCGTCCCAACGCCACTCCCCTGCGCGTGCAGCAGAACACGTCAACGAGCATGGCCTGCCCCCTCCGTCGCATTCCGCGACGTGCGGAACCCGTGGGAGAACGCGGCGTCGTACAGCCTGCTCTGGGCGCGCAGGTCCCCAAGCGCCTCGCCCACCACGACAAGTGCCGTCTTGGAAATGCGGTTCCTCCTGCCGCATTCCGCGAGCGTGGACACGCTGCAACGGCATACCAACTCGTCCGGCCACGTCGCCCTGTACACGATCGCGGCGGGCGTGTCTTTGTCGTAGCCACCGGCGAGCAGCTCGTCCTGCACCTTCCGCAGACGCCCGGCCGAGAGGAACACGACCATCGTGCAGCCAAACGACGCAAGCCCGGCGAGGCTCTCGGCCTTTGGGACGGGCGTACGACCGGCCGCTCGCGTGAGGATCACCGTCTGGGACACCTCAGGCGAGGTGAGCTCGGTCCCCAACGATGCCGCGGCGCCAAGGAAGGACGAGACGCCGGGCACCACCTCAAACGAGACGCCGCAAGCCCGCAGGGCCTCCATCTGCTCGCGCACCGCACCATAGAGCGAAGGGTCGCCCGTGTGCAGGCGCACGCACGACAGGCCCTCCGCGTCCGCCCTCACCATTACGTCCACGATCTGCCCCAGATCCATCCCCGACGAGTCGTGCAGCGCGCAGCCCTCCCCGCACAGGTCCAGGAGCTCCGGATTGATCAGCGAACCCGCATACACCACGACGTCCGCCTGGGAAAGCAGGCGTGCTCCGCGCACCGTGATGAGGTCGGGTGCCCCAGGACCCGCTCCAACGAACCAAATCATTCCCGCTCCCCCTTCCTGCACACATGCCTTTGCAGCAGCGCATCCGCACCTTTGGTTGTGCCCAACACGCCACGTGCCTGCGAGAACACGACCGCCTCTATGCAAAGCTCGCCGGCCGCCCGCGTACGCAGATGCCCATGGAGCCGTTCCATGAGCGAGTCCATGGCGGGCTCGAGCAGGCCAGAACCCGCAAGCTCGTCCACGGCCGCGTCGGTGGTCGCCGCATCCATGACTCGCGCAATCGTCTGGGCAGACGCGCCGGCAAGCGCGGCATGCGCCGCGAGCACCTCCATGCGGCAGTCGGCGATGCGCGAATGCGTGTTCATCACCCCGCCCGCGACCTTTGCCAGCTTGCCCAAATGGCCCACCAGCAGCAGGCTGCCAAAGCCCAGGCGCACCGCCTCGTCGATCGTCTCGCCCACATAGTTAGAGCAACTCACGCAGGAGTCCACGCACATGCCCAGCGCATCGCGCGCAAAGGCGCGGCCATAGTTGCCGGGAACGACCAGCACGTCGCGCACGCCCTCCTGTCGCAGGACGCCAAGCTCGAGCCGGATGGTCTCCACGAGCGCCCGCTCGCTCATGGGCCTCACGATGCCCTCGGTCCCCAGCACCGAGATGCCGCCCTCTATGCCGAGCCTGGGGTTAAAGGTCCTCTGCGCAAGCGCGACCCCCTGCGGGATGGAGACCTCTATGGCAAGGCCTCCCCCATACGCGTGGGAGCGCGCCGCCTCGGTTGCCTCCCGCTCGATCATGGCACGTGGGACCGAGTTGATCGCCGCGCATCCCGGCGGCTGGTCAAGCCCCGCACGCGTCACGCGCCCCACTCCCTCACCGCCATCTATGTGGACCCCAGGCTCGTCGCAGCGCTCCACGCGCGCATACACGAGCACGCCGTCCGTTACGTCCGGATCGTCTCCCGCGTCCTTGCGAACCGCGCACGTCGCCCACGTGGGGCCAGCCTCGCTCGCCTCCACGTCCACGAGCACGTCTTGGCCCGCAGGCGTGGACACGCTCACGGCAGGCACGCGCTCGCCCCCAAGCAGCAGCTCCGCCGCCGCCCGGGCAGCCGCCGCGGCGCAGGTGCCCGTGGTGTAGCCGCAACGCATCTGCCTGCCGCCCGCAACCACATAGGACTCAAGCCTCCTCATCGGCCGCCCCCACATGTCCCATGCGTTCCTCGCGCAAGAGCGGCGCGAGGCGAACCCCACCGGTAAGCGGGTCAAAGGTACCCGGCTCCAAGTCGAACAGCCCGTCGATCGTGGGAGACGAGAACACCTCCCCGGGCGTTCCCTCAAACGCAATGGCACCTCCGCGCACGCACAGCACCAAGTCCGACACGGCATGGGCCAGCGGCAGCTCGTGGAGCGCCATTACGACCGCCATCCGCCGCGCGTCGGCAAGGTGACGCAGCATGTTGAGCAGCTCTATCTGGTAGTGGACGTCCAAATGCGTCGTGGGCTCGTCGAGCACGATGACGCGCGGCTCCTGGCAGATCGCGCGCGCGAGCATGACCCGCTGCCGCTGCCCGTCGGAGAGGCGCGAGAAGTCCACGTCCCTTAGGTCCCACACGTGGGTGAGCTCCATGGACGCGCGGATCGCCTCCCGGTCCGCCGGTCCGAGCCTGCCCATCCTTCCCGTATGCGGATACCTGCCAAGCTCCACCACGTCGCGGCAGGTGAGGAGCTCGGTCGTGGGTCTCTCGGTGAGCACCACCGCCAGCTCGCGCGCACGCTCGTGTGGTGACATCTGCCCCAACGCCCTCCCCAGCAGCAGCACGGTGCCCGCCATCGGCGCCAGCTGCCCTGCAAGGGTCTTGAGGATGGTGGACTTGCCCGCACCGTTTGGTCCGATGAGCGTGACGACCTCGCCTGGGTGCAGCGCGAGGTCGATGCCGCGCACCAAGGGCTTGTCCCCGTACCCCACGCACAGGTCGTGAGTCATAAGTACGGCTGGCGTCGCCGCATTGCCATGCGCCATCACATTGCCTCCCTCTGCCGGCCAAGCAACATCGCCACCACCACGGGAGCACCAAAGATGGCCGTGACGGCCGAGAGCGAGACCTCAGTCGGCGCACATGCCGTGCGAGCGATGAGGTCGCAGAGCAGGCAGAACACCGCACCTCCCACAAACGTCGCGGGAAAGACGACGAGGGGACGCGAGGTTCCCATGAGGCGTCGGACCACATGGGGAACGGCGATGCCCACAAAGCTCACCGGACCGGCGAATGCCGTTACGCACGCGGCGAGCAGGCTCGAAAGTCCCACGAGCGCCACCCGCAGCGCCCGGATGTTCACGCCCACGCTCTGCGCATGGCGCTCCCCCAGCAGGTAGGCGCCCATCGGCTTTGCCAAGAGGCACGTGGCCACCAGAGCGAGGGCAACGACGGGGGTCATTACCGCCACGTCGTGCCAGCTCGTCCCCGAGAAGCTTCCCATCGACCAGTTCCTCAGGTTGACGATGTTCGCGTCGCTCGCAAAGGTCACCAGCATATCGGTTGCGGCCCCGCACACGTATCCCAACATCACGCCCAGCACGATGAGCATGCCCGCACCGCGAACCCGCCCCGAGAGGGCGATCACCACGAGCGTGGTGCAAAGCGATCCCACGAACGAGGCCAGCACCAGGTCGAACGAGGAGACGGTGCTGCCGGCACCCACCACAAGGACCATCACCGCCGCGACGACGAGCTTCGCGCCGCTCGAGACGCCCAGGATGTAGGGTCCCGCGATGGGGTTGCCAAAGAAGGTCTGCAGGAGCAGGCCCGCAAGTGCCAGGGAGCCGCCCAGCATTCCCGCCGCCGCCACGCGCGGCAACCGAATGTCCCACATCACCTGCCCGTACGTGTGCGCTCGGTCGGGAGCGAGCAGGGCGGACAGGACCTCGCCCACGGGAATGGGAAGGCTGCCCATGCACAGGTTGGCCACGACCGCAGCGACGAGCAGGGCCACGAGCCCCACCATCACCAGCACCCATCTTCGATGTCGCGTGTCACGCGGCCGCACGCCCACGTCCCCCTCGCCGAGCCGACGTCGCCCATGGGAGGTCATGTCCTCCGCAATACGCCCGGTTAAGTCCATAGCACCTCCCTACGTGAGCCTTCGCAGGTACGTGAGCTGGTCGGACGTCCCGCACAGCACCTTGTTGAGCTCGGCGATGATTGACCCCGACGACATCATCTGCTGGTACATGTTTTGGTTGGTCACCCACACGTTGCCCTGCTCGAAGGCCCTAAACCTACCGAGCAGGGGTTCCCTGTCGACCAGCTCCTCGAGCGACGTCACGTCGTCACCCACGGTGCCGTTGTAGATCACCACATCGGCATCCTTGGCCGTCGCGTAGAACTGCTCCATCTGCATTGTGGTGCTGCTCGAGCCGAGCGTGGCATCCTCGAGGTTGCCAAACGCGTAGGTCCCGCCTGCCTGCTCGATCATCCTGGTCACGTAGTCCCCTGGCCTGCGGACCACCGCCGACCCGCTGCCGTTGAGGTAGAAGAATGCCACCGTCTTGCTCGTGCCCACGGGCGCGACGGAGCTCACCTGCCGCACTTGCTCTTCAAACGCATCGGTCGCGCGATCATCCTCGCCGCAGAGCACCCCGTACAGGCGCACCCATTCCACACGGGCCAGCGGCTCGTCCTCGTAGCTCGACAGCTCGACCAGCACCGGGATTCCCAGCTCGATGAGCTTCTCGCGCACCTCGGGCGCATGGTTGATCATGGAGCTCTCGACAGCCAGCCTCACCCCGCGCGAGAGCAGCAGCTCGTAGTCGGGCGAGCGGTACTTTCCGCCATACACGATTGCGCCCGAGTCCATGGCATCTCGCGCGGCAGGTATGCTCCAGTCGTCTCGCTCTATGCCCGACACCGAGATTCGGTCCATCGCACCGAGCGCGTCGAACAGGCACATCGAGTCGCTTGCGGCCAGGTACACGTCGCCCACGGGTTGTCGCACGACCTGGATGTCCGACGCCAGGTTCGTCGGTACGCTGGCACCCTCCGGGACGATGAGGTAGCGGTTCCCGTCGGCGACGCACGCCAGCGCGTAGCCGCCCTCAAAGTAGTCCACCGTAAACCGCTTGGCATAGGAGAGCTCCATGCTGCCCGTCGGGACCCAACCGCAGCCCAAATCGACGTTGCGATAGGACTCGACCAGCCGCGTGGTCGGCTCGCGTGTGTCCGCGTTGCCCCCGTTGTCCGAAGGTCCGGACTCCCCAGACGCGCATGCGGCCGCGCATGCCAGCACCACGCACAGAAGCGACGCCGCCACCAACGCGTGGAGGCGGCGCGCGACCGCACGCGCTCCGCTACGAGGCATCCGTCTGGCCCGTGGTCTGGTTGGTGGGTACGTGGAACACGATCGTGTGGTCGTACCACTTTTCGCGCCTGTGGCCAAACGCCGCGATGGGCAGCTCCTCCTCGAGCGCGCTCACCGGCAGGTCGAAGGTGTACTTTCCCTGGTCGTTCACATAGTAATCGTAGATGTCTTCTTCAGGCGCCTGCTGGGCCTGGTCGGCACTGCCCCAATATAGGCGCGAGAACCCCTCGCCGGGCAACGAGAGCGCCACGCGGTACGTGCCTCCCTCCACCGTGAGCAGGCACGAGTCGGCACGGAACATGCTGGAGTCCGTCTCGACCTCTATGTTGTACGTGCCGTCCGCCAGCTGCGTCGCGCCAGCCGGCTTCTCCTTGTCGTTGGTCTCGCCCTGCGCCGGTGCGGCGGCGTCCTGCGTCGTCGCAGCTGCGCCTCCCCCCTGTGCGCCACACCCCCACAGCGGCAACAGCGCACAGCAGACGACGGTCCCAAACAACAGCATCAATGCCCGTGAGCGAATCATGAGCAACTCCTCTCGCAACTAAAGTAGATATGTGCAAAGCGTCCTGACGTGTGTAAAGACCGGGCGTCGCCCGGGGCGCGTCACATGCCCCTGAGAGCCGCGCTCACGTGGTCGACATAGATGTCGTCGATGGCGTCGAGCTGTCCCAAGCCCTCAATGACGCAGGTCACCTCGAATCCCGCGTCGCGCATGACGGAGGCAAAGGACTCGGGGTCGCTGGTGTCTGCCATGTCGTTGTTCGCGTGATCTCCCGCGACGACCATAAACGGGCGGAGCACCGCCTTGGTGTAGCCGGCCTCCTTTGCCGCCTTTGCCACGTCGGCAAACGCAGGCGTAGCCTCCACCGTCGCCACGAAGAAGCTCTTGAGGCCCAGGTCCTGGAACACCTTTTGCATCTTGGCGTAGACGCTGTTCGCATCCGCCTCCGTGCCGTGCCCCATAAGGCAGATGGCGGTCTTTCCGTCGTCGTAGGAAGACATCGCCTCCCCAAGGGCTTTGGCCACGGCAACCTGGTCCTCCTCGGTGGCGAGCAGCGGTGTGCCGAGCGCGCTCTTCTGAAGCTTGGACTCATAGGTCTCAAACGACTTCTTTATGTCGGCATACTCAAAGCCGTCCATGAGGTGGGTGGGCTGCACGAGCACCTCGGTGGCACCCTCGGCGATCAGCTTGTCCATGGCCTCCTCAAAGTTGTCGATATGCCTTCCCGTGTCCTTCTCGATGTGGTCGATGACGGTCTGGGCCGTGAACGCACGGCGCACGTCGAAGTTGGGAAACGCCTCGCGAATGTCGGACTCGATGGCGCCGATGGTTATGTGGCGGCTGCTCGCGTAACTCGTGCCAAAGCTCGTGACCAAGATCACGGGCTTGTGCTTGGTGGCGGCAGTCTGATCGGCTGCCGTGTCGCCGCTGGCATCGGTGTTGTTGGCGGGAGCCTGCGCCTGGGAGGTGCATCCGGCAAGACCGATGGTGGCCGCCAGGGCACCCACGGAGGCATGGACGAAGCTGCGGCGCGTGCTGTGCAGTGCTGACATGTTTTCTCCTTTCCGCGTGCCGTGGCTGCATCCCCACGGCAAGCGCTCGTGCCGTCCTTGCATACACCCCACGAAACGGCGCGACAGCGCACGGAAAACATGTCGATGTGACATGACGCAAGACCCCGGGGTTCACAGGGCCTGGGTTTGCGGGACAGACCGGACGAGCATTCTGGCTTAGGGCGCCTTGGCCCCATACAGTAATGGCCCTTGCCCAGGATTCTCACCTGGTTCCCTCGCCACGTTCGCGTGTGATAAGACGCGCGGATACGCACACGGTCCATCTATGCAATTGGCGGCAAAAACCTTGGCACAGATTATATCACGCGCACGAGAGCCGTCCGCGGGACCGTTTGCTATCATGTGCTTGGCCAAATGCAGGCGGACTCAATCATGGCCATGCCACGCCGCGATGTCCGCAACAAGCATCCAAGACGGCAGGAGTCGCACGATGGGCGAGCAACCACGCAGGCGCAAGGGCAGCGCATCCTTTTTCCAGAACACCGACTGCGCGCATTTTCCCTGTCACAAGGGCGTGAGCGAGGACGAGTTCAACTGCCTCTTCTGCTATTGCCCGCTGTATGCCCTCGGACCGCGCTGCGGAGGTCGACCTGCGTACACCGAGCGCGGCATCAAGGACTGCACCCGCTGCACCATCATGCATCGGGGAGAAAGCGGGGTCGCCCGCGTGCGCGACAAGTTTGGCGAGCTCGCAGACCTCGCACGCGAGGATGAGGCGAGCCCCCGCGGCCAAGAGACCGGGCAGCCATGATCGCCCTGGTCACCGGCGGTGCGTCGAGCGGCAAGTCGGCGTTTGCTGAGAAGCTCGCCTGCAGCCTCGCCGACACGCGAACCTACCTCGCCACCATGAGAGACGACTGCGATGAGGCTCGCTCTCGCATCGTGCGTCACCAGAGGCTGCGCCAAGGCCTCGGCTTTGGAACGGTCGAGTGCCCCGATTCCCTGCGACCGGCCTGTGCGAAGGGTTGGCATGGAGGCGTCGCGCTGCTCGAGGACCTGGGCAACCTGTGCTCCAACGCGCTCTTCCCCCCTTGCGGGCGTGCGAGCGCAGACGACGTCCTGGCGCGCCTGGATGCCGAGCTCTCCATGCTGCAGACCGCATTCGAGCACGTGGTGGTGGTTACGGTCGAGGCCGGCTGCGCGGCCGATGGCACCCATGCATCCACAGCCGACTGGCTTCGCGTCGTGGGTGCGCTGGGATGCGCCCTCGCCGAGCGGTCCGACGTCGTGGTTGAGGTCGCGTGCGGCATCCCCTGCGTCATCAAGGGGAGGCTGTCATGGACGTGATTCGGTCGATCGTTTTGGCGTTCTCGTGCTTCTCGACCATCCCCATGCCGCGCTTACGATGGGAACGGGACAACATGCGCTACATGATGGCGGCGTTTCCCCTCGTCGGCTTGGTTGTGGGCGCATGCATGTTCGCCTGGCAGCATGCATGCGCCTGGCTGGGCGTCGGCGCCCTCTTGCGGGGTGTCGTGCTCGCCCTGATTCCCTTGGCCGTGTCGGGAGGCATCCACATGGACGGCTTCGCCGACGTCGTCGACGCGCTGGCGAGCCATGCGCCGGCCGAGCGCAAGCGTCAGATCCTCAAGGACCCCCATACTGGCGCGTTCGCCATCATGGGCATATGCGGATACCTCCTCACGAGTACCGCCCTCTTTTACGAGTCGCGCCCCCAGGACATCCTCGCCCTGGCCTGCGTCCCCGTTGCCAGCCGCTGTCTGAGCGGCTTTGCCACCGTAACCTTTCGTCCGCAAAGCGCGAAGGGCATGTATGCCGCCGAGAGAGGCGCTGCGCATGTGCGCGTCGTGCAGGCGGTGCTTGTCGTGACGTTCGCGTGCGTCGCGTCCTGCATGGTCTTGTGGGCCGGTGCTGCCGGCGCCGTCGCGGCATGCGCGAGCATGGTCTGCGTAGTGGCGGTGCGCCACGTGGCGCACGCACAGTTTGGGGGCATGAGCGGTGACCTCTCGGGGTTCATGCTGCAGGTGGCCGAGCTGCTCATGCTCGCCTGCGTGGTTTTGGTTGGGAGGCTCGTAGGCACATGATGTTGGTTACCGGAGGCATAGCGTCGGGAAAGCGCACGTACGTGCGCGCGCTCGGCTACGCAAACGAGCAGATGGACGGATGCCTGGACGCACCCTGTCCCGTGCTCCTGGACCTCGACGAGCTGCTGCGCGCGGGCGATCTGGACGAGCGCGACTGGGAGAGGCTCCTTTGCAAGGAGGTGGTCGTCTGTCATGAGGTGGGCATGGGCGTCGTGCCCATGGATGCGGCCGACCGCGCATGGCGCGAACGCGTGGGCGCCACCTGCGCCAGGCTGGCCCGCGAGGCAAGCGAGGTGGTCCGCGTCGTCTGTGGCATTCCCGTCTTTCTCAAGCGATAGTGGCGATTCCGGGCCGCCGTAGGGCGCCGCGCGCGATGTTGTGACGGGTTGAGCAACAAAAAAAGGCCAGACAAACGTCTGACCTTAAACAATCGTGGTGGGCCGTCAGGGGTTCGAACCCTGGACCTTGGGATTAAGAGTCCCCTGCTCTGCCAGCTGAGCTAACGGCCCGTGCACTATCAAGAATGGGGTGGGTACAGGGGCTCGAACCCTGGACCTACGGAGCCACAGTCCGTCGCTCTGCCAACTGAGCTACACCCACCGTGTTTGCCCACCTCTTGAATCGGCTAGACTATTATCCACAACACAGCCTACAATTGCAAGCCCTGTTTTGGAGTTTTTTGTAAAGTGCCGTGCGAGTCCATAGTTTCGACAACAGGAATCGATGTGCTGGCGGCACCCTACCCCCAAGACACGCCTGGTAACGGGATGGGCGACACGGTCACCGCGTACAATTTCTGGGGAAAAGGAAGCCTTGCCGCGTACAATTCCTGGCCTGGGCAACCCCGCCGTGCACGATTTCTGGTAAATATCATTCCCTACCGCGTACAATTTCCAGCCAAAATGGTACGCGGTAGGGAGCGTATTTGTCACGAAATCGTACGCGCCCGGTCCCGCGTGGGACCAAATCGTGCACGGTAGGGACCGAACTTGTCGAATAATCGTACGCGCCGCCCTCCGCAGCCCGCGCAGCGTCCAAAACGACTACCATGCACTACCGACACATGTTGGGCAACAACCTAGCGGAACAAGGAGCACCCCATGGCACTGGACAGAATTCGCGCGCTTCTGCAACTCGACGACACGCTGGTGGAAACCGTGCTGAGGACCGACCACGAGTGGAGCGGAAAGATCTTCTCGGTCGAGCACCTGCTGGTACGCCTGCCCGACGGAAGCGAGGGATGGCGCGAGATCGTGCGTCACAACGGAGGGGCGGGCGTGTGCGTGGTGCGCGACGGGTGCCTGTGCCTCGTTAGGCAGTACCGCGTGGCACTGGGACGCATGACGTTGGAGATCCCGGCAGGTAAGCTCGACGCCAACGAGGACCCGGCGGTGTGCGCGGCACGCGAGCTCACCGAGGAGACCGGGCTCGTCGCCGGACGCATCGAGCCCTTGGCCGTGTCGGCAGGCGCCCCTGGCTTCAACAACGAGAAGACGCGCATCTTCGTCGCGCACGACGTCGTGCAGAGGGAGGCAAGGCCCGACGAGGGCGAGCTGGTGGACGTGGTGTGGGTTCCTGTGGACGACGTGGTGGAGGCCATCCGCGCCGGTCTCATCGAGGACGCAAAGACGGTCGTGTCGGCGTTCGCGGCCGCGGCTGGACTCGCGGACTAACACGGGGAAAGCTCGCGTCCCGCACTTCCCCTGCGGCGGTCGTGGTATCCAAACGGTTACATCTTTGCACGCAGGGACCGACCTTCCTTGACACACATGTTCGCGAGGGTATCCTTACTTGCGTCATTATTAGCGCGTAATCCGCCCAATCGCGCATACGTCCATTGGGCTGGTTGCTGGGCATTGTGCCCAACGAGAGGAGAACAACATGTCCCTCAAAGACATCTCGCTAGACCGACGCTCCTTCCTTCGCGGTGCCAGCATGCTGGCCGCCATGCCCGCGCTCGCCTCGCTCGCGGCATGCGGTGGCGCACAGCAGAGCGCCCAGGCGTTCATCGTGGGTTTTGACCAGGACTTCCCGCCGTATGGCTATGTGGGCGACAACGGCGAGTTCACTGGCTTCGACCTCGAGCTCGCCCAGAAGGTGTGCGAGATGGAGGGCTGGGAGTACAAGCCCGAGGCCATTGCATGGGACTCCAAGGACGCCCAGCTCAACAGCGGCCAGATCACCTGCATCTGGAACGGCTTCACCATCGAGGGACGCGAGGGTGACTACGCCTTCACCGACCCCTACATGGAGAACCGCCAGGTTATCGTCGTCGCCGCAAACTCCCCCGTCAAGAAGCTCGCCGACCTCAAGGACAAGACCGTCGTTACGCAGGCGGACTCCGCCGCGCTCGAGCTCCTCTCCGAGGAGGGCTCGCAGGCCGACCTGGGAAAGACGTTCAAGGCGCTCAACACCATTGGCGAGTACAACACCGCGTTTATGAGCCTGCAGACCGGTGAGTACGACGCGGTGGCCTGCGACTATCCCGTGGCCGTGTTCAACATCGGCAGCTCGAAGGACTACCGCATCCTCGACGAGCCCCTCAACTCCGAGCACTTTGGCGTTGGCTTTGCCAACACCGACGAGGGAAAGAAGCTTGCGGCGACGGTGCAGAAGGACCTCCAGAAGCTCGATGCCGACGGCTTCGTGAAGCAGCTCTGCGACAAGTACTCCAACCAGGGCGTAAGCTACGACGCCTGGGTGCTGCCCAAGGCCTCCGAATAGAGCCGTGTGCGCAATCTCTAATCGACTGCGGGCAACCTCGGTTGCCCGCGATTCATAAGAAGGTGATGTACCGTTGGACTTCTCCACGATGATAACCATGCTCGCGCAGGGCTACGTCGTCTCCCTCTTGGTGTTTTCCCTCACCTTGCTGGGTTCCATACCCCTTGGCATCGTCGTGGCGCACGGACGTCTCTCCCGGTTTGCGCCCATCCGCTTGATCACGCAACTCTACATCTCGATCATCCGCGGCACGCCGCTCATGCTGCAGATGTTCGCGGTGTTCTTTATGCCGTTCTACGTCTTTGGCATAAAGACGGGTGCCGGCTTCAAGTTCATCGCGTGCATCATCGCGTTCATCATCAACTACACGGCCTACTTCGCCGAGATCTACCGTTCCGGCATCCAGAGCATGCCCAAGGGACAATACGAGGCGGCTCAGGTGCTGGGCTACTCCCGGTCCCAGACGTTCTTCCGCATCATCCTGCCCCAGGTGATCAAACGCATCCTCCCCGCAATGGGCAACGAGATAATCACGCTGGTAAAGGACACCTCGCTCGCCTTCTCGGTTGGCGTGGCCGAGATGTTCACCGAGTCCAAGGCGCTCGTGGCAAGCCAGCGCACCATGGTGCCCTTTATGATCGCGGCAGCCATCTACTGGGTCACCTGCCTGCTCATCGAGTTCTGCCTGAGCCGAGCCGAGAAGAAGCTGGGGTACTACCATGACTAACGCATCTGCACTGCCCGCCGTAAGCGTGCGCAATGCGCGCAAGTCCTTTGGCGATAAGGTTGTCCTGCACGACGTGTCGCTCCAGATCATGCCTGGTGAGGTGGTCTCCATGATCGGCCCGTCCGGCGCGGGCAAGTCAACCCTTCTGCGCTGCATGACGCTTCTTGATCGCTTTGACTCCGCCACGTTCTCGTATGGGGACCTCGTCGTGTGCAGCCCCAACGAGCAGGGCCACGCCGTCTACTCCCCCGAGGGGACACAGGAGTCGCACAACCGCTTTGGCATCGTTTTTCAGAACTACAACCTGTTCCCGCACTTCACTGTTATGCAGAACATCACCGACGCCCCCATCGTGGTGCAGGGGCGCAGCAGGGACGAGGTGGAGGCCGAGGCACGCGAGCTCCTGGAGCGCGTAGACCTCACCGAGCACGCCAACAAGGTCCCGTGCGAGCTCTCGGGCGGACAGCAGCAGCGCGTCGCGATCGCCCGTGCGCTCGCCATGAACCCAGACGTCATCTACTTCGACGAGGCGACCTCCGCGCTCGACCCCAAGCTCACGGCCGACATGCAGCGCATCATTCGCGAGCTCGCCTCAAACGGCATGGCGGTGGGCATCGTCACCCACGAGATGGGATTCGCCAAGCTGGTGAGCGACCGCATCGCCTTCCTGTTTGACGGCGAGATTGCCGAGGAAGGCCCGGCGGAGCAGGTGATAGACCACCCGCGCGACCCGCGCACGCAGCGGTTCCTGAGCCAGGCGGAGGACTAGACCCTCCCTTACGAGCGACCGAACAGCTCCCACATGGCCACGGCGCTCGAGGCGGCAACGTTGAGCGAGTCCACGCCTTGCGCCATGGGAATGATTACCTTGCGGTCGCAGGAATCCAAAACGGACCCAGACAACCCAGAGCCCTCTGCGCCAAAGCAGAGGGCGATTCTTTTGGCCTCTCGCAGCGACGGGTCGTCGAGTCTGGCGGCATCGGGTGCAAGTGCCAGCGCGAGGGTGGTGTAGCCATGCGCACGCAGCACCTCCCATGTGTCGCGCGGCCATGTGCCGCCGGCACGGCACCAGGGGACGCGAAACACGTTGCCCATGGACACGCGCACCGCACGACGCGTGAGTGGGTCGGCGCAGGTGGGGGCAACTATCACGCCATCGGCACCGAGCGCGGCGGCATTCCTAAACAGCGCGCCCACGTTGGAGGTGTCGGTGACCCCCTCCACGACCACGAGGTTTCGCGACTTCGCAACCAAGGAGTCGAGGGGCGCCATGGCGGGGCGCTGCATCGCGCACAGCGCACCGCGCGTCACCCGGTATCCGCACAGCCGCTCGGCCTCGTCCGGCGGGAGCACGAACACGGGAATGTCGTCGTCGAGCGTCTCGAGCACATCTTGCATAGCCTCCACCTTGCGCTCGTCGAGCAAGAACGAGAGGGGCCGCACGCCCGCGTCGAGGGCCACGCGTATGGCAATCTCGGATTCCGCTATGAGGATGCCCCGCTCAACCTCCCATGCGCTGCGCAGCTGATGGTTCGTGAGCTTCGTGTACAAGTCCAGGCGGCTGTCAGCCAACTTTGACATGCATAAAGTTGCCATGAACGCATCTCCTCTCGGCATGCATGCCGCAAATATGGGGTACCATACCTCTGCTCATAGAATAATACCGCTTGCCCAGAAAGAAGGAAGCGTGCATGGACAACAAGAGCAACCGAATTGACGACGCGGAACGCGACGATCGCATAGTTCCCGCCGACTCGGCGAAGGGGTCCGTCGAGGCCTCTGGCAAAGACGATTCCGCGAACAAGGCGCAACCCAAGATGGCACGGGAGGCCGCCGACGCATCCGCGGACAACGAGACACCCCACACCGAGGAGGAGCGGGAGCACTTTGTCGACAACGACAACGCATGGCTCGAGGACGGCTTCGACGACGGAGATGCATCCAAGGTCACCAAGACAGCCGAGAAAGCCGAGGACGTGGAGCCCACGGATGTGCCGACCGATGCGACCGGGACAGACGATGCGCCCGCAGAGCCTGCCGAGCCCGCAATTAGCGATCAGGCAGCGACGGACACAGGCGACGAGGCGGACGCGGTCGCAAAAACGCCCGAGGAGCTGGCAGACGAGACGCTTGTGGAAAAGACGGTACCACAACGTCGCAGCACGCTGCTCAACATTCCCTCCCCCGAGAGCGAGGTCGACGCGACTACCCAAACTAACACCACATACATGCGCAGGGCTAGGCCACAGGAGCCGACTCCCTTCGAGACGATCGACGCCCAGGCGGGCGGGGTCTCGCTCCAAAGCGACATGCCCAAGGTGTCCGACCATGTTCCCATGGGCGGCGCGGACGCCCCAAGAAGGCGGCGCTGGCCGCTAGTTGTCGGCGCGATTCTTGCGGCGTTGCTGCTGGTATACGCCGTGGGCGCCCTCTACTTCTCGTCCCACTTCTTCCCCAACACCACGGTAAACGGCGAGGACGTCTCCAACATGACGGTCTCGGAACTCTCGTCGTATGTCACCAACCTTGGCGCCACGTACCAGACCAAGGTCTCGGGACAGGGAATCGACTTCGACATCGAGGGCACCCAAATTGGCTTCTCCTACGACGGGGTGACCTACGGCAACGAGGCCGGATCGCAGATCTCGGCATGGACCTGGCCGGTGGAGCTCACCAAGACGCACGAATACAAGGTCAACCGGGGCATCACCTTCGACGTAGACAAGCTCGACGAGCTCATCATCGAGAAGGTAAGCGAGTTCAACGACGAGAACGAGCCTCCCACCGACGCCACGGCGACCTACGACGCGGCCAAGAAGCAGTTCGTGGTCGTTCCCGAGCGAATCGGCACCCAGCTGAGCACCAAGCAGGTGCAGCTCAAGTGCGAGCAGAGCGTGAGCGGCATGGCGGAGAACATCACCATCGAGGAGTCGGAGCTGCGCCAGCCCAAGATCCGCAAGGATGACACGCAGCTGGTGGCAACCGTGGACCGCTCCAACAAGCTGCTTGGCAAGAAGATCATGATTCGCGTGGCGGACAAGGACGCCAAGGAGATCACCTCGTCCCAGCTCAAGGACTGGTTGGTCATCAACGAGGACCGCGAGCTCGACGTGAACCGCGACGCCATTGAGGAGTGGGTACAGAATTCCGTCGCAGACGAGTTCAACACCGTTGGCAACAAGCGCACGTACAAGCGTCCCGACGGGGCTGAGATCGAGGTCGAGGGCGGCACCTATGGCTGGGCTTTGGACAACGAGGGGCTCACGGACGAGATAGAGGACCACCTCAAGAACGACAACACCGACCCAATCGACGCTCCCATGAGCCAAACGGCTGACTCCTGGAACCCCGACGGCAAGGAATGGCCCGACCGCTACATAGACGCCGACCTCTCCGAGCAGCACGTGCGCCTGTACGACGGCGACGAGGTGGTTTGGGAGTCCGACTGCGTCTCGGGCAACACCACCGAGAACCACGGCACGGTGTTGGGCGTCTTCTACGTCCAGGAGAAGGTCTCCCCCATGACGCTGGTAGGCCTCGACGAGAACCATGACGGCCAGCCCGACTACGAGAGCTACGTAACCTACTGGATGCCCTTCGACGGCGGTTACGGACTTCACGACGCAACCTGGCGCGGCGCCTTTGGCGGCAACATCTACACCTACAACGGCAGCCACGGCTGCGTGAACCTCCCCTACTCGGCCGCCGAGCAGCTCTACAACATGATTGACGTGGGCACGGTCGTGATCACGCACTTCTAAGCGTACATACCCTTCGCAAGACGACGGGGGGCGCGCCGCGAATGGCGCGCCCCCCGTTCTCTGTTTGCTTCTTGATGCCACTAGGGTCGCAGATCCCCGGAACCCGGCCGCGCCTCCTGCCGAGGCTGGCCAGAGGCTAGCGACGCCTCTTCTGCTTGCCCTTCTTGCGAGGTCGGCCCTTGCGCTGTTGGCGGTTGCCTGCGGGCGCTGCGGCGCTCATGCGGGCGAGCTTCTCGGCCTCCATGGGGTCCATGCCCATGTTGCGCATCATGTTGCCCATCTGGCGGCCCATCTGGCGCGTGTTGCCACCCATGGCCATCGAGCGCAGGGAGCTCATCATCTTGTCCATCTGCTCCCACTGCTTGATGAGGGTGTTTACCTCTTGCACCGTGTGTCCGGAACCCTCGGCGATGCGCTTGCGGCGCTGGCCGTTGATGATGCGCGGCTTCGCACGCTCCTGCTTGGTCATGGAGCGGATCATGGCCTCAATGGGGACGATCTGCTCGTCGCTCACGTCGGTACCACGCTGGCTCAGGGCACGGTCGACGCCGGGAATCATGCCGGCGAGCTTGCGCATGCCACCCATCTTGCGAACCTGCTGCAGCTGCGAGAGCATGTCATCCATGGTGAAGCCCTCCATGAGCATGCGCTCCGCATCCGCGATGCTCTGCTCGTTCTGGAGCTTCTCGGCCTCCTCGATGATGCCGATGACGTCACCCATGCCAAGGATGCGCCGAGCCATGCGATCGGGGTGGAAGACCTCCAGCGAGTCGGGCTTCTCGCCCTGGCTCACGAACATGATGGGCTTACCGGTGACCTCGCGGACCGAGAGGGCACCGCCACCGCGCGCGTCGCCGTCGAGCTTGGACATAATGACGCCGTCGAAGTCCATGCGCGCGTTGAACTCGTTGACCACGTTCACGATGTCCTGACCGGTCATCGCATCGACGACCATCATAATTTGGTCGGGACGAATCGCGTCGCGGATGTCCACGGCCTCCTGCATCATCTCCTCGTCGATCTGCAGGCGGCCCGCCGTGTCAACTATAACGACGTCGCACTTGCGCTCGTTCGCGATGCGGCCTACGGCCTCCGAGGCAATCGACACGGCGTTTTTGCCGTCGCCTCGCCACACCGGCACGCCAACCTCCCCGCCGAGCGTCGCGAGCTGGTCGGCGGCAGCCGGACGGTGGACGTCGCAGGCGGCCAGCAGGGGCCTGCGGCCCTTGCCCTTGAGCAGGTATGCGAGCTTGGCGGCCGCGGTCGTCTTGCCGGAACCCTGCAGGCCCACGAGCATGATTACGTTGGGCTTGCGCGTGGACGGCAGCTGCAGCTCCGCGTCCTCGGAGCCGAGCAGCTTGGTGAGTTCGTCCAGCACGATGCGCACGACGTTTTGCGTGGGGTTGAGCGACGAGAGCACCTCGGCCTCGAGGCACTGCTCCTTGCAGCGCGAGACGAACGCGCGCACGACGCGGAAGTTCACGTCCGCCTCGAGCAGGGCGAGGCGAATCTCGCGCATCGCTACGTTGATGTCGTCCTCTGTGAGCCTGCCCTTGCCGCGCAGCTTGTCAAAGGTGTCTTGGAGTCGGTCCGAAAGGCTGTTGAACACTGCCATGGCTTACTTCCCTTCTGCCTCGCCCACCAGAGCGCGGGCAAAGTCCTTTGCGTCGAACTTCTGGAGGTCCTCTATGCCCTCCCCCACGCCAATGCGCAGGATGGGCAGCTTGAGCTCGTGCGAGATGGCCACGGCAATGCCGCCCTTCGCCGTCCCGTCGAGCTTGGTTATGATCACGCCGTCGAGGTCGAGGGCGTCGTTGAACTCCTTGGCCTGGTTCAGGCCGTTCTGCCCCGTGGTCGCGTCGACGACCAGCACAACGTACACGGGCATGCCGGAGCGCTTCCTGGTAACGCGGACGACCTTGCCCAGCTCGCTCATGAGGTCGGACGAGGTGTGCAGACGACCGGCCGTGTCGATGAGCAGGAGCTGCGCGCCGCTCTTCTCGGCACGCTCGAGCACCTCAAAGCACACGCTCGCCGGATCGGCCCCGCGGGCGCGCGTGATCATCTCGATTCCCGCACGCTGCGCCCACACCTCGAGCTGCTCGATGGCGGCGGCCCTAAACGTGTCGGCGCCGCCGATGAGGCACTTTACTCCTTGGTTGTGCGCGACGTTGGCGAGCTTGCCCACAGTCGTGGTCTTGCCCGCGCCGTTGATGCCCACAAACAGGACGCAGGAGGGCAGGTACACGAAGGGATCCCATGTCTTGGGCGTAAACTCGCTCGCGATGCGCGTGGCCAGCGCCTCGCGAATCTGGTCCGCTCTGGTGAGGTTCTCGCGGGCCGCCTGCTCGCGCAGGTCATCCGTCACCTGGAAGGCGACCTCGGCCCCCATGTCGCCCATAACGAGCGTGTCCTCAAGATCCTCCCAAAACTCGTCGTCCACCTGGCCACCCAGGTAGAAGATCTCGTTCATGGTTTCGCGGGACTTCGAGAGCCCCTCCTTGAGCCTGTCGAAAAGCGCCATCAGGCCTTCACCACCCTTCCTGTCTTGTCAAGTCGTTGAGAGACCACATGGCTCACGCCATCGGCCTGCATGGAAACGCCGTACAGCACATCCGCCTGCTCCATGGTCCTGCGCTGGTGGGATATGACGATGAGCTGCGTGGACTCCCTGAGCTGCTCGATGGCGTCGAGCAGCTTGCCCAGGTTTGCGTCGTCCAGCGCAGCCTCGACCTCGTCGAACACATAGAACGGCACCGTTCGCGTGCGATAGACCGCAAACAGCAGCGCCAGGGCGGTGAGGCTCTTCTCGCCGCCGCTCATGAGCATCATCTTTTGTATTTTCTTGCCACGCGGCTGGGCAATGACCTCGATGCCGGTCTCGGAGAGGTGGTCGGGGTCGGTCATCTCCAGATGCGCCTGCCCTCCGGGGAAGAGCAACCCGAACACCTCCGTGAAGTTCGCGTTGACCTGGTCGAAGATCACAAGGAACTGCCGGCGCATCTTGCGCTCGATGGCGGCCGTGATCTTTGCGAGCGACTTGCGTGCGGCCTCGAGGTCCGTGACCTGCTCCGAAATGTAGTCGGCACGCTGCTTGAGGCGTGTGTACTCGTCCATCGCCACCTCGTTGACCGGTCCCAGCGAGTCGAGGCGCTCCTTGAGGCGAATCGCCTCCTCCTCCATGGCGCGCCGGTCCTCCGGGGCCGGGATGGACAGTGCGTCGGCAACGCTGGTTCCCGTTGCCTCGATGGACTGCACCGCCTGCTCGACCTGCACCTCGAGCTTGCCGCGCTCGACCTGCAGCTGCCCCGACGACTCCTGCGCGCGCTCCAAGGCCTCGCGCGCCGCGGATACGGCGCCACGTGCCTCACCGATGGTGTCCTTGAGCGAGGCGGAGTCCGCCTCCGCCAGGGATGCGCGGTCGTCAAGCCGGCGCTGCCAGGCAAGCGCACGCTCGCCGATGGCCTCCAGGGTCGCCTTGAGGGGTGCCACGCGGCGCAGCTTGAGGCGAAGGTCCTCCACGTCGCGCTCTGCGGCCTCCGCCGTATGCGCGAGCCTGGCGAGCCGCTTTCTCAGCTCGTCCTCGCGCACGACGAGATGGTTCTTGCGCTCCTGCACCGTGGCGATCCTCAGGCGCACGTCGGAGACCTTTCGCTCCGCGTCCGCCTCAGCCCTCGACGCCTCGGAGCGCTCGTCCATGAGCGTGTCCACCATGGCGCCGAGCTCCTCGGCGCGGGCGGCTGCCTGCTTGGCAGCCTCACGGTGGCCCTCTATCTCCTTGCGCGCCGCGCTTGCCTTGGAGGCTGCCTCGCTCCTCTGCCGCTCCACGCGAGCCTGTTCCGAGACGGCCGAGCCACGCTGGGCCTCGAGCCTGCCAATCTCGGAGGTGACAGACGACAGCTCACCCGACAGACGCGCCGCCTCACCCTTGGCACGCGCGCTCCTGTCCTGCGCGACGCCAATCTCCTTCTCGCATTGGGCGACGAGCGCGCTAGCCTGCTCAAGGCGCTCCTCGAACGCTCCCATCCCATTGCGGAGTGCACGGATGCGGCGCTTGCGCTCGAGGGAACCGCGTTCGGCTCCACCGTCGGTCCCAACCACCACGCGTCCGTCCGGAAGCGCGACGACGCCCGATGACGTTACGTACGTGCACGACGGGTCCGCATCGTGCGCGACTATGGCTTCCTTGGCCGACGAGACGATGCGCACGTCGCCGAGCAGCGCCTCTGCCAACGACTCCGCGCCCGGTGCGATGCGAAGCCGTCCCAGAAGGGACTCGCCGGGCGACGACGTGGTGTCGCGCGTTGGGCGCGCCACGTCCTTGCGCAACATGGTCGCCTTGCCGCTTGCCTTCCTCTCGCCGATCGCGGCGTCCGCTATGGTCCAGGCGTCGGACGCAGCCGGCACGATGAGCGCCGTGAGGTCCTCTCCGAGCAGGCGCTCCACGAGCTCCTCCAGCTCGCTTGGCGCCTCTATCACGTCGGCCAGGCGGCAGTCGACCCTGCTCGAGACGCCCTCCCTTCGCATGAGCGACGCAACGATGGGACTCGCGTGCTCCGCCTGCTCGTCCACCGACTGTAGCGCCGAGAGCGACGCACGCTGGCCCGTGAGCTTCTCGCGCGCCGCCTGCTCGTCGCGCCGCGCGGACTTGAGGCGCTGCTCGAGCGTGCGCGCCTCGTCGCGCGCCGCGCTGGCCTCATCGCGTGCGCTCTCGATGGCGACGGAGAGCTCCTGCTTGCGCGCATTGCGCTCGCCGAGCCGCTCCTCGCACGTCTCGACCTGCTCGCGGAGCTGGCGAAGCCTGTTTGCGAACAGCTCGTCCTCTACCTGCGCGTTTCCCACCTGGTCGCGCAGCTTGGCGTGCGCGAGCGTCTCGGCGTCCGCGGTCCGCTGCGCGCTGCGCTGGTCGGCCTGCGCCTGGGCGAGCTTGCGACCCAACGTCTTGCGCGTGCCCTTTGCCTCGCGCGCCTTGGGAACGAGCTCGTCCAGCTGTCGCTTGAGCTCGTCCCACTCAGCCCGCGCGTTGCCAAGCTCGCCGCTCACGCGCTCCAGCTCGCCTTGGACCTGCGCGTGGTCGCGTGCGGCCGACGTCGCGCTCTGCTGCTGGTCGGCCATGCGTGCGTTCATCACGCGCGCCTTCTCGTCCAGCAGGCGACGGTCGCTCTCGAGCTTGGTGATCTGGTCCTGCAGTCGCGTGCGCTGGGCGCCCAGGTCACCCACGAAGATGCCCTTCTCCTCCAACAGGCTCTGGTAGCGCTCGAGCTCGGCGGTGCGCTCGTCCAGGCGAAGGCGAGCCAGCGATACCGCGGCCTGCGCCTCGCGCGCCTGCGCCACGAGCGTGCCATGGCGCTGCTGGAGCCCGCGCAGGTCGTCAACCGAGAGCGTGAGGGCGACCTCGCGCAGACGGTCCGAGATCTCGCGTGCCTCGCGCGCCTTGCCCACCTGCCGCTCGAGCGGCCTCAGCTGCCGCTGGATCTCGCGGTTGATGTCCTTGGCACGGGTGAGGTTCTCGTCCATGCGCTTGAGCTTGCGCTCCGAGCGCGCCTTGCGACGACGGTGCTTGGAGATGCCGGCAGCCTCCTCGATGAGCTCGCGACGCTCCTCGGGACGGCTGGAGAGAATCGAGTCGAGGTTGCCCTGGCTTATGATGGAGTGCATCTCGCGACCGAGACCGGAGTCGTGCAGGATCTCGGTGATGTCCATCAGGCGGCAGGCGGTGCCGTTTATGAGGTACTCGGACTCGCCCGACCGGTACATGCGACGGGTGATGGAGACCTCCGCGTAGTCGACGGGCAACGTGCCGTCGGTGTTGTCCAGCACGATGGTGACCTCTGCCATGTTGACCGGCTGGCGGGCCGAAGAGCCCGAGAAGATGACGTCTTGCATGGCCTGGCCGCGCAGCATCTTTGCGCTTTGCTCGCCAAGCACCCACAGGATGGCATCCGAGATGTTCGACTTTCCCGACCCGTTTGGGCCAACCACCACCGTGAGGCCCGGATCGAACAGCATGGAGGTCTTGTCGGCAAACGACTTGAACCCGCGCAGCGACAGGGACTTAAGATACATGCTCGTCCCCCCTTGCCGACTGCGCGTCGCGTCCGTCGTCCGTGCCGGACTCCCCGCCGCTCGCACGTGACGGTACGTAGCCAAGGTTTGCCAGGGCGTCAAATGCCGCCGCGGCCTCCGACTCCTTTTTTGAGGGGCCCTTTCCACGCCCCACGCGACGGCCCTCCACGATCGCCACCGAGGTGAACGTGGGCGTGTGCGCCGGACCCTCCTCGCCCACGAGCTTGTACTCGGGGCCGCACTTGAAGTCGCGCTGCGTCACTTCCTGAAGACGCGACTTGGGCGAGAGCGGGCGCTCGGCCATGGTGGGGCTGGCATGGCAGAGCACGGTTCGCTCCACGAACCGGCATGCCACCTCGAAGCCCCCGTCCAGATAGAGGGCAGCCACAAGGGCCTCGTACACGTCCTCGAGGGCCTTCTTCATGCCGCGTGCGCCGGTACCGCGCTCGGACGTGCCGAGCAGGATGAGGGGGCCGATGCCCAGCTCCCCTCCCACCTTGGACAGCATCTTGCCCGACACGAGCGTGGTCTTGATCATGCTCAGCTCCCCCTCGTCCATGCTGGGGAACCGCCTGAAGATGGCCAACGCCACGATCGAGCCAAGCAGCGAGTCGCCCAGGAACTCAAGTCGTTCGTAGGACGCCGACACCGGCTTACCCTCCGCCGCCGAAGGATGCGTGAGAGCCGCGATCACCAAGTCCTCTCGTTCGAAGTGATGGTCGCAGATTCGCTCGATCTCCCTAACCCGCTTGTGCTGCCTCAACGATCTCCTCCGTACTCGTGCGCAACAAACCTCGCGCCCGTTGCCTACTGAGCGGCCTCGATGGCGTTGATGGCGTCAGACACGGTCTGGATGTCCGACAGCGCCTCGTCGTCCATCGTCAGGCCAAACTCGTCCTCGAAGGCGGTGACCAGCTCCAGAAGGTCGAAGGAGTCCGCGCCGAGCTCCTCGAAGCGCGTGTCCTCGGTGATGTCGGCGCCGTCGGTCTCGAGCGTCTCGACCATCAGCTCGCAGACCTTGTCGAAGATCTCTGTCCTGTTCATGTGTTCATCTCCTCGTCTATCATCGCGTGCGGCGCACGCACTATACATGACAACAGGTCGATTGTACCTATTGCGCGTCCTGAGCGAGCGAAGACGCAATCTTGTCCACAAGGCCGCCGCGAACGGCTGCGGCACATGCCGCGGTGCCCGCGGCCACCGCCTGCGCGCTCGTGGCGCCATGGCCAATGAGCACGGGCGCCTTGAGGCCAATGAGGAAGGCCCCGCCGTACTCGTCGCCCGAAAGCGTCTCCTTCATCTCCTTGAGCGCGGGCTTGAGCAGCCCGGCGCCCAGCTTGTAGCGCACCGACTTGGCCACTGCCTCCTTGAGGGTCCCAAGGATGAACTTTGCGGTGCCCTCGAGCGTCTTGAGCGCCACGTTGCCGGTAAACCCGTCGCAAACCACTACGTCGAAGTCGCCCAGGAGCAGGTCGGTGCCCTCGGCGTTGCCCACAAACCCGCAGTCGGCCTCCGCAAGCGCCTGATGGAAGGCGAGCGCCATCTCGGACCCCTTGGTCTCCTCCTCGCCGTTGGAGAGCAGACCCACGCGGGGGTTCTCCACGCCAAGGACGACGCGGGCATACGCCGACCCCATCTGCGCGAACTGCACGATCATCTCGGGACGGACGTCCGCGTTGGCCCCAAGGTCGAGCATCACGGTGTGGTGGTCGCCCACGCCCGGAAGCGGGGTCGCGAGGGCGGGGCGCTTAATGCCCTTGATGCGTCCCACGCCCATGGTCGATGCCGCAAAGACGGCACCCGTCGATCCAGCCGAGAAGAATCCCTCGGCGTCACCGGCGCGCACGGCGGCGCATCCGCGCACGATGCTGGAGTCCTTCTTCTTGCGCACCGCCTGAGCGGGATGCTCGTCCATGCCAATGACCTCGCTGCACACCAGCGAGATGGTCCTGTCGGTCTGCGAGCAGAACGGCGTAACCACCTCTTCGGTTCCCGCCACGACCACCGTGAGGTCGCTGTCGCGCTCCAGTGCCCGTGCAATGCCCTCGCATACCACCTCGGGACTCTCGTCGCCGCCCATGGCGTCAACGCAAATGGTCGTCATCGCTCGATCCTCTCCACTCGTTACAACAGAAAAAGGAGGCCGACCCCCAGAAGGGAACGGCCTCCCAGGCGTTCTCTACCAGTACCGACTACTCGATGACGAGAATCTCGCGGTCCTTGTAGTAACCGCAGCTCGGGCACACGTGATGCGGAAGCTTGGGTGCACCACAGCGCGGGCACTCGGAACGACCCGGCGTGGCGAGCTTGCTGTTGGCCGAACGGCGCGTGTGCGTGGCGCTGCGGCCCTTCTTTTGCTTGGGTACTGCCATCGTATGACCTCTCTTATCGTCCTACACGCTCGCCGAGGCGAGCGGTCTTGCCAGCTACATGCGACGAACAACTATACCACAACGACGCGCATGTCAAGGCGTTTCCATATCCCTTTGTGCAAGACCGAGCGCGTCCCCCTGGTTTGGGACTCGCGCCTAGTCGAGCTTGAGGTTGCGCAGCGAGGCAAACGGGCTCGAGGCAAGGCGATCCTCCTGCTCCTGCCGCTCGAGCTGCGCCGCATGCCCGCAGTCAACGTGGTTGAGGTTCTCCCCACACACGGGGCACAGGCCCGCGCAGTCCTCGCGACACAAAACGACAAAGGGAACGTCCATCACGAAGGCGGCCTCCAGCGCACCCGAGAGGTCGATGGTGAGGTCGGGAGACACCAGCACGTAGTCGGGTCCCTCCTCCTCGCCCTCCTCGAGCACGCCCTCGTCGGGCTCGTGGAACAGGTAGTACTCGTCGACCTCGGCCGCCACGTCGAGCACGGCCTCGTCCAGACAGCGGTCGCAGGTGCCCACGGCACGTGCGCGCAGGATGCCCGTGGCGAGTATGCCCTCCCCCACGTTGGTGAGCACGACGTCGTAATCCATACCGTCGGGCAGCGAGAACGAGCGCTCCGTGAGCGCAAACACGTCTTGGTTTACATGACCCACCAAGGACGTAGTGTCACCGGCGTTGGCGAGCCGGTCGTCTATGGACACAAGTATGGGATCCATGGATGCGCGCGTTACCTTTACCAGTTGACGTTGTTCTGCTGGTTGCTGGAACCAGAGTTCTCGTTGAGGGTCTGGCGAACGCGCGTGACGGTACCCGTGAGCGAACGCAGGTTGTCCTCGAGATGTGCCAGGACCGTGTCGGCATACTCCTCGGCGTTGTACCGCGTGTCACGCTCGTACTGCTGCGCGGCATCGCGGATGTCCTCGGCCTGCTGCACCGCGTGGCGCACGATCTCCTGGTCGCTCGCGATCACCATGGCCTGCTGCTGGGCATCGGCGATGATGGCATCCGCCTGCTTCTGTGCCCTGTCCAGCATCTCGCCTTCCTCGCGGAGAATGCGACGCGCATCCTGGAACTCTTGGGGAAACACCCGACGCATCTCGTCAAGAATCTCGTACACGTCCTGCGCATCGACGATCTTGCGCTGCCCACCGCCGCCAAAGGGCGATTTGGCATCGGCCACTATCTGCTCGAGCTCGTCGACCAGGGCTTCAATCTCCTCTCCCGGTTCCATCCAGGCTCCTTTCGTGACGGCGCACGGGCGCCAAGCTATAGCTCGTTGTATGGTAACAGATTCGCCAAAGATGCGCATTGTGCATCTATAAGCGGTGTGCATATGTGACCGTTAGCGGTATCGTTCGTGCAAATGGGCCCAACCTCCACCTTGCGGGCTACACATCAGCCCTCGAAGTGGTGCGCAAGGCGCGAGACGACGCAGCGCGGCACGAGGCCGTCCACGGGAGACCCCAGCGAGGCGAGCTCGCGCACGATGGACGACGAGAGGTAGCCAAACGACGGGTTGGCCATTACGAACACGCTCTCGATGTCCGGCGCGAGGTGGGCGTTGAGGTCGGCCTGTTGGAGCTCGTACTCGAAGTCGGTAATGGCACGCAGGCCCTTTACCACGCCGTCGGCGGAGACCTCGCGGCAGAAGTCGACGAGCAGACCGTCGAACGGTCGCACGTCCACGTTCTCTATCCCGAGCTCCGCAAGGGACTCCACGAGCATATCGACCCGCTCTTCCTGCGCAAACGTCGTTCCCACGCCACGCTTCGTGCGCGATGCGGCCACCCCCACCGTCACCTTGGAAAAGAGCCTCGTGGAGCGTCGAATAACGTCCAGATGCCCCAACGTCACCGGGTCGTAGGTGCCCGGCAACACCACGTGCGTCATGCCGTTAGCCATGTGTGCCCTCCATCCTAAACAGGTCCACGCTCGTCGTACCGTGGTCCCTCGTCCTCACCTGGGCCAAGTCCTCCACGCTAAGCGTCGCGGCATTCGCGGCGCGCTCGTAGACCACGACGCAGCCCTGCGCAAGCTGTCCCGACGCGTCGAGTGCGCGCACCAGGCCCGACACCTCCTCCGCCGGCATGGCGTAGGGCGGGTCCAAAAAGACGATGCCAAACGGCGCGCCGCCCATGGCCATCCCCGCGGCGTGTCGCATCACGTCGCCAACGAGGACCAGCCAGCTCTCTTTGTCTTCCAGCAGCCGCTCGCAGTTGCCGCGCACGATGCGCGCCGCACGGCGGTTCCTCTCGACGAACGTGCAATGTGGGGCGCCGCGCGACAGCAGCTCCAGCCCCATGCCGCCCGAGCCCGCAAACGCGTCGAGCACCGACCTGTCGCTCAGGTCCAGATCGCACGCCGAGAGCACCATGGAGGCTATGGACTCGCGCATTCGGTCGGTCGTCGGACGCGTGGAGCGCCCCTCGGGCGCGTCGAACGAACGGCCCCGCAACGTGCCGCCCACGATTCTCATGCGAGTCCCACCTCCTCGAAGTAGGCGCCATAGCGATCCTGGCACTCGTATGCCAAAAGCGCGTGCGCCGGGTCCCGCAGCTCGGGGTCGTCTTTAACCGCCTCCCTCGCATCCTCGTGCGCCGCCTCCACCAGGTCGGCGTCGGACGCGAGGTCGCACACCTTAAGGGACACGCCGCCGTGCTGCCTATAGCCCAGGACCTCTCCCTCCCTGCGCAACCGCAGGTCGAGCTCTGCCAGCTCGAACCCGTCGTCTGTGGCCTCGAGGGCCTCCAGGCGCTCGCGCGCAACCGACCCGCGCTTGGCGGCGCATGCCAGGTACACGCTGCCCGCGTGGTCGCCACGCCCCACGCGTCCCCGCAGCTGGTGCAACGTGGCAAGGCCAAACCTGTCGGCGTCGAACACCAGCATGACCGTTGCGTTGGGAACGTCCACGCCAACCTCGACAACCGTGGTCGACACCAAAACGTCCACCGAGCCCGACCCAAAGCGCGCCATGACCTCGTCTTTGGCCTCGGCGCTCATCCTGCCGGTGAGGACCTCCACGCCAAGACCGCGCAACACGGAACGCGAGAGGTCCTGTGCGGTCGAAACCGCCGAATGAAGCTGCGTGGCATTGGACTGCGAGCGCTGCGGAACGTCGTCGAGCGCGCTACCGTCGTCCTTGTCGTCCACGAGCGGGCAGATCACGTATGCCTGCCTGCCACGCGCGACGGCATCGCGTATGGCACCGTAGGCCAGATCGACGTTTTCGGGAGGGATCACCGTGGTGGCCACGCCAGCGCCGGCCCGCGGTCGATGACGAATGCGCGAGCACGATATGTCCCCATACAGCGAGAGCGCCAGCGTGCGCGGGATGGGTGTCGCCGACATGGTGAGGAGGTCTGCGCCCGCTCCCTTTTGCCTGAGCGCGATGCGCTGGTTGACCCCAAACCTATGCTGCTCGTCGATCACCACCAGCGAGAGGCGTGCGAACGAGATGTCGGACGAGAGCAGCGCCGTGGTGCCAAACACGCACGTGACCTCTCCCGACGCAATGGCCCTCGCGACGTCCACGCGCTCTGCGGGGGGCGTGGCCCCCGTCACCAGCACCCACGACACACCCGCCTTGTCCAGCATGGGGCCAAGCTTCTGCGCGTATTGGCGCGCAAGGACCGACGTGGGCGCCATCACCGCGGCCTGGGAGCGGGAGTCGGCCACCGCGCCCAACGCCACGAGCGCCACGGCCGTCTTGCCGGTGCCCACGTCGCCCAAAAGGAGACGGTTCATCACCATGGGGGCTCCCATGTCGGCCAGTATCTCGTCGGCCGCGTCGCGTTGCTCCCGGGTGAGCGAGAACGGCAGGGCGTCCACGAGCGCACGCCTGCACGGACCGTCAGTGGTGTGGACGAAGGGCACGATGCCCTTGAGCTCCATGTGGTTGCGCACGAGCATGGTGAGCTGCAGCGTGAGCAGCTCGTCGTACGCGAGGCGCCTGCGCGCCTGCTCTGCATCGGCAAGCGACGACGGAAAGTGAACCTCCCAAAGCGCCCTGCCCAGGGACATGAGGCCCCTGCGCGCCACCAGCTCGCTCGGGAGGGGGTCGCACACGTCGGCGGTGTCCTCAATGGCCGCCGACACGATGCGCCGCATCCACGACGCGCTCACGCCCTCCCCCACCGAATGTACGGGAAGGATGCGCGCATAGCTCGTCTGTTCCTGGGAGGAGGAGAGGACCTCATAGAACGGCGCCTTCATCTGGCGGAATCCGTAGCCAAAGGTGACCGTGCCCGACAGCGCCATCACGTCGCCCTCGTGCACCTGGTCGGCTATCCAAGGTTGGCGAAAGAACGTGGCAACGATCAGCCCGGTGTCGTCGACTACCGTAACCTCCACGATCTGCATGCGGGGTCTTGGCCGCTTGAGCACCACCTTGCTAACAGAGCCCACCACGGTGGATTCGCTGCCAACGTCGGCAAAGCCGATCTTCGTGACCTGCGAGAAGTCCAGATACCGGTGGGGCAGGTGGAGCAAGACGTCGCGGACGCGGTGCAGCCCAAGGCGCTCGAGCGCCTGCAGACGGCGCCCGCTCACATAGCGCAGGCTTGCGACGCCATCGGCGAGCCGCGTGGTCCTAAGAACACGCTCGCTCGCCTCGCTCACGACCATGGGCCACCACCTGCCTATGTCGCGTTACTCAAGCGAGAAGATGATGGGATAGAGCGGCTGCTCGCCACGATGCGCGTCTATCTCGAGGTCGGGCTGAGCCTCCTCGATGGAATCCAGAATCGCCTGGAAGGACTCGTCGTCGATGTCCTCGCCGGCCAGGATCGTGAGCGTGTCGCCCTCCTCCGCCTCCTGCATCCGGTTGACGAGCTGCAGGGTCACCTCGGCGACCTCGCTTCCCACAACCGTGATGGCGTCGCTCTCGATGCCCATTACGTCGCCCGCGTGGATGGGCGAGCCGTCGGCGGCCTGGGAGTCGCGCACGGCCGTGGTCACCTCGCCGTCGCGCACGTCGCCCAGGGCGTCGTTCATGGCCTCGACGTTCTCGTCGGCGGGAAGCTCCACGTCGACCACGAACATGGCGGCGAACGCCTGCAGGACCGAGCGCGTGGGCACCACGAACACCTTGCAGGTCTCGCAGGCGCTGGCAGCAGCCTCGGCGGCCATGCGGATGTTGCCGTTGTTGGGCAGCACGATGACCTCGTCGGCGTTGCAGGACTCAACCGCCTCAAGGATGTCGGCGGTGGAGGGGTTCATGGTCTGGCCACCCGACACGATCACGTCGACACCGAGCGACGAGAGAATCTCGGCCTGGCCGCTTCCCGCAGCAACCGCCACGAACCCCAGGGCCTTGTGCTCGCGCGCGGCCTCCTTGTCGGCACGGATGCCCTCGGTGCGCTCCTGCGCCTCGAGGTCCATGTTGTGCACGAACACGTTGAACACCTGACCGCGATGCAGCATGTGGCGAATGACGCGGTCGGGCCGGTTGGTGTGCACGTGGCACTTGAAGTCGGGATTGGAGCCCACCAGCAGCTCGCAGTCGCCCATGGTCGAGAAGTAGCGCAGGCATGCCTCCTCGTCGAAGTTGGGAGAGTCGGCATGGAAGAGGAACTCGGTGCAGTACCTAAACTCCGAGCCTGCCCAGTCCTCGTTTATCTCGATGTCCACCACGTTGGCAACTTGGCCCTTGGCCTCGCCCGTCCCAACGGTGGTCTTGAAGTCGGTAAGCTCGTTGGCACGGCCGCGGTAGGCGTTGACGAATCCCTCGATGAACGTCGCCAGGCCAAACGCGCCGGAGTCCACGACGCCGTTCTCCTTGAGCACGGGAAGCAGCTCCGGGGTGCGCGCCACGGACTCGTAGGCCTCCACGACGAGCTGGTCGAGCATGTCCTCGGTCGTGACGTCGCGGTTCTTGGCAATCTGGTCCGCCTTGGCGGAGACGTCGCGCAGGACGGTGAGGATCGTTCCCTCCACAGGCTTGCGCACCGCCTTGAACGCCACCGACACGCCGTTGCGCAGCGCCGCGGCCACGTCTGCCGGGGTCGCGTGCTCCCCCTTTGCGGGAATCAGGCCCTCGACGACGCCTCGGAGGATCTGGCTCGTAATAACACCGGAGTTGCCACGCGCACCCATCAGCGAGCCGTGGGTCACGGCCTTGGCGATCTCCTCGATGGAGGCGCTGTCGGGCAGAGACTCGATCTCGTGCACGACGGTCGTGAGGGTGAGTGACATGTTGGTGCCCGTATCCCCATCGGGCACGGGGAACACGTTGAGCTTGTTGATCTCGTCGGCCTTCTCGTAGACGACTTGTGCGGCCGCGGGGAAACAGGTGCGAATAACGTTGGCAATCATGAAGCGAGAACCTCGGTTCCTATTGGCTTTGGCTTAACAGATACGGGACGGGAGACGCTAATGCATCCGCATGCCCTCCACATGAACGCGCACCTCCACGTCGGAGAGCTCCGCGATCTGGTTGAGGAGGAACTTGACCGTGCTCTTGAGGTTGGCGGCAACGGACGCCATGTTGACGCCCTGCTCGAGCACCACGTGCAGATCCACAACGATGAGCCCGTCCTCCAACGACACCTCGATGCCCTTGCGGAGTCGATATATGGGCAGGAGGCGGGCGACGCCCTGCTCCTCGTCGGTAACGGCCATGCCAACGACGCCGTAGCATTCGAGCGTCGCATACCCTGCGAGGTCGGCAATGACGTCGTTTGATACCCTAAGAGACCCAGGTATTGCTTGGGACATGGTGGCTCCTCTCGGTTGTTGAGTCATGGCGCATTATAGCAGCAAAGGCCCCTTGGTGAGGCAGTACGACAAATCCCTAAAAAAAGACTGCCCGAGGGCAGCCTTTGCGTGCTATGTCTAAGCTACGGTATTGGTTGGATGCTAGCTGCGGGCGATGTTGCCCTTCTTGAGACAACGGGTGCACACGTTCATCTTGCGCTTGTGACCGTCGATCACAACGGTGACGCGCTGGATGTTGGGACGGAACTTGCGGTTGACCGTACGGAACGAGTGGGAAATGGAACGTCCCGCAACGGGATGCTTGCCGCAAATCTCACAGACCTTAGACATAACTCAGACCTCCATCGGGGACGCCTCGGCAAAGAAGTGGCCTGAGGCGTTCTAACTCACGAAACGTAGGTACTATAGCATAACGACGGAATAGCGCAACTCATTTCTTGTTGCACTTGTGGTCGTTTCGTTTATTTGCCCTCCCCCAACACAAAAACGGCGAGTGTGCCGGAATGGCACCGCAGCTCGGCCAGGGCCTCGTCAACGACGTTGGAGACGCCGGTGTCCCCAAGCGGCGCCAGCGGGGCGTGGTCGAGGTTCCAATGCATGCCCCGCGCGCTCGCCACAGTGCCCGGCGACAGCGCCACCAGCGACACCGTGGAGCCCACGCGATCCTCCAAATACCAGCTGTCGTCACCCTCAGGAGACAAGATCTTGCAGCAATAGCCGTCCTCTACGATGCCGGGAGCGCCCTGCAGGCAGCTCGTGAGCACGCCCCACACGCCAAGGAAGTGGTCGGGCCTTCCCCCCGAGACGCCGGTAAGGGTGAGGCGCAGCCGCGCGCCGCGACCTGCGGCCTGCTCGCGCGCGCACGCAACGGCGAGCGCGAGGTCGGTGTCGTCCTTCTCGCGCGGGAAGAGTGCCACATGCGCGACCGTCCGGCTCACCCACTCGCGCACGTCGTCGCCACATGAGTCCGCGTCACCGCAGAACGCATGCGGGACGATGCCGGCGCCCTTGAGCGCACGGGCACCGGCGTCGGCGGCCACCACGAAATCCGATGTCTGCGCCAGCTTGCGCAGCAGCTCTGCCGACGGAACCTCGGGCGACCCTCCCACAACGAGCACGCGCAGCATGGATGCCTCGAGCACCTGCGGCGTGAGGTCCTCGTAGCCGCATGAGACGACCGTCGCCCATCGTTCGAGCATCGATCGGTCGCGCCCGTCGTGGTCGTTGAAGATGGCCACGGTGGGAAATCCCGCGCGGGCTGCCGAGCGAACGCCAAAGGGGGCATCCTCAAAGACCCAGGTCTGATGCATTGGCGTCGCCAGTCGCCTGCGGGCCGCAAGGTACACGTCGGGATGCTCCTTTCCCCTCCCCACGTCTCCAGCAAAGACCAGCTCGTCAAAGTAGTCGATAAGCCCATGTGCGGACAAGGCCTCGCGCAGCAGATCGCGCGGGGTCGCGCTCGCCAAGACCATGGGAACTCCCCTCGACGCAAGCGAGGCGAGCAGGCGCTCGCATCCCGGGAAGGGCTGGACCCGCGTGGCGTAGGCATCCGCCACGTTGTCCCAGAGCTCACCGAACAGCTGCTCCCAGCTCTGCCCTATGCCCAGGTTCTCGTGATACCACCGGCACTTCTCGTCCATGTCCAAAGACTCGTGCTCCAAAAACACGCGCAGCGCGTCCTCCACGCCATGGCGCTCCAGCAGCCCCACGCACTCCTGCGTCCACATGGGCATGGAGTCCAGCAGCGTGCCGTCGCAGTCGAATATCGCCCCTCGAATGTCCATGTCTCCCCAATCGCCACAACCTGTAGTCATGTTAGCCCATTGGGCAATCGCGTTGCGACATGGGTGCGGCCCAGACTGGGAGAGATGGTGGGCAATGGCCCCAACCATGGCAACGAGGCGACAAGTCGGGTAAAGTGTCTGCGTTCAGCAAGTGTCGCACGAGCGGCATGAGGTATGGAGGATTGAGCAGCATGGCCCGTTATGACTACCGATGCCCCGAGTGCGGCAATCAGTTTGAGGTGGAGCATCCCATGTCCGAGCACCCGCTGGTAACCTGCCCCACCTGTGGCGCGCAGGCGAACCAGGTGTTTGGCGCATCCAGCATCGTCTTTAAGGGATCGGGCTTCTACAACACCGACCAGCGCGGAAAGAGCGGGGCCACCAGCGCTACGAGCGCGACGAGCTCCTCCTCCGACTCCTCCTCGTCAGCGAGCAAGGACACCAGCTCGACCACATCCTCCAGCAGCGACTCGTCCGCGTCGGACTGACGCCGTCCGCTATCCCTCGCGGCGCAGGCGCACGCAAAAGTGGCCGTCGGCGTCCGCGGTTCTTGGCAGGGTGAGAAGAGGCTCCCCGTCCTGGACGAACACCTTCCCATGCGGGCCGGCCAAGAAACGCTCAACCACGTCCTCGTCCTCGGCACGCAACACGGAGCAGGTCGCATAGCAGAGCGCACCTCCCGGCAGCACCCGCGTGCTGGCCGCATCCAGCATCCGTCCCTGCAGCTCGGCCAGGCTGCCCACGTCCTTGGGCAAGAGGTGCCACGCGATCTCGGGATGTCTTCTTAGCGTGCCGGTACCCGAGCAGGGCGCATCCACGAACACGAGGTCGAAAGGCCCGCGCAATTCGCGCGGCAGCGGATCGTCTGCGAGGTCGCAGGCGTCGAAGGCAAGGCAGTTTACAGCTTTGGAGAGCTTGGCACGCTCCATCCTCTTGCGTGAGACCCGCACCTTAAACTCCTCGCTGTCTATGCCCACGACGTGCGCCGGGGCACCCGCGGCAATCGCCTGGTTCTCCAGCAGGAGCGTCTTGGTTCCCCTGCCCTGCCCCACCTCGAGCACGCTCGTGTTGGGCAGCATGTGCGCCATGCGGGCGACCCGCTGCGCCGAGAGGTCCGAGACCACCACCTGCGCCCTCTCGACTAGCCCGCTCGACGCCAGCGCCGCCGGCGAGCCCAAGGCAAACGAACCAGGAAGGTTGGTGTCTCGCGGGTCAAGCCCGTGTTTGTCGAGCAGGGCGCGTGCCTCGTCGGCCGTGCATACCGACAGCACGGCCGCCACGCACACCGGTGCCGGCTCCAGCGCCGACAGCGCGAGGTCTTGCGCCGCCCGTGGCCCCCGCTCGTCCCACACGCGGCCAAGCAGCCAGGACGGATACCCCGAGACAAGCTCCAAGTCGGCAACGCTGCCGATGCCCTCGCACGTCCGAGCCTGGGCGTCGTGGCGCCGAGGTGCCTCGACGTCGGCGACGCGCCGCAGGACCGCGTTGGCCATGCCAGCGGCCCGCGGGCGAGCGTGGCGCACCAACTCCACGCCCTGGCTCACCCCAACGGATGGGGGCGTGGAGAGAAACAGCAGCTCGTACGCGCTCACGCGCAGGGCGTCACGCACCTTGGGCTCCACGTGGGGCCGCCTGAGATGGCGGTCTATGGCGGCGTCGAGCACGCCTTGGGCGCCTATGGTCCCAAGCACCACCCTGGAGACGAAAGCACGGTCGCGCGCATCGAACGCGTTTACGTCGGGCGAGGTGCGCAGCAGGTCGCGCGCATGGGCGTCCCTGCGCCGCACCTCGCCCAAAAGCTTCGCGCAAACCCTACGCGCCTGGGTTGCCGCAGGCACGCGCTATATCCTCTCCCACGTGAGGGAGTCACCACGCAAACCGCTCGCCCACGCGGACGCCATCATCTCGCGCTTGCCGTCGGGCTTCACGCGCGTGAGCTCGAGCGCTCCCTGCGCGCACCCAAGGTACACGTGGCCCTTTTGCACGAGCACCGACGAGGGGGCCACGTCCACGCCTGCCACGCGTGCATCCATGGCGCGAACTCCCCTGCCGGCGACGCGAAGCCTAGACGGCGCGGCATCCAACGACGCCTGGACGCGATGCCGGTTGAGCGACGCGGTGTCGTTGGGGTCCAAAAACATCTCGGCCTTCTCGACCTTGGCAGCATAGGTGACTCGCGACTCGTCCTGCTCGGTCCAGCACGCCTGTCCCGATAACATGCGGTCAAGCGACTCGCAGAGCAGCGTCGCCCCAAGGGCGGCGAGCGACTCCATGACCTCCAGGCACGTGCGCTCGCCCACCTCCATGGACGCCTGGGCGCAATAGGGGCCGGCGTCGAGCTCGTGCACGATGCGCATGATGGATACGCCAACGCGCTCGTCGCCCTCCAGGACGGCCCGCTGTATGGGGGCGGCGCCGCGGCCCTTGGGCAGGAGCGACGCATGCACGTTCACGCATCCCATGGGCGCCACCGACAGAAGCTCGTCGGGCAGTATCGCACCGTATGCCGCCACGCAAATGACGTCGGGGGCAAGGTCTGCAATGCGCGAGACGACCCCCTCGTCAACGCGGCGCGTCTCGAGCACGGGAAGGCCCGCCTCCATGGCGGCCGCCTTTACCGGCGAGGGCTGGAGCCGCTTGCCGCGACCACGAACCGCGTCGGGCCGCGTGACCACCAGCGCCACGTCGTGGCGCTCGCTCAGGGCGCGCAGGGAGGGCACGGCAAAGTCGGGAGTGCCCATAAACACCACACGCAGGCGCTCCGTCGCGCTCATTCGCCCACTTCCCCGGGGCGTGCTCCGGCGGCGAGCGCCTCCTCGTACTCGTGCATCTTGCGAAGGCGCTGCAGCGGACGCAGGTGGTCGACCATCGTAATGCCGTTGAGGTGGTCTATCTCGTGCTGCAGGCATACGGCCATGAGGTTGTCTGCTGCCTCGTAGCGCATGAGGTCCCCGTCCAGGTTGCGCGCCTCCACGACCACGTGGCTCGGGCGCGAGACCTTTACGGTAATGCCGGGAAACGACAGGCAGCCCTCCGGGGTCTCCCGCTCCTCGCCGTCCGCCACGACTATGCGCGGGTTCACCAGCACGTAGGGGTTGCGCTTTCCGTCGCTGTAGTCCACGTCGACCACGACCAACTGTACGAGCTCGCCCACCTGCGGGGCCGCCAGGCCGCAGCCCTCCGTCGCATACATGTCCTCGAGCATGTGGGCGGCAAGATCGCGGATCTCGTCGGCGATCTCCTCAATGGGGGCACACTCGGTCTTGAGCCGATTGTCTGGGGCCAAGACGATGTCTTCCACCGTTGCCATCGGGCTCCTTCCGTCGTTCTTCTACGATTGACCTACCAATTGTAACCACCATCGTGACTCTTTAACCACCGTCGGGGTTCTTGCCAAAATGGACACATCATAGGGGCGGGTGTGGAGTGGGACCGCCATGCCCCGCCGCGATTTGCGGCCGCCGCGGGGGCACAGCGGGGGGCCGCGGGGGTGTCACGGGGGCAGCGCGGGGGCAGCGCGGGGGCGTCACGGGAGACCGCGGGCGGACCGCGGGGGCACCGCGCACGATTTCTGGTAAAAAAGGGTCCCTGCCGCGTACAATTCGCGCCCCAAATTGTGCGCGGCAGGGACCGAACTTGTCACGAAATCGTACGCACCGGGTCCCGAACGGGCTTTTGCTACGGCGCCGATCGCAAATGGGGCGCTCCACGCGCTACAACAGGACCCTCCTGCGCCAATTCGAGGTCGCGGAAAGCAGCTTTACGAGTGCGACCTGCCTGCGTTCCTCGTGGACGCGGTAGATCGCAATGTAGGAGTCCGTTCGCACCCAGCGTAGCGAATCGGCGGCATCGGCTTCGTCGATGACGAGCCTCCCCATAAACGGATTGCCCGCAAGAAGGTTGCCGAGCTTGTCTATCGAGTCGAGGAGCCTTCTGGCACTCCGGAGTCCGTAGTTGTCCACACGAAACGCAACCGCCTCGTCCAGGAGGGCGTCGAACTCTGCAGTCGCGACGACCTCATAGACCATAGCGGACCCTTGCGCCGTCGGTCATGGATCGCACAGCGGTCGTCCTGCCCGCAGCATAGTCCTCGTCCGCGCGCGCAACGCTCTCCCAGAACTCCTCTTGTGTGCCTAGCGTAAGCGGGTCCTTGGGAACGGCCACAATCTGCACGCGCTCGCCGTCACTCAGGAACTCGACCTGGTCGCCTCCCTCTCGCATGACTATTAAATATAATAGTCATGCGAGAGGGAGGCGTCAATCAGTCAAGTGCCATCTGTGCTGCCCTGCAATCTGGGTATGCAGTAGGCGAACGGGCCCACCCTCGCCATGCGGCATGGCTGCCCATGTTTTCAAGGTTCCTTTTTGGTACGTGGCGAGTTGTTCAACATTTCGGCTTGCTCCAACAACCTTACATGCACACGGTAGACTCTAAGCAACCTGTCTTGCGGATGGTGGTCCGCCCTACAAAACACCCCACTCGTAAGGAGGAGCCATGCGCAAATGCATTATCCCAACCACTGTTGCGAGCCTGATGCTCTGCCTGGCGCTCACGGCATGCGGCGGGCAGACAGCCACCGACCAGGCTGAGAACACCACGACCACTGAGGTCACAACCTCACAGGCCGCGACCAGCACCACCGGCACCGTTGCCAACACCATCGCCGAGGATGAGGATGCGCTCGTCGCGACGTATCCCCAGAAGTTCACCCAGCAGACCTACACCGACGAGCAAACGGGCCTATCGGTAACCTACAACATGTTCCTGCCCGCAGGCTACGATGCCTCAAAGAGCTATCCGATGGTCGTGTTTATCGCCGACTCCAGCTGCGCCAAGGGCGACGCCGAGCAATCGCTCACCCAGGGGCTTGGCGCGCTCGTGTGGGCAACCGACGAGTGGCAGGCGGCCCACCCCACCATCGTGTGCGTCCCCACCTATCCCGAGACGATCCTGGACGACCACGACGGATACACCACAACCGAATACGTTGAGCTTACCAAGCGCCTCATCGACTCCGTGTCGAACGAGTATGCCGTTGACAAAGGACGCATCTATGGCACCGGACAGTCCATGGGATGCATGACCACGCTTATCCTGGCCTCGGAGTACCCGGACCTCTATGACGCCTGCATGTTTGTGGACGGGCAGTGGGACGTCACGGCTCTCGAGGGGCTCGAGGGCCAGCGATTCGTGTACTTTGCCGCCGAGGATGACGCCAGCGCGTTTGCCGGCATGAGCGAAGTGATGACGATGTTTGACGAGGACTCCGCGGCGTATGCGTCCGCCCAGTGGGATGGCAACTCGACTCCCGACCAGCTGACCGCCGCCGCCAGCGAATTGTTCGCTCAGGGCAAGGACGCCAACTTCGTTTCGTGGGCCACGGGCACCATTTCCGCAGGTGACGGCGGCGCAGGCGCCTCAGGCGAGGGTGGGCCGTCTGACGAGGGCAGGCCCACGGAAGAAGGCGGGCCGTCTGGCGAGGGTCCCATGGGCGCTGCGGGAGGACCGTCCGATGGTGGCGGCCAGCCCGGAGGCATGGGCGGCGCCTCCTACCACATGGCATCGTTCGACTACGCCTATCGCTGCATCGCCGTAATGGAGTGGCTCTTCCAGTCGTAGCAAGCATGCCGCGCATGCGCGGACATCTTTGGCCGGCCCAAAATCCAGTGCTTAACAGGAGTGTCCCTCGGAACCTTTCGAGGGTGGCACGGATTGAACGAAAACACGTCCCCCGTTCCACAATTAACGGAAGCGAAATGCTATTCACTTCCGTTATGATACATAAAGACGCAGCGAGACAGATTGGAGCGTCATGTGGCCAAACATATCATACGAGACGTGCGCATGGGAAAGAGACCCGGACGAGCTGGCGCTCATTCCCAAGAGCCGCAGGCGCGAAATACTTTCAACGTACGAGGCGTCGGTGCCCGCCACCATTGCGAACCAAGTCGTCGACCTTCCTCCCGAACTCCTGCAGCGCATCTCGGAAGTTGAGGTGATGCTGACACGCTTTGACGAGGCGCAGGCGACGCGCGACTACAACCTGCCCGCGCTTCTACTGCGCAGCGAGTCCTCGTCCAGCTCGCAGATCGAGCGGCTCACGTCGAGCGTGTGCAACATCGCGCTCGCAGAACTCACCGACAAAGCCCCGTCCAACGCTCTGCTCATAGCCAGCAACGTATCTGCCATGCGCGAGGCGCTCGCGCAAACGGGTCCCGTCGACATCGATTCCATCTGCCGCGTTCACGACACGCTTATGGCAAGGACCGGCGAGTCGCCAGGCCTGCGCACCGAGCAGGTGTGGATCGGCGGCACGCCGTATAGCCCCCATGGCGCCTCATTCGTACCTCCTCACGCCAACAGGGTTCCGGATTGCCTTGAGGACCTCGTCACGTTCGGAAGGCGAGAGGACATTCCGCCCGTAATAAAGGCAGCGGCCTTCCACGCACAGTTCGAGACAATCCATCCGTTCACGGACGGCAACGGTCGTACGGGTCGCGTGCTCTTGCATCGCATGCTTGCAAGGGACGAGGTTCTGCTCCACGCAACGCTACCCGTCTCGGCTGGATTGCTCCACGACGTTAAGAACTACATGCATGCCCTTGACGCCTACCACGAGGGGCGGGTCGAGCCCATCGTTCAGTGCCTTGCCGATGCGCTGGAACTCGCGGTTGTCATCGGGTCGCGCATCGCCTCGGATGTAGATTCCATCCTCGACGATTGGCGCTCCGCCAACACGGACCGCGCTGGCTCGGCATCGCACAGGTTCCCTGCCCTTCTGGTGGAACAGCCGGTCGTCAATGTTGGGTACGTCGCGAGCCGGCTTGCCATCTCTGACCGAGCGGCGCGAAGCCTCGTCCTAGTCGCGTGCGAGAGAGGGATTCTGCAAAAGATGGGGAGCGCACGACGTGGGGCGTTCTACCAAGCCAGCGACCTTATCTCCGTGCTAGAGGAGGCCTCGAGCCTCCAAGGCATACGCAGAATCGCTTCGCGCTAGACGCGAGGTCTCGAGCCTCAGCCCTTTATTTCCTCGAAATCTGCGGTCAGCGTGAAGAAGTAGTTCTTTGCGAGCTTCGCGCGCAGCTCATCCGGGAGCAGCACGCTCTCATCGATCGTTCCGGTCTCGATGTCGTGCACCAGAGCGCTCAAAAGCTTCCGCCGGCTGCCGCTAGGGACCGTAGATGCTGTCTATGCGCTGTTCGTCCACGCCAAACAGCCACGTGAGCACGAAGCCTCCCGCGCAGGCCACGAGCATCGAGACCACGTACCACAGCTGTTGCCCGGGTTGCACGATGAGCAGGCCAAACAGGCCCGACACACCCTGCGAGACAGCGCCCACGTGCAGCAGGGCCGCAGCTGCGCCGCCAAGTCCCGCGCCGAGGCAGGCGGTCACGAACGGACGGCCAAGCGGCAGCGTGACCGCATACATGAGCGGCTCCCCCACGCCGAGGATCCCCACGGGAAGGGAGTCGCGAATGTATCCCCTGAGCTTGTCATTCTTTGTTTTGAGGTAGAGCGCGACACCCGCGCCGATCTGGCCGCCACCCGCCATCATGAGGATGGGCAGCAGGTAGTTGACGCCGCCGGTGGGACCCGACGGATCGTTGAGCATGGCATGGATGGGCGTGAGCGCCTGGTGCAGCCCCACGGAGACGAGTGGCAAAAAGCCGGCAGCCAGCACGTAACCGCCCAGCGCACCCATCTGCTCGTACATGAACTCCATCACCGCGAAGACGCCCTGCGTAAGGAAGGTGCCAACGGGCTGGAGCACCGCAACGATAACGATGCCGCCAACGACCAGCACGAGCAATGGGGTCGCGAAGGTGTCGACGATGCCTGGCATGAACTTGCGAACCTTGCGCTCCAGCCACGCGAAGAGGCCACCGGCCAAAAGCGCCGCCACCAGCCCGCCGCTACCCGGGTTGTAGACGGCGCCGGTCATGGGCAAGATCGGTTGGCTGTCGCCGTACATGGCGAGCAGGGGCATTGCCGAGTTGGCCACGCAGATGGCGCCCGATATGCCGCCCAGGATGGGCGATCCCCCGAACTCCCGCGCGGCGTTGTAGCCCGCAAAGATGGGCAGGTAGGCAAAGAGCGCCCAGCCCATCGTGCGGATGGACTCGTACCACCACTGCCCGCTCAGCGCGCCGCCGGAAGCCACGTTGATCACGTTCGTGATGCCGTTGATGAGCCCCGCGGCAATGATGCCCGGGAGCAGCGGCACGAAGATGTTGGCCACGTGCTTGAGAAACTCCTGCACCGGCCCGGCGTGCCTGGCCGACTGGGTCGCCTTATTCTGGTGGGCGACCACGGACGCGTCGTCCTGCGCCGAGCCCTTGGGTATGCCCGTAAGCCCCGCAAACGCCTCGAGCACCTTGTTTACGGTGCCAGGACCAAACACGATCTGCAGCGTGTCAGCATTCACGACGCCCATCACGCCGTCAATGCTGCCTATGGCATCGAGGTCCACGAGCGACATGTCGCGCACGCCCACGCGCAGTCGCGTCATGCACGCCTCGTTGGACCGTACGTTCTGCTTGCCACCCAAGGCATCCAGCAGCTGCCGGCAGACCCTATCGACATCCATGTGCGTCCTTTCGTCCGAGGTCCTCGATGACCAGGCCCACCTTGCCGCCCACACGGGCCAACGCATGCTCCGCCACATCGCGCGAGACGCCCAGAAGGACCATGACGATGGCCGTCTTCGCGCTCCCGCCGGCCGCGCAAAGCGCCCGCTCGGCAACCTCCGCCTCGCAGCCCGTGGCCTCCACCACGATGCGACGCGCACGCGCACGGAGCTTCTGGTTTGTTGGCCGCACGTCCACCATGAGGTTCTGGTACGCCTTGCCATCCGCGACCATGCTGCCCGTAGATATCATGTTTAGAATCATCTTCTGCGCAGTGCCGGCCTTCAGGCGCGTCGATCCCGTAAGCACCTCGGGGCCGGTGACGGGCTCGATCGCCACGTCTGCCTCGGCTCCGATCGCCGAGCTTTTGGTACAGGCAACGGCCACGGTGGCGCATCCCCGCGACTTGGCAAAGCGAAGCCCGTGCACCACATAGGGCGTGCGACCGCTGGCGGCGAGGCCTATTACGGTGTCAGTCGGGCTCAGGCCGATCTGGCGCAAGTCCTTCTCGCATTGCGCCGTGTCGTCCTCGGCGCCCTCCACCGCCTTGAGCATGGCAGCCGGTCCGCCTGCGATAAGCCCCACGACCCTGCCAGCCGAGACGCCAAACGTGGGCGGGCATTCCGCCGCGTCCAACATGCCGAGCCGGCCGCTGGTACCGGCACCAAGGTAGATGATCCTGCCACCCGACCGCAGGCTCGCCGTAGCGAGCTCAATGGCCTGAGCGACTTGGGGCAAGACCTCGCGCACCGCTTGGGCCACACGCTCGTCCTCGCTGTTCATGAGCTCGGCCAGCTGGAGCGCAGACATGCTGTCTAGATTCGTGCTGCGCTCGTTTCGTTGCTCGGTGGTCACGTCGAACCGCTCGCTCACGACCCTCTCCCCCGCTCGACCATGCTTGTGGCCCATATTCTACATTCTTTTCTTTTGCAGCGACGCGTGTCGTTGCGTAGGGCGGTTCGCGCGCCCTCCCAGCGCGTGCGAACCGCGTGCTAGAAGCAGTGCAAGAAACAACGGCGTAGGAACGTGATGGTGGAGCACGCCGCGGGTCGATTGAGGGGGCGTAAGGGTCCACCCACCCGCAACCGAACGGGAGGCGAGTTCACATCTACACCGATTCTCGCCCCCGCGCGACAAAAGCCCAGCTAGAGGCGGCGTGCCTGCACGCGGTTTTGTAGATGTGAACTCGTAACGAGCGCTCGGAGTTCACATCTACAAAACCGGTACATCAAAAGTGAAAAAACACCAGTTGGCGAGGGTGGTCGTTCAAACTTTGTTGTAGATGTGAACTCGCGTCCCCCCGAACCGAGTTCACACCTACAAAACCGGCGCTTCGCGACCCGAGGACACGGCAGTTTCGCCCCCGTTTCGAAGGCCCGCTAGCTTGCCGCGACCGTTTGCACCCGTCCAACGTTGGGTTGTCTGACCGTGCATGGCAACATCCTGTCCATATACCGTAAGGCTGCATGCGGTTTGGCCGAGAGTATTAGTTTAAGAGCATGATAGCCAATGCGTACGTATAGTATCCTTACGCAGCACGACCCTACGTTGGGCGAGGGCGTGTGCCTGCCATTTGTCAGCCCATAGGCCTCGAGCGTATGGCGGTAGTCGCGATCGAGCACGAAGGGGTTGTAGCACGACTCGAGGAACTCCCGGTGGAGCTGACGACACTCCGACTCGGACGAGATCGTCTGGTGCACGCCGATGCACCGTTCCGTAGAGCTCGTGCAGCAGGTCGATGCGTCGATGGTACATAGGGTGATGAGGGGTGTGGAGTTTACGACCGGCTCACGCATTGGCGACCTCGGCCAGGAACTCTTCCTCGCATTGCGCGGTACAATTCGTGATGAGCTAGCGGACGGCGAGGAGGGCCAGGCATGAAGCAGTACATCGTGGACGCGTTCACCAAGGAGGTCTTCCACGGGAACCAGGCGGCGGTATGCGTCCTGGACGCCTGGCCCGACGAATCGCTCATGATGGCCATCGCGCGCGAGAACAACCTCTCCGAGACCGCCTTCACCGTGAGGGAGGGCGACGGGTATCGCCTGCGCTGGTTCACGCCCGGCGGTGAGATAGACCTGTGCGGCCACGCCACGCTCGCAACGGCCTTCGTCCTCCTCAGCTTCTACGAGCGCGAGGCCGAACGCATCACCTTCCACACGATGAGCGGCGACCTGCACGTTGGCCGGCGCGGCGAGTGCCTCGCCATGGACTTCCCCGCGTACGCGTGCCACGAGGTCGCGGTCACCGACCAGATGGAGGACGCGTTGGGCGCACGGCCGAAGGAGGCCTACCTCGACCGCGACCTGCTTCTGGTCTACGAGGACGAGGCCACCGTGCGCAACATGCGGCCCGACTTCGCAAGGGTGGCGCAGATCGACGGCGCCGATGTGGGCGTCGCGGTCACGGCACCCGGCACCGGCCACGACTGCGTCTCGCGCTTCTTCGCGCCCAACATCGCGATCGACGAGGACCCCGTAACCGGGTCGGTCCACTGCATGATCGCGCCATACTGGGGCAGGCGCCTGGGCAAGACGACCATCGACGCCTACCAGGCGTCGGCCCGAGGCGGCGAGATGGTCTGCAAGCTCAGAGACAACAGGGTCGTCATCCTGGGCGACGCCGCACTGTTCTCGGTCGCCGACCTCATGCTCTGAGCCAACTGAGAAAAGGGGTTTGGCCCCTTTTCTCAGAAAGAGCGTGGGTGGCACACGGGGGACATACCTCGCGAGGTGTGTCCCCCATGTGCCACCCACGTATGCATCAGTTGGGCTACTTCTTGGCGAAGGCCTTGGCGTAGGCCTGGGTCGCGCCCTGGAAGTCGGTGGCCGGTGCCGGGGCGTCCTTCTCCATGAGGACGACCTGGATCGCCTCGGCGCGGCGGGACATGCCCTGGGTGCCGGCCTCCTCGCCGTTCTTGGCCCAGGCCATCCATCCGTAGCGCTGGGTGTGAACTCGGTAGTACACGTCGTACTTGTCGGCCAGGTCGCCCCAGAGGCGGATCTGCACGGCCTCGAGTCGGTGGCTCTTGCCCTCGGTGCCGGCCATGGCGCCGTCACGGGCCCATCTCTTCTCCCAGCCCTTGCGCTGGACGTGGCCGCGGTACTCGATGCCGCCCGAGACGGTCGCGCCGTCCACGGCGAGCCTGAGCGACTCCAGGCGCAGGCTCTTGCCGGTGGTGCCGGCGACGGCCCCACCGGAGACTGCCGGCAGCGTGCCCCTGCGCTGCACGTGCGCGGTAACGCTCACGGGCGGGACGTCGGCCGGCGCGGGCTCTTCCTTGGCCCGCACGGTGATCTCGCAGGTGCCGGTCTTGCCGCCCGCGGTGGCGGTGACGGTGGCCTTGCCCGGCGCCACGGCAGTGACCCTGCCGCTCGCGTCGACCTTGGCGACGGCCTCGTCGGAGCTCTTCCACGTGATGGCCTTCTCGGGGGCGCCGTCGGGCTTGACCGTGGCCGTCAGCTGCTGGGACTCGCCCACCGTGAGGGTCGCCACCGCCGGGTCGACCGTCACGCTCGCGACCGCGACGCTGGTCTGCACCCACTTTTCGTTGCTCCATTCTGCATACGGCATGCTGGTGACGTCTGCGGCGCTCGTCTCATCCGCGCCGGCCCTGACGGACACGCCAGCGCCGATATTCACCGCCTTGTCTGCGGATACGGCGGCCTCCGTGCCGACGGCGGTCACGGTGCCGCCGTTGATTGTCACGCTGCCGCCGTTTACATTGATGCCCCACCACTCGCCAGAGGCGGTCAAGGTGCCGCCGTTGATCGTCACATCTCCTTTGTACGTGTATATGCCGTACGACTGAGCACAAGTGACGATGGCCTCCATGATGCCACCGTTGATCGTCAAGTTGCGGCATTCGCAGGCAAAGGGAACGGTGCCGTTGTTGTTGATTATCAGCCTGCCCGTACTGCCCGTCTGACCGTAAACGGTAAAACTGCCATAAGCAACCCCGTTGCCAGTAATATGGCCTTGTATGTTCAGTCGCGCACCGTCGGAGAGGATTATGCGCACGTCTCTGGCGGCAATGACCTTACCTGTGATACTCACGTCGCCGACGACGACGTACCAGCCCTCATTCAGAGTAACGTCTTGCGTGCTATTGGTGACCAGCGTGTAGCTCGCGCACTTCTGCTCGACGCCCTTGTCGTCCAGATACGTGACGGGGTCCGCCTTTTGCGCCTCCAGCACGGGCTCCTCGCCGGGCTCCTCGACCCCCTCGTCCTGCACGACGACCGTCTCCTCGCCGTGCCCCTCGGGCTCGACCTCGACCTCGTCGGCCAGGACGAGCGCCGGGCAGATTCCCAGCACCAGGGCCGTCGCCAGGCTCAGCGCGAGCCTGGGCAAGCCCTCCCCGAATAGATGTCTGCGGTTCGCCATGAGTCTCCCCTTCCCGCGGGATTGCACCCGTATTGGTGAACTGTGGTTATGAAGACACTACCACACCCGTGCCGAGCGGACACCGTGCATGCGGTCGCGCGGGACGGATCGTCTCTGCCGAGATTGAATCTCGTGGCAAGAAATCTGCCGAGAATCAAAGCCGTGACACGAAATCTGCTGGGATTCGACGTCGTGGCGTCACCAGCTCACATCTCAACAGATTCCTTGCCACGACTCGCGATTCCAACAGATGTGCCCTGCCGCCAAACTGAGAAAAGGGGTTGGTCCCTTTTCTCATGGCCCCTTTTCTCACAAGCGTCCCAGCCTCACCTGTAGGGCCAGCTCGTCCAGCAGCTCGAAACGGCCAGTGACGGGGAGCGCCGTGTGGGTAACGATGTCGCCGATGCCCGACCTGACCTTCCGGAGCACTTCCTTCGCGTCGTGGTATTGGGGAACGTGCTGCGCCACTATGGTCGCGTACATGAGGGCGAACGGCCTCGTGGACGGTACCCTGGAGAGCTCCAGGAGGTTCATGTTCCACACCATAGAGTTCTTCAAGACCTCGATGGGCCACTCGAGCGCGCCATCGGTGGCGCTCAACTGACGCAGATCGGAGCGGACGTCCGCGAGCGTCCTTCCAAGCAGGTTCAGACCATACCAGTTGGCGGGATCGTCGAGCTTCGGATCGCCCTTGAAGAAGCCAACGCCCCACTTTGTGTCTTTGTGCCCGGCAGCCTCCCCCAGGGCGGCAGAGCCCGTGGACAGCAGGTCGTTGAGGAGCCGGTCGTTCTGAACGAACTTCTGCCTCAGTCCCACGCGCATGAGCTGCTGGTTGACAGCATCCCAGACCTCGTCGGAATAACCGTGCACCTGCTTGCCAAGGTGCTTGACCGTGCCTTGGTCGGTAGCCGCAAGAATCTTCTGTGCCATGTCGGGGTCGCGGAATACCTGTGCCTTCTGCCACATCATCCAGTGCTCGCCCGTGGGAAAGGTGATGCCGCGATACTCGAACGGGGACACGTACCAGTTGCTGAGGTAGCCGTCCTGCTGGTACTCGTGGTAGAAGGTGACCGCGTTGGGGCGGCCCCAGGTGCCGTCGAGCTCGGCGATGCGTTGGAGCAGCCTGACCGCATATCCGTTCCAAAAGTCACGCATGAGCGGGGTCGGGTCACTCGGGTTGCGCACTCCTCGCCCGGCGCGGTGGATCATCGTGAGCACCGCGACGGCAGCGTCGAGATCCAGCGCCTCGACATTCGCGCGCATGTGTCTGCCATTCGTCAGCCCATGTGCCTCGAGCGTGCTGCGGTAGTCACGATCGAGGACGAAGGGGTTGTAACACGAATCGAGAAACTCCTGGTGGAGCTGGCGACACTCCGCCTCGGTCGAGATCGCCTGGATCCTGTTGATGTATTGCGTGATGTGCTCGTATCTAGGCATTTGAAGTCTCCTTGGTTTTCGGCTCCCGCTCCCCCACAGATGCATAGGGTAATTTTACCGTGCCATTTACAATGGTCTGCGAGCTCAGGGGCGACAGGGTCGTCGTCCTGGGAAAGGTCGTGCTGTTCTCGGTGGCCAACCTCATGCTCTGAGCCCATGACTCGTCTTCCGGCTTCCTCACGTTATGTAACCTGTATTACATACAAAGCATCGGTGCCTGTTACAATTGCGGCCCAAGTCGTCGACCTTCTCCCGAGCTCCCGCAGCGTATTGCTTTGGCGAATACATGGAGCGGGTCACGTCCGCCGATGACGGGCCTCAGCGAATGGCGACTCGCTAACCACCTCCCCACATATGCCTGCTATACAGGTTGCGTAGCGGTGGTAGACCACCTGGAAGGGCCGAGATAATCTGGTTTTATGATATCAATGCGACGCGCAACGCCATGGGAACCACCCAGAGCTAGGAGAGGAGAAGCGCGTCGCCGCGCAGGGGCGAGTGCCGTGCTTGAATTCCGTGGTCGCCTATTATTGCCTCGGGTTTGGATCAATTCGCGAACACAGTCCCGAGGCCTACCACCCCAACCGGGCCTCTGGTTAGAAGTGGAGCTATGCCCGCTGCCAAGTTCCAGAGTGACGCCGTGCCGATCGAGCAGAAGCGGTCTTTAATGGGTCGCCGGAGGGGCTGAGACAATCTGCGCCCACCCGCTACGGGCGAGACGACCGCGAACAGGCGCGCGAGCGGTCTTCCGGGTGCTCGGGCGCGGCAAGCCCAGCGGCGCCCGGGCGCTCGCCGCGTACGGCCCGCACATCTCGCGGGGTTCGGAGCTCGTCCACGACAAGGAGAACTCGCACCGGGCCTTGGTGAGGGAGCTGTGCCTGACGAGCGAGGCCCACGACTCGCGCGAGATCAAGAGGCTGCCCGACAGCGAGAACCCGCTCTGGAAGGTCAACAGTCTGTGCTTCCTCCTCCACCTGTTCCTCGACGGCCACACTGGCTTCGACAGGTCGAACTTCGACGGCTGGCTCGACCTGTTCTCGGTGATGATGAATCCGCCCGAGGACAAGCTGGAGAAGGCCGCGATGGTGCTCGATCGGGCAATGTCCTCCCCAAAGACTCTGCGCTATCGGGATTACTACAAACAAAAGCCCAGTTAGAACGATTGACAGGTCAGCATAATCTCAACGCACTGCACGAGGGGTTTTCGCCGATAATTGGGACATTCGCTAAACTTATGATATTTAGCGTATACGCCTCAGCTGTGCCTTTCGTGTGTTGCGGCTTCCCACTCCGTAGTGGAAAGCCGCAATGAGGCAAATAATCCAGCAAGGATACAGCGGGCACTTACCTCTTGACGAAAGGCGCAGCGGTCATCTGCTTGTAGCCGCCGTAATTTGCGGCCGGACTCTTGGCTCCCTTGGGAACAAGAACGATTTGTATGGCCTCCAGACGTTTGGCCCAACCCGCAGTCCCCGCCTGCGCACCATTCCTGGCCCAGCCCATCCACCCATAGGTCTGGGCATGGACGCGATAGTAGACGTCATACATCTTTTCCATCTGCCCAGTGAGACGAATCTGTATGGCCTCCAAGCGCTTTGCCTGACCGTGTGTGCCGCTCATCTTTCCCGCATTCCTCCAGCCCTGCCAGCCGTAGGTCTGCACGTGAGTGCGGTACTGGACGGATCCCGAGACAGGCTTGGTGGGCAGCACGATCCAGATGCCCTCCAGACGCTTAGACTTGCCAAAGGTGCCGCTTGGCTGACCGTTGGCCCTCCATGATTGGTCACCATAGCTCTGTACATGCGTGCGGTAGCGCACTAGCGGAGCAACGATTCTGAACGTGACTAAACTCGTTCCCTTGTAGTTGCCTGCGCCCTTCACGGTAACTGTCGCAGTCCCGGCTTTGACGTTGTTATTGTACTCTATCGTGTAGTCCCTGTTGAGCTTGAGCGTTGTCCCGCCTACATTCACAGTGGGTTTCGGTGTCAAAGCCCTGCCCGTGTAAGGTTGGTTGGCGATTTTGGAAACGGTGGCCTTTGCAACGTCTGCGGGAGCGATTTTGAAAGTAACGGACTTCGTACCCTTGAAGTTACCCCTACCCGTGACGGTGACGGTCGCTGTACCTACGTTAACGTTGTTCTTGTAGCTTGGGACGTAATCGGTGCCCGCCGTGAGCGTCTTCCCGCCAAGCGTCACTTTGGGCTGGGGCTTGAATTCACTGCCCGTGTAGGTCTGGTTGGGAATGCTGCTGACTGAGGCCTTGGAGCAATCGTTTGAGTTGGGCGTTACGCGACGTTCGTAGCTACCGTCCCCGTCGCTGTCTTCGAAGACTGACAGCCCACTACCATCTTGTCTTACTAAGACAGAATTCTTATTGCTTGACGCCGAGATTCTGGTACTGTCATTTGCGCTTTCGAGGCTGAAGCCCAAGAAAGTCAGATCGTCGAGATTATCTCCCTCGATTACCAAGCCATTTGCCGTAGGAGTCAGTTCCAGCTCATTCGAGCCAGCAGCAGTGATGGTAAGTCCATCGAAGCCCTCAATGTCTTGGTTGTTGGGAGCCGCGAGAATCGATATGTCGGTTCTTTCTTCGGAAACGACAGTGCATGAGCCGTCTTTCCCAAAAACTACCTCACCCCCCGCACCAGCTGAAACGCTCCGATAGGCTCCCTGCCCGCTGAGGGAGAATCCAACCGAATCATCCGATGACACTTTTACGTCACCACTGTTTTCAGTGAATACGGCCGTCCTTGTACTAGAATTCGTCTCCGAACCGTCTTGCGAGTCCACTAAAACCACTACGTCGTTATCAGGCCCCGAGACGGAAAGCCCATCAACATTATAGCTTTTGCTATTGGCAGTGAGTGTATAGTAGATTGGTTCGGACTCGAGGAATGCCGTCGTGATAGTTTCGCCGTTAGTCGAGTATCTACCCGTCGTGATGTCTACAATGTTCAGCTTGTCAGGATCAGACTCGATAGAGCTAAGCATGCCGTTATTCTCTCCTTTTTTTTCAGCCTCGTTTGAGGTGCTCCGAATGCTCCACATCGGTATGCACCACAAGTTTTTCGAAACGTTGTAGTAGAGGCACGCTTTTTCGTAGTCACCACCGTTGGGATACGAGCAATCATATATGCGGACGCGTGAAGTGTACGTGTCTGTCTTCCCACCCACAGTCCACGTCCACGAACCGACTTCCTTGCCGTAACCTACAGTCGTATGTCCAACACCGTTCCATTGCCACCAACCACAATCCTTATACCAGGAGAAACCCAACCTAAAGGGATGGTCAACAGAGGCCTTGGCGGCCATAGCATCGAGGGCTTGGAGTTGAGCTTGCTGGCTCTTATTTATGAAAGCCCTTTCACGTTGTTGTGCGATACGCGTAAACTGCTGCACATGATAGTAATTGATGGCAGACTCGGCGCCACCTGTAAAGGGCACATCCCTGAGCCTCGCATAGCCATTTCCCAGGTACGATGGCTTGACCGTGCCGTTGGCCGCAAGGCACGACCATACTGACATCCCCTCGCATGACCCGCCCCACTTCTGATATAGCCCGCTTCGGAGTTCTCCGCCGGGATTCAGTCTGTTCACAAACGACGTGTCAGAAATACCATCACACATGGTAATTCGCAACCAGTCCGCTTTAGGAAGGGCATCTTTCAGGCGGTTGTATTCGTTCCACATAATGTAGTAGTCATCACCCTCAAGCCCAAAGAAGGCCGGTTTACCATTTGAGTCAACGCTGGAATTGGGAAACTGCCACATGTTGCGTTCGTAAAAACTATTCGTCGCTTCTTTGATCTCAAACGTGGCTGACTTGGTCCCATAGTACTGATTCACACCAGCTATAGTCACGGTTGCCGTCCCAACCTTTGTGTTGTTGGAGAACGATACTGTGTAATCAGTACCCTTTTTCAGTATCCGCACACCAGTGGGCATCATATCGTCGGGCATGTATACGGCAATCTCGGGTTCAACAGGATTTCCCACATATTCCGGAATCGATAAGAAATCTATCCGAGCCTGTGTTAGATCGTATACGCCGCTTGGCCCTTCCATGTCTTTGGCATATTCTGTGTTGGGCGAGTCATCCACCGTATCTTTGGACACAAGCTGTCCGCAGACAATTGCACATACGTTCCAGTATTCTCCATTACCTTGATTGGTTGGCGCGTTGAACGTTTGTATGAGCGAGCTGCCACGATATACCTTAACCTGCGCATTTGACGAAGACAACGCACCTTCGTCGCTATATCTATGGATATAGTAGTAATACGCTTTGCCTGTCGTCGGTGTGAGGGTTATGGTCTCTGGGCCATAACTCGTGGTATCGTCTACATCAAGACTACAGGTCGTTACTTCACCGTCTCCCTGCGACTTGTACCTGTAGTAGACGTGGAATTGGCTGCCATTTGACAACGTTCCATTTAGGTGTGAATCCAAGTCGCTCGGGCTATCACCCCAAGTTAACACAAATCTGTATTCGTTGTCATATCCTATTGGACTAAGAACGGCATCCTGAGTGAAGCCTTCGCCAGCCATGGACACGACATTCGAAATCGAAGTAACGAATCCGTTCTTCGACATGCTCATCGTGTAGTTCCCCTGTGGAAGTGCTATCGAATACGAACCGTTTGATCCGGAATTGGTTTCTGCAACTACTGCACCAGTTGCAACACCCCACCCCTTTCTAAACTGTAGCGAAACCCCGGCCACAGGCTCCGATGTCTTAGCATTCAAAATTGTCCCTTTGGAAGTGCCTTGATCGGCTGAACTACCCGCTACAAGCAAGAATGCTTCTGTATAAGCGTTTTCCCCTTCTTCTAGGCGTGCGTGGTATGTGAAGCCAATATACCCACTGGCATCGATTGTTACCCGATATGACAGGCCTCCAGGGACCGTAATGGTGTAGTTTCCCTCATTGTCCGTTGTAGTGGTAAAGGTTTTCCCGTTTTCGTTCTGTGCAATAATATCCGCGTTTTGCACGGGCACCCTGCCTACAGCATCGCACACCTTACCTGTGAAAGATCCGAAGGTGTTATCCACAACCGTTATTTCTGCCGGCACGCTCGTATTGGCAGTGTCACCATTTCCAAGCTGCCCATCGGAACCGTTTCCCCAAGTATAGACCCTCCCATCAAGAGTTAATGCAACGCCATGATAGGCTCCCATGTCGACCATCGAAACAGAATCGAGTATTTTACTTATGCCATATGAACTGGAGTCATCCGTTCCATTACCCAAGGTCCCGTTGTTTGACTCGCCCCACGTAACAAGCGAATTGTCAGTCTTTATTGCGGCGAAGCTGTAGTTAGCGGCAGACGTACTTTTCACATTACTGAGAACAATTCGAGGAGTGTTGTCACCCGTCTTGTACTGCCCCATGAGTGCCCTGCTACCCTCGATACCCCATATCCAAAGCGTTGCGTCATTCTTGACGGCAACACCACCAAATGTGTTCAACTCAACAGACGAGACATTGTCCATTATTCTGACAGGAGTTGTTTGATCGTAAGATGCGCCTTCCGCCGAACCATTACCCAAAGTCGCACCCTTATAGCTCCAACCCCAGCTCCATAACGTCCCATCGCTTTTGACGGCGGCACCTCGATAAAAGCCGCCCATCGAAACAGACACCACATTATCCATGATCATTGTTGGTATGTTACTGTCGGAAGTCGAGCCGTTTCCCAGCGCTCCATGCGTACCAGCCCCCAGAGTCCAAAGTGTCCCATCGGATTTTACAATTGCCACAACCTTGCCACCTATAGAAGCCGTACGCACTCCATCCATCAACTTCTTGGGTTTGTTGCTTCCGGTAGTTGACCCATCCCCAAGTTGGCCAGAGCTGTTGTCGCCCCAAATCCAGAAAGATCCATCGTTCTTCAGGACTCCAGCGTTTCCCCCACCAAAATACGCCTCCGCCACATCATCCATTATTCTTACGGGTGCCGGGCGATCTATGTAGGTTCCGTCTCCTATTTGACCACAGCTGTTGTCGCCCCAAGCCCACAAGACTCCATTAACCACCGCCGCGGTGTTCGTGTTCTCAGCGACAACCTGCTGTATTCCCCCTGCAGAATTGGGCAAAGCTTGTATTGAGAGGAGCTGCGACTCCAATGAATTGTCTTCAACAAGCTTATCATGCACGTGCGGCTCTATTTGCTCTCTAGTAGAATCCTGCCCCGAATTGTCTACGCGCTCCCATACATAGTCATCATCCGAGACTGTAATGTCTTCCAGATTCCAATCATCATCGACAAGTTTCCAAGTAGCCCGATTCGCGTCGAGGGTTGCTAGGGATTGTTCACCCACAAGCAGCCATACTGCATGAGTTCTTTCTTGGGTGGCATCATCAGATGCAATATTGATTTCACGCTTGGCCTCCCAAACGTCTGTGTGGTACCAAGCGTCCCCCACATGCACCACATTCCAATATGAGTCATAGCTATCCGCCTTCACAACCACACATTCAAGCCCGAGTCGTCTTGCGATATCACGAAATGCAGTCGCGCATTCGTAGGAGCTATCTAGCTCACCGATGCCTTCCTGCATGATGGTAGATTCGGACTTTTGCACAACTTGCCTGAGCAGAAAATCGATTATGGCTTTAGTCCTATCCGCATCGTTCGCCCCCGAATCCAGCATTTCCATCACTGCCTTATAAGCTATCTCAACCTGCTCATCGGTAAGAAGAACTTGCGTAGTGTTCTCATCGATTGCGGCCATGTTGGTGACTTCTTCTTCCCCAGCCAACGAGTTCACAGGATGAATTCCCATCAAAATTGTTACAACGACCAGCAACATTATCGAGAGTCGCCCTAAACCACCACGGGTTTTATTTCTCCTAAGCATCAAGCACTCCAAACCCCGATATGACTGACGATGGTTCATCAATACTGCACGAATTAAGCATAAGAGGACATCTGAACTTTCGTGGCCGTTTTTCTCCGTGCGCACTAAGGTAGCTGGACAAACGGTGCTTCTCAAAGATGCTTTTACGGTGCACCCGTGTACGACTACCAACAGCACAGCTGCTTATCCTTTGTGTAGATGGTACGACTATTTGTTCTATGGGGATTCTCTGGGAATCTGGTTATTACAAAACAATCTGGACATGGTTCCATGGCTGTGGACACCATTCCGCGAAGAGACTATCGCCGTTCCACGCGAAATGGACGCCCCGCCAAAGGGGCGTTCTCCGGTGAGGAAACCGGACCCGTTGCGCATTAACCACTCACTCGTTCTGGGCGGCGGTGATTATTCCAAGCCAAAACGGCCATCGTTCCAAGCCATCGGTCCACCGTTCCGGGCGTCGGCACCCGTTACGGACACCGGCACCCCTTACGGGCTAACGGCCACCCCACGCTTCGTGCTGCGCGTCCAACCGCCATCGTCAAATGTACTCGGAACCACGATGGGCTTTAGCACCACACCGTCGCAAGCACTGCCAAAGGCGTCGATTCCAGATGACCGCGTGCCACCACCGTCGATCAGCTCGAAGTGCGTGCCGTGAAAGTGATGTGTCGCAGTCCGTCGAGCGTAAGCAATTGTCATCGCTGTCCAGCCCTAGAGCTCGCAGCAAGAAGGACAACTTGCCGCCCACCTTCAACGAGGATCCGAGCGGACCGTTTTTTCCGGAACGATGGACCGTTCGCATTGGAATGGTAGACCGCTGGTATTTGGAGAGGGTGCCTGTTTGCTCTGAAATATTCAACGGCGGCGCCCGCAAAGGGCGGCAGCAACTCTAGAGTATGCGTTACGTTACAGAGCTCCCGTCCGCGAATGCCACGTGGTGTGACAACCGTTCGCACGTCGCACGTGCACAACGTCCCGGTAGCTGGTCCGGTTACCCATGAGGCACCTCCAGCCATTGGCTGTGCGCTCATCCGTACCGTGCCAACGATGGTTGCGTGGCCTTAGGGCGCTCTGAACGCAGCCTGGTGTCCATACGCCACAGAATGGCGTCCACCGGTCTGCGTAGAGCTGTTCGAAAGATGGCAAACTGCCTTTGAGCATACATTTTTGAGACACGCACCCCGAACGAACCGAGCAATATCTTTTTAGAGATAGACCACACTTTGACCAGCTCATCAGGGCTTTGGCCTTCCCTCACATTGCAACGAGTTTACGACCGGCTCACGCACAAGCAACATCGAAGGACTAACCCGAGCTCGCGCAGGCAATCCTTTGCCGCCCGTGTTTTATAAATCAATGTCTGGGGAGTGCCTGGGGCCTGCGGGGGAAAGCATGACGAGCGTTAGTGTCTTCGGTTTGCAATACGGGACGGCCAAGCAATATGCCGAGGAGTTGGCGAGAAGAACGGGCATCGCGGCACGTCAGCATGACTCCGTCGGGGACCGGCGTCTCCCCGAGAACAAGAAGAACGCCGAGGTCCGCGCCATGTTGGAGACCTACGGCAGGATACCTCGGATTTCTTCTCTTCTTCCTTCGCCTGCGCGTCCTTGGTAAAACCGGGAAGAGGGATTTGTCCCCTTTTATCGCTTACGCGACCTAGCCGAACTTCTCCTTGAGCTCGTCAAAGGACACGTGGCTGTCGAGCTTCCGGACCACCGTCGCGCCGCTGAGCACCGAGAACAGGAATTCCGCGATGTTCTCGATGGTGAGCTCGGCAGACTTCGTGCCGTCGGACTTGTTGAGCGCATACGACTTGAGCAGCTGCGTGCCAAGCGCTCCGGCGGATATGAGGAAGTGGTTTTCGAGCTTTCCGGGGTCAGCCAAGTCGGAGGCCAGCACGCGCGTGGCAACCGAATAGCTGTTTACCAGCATCTTTGTTCCATCGGCATCGACGAGTACGGTTCGCTGCGAATCGGCGGCGATGTCCATGGGTATGCTGCCGCTCTCCGGCGCCTCGGCCTCGCCCTTGTACAGCGCGCCGAGGTCGGCCAGCGCCAAACAATACAGCTCGGTACCCGGCAGCGTGAGCATCGGCTCCACCGAGAACGCCGTGGGATACAGTAGGTAGTTGATGCCCCGAAGAAACACCTCCGGCCCGTGAAACGTACCAACCATAACGTCATTCATCGAAATGCTGCGCGAGGCGAACACGCCACCCAGCACGACGCAATGCTCGAGCTCGACGTCGGCTCCGTATATGCTGCCTCCCACGTAGCAGTTCTTGAGCCGTATGGCGATCGCGTTGATGTCGGCCCCGAACAGCACCCGTCCGCTCGTGACGTATGCCGACACCGTATCGGAGCTGGCGACCGCCTTCCTAAACACGATGGGCTCTCTTGCCTCGGTCTGCACGTGTAGCTCTCGGTTGGCAAATACCGCATTCCTGAATTCCGTCGGCCCGTCGGCGATGTCTATGCTCTCGGCGTATGTTCCGCCCTCGACGACGACGTTCTTCTTGATGCGAATGAAACGAGACAGCTCTTTTGTCGACTCGGGCAGTATTCCTCCGCGCACGATGGCATCCGACAAACCAATCTGGTTGTCGTTGCCGATCTGCACCTCTCTAAGCTCCGTCATGCCTCACTCCTCACGTTGTTTTGCGCCTCAGCGACCCCGTACGTTACGCCGACGGTCTTCGTACCAGCCTCTTGGTACATCTTCAGCATTAGCTGGGAGACCCGCTCGCGGTCCCCGGAATCTAAGTCCGAGGCAACACCGTGGCTCGTGCCGTCTCCGCGTCCGTACGCATCCACCAGTCGCAGATAGTCACCATCGAGCTCGTCGAGCCGCTTCGAATCGATGGCGGTCCATTGCTGATAGGGCACGCTCGCCACGTAGCGCATGACCGCCGCCTGAACTTCGCCCCTGCATGCGTCGTCTCCCTGGTAGACGACCAGTTGTTCCGAAGCGCCCTGCAACTGGTCCTGCACCATATAGATAACAGGGACAAACAATACGGCGTCATCACCGCCGTCTTGGGTGACGGCCTCGATAGTGCTTTGGTAATCCTCCACAAAGAGACATGTGTCACCGAGGTCCTCAATCGCCTGAGCGGCGGTCCCCTTCGTGCGGGCGGTCTGAAGCTTGAGGGGAAGCGCGTGCATCTCGGAGGTCTGCGCATACAGCCTCCCCGCACCCTCGGCGTACGAACCCATCACCACCTCGCCCATTGCCCGCTCGCGAAGGTCGAACGAGGCGCGATCCATGGCTTTGACGCGTCGGTCGAGCTCTTGGTCGAGCCTGTCGAAGACACGCCGGTACCTGCTCCGTATCCGGTGGTAGTCCTCCCGCATCTGCTCGTGGATGTCGTCGACCGCACGTGACAGCTCCAGCAGCATGCCCACGCTCGACCGCATGGTGTTGCCGAACTCCGAGATCTGGGAAGAGAGCTCTGAGCGTAGCAGGCCAAAGAAGCCGGACGTGGTCGTTCGGGCAATGCGCTCGCCACCCTCGGCGATGGCGGCCACCTGGGCGGCTTCCGTGGCGGACAGCACTCCTGCCACCGAGACCAGAGCAGTCTCGGCCTCGCTGACGCTAGCCTCGAAGGGATCGGTGTTGACATGAATCGTTATCTCAACCGGAACGTCGCCGGAATAGTGCACCGTCTTTTGCCCGCCATGATTGGACGCGGGATACGTTATGCTCTTCGAGCCTGAGTAATGGACACTGCCGTGGTATGACTTGGTGTAACTCATGCGCGGCTTCCGTTCTCTTGGCTGATCGCAGTTGCCAAGGCACCCGGTCGCGAGGCGTCAAACAACCCGAGCATGGTTTGGGCAACGCGCGGGTCCACCCCCGAGCACGACACCATATGCTCGTATTCATGGCGAATCTGCGTGCCATAGGCAACCAGGTCGTTGCCAAGCTCTGCCCCGGCCTCACGCATCCTCAAGACGATCGCATTGCGCGTTGACACATCGACCGCCTGCGGCGCATAGGCCTCGAAGCTGTAGGCGTCCGGCACCGACATGCTCTCGCTGGCAACGTAGACAACCGGCATAAAGAACAATGCGTCCTGCGCCGCAACGCCGTCCTCGGCGATTGAGTCCAGGGTCCTCTGGTGCCGCACGACAAGGCGCGCCCCATTGCTCAAATCGTCTATGGACTCCGCGGTACGGACCTTCACCCTAGCCGCGGTGGACTTTAGGGCAACATTGGTGGTATCCGTCATGCAATACATGGCGACAGGCGCCTCTTGGCAATGACGGTCGAGCAGGATCGAGGTGCGCTTCTTCGACAGCTCCATGGCGTCACTGTCAATTGCCCGCACGCGTTCGTCGAGCGTGCGATCCAAGCCACTAAAGAGCTTGGCGTAGCGCGCCTTGATTCGATTGAAGTCGCCCGTCATTTGCGTTCGGACGCGGTCGATGGCCATGCTGGTCTCTAGCATGGCGCCAACGCGGCTGCGCATCGTGCTCTGGAACTGCGACAACCGCTGGCTCATGCGGGACTTAATGAGTGTGTAGAACCCGGTGTCCACGCTTCGGCAGATCTTGTCTGCCGCCGCCTTCTCGGAGGCGATAACCGCAACCTGCATGGCGGAGACGGCCCCACCGACGACCTGGACGCTTTTGGTGACACCATCCATCGTGCGCGCCATCGGCTCCGTCGAAACGTTTACGTCGAAGTTTGCCATGCGTCCCTCACCGACCCGTCTCGAGTTCGTCGTATGCGGCCGGTCCACCGACCTGGGCGATGTTGGATGCCGCGCGCTTGCTCAGATTGAGCGTGAAGTCCGCGTCGAGCCGTTCGGAAACGTTGGGCTCGGGCGGAATGCTGGCGTTCTGGGCCAAATAGGCACTCACAGACGACAGCCTCCTCCTGCGTGCGTCCAAGTCCCGCACCGCGGCAGACGCCAGAGCCACGTCGCGCGCCTCGGCGTCTCGCAGCGAGGCCTCGTAGAACTCAATGTGGGCAAAGCGCTCGCTGCTCGCGTCGATGTCTTCGCTCAGCCGCTCCATATAGCTCTCGAAGTCGTCCTGCTTCGCGCGCGCTTGGCTTGCCTGCGCCTCGAAGCTGGCAATGATCTCATCCTGGTTGTCTATGTCCTCCACCTCGGTGTCGGCAATACTCCCGCTGCCCTTCATCGCATCGAACGTCGCCTTCTGCGTCGTGTAGTTGCTGTAGCTCTCTGCATATTCCGCAAACGACTCCCGCATGCGCTGGATAAGATCGTTGGCCTCGGAGCGATTGCTTCGGTAGAACTCGTCGACCTCATGGTGCCAACGCGCGAGGTAGTCCGTCTTCTGGTCCTGAATCTCGTTGTAGATGCGCAGACGCTCGACGCGATTCTCCTGCATGAGGTTTTGGATCACCGGCATGAGCACCTCGGTGTCCACCTGGTGCATGCCAAACGGCATGGCCGTACGCGAACCATTGTCCGCAATCCACGAGTCCGCAAAGATGTCGTAATGCACGCGCGAGCTCTCCTTGAGCGAGAACGGCACGTAATCGCCCACTTCGTCGGCATAGTCGAACGTGGCGGTGCGTATTCTCTCGATCTCCTCTGCCTCAAGCGTTGGGGAGTACTGGTCGAACGCGGCGCGCAACACATTACCCAGCATGCCCGTGGCGTAGTTGGTGAGCGTGGAGACGCTCGCGGTGCGAGAGCGGGTGAGCGAATCCACGCCCTCCGCAAGCCGACGCATCACGTCGGTAAAGAATTCGATGTTGGCGCTTCCGTCTGCCGCGGCCTGCACGTTGAGCTCGCCGAGCGCATCGAACGCATCGAGCTTTTGCCGCACGTCACGGACGTCGAACACGGGAACGATGGGGCAGTCGCCTGGATCGTTGGTCGCGTACTCTTGCAAGAACGCGTAGCGGTCACTTGTGGGCGGTACGGCAGGAAGCGTTACCGAGACGTCGTGGCTGTCCCCCACCAGATATCGAATGTTGCGTACCTGCCGATCGATGGTGCCCATGTAGTCATGCAGCGTGACATCCTGCATGGAGGTAGAGTAGTCCGACGTGTCCACCGGCTCGACGTCCTGATTCGACTCGACCGCAGGCATCTGCGCCATGTGCTGGCTCAAGTCGTCCATGGCCGCCCTCAATTCATCTGGATGATTGATCAAGGTGAGCGACAGTTCGGTCTCGGGCTGCTCGCCCGTGTAGTCCACCACAATGCTCTTGTCGCCCATGGCAACACGTTTCGCAACGGGCACGTAGGCTACGCCGATCATTGACACACGATAGTTCCTGCGAATGCCCCAAATGGCCGACTGGAGCTCCGCGATCCTGCTCTCGCACTGCCCCAGCGCCCTCTTGGCCTCGCCCTGCGACAAATACTGCCTGAGCGCCATGGCAGCGCACGCGAGCGTAACGACCAGTGCAAAAAACATGATGACCGCAATCAGCACCAGCGAGACCCCCGCAGCAACAGCCCAGACCACCATCGTCTTCTGCGACCGCTCTAGCTTGCTCGCCCATTCCTGGCGATCGGCGGTAATGGCCTCGATCTGCTGCTCGTACATGCGCTCCTCGGACACGATCTTCTCGGCCGCCTGCCGGTAGTAGTCGAACAGCACCTTTGCCTCGTCCTCAACCACGTTTGCGGATTCAGAAAACACCTTACCCGTCATCTTCGTTTCCCATCATCTCGAATGCTCGTCGGGCCAATCATTCGCAAAGCTTCTTTCGCTGGTCTATAAGCCGTTGGGTCTCGCGCGTCATGCCGCCGAGCTCCTCAACGATTCGCACATCCTGCGCGCTGGTGTCCAGCAACGTATTCATCGCCCTGAGGTTAGTGTCAATCCGGACGTCGAGCTGGGTTGCCTGCGAATTGCCGCTGGGGCTGAGGTAGCGGACGTCGTCGGCAATTCTCCGCATGCGGCGCTGCACGTCGGTGCAGTCCGGGCTCGTCGTGGGATCAAGATCGAGGGCGAGCGCCTCAAGACGTGCCGCGTTCGCTCGCATCGCCTTAACGGGTGCCACCTTTGCCTGCTCGTTCGCCTCGACGGAAAAAACCTGCGTCTGCGTTGCATCGCCCATCACGATATAGGCTCCTATGGCCAAAAGAGCCACCAGCTGAACCACGATGAGCAACCCAAGGGGAGGCTGTAGCGTGAGGTTGACATAGGTCATCGTGCCCACAGAGCATGCTGCATAGATGGTGGCGGCCTTAGCGTACATCCCGCCGGCCACAATCTCCCCGACGCGCATGCCCTCCAAGGTGCCGCCCAAAACGAGTGGCCCAAACAGAACGACATACAGCGAGACCGACACAACGACAGTGAACACCCGTGCCTCGATTCCGCCCAACGAATAGGGCGCCAGCAGGGCCAGGGCGACAAGGAGCACCGCGAGCCCGGCCGCAAACAGCAGGCACCTCAGTGCCATTTCGTGATTCTGCCTTGCCATGATGAGCTCCCCTCTCGTCTACCTTATGTGAGCGCCGCAGCGCGGACAGAACCTCGTGCCCAACGCAACGCTCTCGTGGCACCGGGGACATAGACTTTGGGTCATGTCGTCCACGGCGGATGCCGCAAGCTGCGCGCCACAGGTGACGCAGCGCCGAGCGCCCCGCTGGTTGTCGGCGCCGCACAGGGGGCACGGGTTGTACTCGTGCCCGCAGTGCGGACAGAACCGCGAATCCGAAGCGTACGTCTTGCCACAGTTCGCGCAAAACACTTGGCTGACGGCTCGTGCCGGGGCACCCGCCCCGCCATCCATCCGCTGGCCAAACTGCGAGCCTTGCGGCTGCTGTCGCTGACCGAACCCCACATTGAACCCGCTCTGGCCCGGCTGCTCCATCATGCCTTGTCCCATGCCGCCGCCGCCAAAGCCGCCTGTCATCATGGCCACGCCAAACAGGCCCATGCCGCCACCGTTGCGCACCGCGTTGTTTGCCATGTTGAACGACTGTTGCTGTTGCCAGGTGTAGCCCGCGATGTTCTGCGCGCTGCGGTCGGAGATCGCCTCGGAGATCTTTTGGCCCTCGGGCGAGTCGGTGTCGAGGTCGATCGACGTGATGAAGAACCCCACAAGCCTGAGCCCGTACTCCTCCCAGAACGCAGCCATGGGATGGCCAACGAACGTGCTCAACTGATCGAGGTGGGCGGCGATCTGGGTGATGCCCACGGAATTTGCCGTCATGTACGAAATGATCGCGCTGTTGGTCTTTGCCACGAGCGGACCCATAAAGTGGTCCGTGAGGTTGCGCGCGTTGAACTCCTCCATTGTGCCTATGAGCTTGATGAGGAACTTCTCGGCATCCTCCACCTGCACGCCATAACGTCCCTGGGCGACGAGGGGGACCATGGCGCCATAGTCGGGATCCATGTACCGCATGGAGGTTGTCCGCCAGTCGATGGTGAGCGGCGTGGTCTTGTTTACGAACCACACCTCCGCGACAAACGGGTTCCTGCCACCAAATGGGATACCATACAGGTTGCGCAACAGCGGTAGGTTTTCCGTGGTAAGCGTATGCTTGCCAGGTCCGAACTTACCCAGCAGCTGACCCTTCGAGAAGAACACCGCCTCCTGCGACTCGCGCACTATGAGCTGGGTCTTTGTACTGAGGTTCGAGTGTGGAAAACGCCAACAATATATGTCGTTTCCGCGCGGCGACCATTCGACCACATCGATGAATGCCATGCCATCCTCCTGACCATGCAAATCGGCCGAAACTCAAGCAACCTTATAGAATGCGATTATACAAGTAATGCTGGACAGTATTGCATCAACATCGGTAGGTGACCGTCACTTAGAAACGGGGTCGCCTGCTTAGTTGCCACCACTTTGTGCCGCATACCGGTACCTGGCGAACGTATAGCGGCGCTTGCCCTTCGTGACGTCCCCGTACTCTATGGCCTCCTTCGGACAGTTGTGGATGCACGCCATGCAGTGCGCGCAATGCGACATGTTCCATGTCGGCCTGCCGTCGCGCATCGTTATGGCCACAACCGGGCAGACCCGCTCGCAAAGCCCGCACGACACGCATTGGTCGCTTGCCCAGAACTTGCGCGTTCGAAGTCCGACAAAGCGAAGCCCGGGCATGAGCGCCTCGGTAAGCGCGACCTCTGGGAGCAACGTGCGCTTGCCAGCAAGAGTCTCCCCAGCGCGCATGGCGCGGGCAACCTCGGGCAGCCGCTCGGAGGTGGCCCGTATGCGACGCTCAATCTCCTCGACCCCGATCTTCCGGCTCGTGATGCTCGTGATATGGATGCCGGGGAGCACGAATTCGGCGAAGCCCCCAAAGCGCATCCCCTTTTTCTCGAGGATCTTCTTGAGTTGGTGGCCCGCGATGCCCGCATACCCACCATCGGTAAGGACCCCGTAGGCCACCGTTGGCCCCGAGAACGAGACTCTCTTCAGATAGTCGGACAAGAACTTCGGCAGACCGCTTATGTGCACAGGCGAGCACACCACCAGCGTCTTGCCACAGTCGATCTGAGAAAAGTCGTTGCCGCGAATCCTCGGGCAAAGGTCGCAAGCCTCGTCTTCCAGAAGCTCGGCCAGCCTTTCCGCCACAAACTTCGTGTTGCCCGTCGCGCTAAAGTAAATAACCATACGTTCTCTCGATCCCTTCCACGCGTGCGTGACCCGCACGGGTCAGCGTTCTCGAGCTCGATTTTCTCTTCCGCTAAGAGTTGCTACTCCACAGGTTCATCTAGAGCATCGAAGAGGGAGGCTGGCTTTGCTGGATATAGCTCAAAGGTCGGCTCGATGATGGGTATCGGTATTTCTAGTCGTCCAAATCCCAAATAGGTCTGCCAAAGAAACCGTCTCTGAACGCTCGACGACCTCTATGTCCTTAGCTACGATATCACAATGCCTCATGGTCTTCTTCGTGAACGTAGCGGGGTTCTTTCCGCCCTGAATCAGCTTGAAGTCCCTGCGAATCGTTCCGAGGCACTGGTCAATCTCCTCGTCCGTTTCGGTGTCGGAGGAGGGATAGGTCGCGAGCGCCACAGAGCCCTGTTGGATCTCTGCAAACCACTTAACGTCGCTAAGGCAGTCTTCGGAGGCGGACTGGACCATTGCGAAGAACTCTGAAATGCATGTCTGCAGTTCCTCGACGGGCAAAATGTCCTTTTCCAGATGAAAGAGAATTCTCCTATCCTTGTTCACGGCGCCCTTTCATATTGTTATTCCTTCATCTAACAGGATGCCCCAATGCACTACTGCCTCTTAGGCATTGTTGGCCGAGGAAGCCTTTGTTAGAGGTCGCTCTGACGGTACTTTGCTGCCTTTTTTTCCGAACATGCATCAGCCAGTTCTTTTTGAACGCTGATGAACCGCCAAAGAATATCGCATCCGTTTGCGTGCTCTCGTGAGACGAGTATCGGAGAGCAGCCAGCTCTATGCCACAAACGAAATCGGCAGCCTGCGCAAGACGATAGTCCGAAGGAGCAGCGTCGCGAAGCAGAATCGCTTCGCGTGCTAATGAGTATTCAATCGCAGCATGCAACATCCCACTGACATCATGCTGGCCACCATCGTAATAGACCTTCACGCGATCGAATTGCTGGAGACAATCAAGGTGGTCGAGCAGGTACACGGTAAGATCTCGCTTCATGCGCAGCAAGAAAAAGAATGCCGGGGGAAAGCCCCCGGCTCTCGAAAGTTGCGTCAGCCGCTAGTTACTCTATACCACATTCTCATCGGACTGGTGGCAATGCATGCTTCCGGTCGGCATTGCGTTGATGTTGGTGACCCCTCCTAAATGAGGTCCAAGACTGCCTCGAATCGTATGTCGGCGCGCATACCCTCGACGGAGGCGGCGAGGGGTATTACAACCCATCCCCTCCGACTGTAGCCTTCTTCCGGGCGTCGGGTCAACCATGTGCGCCAGCCTCTCGTCGCGCGTCCTGCGACGCTTCGACGTGAGGGACTGCTCGCGCGTCCTGCGGAGCACATCGCGGCCTGACGCGATCCAGCTGCGGCACCTTGCCATGGCGTCGGCGCCCGCCAGCGACATGGCCTCCGCGGCGCTTCTGCGCGCGAGCTCCAGGCCCTCGGCTCAAACTCCGATGTCCGAAAAGGCCTTCGACAGCGCCGACACGGCACCCGGTACGGTAAGATTCTCCATGGGTCTTCCTTTCGCTTCGAACCTAGACAATCCGAAGGTTAGGGAGACCCTCCCTTTAGGTCAAACCAACAGAAACATTATGCCGACCTACTCGTCATTGTCAGTATCCTCTTCCTCCAGTCTTATCTCGAAGGCCAAATCGCCTCCTGAGATACCCGTCCGTTCGAAAACAGCATCAAGAAGTCCCATCTTTGCGGATGTTGACGTAGCAAGATAGGTAAAGCACCCATTACCAATCTCGTACCAGCCATTTCCCTCTTTGCCACCAAGGCGTAGATAGTTGCCGGGGTACTCGCTCGAGGCCGCTATCAGTCGTACCGTTGCGGGATCAATCTCGTAGACCTGCGAGAGTACTTCGGCAACAGCGTCCTTCCAGGTCTTCACTGTCTTGCGCACCCCGGCAAACGTATATGCGGCAACCTTGGTCCCTGTGAAGTTGAAGTCATCATCCAGCGTGTGAATCGCTTCGTCGTTCTTCTTGGGGACGAAGTCGACTTCCGGTAGTGGCCAGAGTTCGAGGAACCTTGCCACGAGTAGGTCCTCGCGAGCCCTCAACTGTTCCTCGGTCCACGCATCCTGCTGGCTTATCCACTTATTGAGAAAAAGCGGTGAGTCCTTGAAGCCGTCCTTAATGGCCAGCTTCTCCGAGAAGGGGCGGTTGCTGTACTTGCTGTTGTAGGCGGTGAGCGTGAGATTGGCTATACGGTCGCGCCACTCGGTATGCACGCGTTCCCAGTCGGGGCCGAGCTCACGCTTCCACGTCTCGGTCATGGTCTGGGGCATCACGTGCTCGATGGACAGGCCGTGGTCGCGCTCCAGCATCAGCGAGCGAACGTCCACCTTCTCGTAGGAGTCGCCGTTCTCCAGGCGGTCGAAGGTGTAGATGCGGTTCTTCTGTCGCATATTGTAGAAGTCGCGCAGGCGCGTGCGCTCCTCAAACTCAGCGTCGTCGGGAAAGCGCGTGGTTCCTGATTTGTTACACAGGGCGTAAACCATGGCACTGACAAAGTCGCCGCCGGAGCCGCATAGCCTGTCAGCCTCGTTGCCTAGGTTGGCGAACGTCTTATTCATCGAGTTGGTGGGCACCTCGCACACAAGCCTGCGGTAAATATAGGATTCGAGAGCCCGTAGCGCCACGCGCAGACCGTCGTAGGTGATGAAGCCATCTTGCGCCCTGCCCAGCAATGAAAACAGGAGCGGGTTGACGACGTTCGTCTCGAGCTGCACCATGCGCCGCAAGATACGATTCGTCTCAGCGTCGGGCGTGCCGGCGGTCGCGAGGGCGTGGTAGACGCGGGCGTACTTGAGCATGTCCACGAGCAGACCCTCCATGGACTCCTGCTTCTCTGCGTAGTCCTTGAAGGCAGGGTAGACCTTGCCGATGTTGGGCCACTTCGCGGTGCGGAACGTCAGGTACTGGCGGATGAACTCGCTCACCTCGTAGTCGGTGTACTCCTCGATGGGGTTCCAGTACTTCTCGTAATAACTCTCCTGGGTCTTGCGTGGTAGTCCCATGAGTACGTAGTTGCGCACTTTGTCGGCCTCGCTCAGGTCGAGGCCAGTCGAGTTCAGCGACTCGAAGATGAGCTGCGCGTTGTCGCCGTCCTCCAGCGCGATGTCGATGACCACGAGCTTGCGTATCGCCTGGAACAGCTCGTCGGCCTTGATGCCCGACGCCGCAATCTGATCACGGAAGAAGAGGTAGTTCTGGGTTACCTTGGAGTCGAGGACGAAGTCCTCCTCGTCGCCGAAGAGTCGGTTGAACGCCTTCTGGTCGTTCTTCACAGGTTTGAGCTTGATCTTCTTCTCTTCGGGCTGCCACTGGTCCACGAGATAGTCGTTGGTGATTTTGTCGGCGAGGTAGGGTGCGTCGCAGGCCACTTTGCCCTCGCGCACTAGGTTAGTGAGCGCGAGCAGCAGAATCGATACGGTCGTCAGGCGCTGCTGGCCATCGATGATGATGTTGTCCGAGCCCTCGGTGGAGGAAACGATGCTGCCGAAGAAGTGTGATGGACGCCCCTCGATGACGACCTTCACGAGGTCGTCCAGGAGCTGTTTGCAGTTCTCCTTCTTCCAGTCGTAGTTGCGCTGGTACACGGGGATGATAAACCGCGTGTCCGAGCCCTCCATGTACTTGAGCAGGGGTTTCGAGTTGCCTTTCATGTCCTACTCCTTGGTCTTTTCCGCATACAAGTTGAACAGGTGGGCGACGATCTTCTCCTCGTTGCCTTGGAAGTCGACGCCATATGCTTCTTCTACGACAATGTCGAGCGCATGGTGCGCAGCCATGAGTTCAGGGAAGAAGGTCTCGTTGTTGGGATCGTAGAGGTCGGCGAGCGTGGCTCCGTCATAGAGCTTTCGCGCATCCAGCACAGCCTGGGCACGCTCGGCGATCTGGTCCTTTATTGCTTCGCCCGCCTTAGGCCACACGAAGTTGTTATATACGATGCCAGCCGAGTAGTTGTAGTCGCTCTTGAGGCGTCCAGCTACAGTACGCATCCATGCGTTATGGAACTGGGAATGCAGTACACCGAACAGGTATAGAGATACGTTTGGAATGAGTCGTACCTTGTTGCTGCAGAGGGTGTATGGTCCTATAAATCCGATAGGCACGTATCTGCGTCGCTGCGAGGATACCTCAGGAATAATAATGGAATGGCCCTTTGGCATGTTCTCAACGTGGAAACGCGCTGGCTTGTCTGCAATCTTGCGCGTCGGTGCGCTTTTGCTCGTGAGTCGGTACTCCCTTACAGCCTCAATGCGAGCGCGACACATCGGAAGATCCTTAAGCTCCTTCCAACCTAAGTCACCAAGCCATAGACACCAGCGTGTATACCCGTGCAGGAACTCCTTCGAGCCGATCCACGGGTGGAAATATGGCGCGGCATCAGGTTCTTTACTCAGGAACTCGTCCTTCTCGGTATCCGTGAAGAGGTAGTTACCGCCGTCGATGGGCTTATTTCCGATTGCCATCCCTGGCACATCGCAAATGGGCGTTCTCCTACTGTACACGAACACGTCGGGCGCGTCCTTGAGGTATGCGTTTATACATCGTGGGTGCGTGATTGCCGCCTCGCTGTCCGGCGACTCGTGAAGGTATAGGGTTTTGGTGCGGTATATGGCATCACGTGAGAAGCCCACGATGATACAAAACACGTGCGCCTTGTCGGCGGCTTCGTTGTCCCAACGGAAGGTCGTGTGCGCGAAGTCAATCTTCACGCCCATGTCATGCAACGGCTTCCAGATGTTAGCAACCTGCTCGCCTTGACAAATCGAGTTGGTGGAGACGAGGGCCGCTCTGCATGGCACGTCCTCCATGAACTTGGCAGCCTTCATGTACCAAGCCGCGCAATAGTCGATGTTGCCCGCGTTCTTCTTTCCATCGAAAACCTCGAGTATCTGGCTCTTCTGCTTTGGACTCTGCCAGCGAGCGCCCCGGAATGGTGGGTTTCCTGCAAGTGCCGATAGGTCTTTGGGGAACACGTCATGCCAGTCAGCGTCAAGTGCGTCGCCCTCCACGATGCTCTCGTTGCTACGCAGCGGCAGGAAGTCGAAGTGGTAGCCCGGCATGATCTCCTGTGTCTTGGCGAGCATCTGCTCCTCGGCAATCCAGAGCGATGTCTTGGCCACGCTCACGGCAAAGTCATTAATCTCTATGCCGTAAAAATGTGATAGGCGTACCCGGATGGGGCTGACCTCGCCTTCTAGGCTGAGTTCCGTTTGCCCCTTGCTGCCACTCTCTGCTGCCGCCTTGTCCGCCAGAATCTGATTCTCGATCTCGCGCAACTGCGTGTACGCGCGGGAGAGAAAGTTGCCGGAGCCGCAGGCCGGATCACCCAACGTGAAGCCGGCAATCTTGTCGTGCAGTACATTCAGGCGATTCAGCCTAGCACTCTCGCTCTTGATGCTCTCCGCCTCGTGCAGCTCGTCCCAGAAGTCGTCCAAGAAGAGCGGGCGCAGACAGCGGTCGATGTTCTCTATTGATGTGTAGTGCATGCCTCCCGCGCGTCTCGTTTCGGGGTTCAGTGTTCCCTCAAAAACGCCGCCGAAGATGACCGGAGATATGTCCTTCCAGTCGAAGCCTTTGGAAACCTCGGCGATGGCTGTCGCAACCTCGGCGTTAAGTTGCGGCACGATGACTGTGCGGTCGTGGAAGAGCCCCCCGTTGACGTAGGGAAAAGCGGCCGCACGCTCGTCCAGGTAGAAGTCGCGCTTGGTCTCGGGCGTATCCAGCGCCTCGAACAGGCGAATCACACGGTCTCGCAGACTCGCGGGATTGCCTTGGCAGTAGTCGCCAAAGGCATCGTGTGACTGTAGCAGTCCCGCATCCTCCGCATAGAGCAGGAACACCAAACGCGTGATAACCACGTTGAGCGATCGCTGCTCCTCGGTACTTGTGTCTAGGCGCTTGTAGCACTTGGCCAGCACATCGTAGAGCCTGGTCACGCGCTTGCCTGCCTCGAAGGAGAGCTCCTGCTCTTCGTGTATACGGCTGGTCTGTCTACTCTGAATAAACTGGAACAGATGAATTCTATCGGGCAACTCGTCCAGCTGCACTTCGATATAGCTGTCCTCTGGAATGTCGTTGTCGAGGTCGTACAGTCTGAACGTCTGGAAGTTGCATGTGATGATCCAACGCGGACGAAGCGAGTAGGGCAGGTTGTTGGCGTACCAACGAGCCTGCTGGAAGGGTGTCTCCCATCCCCATACGCCGTTGTCACGCGCTTTGTCCAAGTCTTTACCAATAGACTTCTGTTCGATGAGGACACGGTGGTCGGGAATGATGGCGTCGATGTATCGCGTGTTGGTCTTGCCTGTGGGCGTCTTGCCCTTCACAGGCTTCTCAAAACGTGCGAACGAGGGCAACGTCTCCGGTATTATCCCGAGGCATCGGATGAGGAAGTCGGTCCAGAAGGGCGTGCTGTCCTGCTTCTCGTCGCCGCGACCGGCCCAGGTTTCTACAAAGGCCTGTATATTCTTCTTTGATGGGACGCCCATATTGATTCCGTTCGGTCGACAACACATGAATGCATTGTAAATGAGTGACGGGACACAAAACACTTTCCTTCCGAGGCAAAAGCCTTTGCGCTGGCGGCTGTACTACACTCAAGTTGCGCTGCTTCCCTTGATGATGGGCGGCCCGTAATGAATATGATGCACGCGTCGTTCTAGAATGTAGAGATGAGTATTCAATTGCCCATCGGCACGGTTGGCGAACCTTTGGCACGGGCCCTAGTTGTTAGAAAAAAAACCAATACCATGGCACGGAAAAAAGGACTATAGCAGGGGGTGGCCTAGTTGGACAACGACGGCGTTAAGAAAGCTCGACCACAAGTGGCAAGTCTTTACCAGCCCGTGGAAAATTCTAACTTCATGGACTTTGTAGAGTGGTCAAAGGTTGCGCTTGAACGTCTTGCCGAGCGGCAGAAGAGCAAGTGGGTCCAACTTGAGAACGGAATAAGAGCACCCAAGTCTTCAATGCCTGGCACGTACAGGTATGCCTTTGATAAACCGGGTGATGAATACCTTCCTGTTGATATCGCCATCAAATACAGGCCGAACAGAAGAACAAAGCCGAAGGATGCCGTCATTGTCTTTGCAAGCGAGACGCAGATAGAGATTGAGCTGCCTGATGATCTTGGCGAGTCAGTACTGCGCATAGAGGTCAACGCGGACGCTCGGAATTTGCTTTACAAGCTATCGGACCGCTTGAGCGAGTCCGGGGACCCTGGACCAATAGCGCTGAAGCTCGCATTAGGAAAAAAGGAAGACTTCCAGAACCTCGGTATCCCACCAAACGAAAGAGACGTTATTGACGTTGCCTTAACCCAAGACCTCACGTTTGTGTGGGGACCCCCGGGCACAGGGAAGACATATCAGCTCTCAAGACTTGCGGAAGAATTAGTAAACCGAGGATTAAGAATACTGATGGTATCCGGGGCAAACGTCGCAGTCGATGAGGCAGCGATGCGGGTATGTGATAGGCTCCACGGACATGAGCTGGGTACCGTCCTAAGATATGGAAACCCAAGGGCTATGGAACTTGATGACCGCATGATTGCGTCGAGAGCACTGGCTAGGGCAAACAAGCGGGACCTCTTCGAAAGGGAGCAGGCTCTCCTAAAGGCGAGAAATACGGCAATCTTACAGAAGCAGCTTGAATATGAATCAGAGCTGAAGAGTGTCAGGCGGAAGCTTAGGGACGCAGAGATAGAGCTTGTACGCAACTCGAGGTTCCTTGCGACGACACTTGCGCGCGCTTCGGTTGACCCAGTGATATTTAGCCAACACTTTGACGTGGTTTTCTACGATGAGGTGGGGATGGCCCTCGTACCCCAAGTAGTGTTTGCGGGAATGTTGGCCAAAAGGAGCATGTGCTGCTTTGGAGACTTTCGCCAGCTCCCGCCAATCGTTGACGATGGTGTCCCCGAGCTCAAACAAGACATTTTTGGCAGATTGGGAATTACAGAGTCGATTGACGAAAATGGGAGCCACGATCTCTTGGTCATGCTCAGCGAGCAGTGGCGCTGCCATCCTGATATCGCATCGTTCGTGAGCACTCAACTGTATGGAGGGCTGCTTACGACTAATGTCGCAACAGCGGAGGAAACATCCTGCAGGTGTAAGGAGTGTTTGAGTGATCGTGGTGCGATGTGCCTTGTTGACATTAGTGGAATGCCGGCCCTTGGGTTGAAGGACTCTTCTTCGCATTTCAATCTGCTGAGTGCGTCAATTTGTGTAGCCTTGGCAAAGGGAATGCCAAAAGATTGGGGCATAGCAATTATCACACCTTACAAGAGCCAAGCGCAGATTACGCGCGGAATGATAAGGGACGTCTTTGGTAAAACCAAGCGAGTGAGGAGTGCCACCGTACACAGCTTCCAGGGTTCCGAATCGGAAGCTGTCATATTCGACGTAGTGGATTGTGCACCGCGGGATTCCCTCGGACTCCTCCTGCGAGACATGAACGAGAGGGCATCCGATAGACTGATGAATGTCGCCATTACACGAGCTAAGTTCAAATTTATAATGGTCGCTAATGTGTTGGGGATGCGCAGCATCTACCCTCAGACAGGCTTGTTGATTAGAGATTTCCTCGATCTGATGCTCGACACGGGTAGACGTATCTATGGCAGGGATGTAATCGGACTGATGCCATCCGGCTCCCAGCATAAGGAATACCAATTCTTTGAGAGCGGCTTAGATCCGTCTGCATGGGATACGTTCACTCATGATGTCGATGCTGCCCAAAAAAGTGTAATAATATTGATGTCGAGGACGCTTACGGGAACCCCTGAGCAAATAAACAGGCTTTGCATAGCGCTCGAGAATGCCGCGCGGAAAGGCGCATTGGTTGAAGTGTATGGCAGAGCTTCACGTGACCTCCCTCCGTTTTCGTGGAGGCACCTGCGAGATGTTGGAGCATTACCCAACACGGCCATGTCGATAGTTGACGACGAGATTCTTTGGAATGGTTTACCGTGTAGCTGGCTAAAAGACTACAACGGGACCCGTCTTACCCATGACCCAGTTTTCCGAATATCTGGTGGCCATGCGGCAAAGGAGGTCTCGCGTATCTATCGTAAAAAAATCGAGCACCTAGTTGAAGCAGCCTCTTCTCGCTCTGCCCAAGTTTCTGGTAATCAGCTATCGTTCGACTTTGGCTTGTAACTAACACTGGGTGTTCAATCCACCAAAAGCATACCCGAACTTGCAAAATCGATCGTGGTCGCCGTGGCATAGATGCATGCCACGGGCACGAGGAAGGTGCAGAAGATAGACGGCGCAATGTGGATCGAGAGGCTCAGCGAGGGCCAGGCCTGAGCCAGCAATCCTTGACTCCGAGGTGGACGAGCTGCTCGCGAGACCGCTCGGCGAGCTCCACATGCCGTACTCGTGGCTGGGCTACAACTTCGCAGACCAAATATCCCAATGCATCAATTCGCATCGTGTAAATCGTAAGGATAAAACCTCCAAGCGCGCATACCAGTTGGGCGGCATCACGCACATGCTTTCTGTGCCCGTCCGCCACAGACATAAGCTAGAACACCTCCCGCTGACTTACAATCGTCAATACAAAGAACGGAAAACGGAGGGTGCTATGGGAGAGATGAACCTTGCGAAGCTGGACGGAGCGATCGAGAGGTACCGCACCCGCCTGAAGGAGGTGCGCGCCCAGGAGGTCTACAAGTGGGAAGCCGTGAGGCACTTCCAGCGCACGTGGAACCCCAACGCCGAGGACCTCGGCGCCATGATCGTGGACGCCTTCCAGCACGACAAGAAGCTCAACCTCGTCTACAACTGGAGCTACTTCCCCATCGGAATGCTGACCTGGTTCGCAGAGATAGACGGCGCCGGCACGCTCTCGGCGCTCAACGCCCTGTGGGACGAGTCCGCCGACCTCAGGGAGCGCATGGTCTCGTTCGAGGCGTGGGCAGCAGGCATGCTCGACAGGGTCCACGAGATACAGGAGAAGGCCGGCGAGGGCCCCGCGAAGAACCACTTCCAGGACACGCGCTCCATGAGCGTCTACCTCGCGTTCATGCACCCGGAGTCGCACTACATATACAAGACGAACATGTACCGCGAGGCCGCCACGTACCTCGGCGTCGGCTACCCTGGCAACAAGTTCGACAAGGTGATCGCATACCGGCAGATGTGCGCCGACATCTACGAGCGCATCGAGCGGTCGCACCGGGAGCTCATCGACGAGAGCGACGCCCTGCTCGGCGAGCTCGCCCAGTACGACCCGAAGCACCGGATGCTCACGCAGGACGTCGTCTACTTCATCACAAACTACGACAAGGAGCCGGGGGACGCCAACCCGGCGGACGGGCTGTGGCTCCCCGCCCGGGACGAGTACGACCCGGGCATCAGCGCCGACGGGTGGTACGGCCTGCTGCGCGACCCGTCGGTGTTCACCGAGCAGGCCAGGCAGGCGGTGCGCGCCCTGCTCGACTACGGCGGGGAGGCGACGTGCACGCAGCTCGCGGAGGAGTACGGCGGCACCAAGGAGTCCTACAACGCGGCGATGCGCGAGGTCGGCAGGCGCGCCGCGCGGGCCACCGGGTGCCCGACCATGACCGACGGGCAGGGCAAGACGAGCTGGTACGCCATCCCGTGCGTCGGAAGGCGCGCCGGAAGGGACGATGCGGGCGTGTACGTCTGGAGGCTCCGCGACGAGCTCGCCGACGCCTTGAGGAGGGCCGACGCCGAGGAATCTGGAACCGCAACCGCCGACAGCCCCACGGAGGGGACAAAAGGCGCAAGCGATGACCACGCCCACTGGCTGCTCGTCGCGAACGCGAACATCTGGGGCTTCGACGAGCTCCAGGTGGGCCAGGAGACGAGCTACACCATCTACAACGAGAAGGGCAACCCGAGGCGCATCCACAAGAACTACCTCGCCGCTATGCCCGGGGACCCCATCATCGGATACGAGTCATCGCCCACGAGGAGGATCGTCGCGCTCTGCGAAGTGAGCAGGGAGCACGACGAGGAGAAGCTGTACTTCCACAAGGTGCGTGACATAGAGGCGGGCGCGGACTACGCGCAGATCAAGTCCGACCCCGTGCTCTCAGGCTGCGAGTTCTGCAAGAACCCGAACGGAAGCTTCTTCGCCCTCAACGACGAGGAGTGGTCGCGCTTCGTCGAGCTACTTGGGCTCGAGGGGCAGGAGGACGATCCGGACAGCCCCATCGCGATCGTGGAGGAAGACCAGCGGGAGCCGTACGGCCGGGAGGACCTGCTCGCCGAGGTGTACATCAACGAGGGAGACCTGAACGACATGCTCGGCCTGCTCGACCGCAAGCGCAACCTCATCCTGCAGGGAAGTCCCGGAACGGGGAAGACGTTCTGCGCAAGGAGGCTCGCCTGGGCGATGATGGGCGAAAGGGACGAGTCGCGCATCACCTTCGTACAGTTCCACCAGTCGACCACCTACGACGACCTCGTCTGCGGGTACCGCCCGGACGGCGCAGGCGGCTTCGTCGTGCGCAACGGACCTTTCGTGAAGGCATGCCGCGCCGCGGAGAGGGACGCGGGAAGGCCGCACTTCTTCATCATCGACGAGATAAACCGCGCGGACGTGTCCAAGGTGCTCGGCGAGCTGCTCATGCTCATCGAGGCGGACCACAGGGGCGTCGACACCGTCCTGCTCACCGTCTCGGGCGAGGAGCTCACCGTGCCAAGGAACCTCTACATCATCGGCATGATGAACACCGCCGACCGCGGCCTCGCGCTTATCGACTACGCCCTTCGACGCCGGTTTGCCTTCTTCGAGATGGAGCCCGCGCTCAAGCACCCGCGATTCCTCGCCGACGTCGCCAGGAACAACGGCGAACCCATGCTGAGGCTCGTCGAAGCGGCGCGGAGGGTCAACAAGGACATCGCCTCTGACCCGTCGCTGGGCGAGGGCTTCCGCATAGGGCACAGCTACTTCTGCGGCGGGGGCGACCCGAGGCTCGTGTACCGCTACGAGCTCGCACCGCTCGTCGACGAGTACTGGTTCGACGACCGCAAGAAGGCAGCGAAGGAAAGGGCGAGGCTCGAGGCGGCACTTTCGTGAGCGGCGGCGTCGTCGTCCGCAACGTCTACCACATGATGGCCTACGCCTTCCGGGCGCTCGACCTGGAGGGGTACCAGGGGCTCGCCACCGAGTCCTTCGACGGCGTCGAGGACTTGATGGCGGCCATCCTCACCATCGGGATCGACCTGCAGCGCAAGCGTGGCCTCGAACGCGGCTACGTGACCGCGCGCGAGGACGTCGCCGGCGTGCGGGGACGCATCGACATGCGCTCGACCGCGCGCCTTCGGGCCTCGGGCGCATGTCGCGCCACCTGCGAGTGGGGCGAGCTGGACGAGGACACCTACAAGAACCGCGTGCTCAAGACCGTTGGCGGGCTCCTCGCTTCGTGCAGGCACGTCGACGTCGCCAGGAGGAAGGCACTGAGGGCATCCCTCGTCGCCCTGTGGGACGTCGGCACGCTCGACCCAAGGCGCGTCGAATGGGAGAGGCTGCGCTTCCACCGCAACAACGCATCGTATCGAATGCTCATGAACGTGTGCCGCATGGTGGTGGACTCGATGCTGCTCACCGAGCATGGCGGCAAGACCCGCCTCGCCCGCTTCTCCGACTCCCAGCGGCTGCACGCGCTCTACGAGCACTTCGTGCTCGAGTGGTTCAGGGCGCACCACCCGGAGCTCCACGCGAGCGCGAGTGTCGTGCGCCGGGAGGAAGAGGACGGACTGCCGGACTTCCTGCCACGCCTCGTGACTGACGTCACCCTGCGCGGCCCTTCGTCGACGCTCATCATCGACTGCAAGTGCTATGGCAAGATACTCAACACCCACCACGGCAAGCGGATAGCCTCCCCGAAGCACGTCAACCAGATCTTCTCCTACGTCATGCACGAGGCACACCTGGCCGACAGGCCGGTCTCTGGGATGCTGCTGTACGCGCTCGCCGAGCAAGACTCGCCCATGACCGAGGCTTGGACCGACCTCGGGCACGACTTCCGTCTCTGGACCCTCGACCTCGGCCAGGACTTCGCGAGCATCGCCGGCACACTCGAGGAAATCGCGCTCCTCGCCGCATCGGGTTCCAGCGAGGGCGTGTCAACCCCGTCTGACAGCTCGTCGATACCGTGATTGGACAGGACACTGCCCGCGACGAGCTGCGCTCTACCACGGGAACGCTCGCCAGCCCATCACCAAGGCCCAGGCGAACAGCTTCTTCAGTTTCCTGTTAGGCGCTCCTCCGAGCGCAACAGTAACCGAGCAGCCCCGCAACTTCGCCACCACTCCCCCGCTACAGCCGTTCGATCCATTTCGTCATGTCGTCGTACGTGGCGACCTGGTGGTACTTCACGCCCTCCGCGCTCATCTCGTTGAAGAGCTTCTCCGCGCACGCGATCTTTGCGTTCTCCACGGCGTCGAGGTGCAGCGTGTCCATGGAACCCTTGGTCTCGGCGACGAAGAAGATGTGCCTCACCGTGCCCTCGTGGAAGGCGACCGCCCAGTCGGGGGCGTAGTTGCCCACGGGCGTCGGGATCGTAAACCCGCGCGGCAGCCGCGCATAGACGCACACCTCCTTCTGCTCCTCCAGCTCGTGTCCGAAGCTGACCTCCGTGTCGGAGTCGCACACGACGTAGTCCTGCACGTTCTTTGTGGCCTCGAACACCCGGGAGCGGTTCTCGGGCATGCGTGCGGCAAAGATGTCCTGGTCATAGCGGTCCTCGAGCGTGTGGTACTCGATGTGTTCCACGATCATCGTCGCCTTCTGCTCGACGATGTAGCGCGCGACCTTTGCGATGAATTCCTCGGGGTTCCGCTTGAAGTACGAGAAGACGAGCGGGTCGAGCCCCTTGAGGATCGCGACGGCGCTCCTGCGCGTGATGTGTGCCCCCTGGGCGATCTCGCCCACGAGGTCGTAGGTCACCGTCGCGCTCGCAGCCACGTCGAGCTCCTTCGTCTCCCTCCGCACGTTGCCGAACTGGTCCCGCGCGTCGAGCGACTCGCGCGTGGCGCGCTCCGTCTGGCTGCCCGTGGTGAGCGTGTAGCTGAGGGTGCTCACGGTGAGGTTGCGGTTGATGTGGTCGATGGCCTTGCGCCGCAGCTCCCCGTCGTCGAAGCTCACGGTGTAGGCGTGCTTGCTGTTGATGCGGTGCCAGAGCTCCTGGAACTCCCTCTTGCGGAAGTTGTCGTTGAGCAGGTTGTCCACCTTGGTCTCGTGGCCGTTCGACGCCATGCCGTCGAGCGCGTGCGGGTCGTACACGCTCCGCGCGACCTTCTCGATGTGGTCGGCGTAGGGCCTGAGCTCCTCGGGGAGGTTCTTGAGCTCGAAGCCCTTCACCTCGATGCGCTTTACCAGGCGTTGGTTGTAGGCGTCGAGCGCATCAAGCACGTACACCATATTGTGGCGAACGCGGTGCGTGGCCGAGTAGTTGAGGCAGAAGAGCGGGTTGAACCGCCTGATGCCGTTCTGGGTGGCCTTGCCGCCCATCTTCTGCGGCTCGTCCTGGATGATAATGGGCCGGTTGGCCGCTATCACGTCAATGGGCCTGCGGCTGCCAAACTCGTCGCGCTCATCGAATATGATGCGCGCCTGCTTCGAGCGGCCTCCCTCCTTCATGGAGGTGTTGAACGCCTGCATGTTGATGATCATCGCGCAGATGTCGGAGCTCTCCGAGTAGCGGTCGAGCTCGGTGAGGTTGTTCGAGTCGTACACGAAGAAATTGATGCGCTTGCCGTACTGCTCGAAGAAGTGCTGCTCGGTCGTCTGCAGCGACTTGAAGACGCCCTCGCGGATGGCGACGCCGGGCACCACGATGATGAACTTCGTCCAGCCGTACGCGCGGTTGAGCTCGAACATCGTCTTGGTGTACATGTAGGTTTTGCCCGTGCCAGTTTACGTCTCCGCATCGAGCTCGACGTCACCGACCTCCGCAAACAGCTTGTCGGATTCGACTATGTTGTTCGCCCGCTGCACGCGCCGCACGTTATCCAGGAGCTGGGTCGCGTTGAGACGCAGCGGCGCGTTGGCATAGCCCTCGTCGATGGAACCCTGGTCCGCAAAGAGCGACGCCATGCCCTTCCTCAGCACCTTCTGCCCCTTGTCGCACAGGTAGGTGTAGGCATCGTCCTTGGGCTGGCCCTGGAAGACGGAGACGACGGCAAGTGCCGCGTCCTCCTGATAGCGCTGGTTCTTGAACTTTAGCTGCATAGTCATCCCCTCAGCACTTTCCAGTGGCCGTTCTTATCCGCGCCCACGCGCTGAATTAATCCATCCGCCTTTAAGGCACGCAAGTATCTTCGAATGCTGCTTCGAGACACACCAAGCCGTTTCGCTGCCCTTTCGTAGCTTATGCGTGGGTCCATGCGCAACAACGACAAAAGCCTGTCTTTTGCCGATACGTTTGCAGGTTCAGGTCCATTTGCAGGTTCAGGTTCAGGTTCATTTGTAGGCGCCGCGAACCCAGCTGGATGCAGTTTCGCGCCAAATTCCTCAAGGCTCATGCGGTAGATGTTCACGCGAAACATATTGTCGCTTACGACAAACTCGGGTGGTTGCAGCCCGAACTCCAAAACCTCCCGTTGGACCCGCAAAAGACCGGTCCCCCAGTTCTCGATGAGCTTCATGTACTTAAACGCTTGCGCATGGCTTTGTTGCGAATCTCGGACTGCCCGGCAAACGCATCGCTCAGCAACAGCCCGCGCTTGAGTCCGCCAGGCGAACTCACCTCCAGCCTGTCGTCATATGACCATGATTTCCTCGACATCTGTACCGGCTGGTATGTGGATGGTACTCTCCTTGAGGGAGTTTAGGATCTCTATGCGCTCGACGCCATGCACGAAGGCATCCTTCTGCTTGGGCGAGAGCTTGAGATTGCGATAGAACGCCTCCTTCGGCAGGCGGCGTCCGACCTCTGTTGTGCTCGGTAGTCGTAGCATGGCCTTATCGTTCTTCGCGTTATTTCTCTCTTCACAGAATGGCTCCATTCACTCAACGCTGGACCGGGCTACTTCACCTCTAATGTGCGAGCCTGCCATGGTGGCAACATTTCTTACGTCGTCAATCCAGTCTTTTGGCGCAGCAAGACCAAGCCGCAAGGAACCGCAGGACAGGAGCATGGCAACATCGTCGATTAGCGTCTGACTCGAATCGGGGATGTCGTGCTCCAGCAGCCACGAAAGAACAAGCACCTGATAGAATGCGTGCCTGTTGGAAACCTGTGGAAAGAGCCTGTGCGCTCGAGGTTGGATTTCGAGTTCACGCCCATAGAGCACGCCGCCATGAGCGCATTCGTTTCTCACGAAGCTGAGGGAGAACAGCCAGCTCTCGACGAACGAAGTGTCCAGCCCGTAGTGCAGCGCGATTGATCTTTTTGCCTCACAAGCAGTAAGATTTGCGAAGAGCTTCGAAACTACGCCGAGGGACGAGAACTCGAGCGCAGACCAAATGGGAACTTGCCTGCCTTGCGATGCAATGCGCGCGGCATACCGCGACCCTTTTCGTGCCTTTTGAACGATTTCGGAGCGACTGCCGTCAACGAACTGCTTCCAGCCACCTTCGTCCTCGAAGAGGCTTCGCTCCATATGAGCGAACTCGCCAGCCTCGTTGGCGAGAGCGTTGGAGAGCTTGCTTTTGAAAGATCTCTCAAACCGAATAACGCAGGTAAGCAATGCTCCCTGGAACGCGTGATCAAGGGTTATATCCCGATAGAGCGTTGAGAAGGACGGTTGCTCCACAATGGCAACGTGGGCGGGGACGTATCGCACAACATGGGTGTACCCCAACGTCCCGAGTAGAGCCATCCCAACGCCAACATCGCTCGCTGCGAGCCCTTTGTCGATAAGCCGCGAGAGCAATTGCTCCTGCGATTTGATTCCTGTACTAGATACGAAATGGGCCGGGGCTTTGTCACATCGTTGAGAGGTGTCCCCGGCACTGTCATTACATATTGTACCCGAACACGCGCTGTTTTCACAGGTCTTGTTCAAGCTCAACCGTTCTCCTCGACCATTGGACGCTTTTATGCCCATAGATTTGCCAACCGTCTCTTATCGTGTTCTAACCATGGTAACTGAAGGTGTGGACAAAAAATACCTGTCTTGCCTTGGCCTCACCGCCAGGAAGCACACGAGCTCGAAGTCGTCGAGCCCCTCCACGTCATTCTCGAGGAAGCTCGTCGTGCCGCCGCCGAAGAAGCTGTCGATGTCGCTCTCGGCCTTGGCCTCGATGATGGAGCCGACGGCGTCCTTGAGCAGGCGCGCCTGCCTGCGCATGTCGCGTCCGTTCCTGGTCTCGCGGTTGAACGCACGGCAGAGCGCCGCGTCGGGCTCGGACTTTCCACGGCAGAGCAGGCGCATGGCGTCGAGGGCGTCCTTGGGGTCCAGGTGCCCGTGCAGCGCCTCGCCGTCAGCCGCTACGCCTACATCGGCCAGCATGTTGCCACCCAGGCTTCACGCGCCAAAGCCCGTGAAGCGGCAACTGCATGCGTCGTAGCGTCAGTCTATGACCTTATGGCTGTCACTCCCCTGCCCTCACCACCGCGACCCCGCGTAGAATGGTGTCAAACGACAACGTCAGGAGAAGACATGCACATGAGGTGGGTAGACGGGTTCGAGATACGCACGAGCGCCCGCGAAGGCGAGGTGACCATATCCGCGAATCGGGAGGGCCTGCTCTCGCTGGCGAACATCCTCGTGAACCTGGCCGAACAGGGTCCCGGCTCCCACGTCCATCTCGACGAACACAACTCCCTCGAGGACGGCTCGGTCGAGCTCATCATCCAGAGGGTCTAGGTGCGGCGGTCAGCGGGAAGTCTACCTCCCAAGCGTCATACAGTCAGCAGACGTCGCGATGCACACGCTCGCGCTCTCCCACCTGCTCCACGTTGGAGATCCGGGAAACATGGGTGGCTCGCGATGGCCCTTGTCCACGAGCCACATCTGGTCCCACGCAGGACCTCAAGCCAAGCAGATGGGCCCTATCCGTACACGTCGATTGAGAGGCTGACGCGGTGAGGAACATCGGTAGCTGCTGTTTTCAAAGCGAGCGCGCCGTACGCAAGCGCTTGGCTGAGCATGACCGACGTCATAATGCGCTCCTGTCGTTTGGCACACCCGTCGCCCAACCGCTCATTTATCTGCTCACCGGTGACGTGGCTCCCGTGCCAGAAACTGTACCCGAACACGCGCTGTTATCATTCCGCCACAATCCCATCCGTGCCGTAGAATGTGGAGCTTGAGGTTATGAACTGCCACGGGAGAAGGCATGGGAAAAGAGCTGTCGGACATGACGCTGGAAGAGCTATGGGAGCTGTTTCCCATATTCCTCGTGGAGCATGATGATGCATGGCGTCAGCAGTACGAGGAGATCGAGGGTCGTCTCAACGAACTGCTTTCCGACTGTTCGGTCGAGAGGATCAGCCACATAGGCAGCACCGCCGTAGACGGCATCTGGGCCAAGAACATAGTCGACGTCCTGGTCGAGTTTCCCAGCCAATCAGATTTGGAAAGGGCGGCGGAGAGACTTGAGGGTTCCGGCTTCATCATGATATCGGACGAGGGCGAAAGGATTTCCCTCAACCTCGGTTACACGAAGGACGGTTTTGCCGAAAGGGTCTACCACGTCCACCTGCGACTCGTCGGGGACAACGACGAGTTGTATTTTCGAGACTACCTCAACACCCATCCCCAGACCGCCAGGGAGTACGAGACGTTGAAGCTTCGCCTCTGGAGGCAGTTCGAGCACGACAGGGA
>CADBCS010000008.1 GCA_902793195.1 uncultured Coriobacteriaceae bacterium | reverse complement strand
GAACTCGCGGAAGTCGGACAGCGCCGACTGCGTGCCGTAGCGCACGATGGGGAGTATCCCGGTCATGTAGCACGCCGCCACCGCGTCGGCGGTGAAGGTGAAGTTCTTGAAGAGGGTCCTGAGCATGAACACCCAGTCCTCCTGGGACGCCTTCGAGCGCCGCTCGCGCAGCGGCGCGTCCCACTCGTCGATCACGAAGACGAACTTGCGGCCGGTGGCGGCCACGAAGTCGACAAGCGCCGAGGCGAGCTCGTCCACCCTGCCCTCGCCGCCGACGCCGGCTCCGGGCACCTCCTCGCGGACGTCGGCGAGGATGGCCCGGGAGACCACGGCGGAGACGTCCGAGACGCCCCGGAACGCCGTCATGTCGAGCCGCACCACGTTGTAGGCGTTGAGGTGCCGCTCGAAGCTCGGGTCACGGCTAATGTCGAGCCCCTCGAAGAGGCCCCGCGAGTCGGCGCCGCACGTGTAGTAGGCCACCAGGGACTCCGCGGCGAACGTCTTGCCGAAGCGCCGGGGTCGCGTGGAGCACACCAGCTTGTTCGGCGTGCCGATGACGGCGTTCACGAGGGCGATGAGCCCGGTCTTGTCGACGTACTCCCCAGAGAGTATCCCGGCGAACCCCGCGTTGCCCGGGTTCACGTACATGCCCATGCGAACCTCCTCTCCTCGCCCTTCTCACCACCATGGTAGCACGGAAGAGCCCCTGGCCTGGGGTGCGACTATGCTGGGCTTTGCGTGCCTGCATGATCGGCAAAGCCAAGGGGCCGGCCCCGACCTTGGCTTTTGCCACCAGGCCTACGCCGCCTCCCCATCACGAAGGCGGCCAGCCCGCTAATCCAGCCGCGGTTCTGGGCGTGGGCGACGTACTCGATGTCGCCGGCCTCGGACTGGCCGGCGCGTCCGTCGGCCTCCTGGACGCGCCGGCGCAGGCACCCGAGCACGCGTCGGAAGGGAGGCGAGAGCACGCGTTCTGCTCTGTTCGGGCAGAATCGTACTATGTATTCAACGCGAAGCGCGACGACGCAGCCCGCTTCCTCTTGTCGCGTCCCGTGTGAGTGCGAGGGCTGTCGTTCACGGTCGAGCGAGGTCCCCGTTTTGCCACCTGCGCGAGACCCCCCTGGCCATTTATGGGCTTTGGCCCCCTTTCTCACTTTTGATGTGCGCATGTTAAAATCAGGAGCATTGCGCACCAATGCGAACGAGGAGGCAGGCACACTATGAAAACCCCGCGCGCTCACCTCTGCAGAGGAGAAGGACATGGCTACCTGGCGATCGACCTCGAGGCCAGCCCCTCCAAGGCGCTATCGGCCCAGGTGTTCAACATGTCCGAGATGTTCGTCCCATGCAAGGTCTGCTATCGCACTCCAGTGGGATCGAGTCCCAACACATGGTCGCCGGTCGTGGTGGTGCCCCTGCTCCAGTCCGACCTCAGCGTTTCGCTGCGCGACGGGGACGAGATCGTGTGGGAGGGGAAATTCCCCAAGCTCTCGTCCAAGGTGGAGTCGCGCATTCTCACCATGCGCAATCCCGAGCTCGCGGCGCAGCTTAGAAGCATCGAGTCCGCCCAGAACCCCACCTCCACGCAGGTGGACGTCCTGGACATATGGCCTGCCGACGACTCGACCAACGCCTGGCGCGTGCGCGTTTCACTTCCCACCGACGACGCTGACGGCCCGCTGCAGCTGTGGGTCCTCAACCATCTGGGCAAGCCCATTCCCCGCGAGCTGGTCGTGATGGAGGACCACGTCGTGCCCGGCGAACATGCGCCGCACGACCCCGTTCGCCTGCTCACGGTCTCGGTCCTCGTGGACCAGAGCGTTCGGCATGCATGCATCTACGCGTTCCTGGACGGCGAGAAGGACGACGAGGGAAAGATCGAGAGACTTCACGAGGGCTTTAGGTGCCTGCTCCCCTACCAGGCGGACGAACTTCTTGCCCGCTCGCAGAACCGCATTGCGGGCGCAGCGCAGGACCCGCGGTATGACGACTGGTTCCAGGCGCACAAGACGAGCAGGGACCAGCTTCTGCGCCAGACGGCTTTGGTGGAGGAGCTGGGACCAGACGCCCCCCTCATGAGCGTCGTGGCTCCGAGGGCAAACGCGGACCAGACGCTTGGATCGCTGCAGGCACAGACGTATCGGTACTGGGAGCTCGTGAGCAACCCCAACGACGCCCGTGGTGACGCAGTGATGTTTGTCGACGAGGGCGGAACGTTGGAGCCCGATGCGCTCTGGCAGTGCCATGAGTACCTGCGCGAGCACAAGTCGGTGGATGTGCTCTATGCCGACGAGGACACCATCGAGGACGGCAGGCACGTGTGCCCGGCGCTCAAGCCGGAGCCAAACTACGACAAGCTCCTCTCGCACTACTACATGGGGTACCCCCTCGTCGTGAGGCGCACGGCCCTCGAGCAGATGGGCCCCCTCAAGGGCACGAGCGTGGGGCTGTGTGCCTACGAGGCGGCGCTAAAGGCCCACGAGCTGGGACTTGGCATCGCCCACATCCCGCGCGTGCTCTACCACGGTGCCCCAACGCGCGTGCTGCCCAAACCTGACGAGGAGGCGTCGGTGGTCGCCGACCATCTTGCGCGCAGGAATATTCGCGCAACCGTCACCCCCGACGCACATCCACACGCAAACCGCGTAACATACCAGCTCCCCGACCCCGCACCACACGTGTGCATCGTCATTCCCACCAAAGATCACATCGACCTGCTTGGGACCTGCATCACGTCCATACTCGACCGGACCATCTACCCCTCCTACAGCATCGTGGTGGTGGAGAACAACAGCGTCGACCCCCAGACCTTTGCGTATTACGACAAGATCGAACGCATCCCCAACGTCGAGGTCATACGCTGGGAGCCCACGCAGCATGCCGAGGGCGGCTTCAACTACTCGGCCGTGGTAAACCAAGGCGCACGGCACGGCACAGGCGATCTGATCGTGCTGCTCAACAACGACACGGAGGTTATTTCCCCGGACTGGCTCCAAACGATGGCGGGACTCTTCGTGCGGCCCGAGGTCGGGCTCGTGGGCGCAAAGCTGCTGTTTGGGGACGGGCTCGTACAGCATGCCGGGCTGTCGGCGAATCCAAACTGCGACTTCCTGCACCCAAACCAAAACCTTACGGCGACGGAACCCGGCTACCTGCTCTCTGCGGTCGTGACGTCCAACATGCCCATGGTCACCGGTGCCTGCCAGATGATCAGGCGCTCGCTCTTCGAGGAGCTTGGCGGATACGACGAGGAGCTTGCCGTTGGCTTTAACGACGGCGACTTCTGCCTGCGGGTGCTCGAGAGCGGACACGAGGTGGTGTTCTGCCCGCACGCCCTACTCCACCACCGTGAGTTCTCCACGCGTGGTCGCGAGGCGACGGACCGCAGGCTGCAGGCCCGATACCTTCGCGAGAAGGCCCATCTCATGAAGCTTCACTCACTGTTCCTTGCAGACCACGACCCCACGGTGAGTCCCTGGCTCGACCAGTTCAGCCCGTGGCGCGAGCTCTTGTGAACGACGGACACGCACGCACCGGCGCGGCAGGCGAGGTCGCAGGAGGCGCGGCCGGTCTACTCCTTGCGCCTGTGCACCAGCCGCAAGGGTGACGTGAGGACCCGACCCAGCTTGAACGAGATAGAGTTGCGCATGTCCTCGTTGTACTGCCACAGGACGGCGATTTGGTCCTCGAGCTCGTACACCTTGTCGCGCGCCTCCCGATAGCGCTTGGCCTCTACGCTCGTGGCGGCGGCCACGATCTCGTTCTCGCGCACGAGCGCGTGCATCAACACGAGCGGCAGCTCGTCGTCGGTACAGTTGAGCAAGGCGTTGCACACCTCCCACTGCCTGCGGTTATATGCCCGCTCAGCAGGGTATCCCACAATGCCCAGCCGCTCGAGCCCGCCGTCGCGCATCGCTCGCACGATGTTCCAAAACGTCTCCTTGCGCTTTGACCTCAGCAGGTTGCCACCCACGGCCTCGATTGCCCAGTTTACGTAGGACTCCCCGTACAGGTCCCACAGGCCGCTCTCCTCCAAGTGCCTGCGAAACACCGTAAACGCCGTGAGGAAGTCCAAGTAGTAGGAATCGGAGTTCTCGATCGAGCTCTCGAGGTTGTTCGTCCGGTACTGATGCAGCGACCGGTCCAAGACCGCGATGCGCGTCGCCTCGGTGAGGGCCCTGCCGGTGAACATGAGCTCCTCGGTGCGATGGATGTTCGAGAAGGCTATCGAGTTGTCCTGCAGGAACTCGCGCAGGAAGAGCTTGTTGTGCACCCAGTTTTGGAACGAGTTGAGTATGCGGTCGGGATGGGCCACCGGATTGAACGAATGCGCCTTTGGGTCAAGCCAACTCGTGTCGAAGCAGTAGTCGAACGGAGTGACCTGTCCCGTTTGGCTGTCAAGCAGATCGCAGCGGAAGATCACGACCTGCGCCTTCTCCTCCTCGCCTCGCGCGATGGCCTCCTCCAACAGCGTGGGCTCCATGATGTCGTCGGCATCGATGCAGTACACCCAGGTGCCCGTCGCCTGCTCCAGGGCACGATTGCGCGCGGCACCCGCCCCTGCGTTGGCGCCGCGCAGCACGCGTACGCGCGGATCGCGTTCCGCGTACGCCTCAAGCATGCGAGGCGTGCCGTCCGTAGAGCCGTCGTCCACGCAAATGTGCTCGTAGTCACCCATGGTCTGGGCCTGTATGGACTCAAGCGTCTGCTGCAGGTGCTTCTCGGCATTGAAGCACGGGGTGATAAGAGTCACTTTTGGCATGGTCCCACTCCTCAGGTACGGGCAACGAATCTCTCACCTACACAATACAACATCAAACGAACGCAGGTGTCGTCGGGCGCTGAGCTGCCATGGGGCCGTCACCAAACCGGTACGCGACACGCGTTGCCACCTTTGACCTTGGGGGACGAGCGCATAGTGAGTTGAGTGTCACTGCAGGCTCGAGAGCGGCGGATGCGTGAGGTCCTTGTCGGAAAGAACGAGCTTGGACGCGTCGAATTCGTCGTCGCCGTCGAGCGCCGGCCACTCGATGCCAATCTCCGGGTCGTTCCACATGAGGCCGCCCTCGTCGCCGGGGTGGTATACGTCGTCGCACTTGTAGGAGAACTCCGCCTCGTCCGAGAGTACCAAGAAGCCGTGGGCGAATCCGCGCGGGATGAAGAGCTGGCGACGGTTCTGTGCAGAGAGCACCACGCCCTCCCACTTGCCCCACGTGGGACTGTTGGGACGCAGGTCCACGCACACGTCGAACACCGAGCCACTCAGCACGCGCACGAGCTTCGCCTGTGGATGCTCGATCTGGAAGTGCAGGCCACGAAGCACCCCGCGCGTGCTCGAAGACTGGTTGTCCTGCACGAAGTCGCACGCAATGCCGCCGGCCACAAAGTCGTGACGCTTGTACGTCTCCATAAAGTAACCACGACGATCGCCGTACACTTTGGCGTCGACGATCACCACTCCTTCGATCTCGGTCGTTGTAAAGGTAAAGTTGCCCGAAGACACCTGCGCCATGCCGACTCCTCTGTTAACAAAATCTCGAACGATGCCGTTTGCCCTCCCATCATACGACACATCGCACACGATGGGGACGTCGCATAACGCCGCAGCGGAGATACTCCCCACCGTGGCACCCACATGGGTCGTGACCCTTTTTATGTAGTCGCACGTAGCCGTGGTATAGTACCTGTGTCGGCAAGCGCATATGAGGAAGCATGAAGATACTCGCCATCATCCCCGCATACAACGAGCAGGACTGCATCGAGCAGACCGTGCGTTCGCTGGTCAGTACGTGTCCCAACATCGACTACCTGGTCGTCAACGACGGGTCCACCGACGCCACGCGCGAGATATGCGAGCAGCGGGGCATCAGGCACGTCAACCTCTCCATAAACTCCGGCCTCGCATGCGGGTTTCAAACGGGCATGAAGTATGCGTTGCGCCATGGCTACGACGCGGCGGTCCAGTTCGACGCCGACGGACAGCACCTACCTGAGTACATCCCCGCCATGGCCGACGCCATGGCCGAGCATAACGCCGACATCGTCATCGCCTCGCGCGTGCTAGCAGGCGAGAACCTCACCGGGGCCCGTGGTGCGGGTTCGCGCCTCATCTCGCTGCTCATCCGGCTCACGTCGGGAGTGCGACTCACCGACCCCACCTCGGGCATGCGCCTGTACAACCGCCACATGCTTGACCTCTTCGCCCACGGCCGCGACCTCACACCCGAGCCCGACACGGTGGCGCTCATCGCGCGCAAGGGCGGCAAGGTCGTCGAGGTCCCGGCGCTCATGCAGGAGCGACAGGGCGGCAAGAGCTACCTCGACCTCCCCCACGTCGTGAGGTACATGAGCCGCATCTGCTCCTCCATCCTGTTCCTGCAATGGTTTAGATAGGGGTGCCATGTCCATCACGCTTCGCATACTGTGCATCCTTGGCGCGGCCGTCACGTTCCTCGTGATCGCGGGCCGCGTCCGCAAGGCCCGCGTACGCATTGACGACTCGATCTTCTGGATTGTCTTCTCGCTCGCGTTGCTCGTCATCGCGATCTTTCCCGACATCCCCATCTTCTTCGCCCGGCTCTTTGGGTTCCAAGCAACGAGCAACTTCGTGTTCCTGGTGGTTATAACCGTGCTGCTCATGCGCGAGTTCTCCAACACCATAAAGATATCCACTCTCAACTCGCGCCTCGACGAGCTCGTTCAGGAGCAGGCGCTACAAGCCATGGAGGAGGAAGAGGATGGCACACAACGCTAGCACCAACCCCCCCAAGCTCAGCATCATCGTTCCCTGCTACAAGGTCGAGCAGTACCTGCCCAAATGCCTTGCGTCGCTCGTCGGGCAGACCCTGCAGGACATGGAGGTCGTGTGCATCAACGACGGGTCGCCCGATCGCTGCATCGACATCCTCCGCGAGTGGGAGTCCCGCTATCCAAACAAGATCGTGGTCATCGACAAGCGCAACGAGGGCGTGTGGCGCGGCCGCTGGGACGGCATTCGCATTGCTCGCGGCGAGTACATCGGTTTTCTGGACAGCGACGACTACGCCGAGCCCGACTTTGCCGAGCGGCTCTACACGGCCGCCAAGACGGCTGATGCCGACATTGCCGTGAGCGGGTTCAGCCGCATAGACCTCGACACGGGCAAGGTCCTCTCGCGCGAGATGTGCGCCCCGCGTGTGCCCTTCTGCATTGCCGAGGACCCCGGCCGCATCGTGGAGCTCAACGGGGCGCCGTGGAACAAGGTCTTCCGCGCGGACATCCTCAAGAACATGCACGACCTCACCGAGCCGCCGCCCGTGCTCGACGACCTCATGTTCCAACTGCTCGCATACCTGCATGGCAGGGGCACGGTAACCTTCGTGCCCGTATCGCTGGTCAACTACATGGTTCGCTCCGGCTCCATCATCACCTCGGTGAGCAAGGAGCAGGTTGACGCCGTATACCGTGCGTTCGTGGAGGTGCGGCGCTGGTACGAGCACGACGAGGCGCCCGAGGAGCTGATGCAGGCACTCGATGCAGCCGCGTTCCTGCACCTGGGCATCTCGCTCAACTACCGTCTGTCGTACAACAGGGACGTGGACCTGCGCGAGGCGGTGGCGCGCTGCACGCGCTACCTCAACGAGCACTTCCCCACCTGGCACGACTCACCCTACATCAATGGGCGCTACGCACGGATCAATGGCCCCTCGTTCAAGCGGCTGCTCACGTCCTCACGCATGTACAAGCTGGGACTCCTGCCACAGTTTCTTGGTGCATATCGCACCATAACCGAGATGGCACACTTCGACATAAAGTGGTAGGGCTATGAGCGATACGTCCGATACCCCCCGCGTTCTGGTGATGATGGCCACCTACAACGGGAGCCGCTTCGTTGCCGAGCAGATCCAGAGCATCATGTCGCAGGCCGACGTGGAGGTGTTCCTGCGCGTGTGCGACGACCGCTCGACCGACCATACGTATCGGCTGCTGAAGGACATTGCCGCAATCCATCCCAACGTGACCGTCTCGCAAAACCAGACGAACTTGGGAGTGGGAAAGAACTTCATGCAGATGGTGTATGAGGAGACCGCTCGAGACTACGACTACTACGCATTCTCGGACCAGGACGACATCTGGCTGCCCAACAAACTGAGCGAGGCCATCGAGTTCGTGAAAGGGCACGACGAGCCCACGCTGTACTACTCCGACGTGCTGAACTTCTCGGACGAGGGGGAGTTCATGGAGCTGCGCGACTACCACGAGGTGCTCGACCACCCCGCCACTCTGCTCCTGCGCAGCTGGGCGTGCGGATGCACCATGGTGTTCAACCGAGCGCTTCGCGACCTCCTGTGCGAGCACCCGTTGGACGAATTCCCGCGCATCCACGACACATGGGTGCACTTGGTCGCGCTCAACTGCGGTTCGGTCGAGGCCGACATAGAGCGCTCGTTCATCCGACGGCGGTTGTCGGGGGCAAACGTGGTGGGCGAGCTCAGCGATCACCACACCTCCGTGTCGGACGTGCTCAAGAGCGTCAAGTCACTGCTAGGCGCCTCGACCAGAAGGCCCTCCAAGGTCGCCCGCCAACTCTACAACGAGTTTGGCGACAACATCAACCCAGTGCTTGCGCCCGAGCTCTCGATGCTGCTCTCGTACCGATCGTCTGTGGCCCGGCGGCTCAAGGCCGCGGCACGCTTTGACTTTTGGCAGCCGACCCTACGCGGCCGGGCGCTCGTTCGCCTGTGCTTCCTGCTGGGCCGCTACTAGCGCACGAAACCAGCCGGAAGGGACCGTCCCCGACGGATGAGGGCTGCCGCTATTCTCCGCGACGGTCGTAGCGCATGCCATCGCCCAGGTCCAACACCAGCGGGGCATGCGTCTTGCGACTCTCCACGGGTGGCAGCTGCATGTAGTCGCCGTACAGGTCGGTGCAGAACTTGTCCCAGTCGTGCGGGGCGAACACGGTAAGCTCGCCAAACGGCAACTCGACCGGAGGCATGAGGGTCGTCTCGTAGAACGGGTACGGGCGCGCTGCCGATGGGTTGCCCCACCATCTGCCCGGACGCTTTGCCACGCAGGCCCGCTCAAAGCGGTGTCGCAGCCGTTCCTGGTTGGTAACGAGTCGCAGCGCGCCGCGAATGGTTCGCCACCCAACCAGCGCCACCTTGTGCCACGACAGCGACTTGAGCACGTTGGGGTTCTTTATGCGGTAGATGTAGATGAGCTTGGTCCACAGCTGCGTGCGACGCAGATGTCCCACGCCGTGATCGTCGCGCCGCTCGTCCAGTCGTATGTAGGGGAACACGTCCACGAACACGCACTCGTTGCACCCCGCCTCGTTGGCATCGCTCTCCACGAACGTCGTGTTCTCCTGATAGAGCTTGCCCCACAGCACGTACTGGCTGGGATCTGTGGACATGAGGTGCAGCGACACGCCGTCCGGCAGCTCCTCCTTGGCAATCTTCACGAAGCGGCGGAAGTCCTCCATGGGCATGCCCACGTCCACGTCGTCGTCCCAGGGGATAAAGCCCTTGTGGCGCACGGCCCCCAGGCAGGTGCCGCCGTCAATCCAGTACGTGAGGCCATGCTCCCTGCAAATGCGGTCGACCTCGGCCAGCAGATGGTACTCTATCTCCTGGACGCGCTCCAGGGCACCTGGCGGGTATTGGTTGTCCATGGCGGATTCTCCTGCAACGATTGGGTGCAATTCGCCAATTGAGTATAATCCTTTTAGCAAATCGCTGGTAAAAACTCATAAATCATCGCCCGCGAGGCAAGGGAGTCCCATGAACTACATTCTGGCTGGCATGTCGCTCGTGTTGCAGCATGTGCTCAAGGTACTGGCTGTGGGCACGTTTCACAACAGGCGCGTCGTGTTCTTTAGCTACTTTGGCAAGCAGTACTCGTGCAACCCCAAGTACCTGTGCGAATACCTCATGCAGGCCAAGCCGGAATACGAGATCGTGTGGGCGTTCGCCAAGCCCGAGGACTTCGCGTGGCTGGAACAGCGGGGAATGCGCATCGTGCGCTACAACAGCCTGGCATTCGCGCGTGCCTGCCTCACCTCTGGATTCGTGGTCACCAACTCGCAGCTTCCCGCATGGTTTCCTGTCCTGCGTCGCATGCATATCATCAACACGTGGCATGGCGGTGGTGCCTACAAGCGCGTGGGAACCGACTTCCTGCGTGCCTCCAAGGGCAAGCAGCTCATGGATGCGCTTTCCCGCCACAAGCCGTGCGTCTATCTGTCCAGCTCCAAGGCGTTTACCCAACTCACCATCCGCCAGAGCTTCGAGCACGAGGGAGAGGTCCTGGAGTGTGGCATGCCGCGCAACGACCTGCTCGTGCAGCAACGCACGCCCGAGGTGGCGCGTCGCGTAAAGGAGAGCCTGGGCATTGCCCAGGACACGCGAATCCTCCTGTATGCGCCCACTTACCGAGAAGACCGCGAGATCTCCAGCGATTACTTCGACCTCGACGTCGCACGAGACGCACTCGCCCAGCGATTTGGCGGCACGTGGTCCATCGTGTTCCGCCTGCATTACCTGGTCGCGGGCAAGCTGCCCTCGACGCAGGACTACGTCGACGCCTCCGCCTACCCCGATATGCAGGAGCTGTTGTATGCGGCTGACGTGCTGCTCACCGACTACTCGTCCAGCATCTGGGACTTTGGCCTTACCGGACGCCCATGCTTCCTCTATGTTCCCGACCTCAACGAGTTCGACGTGGAGCGCGGCTTCTACTCCGACATCCACACCTGGCCTTGGTCGCTCGCGCAGACCAAGGACGAGCTGGCCAGCAACATCCTCGAGTTCGACGAGCAAGCCTTTGCGCAAAGGCTGGAACGGCACTACGAGGACCTTGGCAGCACCGACACCGGCCACGCGTGCGAGACCGTGGCGGCGTGGATGGCCCAATCCGAACAAAGATAACAGGGACCTTAGCCCGGCCTCAGTGAATCCAGCGCGGCGTTCAATGCATGGCTGGGCGCTCCGGGCGCCGCACTAATACACGCGCCTGTGCAGGTGTGCGTTTGCCACGAAGATGCGCAGCAGGGTGGCACAGCGCCTCTTGCGCATGAGCGCTGCGATGAGACGCTGCGTTCGCGGCATCTCGCGCCCAAAGGTCGGCAGGTCGCCAAAGGCCTCCCGTAGCACCGGCTCGTCGGCAAACAGCTCGATTTGGTGGACCTTCTGCCGGAAGGCGAGGTCGCAGGTGGGCACCGTGATCTGCTGCAGCAGGCGCATCACGTACGTGTCGATGAGATATGTTGCCCACTTGGCGGGATCGGCCTGGCGCAGGGCGTGCCTCTCGCCTATCTTGCCCTCCAGTCGAAGGCACGTACGCAGAGAATCCAGGCGATTGGTGGAGAACTTTCGGCTCGTGCTGTGGCTGTAGCGGTCGATCCAGCGATAGCACACCTGCGGGTTGATGGCAAAGCTGCAGGTGGCGTTGGTAACAAGCAGGTTGAAGTACAGGTCCTCGAAACCAAAGCGCATGGTCTCCGGAAAGCGGATGTGCTCCCGCTCCACAAGATCGCGACTGTACAGGCCCGTCCATACGCCACATCCGTACCGATAGAGCTCGTAGTACTTTTCCGAGATGTTCTCACTGGTTATGATCGACAGGCCTTCGCTCATGCTCTTGAGCACGTCGCGTCGTAGCACCTCGCCGTCGCGCACGATGAGGTGTTCGCGCAGGAAGCGCACCACGTCCACGCCATGTTCCTCGGCCACGCGCACGTTCCCCTCCAGAAACCCGGGCAGGTACTCGTCGTCGTTGTCACAAAAAGCGAGGTACTTGCCGCGGGCCACGTCCAGGCCCGCGTTGCGGGCGCTGCAGATGCCGCCGTTCTCCTTGTGGACCACCACGACACGATCGTCCTTCTTGGCAAACTCGTCGCACAGGTCTCCACATCCGTCTGGAGAGCCATCGTCCACCAGTACGAGCTCGAGGTCTTGGTACGACTGCGAGAGCACCGACTCCACCGCGTGCGGCAGGTACTGCTCCGAGTTGTATACGGGTATGATCACGCTCACCAGAGGATTGGTCTTCATGCTCATGTCACCAGGCTACTCGTCGCCGGACCACAGCATGCGTTGGTCACGAGCCTCCATGTAGCCCTTAAACGCATAATAGTCCATGGGTGTGGTCACTTTTATGTTTTCGGCAGGTCCCTCCACCGTATAGATGGTGTGTCCGTAGTGGGTCATGAGGCTCACCGAGTCAATGAACTCGTCCAGGCCATCCACCTGCGACTGCATGTGCGCCGCATAGAGCTCCTCGAGCCAGAAGGCCTGCGGCGCACGGGCAAGGCCCACCTCCGCACGCGGGATGACCTTGCTCACCGCCCCCTCACCGTCGGTGAGCACGATGGTCTCGATGGCCGGGGCAACCGTTGCCGTGCACCCGCGCTCCTGCACCGAACGCACGCATGCGGTGATCGTTTGCTCGTTGATGAGCGGACGCACCCCGTCGTGCACGAGCACGATGGCGTCTGGGTCGCCGGGATGGGCGTCGTGCAGGGTCTTTACGCCATTGAAGATGGACTCCTGTCCTGTGGCACCTCCCGCAACCACGGTAATGGGCACGGCATAGTGGCGCCGTCCCAGCACATCTTGCAGATAGCCGATCCAGCTCTCCAGGCACACCACCACGACGCCCGTTACCAGAGGATGCGTCGCGAAGTGCTCGATGGTGTAGTCGATTATGGGACGGCCTCCCAGCTCGAGGAACTGCTTGGGCCTCCTGCTGCCGCCCATGCGACGGCCCACGCCGCCGGCAAAGATAACAACCTCAACTCGCATGCAAAGACCTCCGTTCGTCCCTGCCCATCCTACCATCTTTGGACCGTCCGGAAGGGACCGTCCCCGTCGGACCAGTTCCTCACGCGCTCCAGTCGTCGATCATGCGACGATACAGCTCCACGAGCTGGTAGTCGGGCTCCCAGCCCAAGGCACGCATGCGCGAGACGTCCATGCAAATGCTGCCGCTCACGGCATAGCGCCGCGCGGCATCCTCGTCCGTCACGCGCGTCACCTGCGTGGTGGTCCCAAACGTGCTCGCGACCATCTGCGCCATCTGGTAGATGGAGCAGTACGTGTCCTCGTTCGCCACGTTGTAGGCAAGACCGCGCTCGCCACGCGTCACCAAGGTGAGCAGCGCCCGTGCCGCATCGGCCGTGTACACGTACATGTTCTGCTTCGAGCCGTCAGTGAGCAGCGCTATGTCGCGCCCCTCCATGCAGCAGCGCGCGAACTCGGCAAACACGCGACGGTCGGTGTTCGCTATGCCCGGCCCAAACGACTGCGCAAGGCGGGCAACGCACACGTTCGTGCCGTACTCCCCCGCATAGGACGCGCACAGGGTTTCGGCCAGCTGCTTGGCCTGCGGATACGAGCTGCGCACACTCATGGCGTCAAGCTCGCCACCACGGCTCTCGTCCAACCTGCCCGCAGCGCCGCTGCCATAGACCTCCATCGACGACACGAAGCACATGCGAGCATCGTGGACGCGCGCCAGCTCGAGCATCGCCCGGGTACCTGTGACCGTCGTGGCTATGGTCTCCACGGGACGTTCCACCATAAGCCTGCTGTCGGTGTTGCTCGCGCAGTGCACCACGAAGTCGCACGCGTCCAGCTCGGGCACCTTGCCCGAGGACGCATCCCACACCACGATGCGCACGCCCTCGGCCTTGCCGAACGCCTCCTGGGCCTTGGCGAGGTTGCGCACCGGCAGCACGATCCGGATACCCGCACCGACAACCTCGTTGCGCCGCGCCAACGCGCGTGCCAAGAGTCCACCGATGAGTCCGGTGGCGCCCGTAATCACCACGCACGTTCCATCGAGTCTCTCCCATGCGACCCGGTCTTCGACGGCGAGTCGCTCAACATCCTCCATGTAACGCACACCCATAGCAAATCTCCCAACCATCTCCACGTAGTCTCTGGACGAAGGGGTGCCCTTTGGACATCCCCCTGCCGTGTGGCATAATGTCCCCATGGCTAAGTCAGTGGCAAAAAACGCACTTTACAGCGGCATTCGCACCGTAAGCACGATGTTGTTCCCCCTTGTCACCTATCCGTACGTGACAAGGGTACTTTTGGCCGACAACCTTGGCAAGGTTGATTTCTCCATCTCGATCATCTCGTACTTCACCCTCATCGCCGGGCTGGGCATCTCCAACTACGCCACCCGAGAGGGAGCACGCGTGCGAAACGACCAGTCCAAGCTCGACCAGTTCTCGTGCGAGGTGTTTACCATCAACATGGCCTCCACGCTGTTGGCCTACGTGCTGCTGGTCGTCCTATTCGTCGCCTGGCCGCACCTGCACGGATACGGCGCGCTCATTGCCATCCAGTCGGCGACGCTCATTGGCACCACCATTGGCGTGGAGTGGCTCTATACCCTGAGCGAGGACTTTGGCTACATTACCGCACGCACGCTCGTCGTGCAGGTGCTCTCGGCCGTGCTGCTCTTTACTCTGGTCAAATCACCATCCGACTACATGCTCTATGCGGGAATAACGGTGTTCTCGGCGGTGGGGGCCAACGTCTTTAACTTTGTGAGGTCGCGCAGGTACGCGAGAATCCGTCTGGTTTGGGGATTCGACGCCCGAAGGCACCTGGTGCCCATGCTGGTGCTGTTTGGCAACGCGCTGGCGTCCTCGATATACATAAACATAGACGTCACGCTGCTGGGTGTTATCCGCGGCGACTACGAGGTTGGCCTGTACAGCGTCGCCGTAAAGATCTACAAGCTGGTAAAGCAGTTGCTCAACGCCATCGTCATGGTGTCCATCCCCCGCCTGTCGCTCTATGTGGGAGAGCGTGACCAAGAGCGATACCAGCAGCTGTTGGGCTCCATCCTGCACGCGCTGCTGGTTACGGTGCTGCCGGCAATCGTTATGCTGTTCCTGCTTTCCAACTACGTGGTGCTCATCGTGGGCGGTGATGCCTTCGCAGCCTCCACGGAGTCGCTCCGCATCCTTTGCCTCGCCCTGGCTCCCGCCGTGTTTGCCGCCTTCGTCGTGAACTCCATCCTGCTGCCCAACCGAGGCGAGCGGCTCATCCTCACCTCCACCGTCGTGGGCGCCATAGTCAACTTCCTGCTCAACCTGGTCGTCATTCCGCAGTACGGCGCCAACGGCGCGGCAATCACCACGGGTGTTGCCGAGGCCATGGTACTGGGCACGGCGGCTTGGCTGGGCCGGCCATACTGCAACTACCGGACGTTGCTCGCGGAGCAGCTGCCCACATGCCTCACCGTGGCGATGGGGCTGGCCGCCATAACGGGAGCGCACCTTGCCGCCACACGCCTGTTGGGCGACTCGCTGCTCACCTTCTTCGTAAGCGGCGGTGTTGGCGTGGCACTCTATGCCTTGGTGCTTGTGCTGCGCAAGGACCCCTTTGCCGACCGCGCCATAAGCAGGCTACGACACGTCTTGCCACATCGCAGCTAGGGGGACCCATGTCACTTGCCACCTACATCCAGAAGGCCAAGGACTCACCCTACCTCAAGGCAGGTGTATGGGCCATCGGCGCCGAGATCCTCGTTCGCGCCGTGTCCTTTCTTGCCACGCCCATCTTTACCCGCATCCTGCCCCAAGACGTGTATGGGGACGTCCGCACCTTCGAGTCCTGGCTCAACATCTGGATGCCGGTGTTGTCGGTGGGGCTTTTTGCCAACATCGAGGTGGCGCAGTACCGCTACAAGGACCACTTCGAGGAGTACACCGGCTCGGTGCAGATGCTCATCGTTCTTTTTGGCGTGGCGTTCGGCTCGCTGGCCTTCCTGTTTAGGGAGCAGCTCTGCAGGCTGCTCGACTACACCGACGCGATGCTGGTCATCGTTGTCCTGTACAGTGCGTTCTACAGCTGCATCCTCGTGCGCATGCGCTACAACCGCATTCGGCTCGCCTACAAGCGCGTCACGCTTCTCTCCATGCTGGCATCGGTGCCGGCGCTCGTCGTCTCGGTGATTGCCTGCCTTGTCGCCACGTCACACGGTATCGAGGGCAGGTCGCTGCTCGACGTGCGCGTCCTGAGTTTCTACACGCCCATCATCTGCGTGGGCCTGGTGGTGTTCACGCTCGTGGCACTGCGCGGTAAGATGCGGCCCAACGTCGACTACTGGCGTTACGCGGTAACCCAGTCCGCACCGCTCATCATGTACCAGATCTCGCTGCAGGTCCTCATGCAGTCCGACCGCATCATGGTCAAGATGCTCGTAAGCTCGACGGCCGCCGCAATCTTCTCGATAGCGACGACCGTAATCTACATCGTGGAGATCCTGCACCGCGGCTTTGAGTCGGCATGGATCCCCTGGCTCTACGCGCGGCTCGACAAGGAGGACTTCGCCACGGCGGGCAAGGGCATCATGCTGGTGGTCGCCGGCTTCTCCGCCATCTTCGTACCGCTTCTGCTGCTGGGCCCCGAGGTGATCATGATCTTGGGAGGATCGTCGTACATGGATGCCATATGGCTGCTCGGTCCCATGCTGGGTGGCGTACCGTTCCAGTTCCTCATGCTCAAGCTCGCCGACACCGAGAAGTTCTACGATCGCAGCAGCGCCGTGGGCGTTATCAGCATTGTGATTGCCGTCGTGAACGTGGCCCTCAACTACGTGGCCATACAGGTGGGCGGCTACATGACCGTGTCGTACATGACGCTGTTGTCGTACTTCGTGGCCGTATGCCTGCACCTTCCCGTGGTGCGGCGAGTGGCGCCCAAGATCATTAAGTACGTGTTCGGCGCAATGGCGATCTGCGGAGCCAGCGCCGGGCTGCTCGTGCTGGGCATGGGCGCCTACGCGCTACCCAACCCCGTGCGCTGGGTGCTGCTGGGAGCATACGTGGTCGCGGGCGGAACGCTGGCGCTCGGTGTGGCGAGGCGCCAGCGCGCCCAGTAGCAGGCACGTCCCCTTTGTGGCAAACCCCACGTTGGGGAGTATCCCTCCCGTGGCAGTTGGGTACCCCTACCTTCCCGCGTACATCTTCTCGTAGTAGTCCTGGTAGGCGCCCGAGGTCACGTGCTCGACCCACTCGGGATTGTCCAGGTACCAGCGGATGGTCTTCACGATGCCCTCCTCGTAGGGGGTCTCGGGGAACCAGCCCAGCTCGGCGCGGATCTTGTCGGGCGCCATGCCGTAGCGACGGTCGTGACCCGCGCGGTCGGTGACGTAGGTGATGAGGTCCTCGGTCACGGCCTCGTCGCCCGTGGCGCGCGCGACCTCGGCGATAACGGTCTTCACGATGTAGATGTTGGCGCGCTCGTTGTGGCCGCCCACGTTGTACACCTCGCCCAGACGCCCCTCGCGCGCGACCATGTCGATTGCCTTGCAGTGGTCGTCCACGTACAGCCAGTCACGCACGTTGAGGCCGTCGCCGTACACCGGTAGCGACTTGTGGTGCAGGGCGTTGTTGATCATGAGCGGGATGAGCTTCTCGGGGAACTGGTAGGGACCGTAGTTGTTGGAGCAGCGCGTGATGACGGCGGGGAAGCCGTAGGTGTCGTGGTATGCCTTGACGAAGAGGTCCGCCGAGGTCTTGCTCGCGCTGTAGGGGCTGTGCGGCGAGAGGGGCGTGTCCTCGCGGAAGTAGTCGGTATGCTCGGGATCGGCGGGGCTGCCGTCCGCGTTGAGCGCCTCGGGTATGGCGAGCGTGCCGTACACCTCGTCGGTACCAACCTGCAGGTAGCGGTGGTCACCGAAGCCGCCCTTGCCGTCGTCCCACGCGGCGCGGCAGCAGTTGAGCAGGTTGACCGTTCCCATCACGTTGGTGTCGGCAAAGATGCCGGGGTCGGCAATCGAGCGGTCCACGTGGCTCTCGGCCGCGAAGTTGATCACGTAGTCGGGATCGTGCTCGGCAAGCACGTTGGCGACGGCCTTCGCGTCGCGGATGTCGGCATGCACGAAGGTGTAGCGCGGGTCGTCCTCGACCTCGCGCAGGTTCTCGAGGTTGCCCGCGTAGGTGAGCGCGTCGAGGTTCACGATGCGGCAGTCCTCGTGCTTACGCAGCATGTAGAGCACGAAGTTGGAACCGATGAAGCCAGCACCGCCGGTTACGAGGTAGGTTGCCATACAAAGCTCCTCTTGACAATCTGGTCGCATTACAAACAGCCAAAGTGTACGCCATGGACCCGCGAGGCGGCGCAGGCCCCCGTCATCAACAGAAAAACGACTGCTGGCGATTGTTGCGTACGTGGGCACAACCCATCTGCACGGCTGTCTCCTGCGCGCCTGTGCTATGCTCTTTGGACGCCAAAGGAGGTTGCCGATGTCGCTTGCCGAGCAAAACAGGGCCAAGCCCACGCTCTACATAGTCGTTCCCTGCTACAACGAGGAGGAGGTCCTCCCCGAGACCGCAGCGCGCCTAGAGGCCAAGCTCGTTTCGCTCATGGAGGCAGAGAAGATTGCGCGGAACAGCCGCGTGCTCCTTGCAAACGACGGAAGCCGCGACCGCACCTGGGAGATAATCTGCGGCCTGCACGACGACCCCGCGCACGATGGCATGTTTACCGGGATCTCGCTGGCGCACAACCGCGGGCACCAAAACGTACTGTTCGCCGGGCTCATGGCCGCGCTCGAGCGCGGATGTGACATCTCCATCTCCATGGACGCCGACCTGCAGGACGACGTGAACGCCATTGACGAGATGGTAGACGCCTATCTGGAAGGTGCCGACATCGTCTTTGGCGTCCGCAGCGACCGCGACACCGACACGCGGTTCAAGCGCGGAACCGCCATGGCGTTCTATGGGCTCATGCGCCGCATGGGGACCGAGACCGTGCCCAACTCCGCCGACTTCCGCCTCATGGACTCCCGAGCGCTGCAGGCCCTGTCCCAGTACGGCGAGACCAACCTCTTTTTGCGTGGCATCGTCCCCTCGCTCGGATTCCAGACGGCCGAAGTCTACTATCGGCGTGCCGAACGCTTCGCCGGCGAGTCGAAGTACCCGCTCTCCAAGATGCTCTCGCTGGCCGTGGACGGCGTCACGTCCTTCTCGGTAACGCCGCTGCGCATGGTAACCGTCGCCGGGTCTGCCTTCGTGATAATCTCGCTGCTCGCGCTCGTGTACGCCATCATCTCGCTCGTCATGGGCACCACCGTGACCGGCTGGACGAGCCTGCTCATCTCTATCTGGTTTGTGGGAGGCGCCATTATGGTCTCGCTCGGCATCGTGGGCGAGTACGTGGGGCGCATCTACATGGAGAGCAAGCACCGCCCACGCTACATCGTGGCCGAGGAGCTCACCTGACCCGTCCGAGGGACCAAAGTCATTTTCTCACTTTCACATCGCACGGCCACCTTGCACGATTTCGCGACAAAAACGGTCCCTGCCGTGCGCGATTCCGTGCCCGCGGCGCCGGGCGCGCACGATTTCGCGACAAAAACGGTCCCTGCCGCGTACGATATTGGCCGCAAATCGTACGCGGCAGGGACCAGTTTCAACCAGAAATCGTACGCACCACCCCAGGGGGGACCCCAAATCGTGCGCGGTGGGGACCCGTCTCGGCAAGAAATCGTACGCGGTGGACAGGCAGCCACATGGGCCGTCACACGACGGGACGTGTCCGCAATCTGGCAGCCCCTTTGCTCGCGGATGACCCCACTCGCTACGGGATGACCATGGCCAGGAACTCCTCGCTGCCCACGAACACGCCAGGCCACGCGCCGTGCCACATGACGTAGGCGAACGTCGCCACGCAGATCGCGACGTAGGCCACCACGAACGCACCCAACACGACCCAATGGCGGGCAAAGACCCGACGGAGGCCCAGCGTGGCGAGGACGCACCACGGCATGAGCAGCGCGATGACGTAGCGCCCCTGCGCCTGATAGTCGGCATTGAGCGTGCGCCACACGTGCAGCGCCACGGTGATTGCCGCCGCGCCCAGCAACGCGACCACCAGCAGCCGCCAACGCCTGGAGGCGCAGGCGCGCCGCAAGCGGACGCTGCCCAGAAACGCGCCTGTTCCCAGAAGCAGCGTCGCCCAGTAGAAGCAGCGAACGATGTCGGGTGCCACGACGTACATGTAGCCAAAGGTGCCCACGAACGACCGAAGCGTGGTCGAGACAAACGGATCGAGCAGCACCAGCGACCAGAAGCTCTGGTCGTAGGGGCGCATGAGCGCATCGTTGCCCTGGGCAACCCACGCGAGGTGCTGCTCCTCGAACACGCGCGACCCAATAACGTCGCCATAGCGCACGATGTTGACCGCGAAGAACGGGAAGGTGCAGACTGCGCATGCCAGCGCCGTGAGGGCGATGGGACGCACTGCGGCCCGGCGATCGCTCGCGTGCTCACGCACGCACGAGACCAAAAACACCACGATGCCCGCCAGAATGAACCCGTAGGTGTTGAGATAGCCCAGCGCGCATACCACGATGCCGGCTGCCAGGAGCGCGCACGGACGAAAAGCCCATCCCCTGCGCACACCCATCACGAGCGCGCACACCAGCATGGCCACTCCGGCCGTGCCCACCACGTCGTTGTTCACATAGCTGCTGAGGAACGCATACTGGGGCCAAAAGCCCACGAGCAGGCTCGCCGCTGCGCCGTACGCGAAGCGCTCGCTATCGTCGTCAATGCACTCGCGCACGGTCCTGCCCACAAAGTACGCGCCCACCACGCCCCACAGCACGCTCGACAGGCGCGCCGCCACGAGCTGCCATGCGGGAGCCGCGCCAAAGAGCCGCGCGAGGGACATGAACGCTGCCGTAACGTAGGCGCCCAGGAGCTGGGGATAGAACGCATACGAGTAGTTGCCCGAGTAGGGATACTCTTCCCAGTTCATAACCGTGTCGGGATTGTAGCCGGAGGGCAGCAGGTCGCCGCGCAGCATGGCCTTGGGCACGAGCAGACGGGCCGTCTCGTCGGGACCGCCGCTCTCGATGCCCACGCCAATGCGCGTGGCAAGAAACGCATAGAACACGGCAAGAAGCGCCAGCGGCAGCACCGTGAGCAGCCTGTGCCTCATGCGTGCGGACAAGCTATGCCCCCTGTCCCGCGGCGCCCAGGTACTCCGCAAGGGCCTCGCGCCATGGGCGCATCTGGTTACCTATGGTCGCCTCGAGCCGCGCGTTCTCCAGAGACGAGAACGCCGGTCGGTCGGCGCTCTCGGGATGCATGGCCTTCCACTCGGCAGATGTGCAGCGACGGACCTTGGTGGGCAGGCCCGCGAGCACGAAGGTCTCCTGCGCGAGGTCGGCCCATGAGCAGGTCCCCTCGTTGGTGCAGTGCCACACGCCGTAGTCACTCGTCTGGGCGATGCGTACCAGCTCATGTGCCAGGTCGACCGCATAGGTGGGATTGCCCACCTGGTCGTCCACGACCGTCACCTCGTCGAAGCGGTCGGCGAGCGAGAGCATGGTGCGTACGAAGTTGCGCCCCTCACCATACAGCCATGCAGTACGCACCACATGCGTGCGGGGGTTGCACGCAAGCGCAAGCCCCTCGCCGGCGAGCTTGGAGCGACCGTACGCCGAGATGGGAGCCGGCACGTCCGACTCCACGCGCGCCCCCGGCTCGCTGCCGGGAAACACGTAGTCGGTGGACACGTGCACCAGCGTCGCGCCAGTGCCCGCGCAGGCACGCGCGAGGTTCATGGGACCCAGCGCGTTGGCGGCGAACGCCGCCGCGAAGTCCGTCTCGCAGCCGTCCACGTTGGTGAAGGCCGCGCAGTTGAACACCACGTCGTAGGGCTCGTGGGCATCGAACCACCCCTCAACCGACTCATGCGACGAGATGTCGAGGTCGGGAAGGTCCTGGGCATCGATCGTGGCGCCAGTGGGTGCGAGGGCGTCCTGCAGGGCAAGTCCGAGCTGGCCCCGGGCGCCGGTAATGAGCACGCGCATGCTATCCCCTCCTGTGGTCGGGAACGAGCACGCCCTCGGCGACCTTGCGCAGGTGCGCACCGTAGTCGCTCTTGCCGTAGCGCTCGGCGCACTCCACCAGACGGTCGCGCGACACCCAGCCGTTCTCGTAGGCAATCTCCTCGGGAACGCTCACGGGCAGGTCCTGGGCCCGCTCCACCGTGCGCACGAACTCGGAGGCCTCGAACAGGCTCTCCATGGTGCCGGTGTCGAGCCACGCGAAGCCACGCCCGAGCGTGGTGACGTTGAGAAGGCCGTCATCGAGGTAGGTGCGGTTGAGGTCGGTTATCTCGTACTCCCCGCGCGGCGAGGGCTCTATGGCCGCCGCGCGCTCGCAAACGTCGGACGGGTAGAAGTACAGGCCCGTCACTGCATAGCTGCTCTTGGGCTTGGCGGGCTTCTCCTCGATGGAGACCGCATTGAAGTCCTCGTCGAACTCCACCACGCCAAAGCGCTCGGGGTCGTCCACGTGGTAACCAAAGACCGTGGCACGGCCCTCGCCCGCGGCGGCGACGGCCGCCCTCAGGCGCTTGGAGAGCCCGTTGCCGTAGAAGATGTTGTCGCCCAGCACGAGCGCGGCCGGCTCGCCGGCACAGAACTCGCGACCGATGACGAAGGCCTGGGCGAGGCCGTCGGGGCTCGGCTGCTCCGCATAGGTGAGCGACACGCCAAAGTCACTGCCGTCGCCCAGCAGGGACTTGAAGCCCGGCAGGTCGCGCGGCGTCGAGATGAGCAGGATGTCGCGGATGCCCGCAAGCATGAGCGTGGAGAGGGGGTAGTAGACCATGGGCTTGTCGTAGATCGGCAAAAGCTGCTTGCTCGTTACGGTGGTGATGGGGTACAGCCTGGTACCGCTGCCTCCCGCGAGGATGATTCCCTTCATGCGTTATACCTCCACACTGTTCGACGATGGTCGAAACTCATTCTTGGACGTCTCCTGCAACGTCCCCCATTATGACATGCCCCGCCCGGTCCGTCGCGCCGCCAGCTCGAGATGGCCTTGCGCGCGTGCGCGACGTCGCGAGAGCACGGCAAGTGCCACCATGCCGACAAGCGCGACCGCGCTCACGCCACAACCCACGACGAAGCCACGGGGCACGAAGCGCATCTCTACCCGGTTGACCCCGGCGTGCACGGGAATCGCGGTAAACACGCCACCCAACGCCTCGCGTGGCTCAACGGCCTGCCCGTCCACGCTTACCTGCCAGCCGGCGTCTGTGGGCACGGTCATCAGCAGAAGTCCGTCCGCGGGGGCGCGGTAGGATCCGATCACATGGCCGTCCTCAAAGGCCTCCGGCTCGAACTCATGCGCGCGCAGCTCGTCGAGCGCCTTCTGGCAGGCATCCACGTCCAGGCCATAGAACAGGCAGGTGGCCGTTGGGTCCAGGGCCAGGTCACGGGCGACCTGGTCTCCGTCGGCGGCCGCGACCTCGTCTCCCTGCGCGAGCTCGGGAGTAGTGGCCAGACGCACGGTGCGCTCGCGCTCCGCGTCGCGTACCTTGCCCAGCTCGACCACGTGGTAGCTAAAGCGCGCGCCCTGGGGAGACACCGCACCGCCTTCGATGCCCAGCCACCCTATCTCGCTCTGTCCGGCCATGCGCTCGCCCAACACGTAGGCACAGCCCAGCGTGTTGGCGGGAACCGTCACGGTCCATGAGCGTGACGCGCTGTCTTGGGCCGTCTGCGTGGCCTCGAGCGGTCTGTAGACCTCGACCTTCCTGCCCAGCATCGCGCTGACGAGCTCGTTTTGGGCCTGGAAGGGGTTCTTCTCCGCAAGGCGCGCGTCCACGACGTCTGCGGAGACGCCATACCCCAGCGCCAGCGCGCGGGGGTTGGCATACACGTGGCCGGTACCGGCCGCAGACTCGATGGGGGTCTTGTCCAACAGCGCGGGCATGCCCTGCTCCGTGGAGACAAACCGCACGCCCAAAAGCGAGTCGCTCGGCTCGATGGGCCCACCGTAGCGCAGGCAGAACTCCCCCGGCGTGCTGTAGCCGAGGTTGCACAGCAGGTCGACAGAGCGCATGTCCATGGTGGAGGTATACGACGAGAGCGCATAGTAGCCGCGGGCCAACCCCTCGTTGAGCGCGACCGTCGAGGCGCGCGTGTAGGTCTTGTCGGCGCGCCACACCCCGTCGTCGAGCGTGCGCATGGCGTCGTATTGCGCCATGGACTCCTGGGTATACGAGACCTGATGCTGCTGGGACACGCCCGTGTAGAGCTGGGTCCACTGCACGTGACCTGCTCGGACCAGCTCGAACGAGGTGAGCAGCGCAAGCGCGACGACGAGCGCGCGCGAGGCGACCGCATGTCCGTCCATGCCTTGTCGCAGCGTGAGCATCACGAGCGCGCAGGTTACGACGACGGCCACGACCGATGCCACCACGTTGATGTTGTGCGCGAACTTGCCGCGAACAAGGCACACGACCACCGCCGCGATCAATGCGAGCGAGACGCCCATGGCATGGCGCGGGTTGCCACCGTCCTCGCGGATCCTCGCCAGCTCGCATCCGGCACCCCACACCAAGGCGATGGGCACCAAAAAAGCCGTCCTGCTATAGAAGGCGTTGGGCACGCGGAACCCGCACCACACGAACTCGACCAGAGCCGACATCACGCTCGCGCACCCAATGAGCAGCAAAATCACTACGGCCACGCGCATGCGCACATCCACCCGTCGGTCCAGCACGAACATGCCAAACAACAGCAGGGGCAGGGTGGCGGCGAACACCTGGGGGGTTTCCTCGGAGCGGAACGTGCCCACGAAGAACGACGCGAGCAGGTCGAAGACCCCGCACCTCAGCTCGAGCGGGTTGAGGGCCCACGCGCGTCCCGACCCCATCATGGCCAGGATGGTGGGCACGAACGTCCATGCCGAGAGCGCGAGCGCCCCGACCATCGCGCCGGCGAACAGGGCTGCCCGCCGAGCGAAGAAGCCCGCACCCAGCCCCCGGTCGTCCACATGGGCGAGAAAGGCCTCGAACAGAACGTAGCACACCGCGAACAGGCAGGTCATGTATCCCATGTACCAGCAGAACACGATCGAACACGTGGTGGCAGCCACCAGCAGAACCCAGCGGCCATGTCGCACGAGCGCATGACAGCCGAGCATCACAGGCGGAAGCAGGTACATCATGTCGAGCCAGAGGGGGTTCATGAGGTTCGAGGCAACCCAGCCGCACCACGAGACCGCAAGGGCCAGCACGAGCGCGTCCCACCTGCCGAGCGCCAGGCGGCGCCTGAGGAACACGCCCCACGACAGCTGCATGAGCGACAGCTTGATGGCGCATATGAGGAAGACCGCGTCGGTGAGACGGGAGGGGTCGAAGAGCACCACCAGCAGGTTGAGCGGACTGCCCAGGTAATAGCTGTACTGGTTCCAGGTGTTTACGCCGAGCGTCTGCGAGAACGAGTAGAACAGCGACCCGTCGCCCGTGAGCACGCGCCTGAACCAGGAAAAGAAGTCTATGTACTGATAGAGGAGGTCGTCATCCAAGAACGACTCGTCGCCAAACGGGTAGACGCCGCTCCATGCGCACACCGCGCACAGAAGCACGACCGGCACGCACACGCATGCCAGCACCCACCACACCTCGTCGCGCAGGCGAGGGCGCCCTGCGGGCGCCACCTCGCGCGTGGTTGTCTTCCTGCCGACCAAGGCCTAGAACACCGCGGGCTGCACGCGCTTGACGCCGGGCACATGCTCGCGCAGGATGCGCTCGATGCCCTCGCTCATGTCAAACGAGGAAAGCGGACAACCCGCGCAGGCACCCTGCATCTCGAGCGTGACGGTGCCCGACTCGTCGTCCACGTCGACCAGCGCAACGTCGCCGCCGTCGGCCTGCAGGCTCTGGCGAATGACGTCGAGCGTCGCCTCGAGCAACTCGTGGTCGATGGTCTTCTTCTCTTCGGCTGCCATGCGTATCACCTCATCCGATTAGATGCACAGTTAGATGCACAGTTCATTTGATATTACCCCACTCGCGCGACGTTGAGACCCACACATTTGGCGTCCATGCCATACCCAGACCCGAGGGTCGACGTGAGCGCCCTAAGACACGGGCGAGAACAGGTGACCCGTGGTGGTTCCGGGCAACGGTCCCACGGCATCGCCCTCGCGGGCGCGGATTGCGCGTCGCACCTGCATGGCGAGTTCGGCGTCGTCCATGAGCGTGGCGTCCACCAGAAGCCTCGACACGCCTGCCGCCACGAGCTCGGCCACATGCGGAACGAGGTCGAGCGGACAGGGACCATAGACGCGCGAGCGACCCTGCAGGTCGGTGCGCACGGGAAAGCACGTGCCGGACCCGTCCCGCAAAGACGTCTGACGCGCACGCAGCCCGCAGCGCGCGCAGTCGCCACAGCATGCGTCGGCAACCTGCAGCACGCAGTGCTCGCAGGTCATGGCCCGCACGCGTCCGGCCACCAACACGCCCACCGGCACGCCCGCACGTGGTGCCAGCGTTCGAATCTCCTCGAGCGAGAGCTCCGCAGACAGCCAGAACCCACATGCTCCCGCACGCTCGAGCGCCACCAGGCAGGACTCGTTGTGCACGGGCACGCAGCCGCGCACCTCCGCACGGGCACCACGCTCGAACGCCAGGGCCAGCTGCGACACGTTGCCAACCGCAACGACCTCGTCGCGAGCCACCCAGCGGTCGAGCCTTTCGTGGTCGGACGCGCGGCACACCTCGTCCAAGACGGGCACCACCCGCTTTGGCCAATCGCCCGCATCGAGCGCGTCGCTTGGGGCATACACCACATCCGCCCCCGCGTCTTGGGCCACACGCGCTGCTCCCCCGTTCGACACCAGCGCCACGACCTCGACGCGCGCAACCTCCCGGTGTCCGCCGGAAAACAGGCCGGATTGCTCGCGCAGGCGCGCCAAGTCCGCCCTTACCATTGCACGCGAAGGTGCGCCTGCAAGCTGTCGCGTCCGGTAGGGCTCCACAATCGCCTGCTCAAGCAGCTCGCATGCATGGGCACGCACCTCATGAACGGCGGCAAAGCCCATGCCGCAGCCACCATCGAGCTCGACCGCAAACGAGACGGGGTCGAACCAGGACGAGCCCATGCGACCCACATGCGACACGAGGTCCTCCTCGGACACCGGCCTCGTCCGAGCCGGCTCCACCACGAACCCCGTGGCAGTGGCCTCAAAGCGCCCGTCCGTCGTGCCGAGCGTCACCGCAAACGGCTCACCCAGCCGCGCGCGCACGCGAACTGCGACCGCGCGGCGCCTGGGCACGTCGCACTGCGCCGCACGTTCCCCGGCGTCCATGGCCTCCTGGCTGCGAATCACGCGCACGAGTGCGCCGCGCTCCACGACGCGCGAGGTACGCACGGTGATCGTGGCCCCCGCCCGGGCGTCGCCAGGCGCATGGGCGGTCACGAACTGCGTGGGGTCTGCCATGGGGCGCAGCTCGAGCAGGTCCCCCTTTCCAACGGGCTTGTCCAGCGTCACGTCCACGTCCACGACCGACATCGTGCGCACGCGGGCGCGGCCTCCCCGCTCGCCCCCACGCCTTCGCTTTATAGACCCCAGGTCGCGAGACGTGACGACCTTGCCCACCAGCTCGCCGCGATTGTTGGACCGCTCGTAGCTCATCAGCTCGTTGCCCGACGTACCCCTGAGGTAGGCGTCGGTAAAGTCGCGGTTGAACGCCCGCTTGAGCTGCGTACGTCGGGCGCTCGACTCCCTCTCACCCGGCACCTTGCCCTGCGCCATGTCGTCGAGCTGCGCGCGATAGGCCGCGACGACCGCACGCACGTAATCGGGCCCCTTGAGCCTACCTTCCACCTTGAGCGACGCAACGTGGGTGTCCACAAGCTCGTCCAACACGTCGAACGAGTGGTAGTCGCGCGGGCACAGCGGTCTTCCCCATCCCTCGCGCGAGAGCACGTTCGCATGCTCGTCCACCAGCTCATAGGGCAGGCGGCAAGGCTGCGCGCACATGCCGCGATTGGCCGAGCGGTCTCCCACCGAGGAGCTCATCTGGCAGACACCCGAATAGCAGATGCAGATCGCGCCATGGCAGAAGCACTCTATGGGCACGCCCGTATCCGCAAGCTCCGCCAGCTCGCCAAGCGACAGTTCCCTAGACGTCGTCACGCGCTCGGCGCCCGCCGCACGGCTCCATTCGACGCCGCGCACGTCGTGGACGTTCGCCTGCGTGGAGAGATGGCACGACACCTCGGGCCAGCGACGGCTCACCTCCAGAAGCAGGCCCCAATCCTGGATGATAAACGCATCGGCGCCAAGCAGCCAGGCCCGTCTCACCAGCGCCAGAGCCAGGGGCATCTCGTCGTCGCGGATGGCCACGTTAACCGTAACGTACACCTGTGCGCCAACGAGGTGGGCCCGTCGGCATGCCTCGGAGAAGGTGTCCGACGAGAAGCTCTCGGCGCCACGACGGGCGTTGAACGTCTGCCCAAAGCCGCAGTAGACGGCGTCGGCGCCAGCGGCCAGCGCGGCGTTGAGCTCCGCAGGACCACCCGCCGGGGCCAACAGCTCGGGTACGCGCACGCCCTACACCAGTCGCACGAACTTGCGCTTGCCGTGCTGGACGACCGTACCTGCCCCCAGGCGCGCGGGGTCGACGTTGTACTCCTTTGCGGGCACGGCCTCGCCGTCGATCTTCACGCCACCGCCGTCGATGAAGCGGCGCGCCTCACCCACGGACTGCGCCAGCTTGGCGTCGGCCATGAGCTTGGCCAGGTACACCTTGCCCTGGTCGTTTACGACCACGTTCGACACCGGGTACTCGGGAATGTCGTCGGGAATCTCGGCGCGCTTGAACTGGGCGTCGAATGCCGCCTGCGCGGCGTCACCGGCGCCGGCACCGTGGTACAGGTCGCAGATGTTGCGTGCAAGCGCGCGCTTCTGCTGGTAGGGGTCGGCCGTGCCGTCCTTGAACGCGGCCTCGATGGCGTCGATCTCCTCGATGGACAGGGTCGAACACAGGCGGAAGTACATGGGCACGATCTCGTCGGCAATCGACATGAGCTTGCCGTACATGTCGTTGGGGGCGTCGGTCAGGCCCACGTAGTTGCCGTACGACTTGCTCATCTTCTTGTGGCCGTCCAGGCCCACGAGCAGCGGCATGGTAAGGGCGACCTGAGGCTCCATGCCCTCGGCGCGCATGAGGTCGCGACCCGCGAGCAGGTTGAAGATCTGGTCGTTGCCACCCATCTCCAGGTCGGCCTTTATCACCACCGAGTCGTATGCCTGCAGCACCGGATAGATGAACTCGTGCAGGGCGATGGACTGCTGTCCCACGTAGCGGTTGTGGAAGTCCTCGCGCTCCAGGATGCGCGCCACGTTGAACTGCGCCATGAGGTGCAGCATCTTTTGCAGGTCGAGCGGCTTGAGCCAGTCCCCGTTGTGCACGATGGTGGTCTTGTCCATGTCGAGCACCTTGGCGGCCTGCTCGACGTAGGTCTTTGCGTTGGCCTCCACCTGCTCCTCGGTGAGCGGCGGGCGGGTGCTGTCGCGACCGGACGGGTCGCCGATGAGCGCCGTGCCATTGCCGATGATGAGCGTCACGCGATGGCCGAGGTCCTGGAACTGGCGCATCTTTCGCAACGGCACCGCATGGCCCAGGTGCAGGTCGGGGCTCGTGGGGTCGACACCGAGCTTTATGTTGAGGGGAACGCCCTTCTCGAGCTTTGCCCTAAGCTCCTCCTTCGGCACGATCTGCATGGTACCGGATGTGATGACCTTCATCTGCTCGTCAATAGGCAGCACTGCTCTGTCCTCCAAGTCCAAACGTAAGAAGCCTTGCGAGCTGCATGCAGCGCGCATGCTACAGAATAGCGCAGCGCACCCAAGAAAACGAGAAAAAGTGCGCGGGAAACGTTTTGCCCACTCCGCGGCGATGCGCATGCGGACATGCCCCGTCCTCCCAGCCGTCGCCACACTCATATATACCGTTGCGCGCACCGGGTCCGCACGCCATCCCCACACAACGGTCACGGCAAGAACCGTGCCACAGTCAAACAATGTATAATGTCAACCACGTGTCGAGAAGGAGGCGCATATGGGCGTTCGCAATCGCAGGGCACACAAACACGCGCGCACCCACATCGTGGGCTTCGGATTTGCAGGGGTCTTGGGCTTTCTGGCCTTGCTCTTCATAGCACTTGCCGTCTCGGCGGGTGCTCTGGTCAACTCGTGGCTCATCGAGCTGCCCGACTACCAGTCCGCAGATGCCTACCTAGTGGCCGAGCCCACCCAGGTGTTCGACAACGACGACAACGTGATTGCGGAGTATTACCTGCAAAACCGCCGCGTCGTCACCAAGGATCAGGTCTCTCCCTACGTTCTGTGGGGGACCGTGGACACCGAGGACATCCGCTTCTACCAGCACAACGGCATCGACCCGCAGGGAATCGCCCGCGCCGTGCTCGTGCAGTTCACCGGTGGCTCCGAGGGCGCCTCGACCATCACGCAGCAGCTCGTGCGCAACACGGTCCTCTCGGGCGAGCAGTTCGAGCAGACGCTCAAGCGCAAGGTGCGCGAGGCCTACATTGCCATCCAGATGGAGAAGAAGTACTCCAAGGACCAGATCCTCATGATGTACATCAACACCATCTACTACGGGCACTCCGCCTATGGCATCCAGGCGGCGGCCGTCACGTACTTCAAGAAGGACGCCAAGAACCTCACGCTTGCCGAGGCGGCGCTGTTGGCCGGCCTACCCCAGTCGCCCTCCTACTACGATCCCTTCGAGCACCCCGACGCGGCCCGGGTCCGTCGCAACACCGTACTCGACCGCATGCTCACGGCTGGCGACATCACCCAGGAGGAGCACGACGAGGCACAAGCCGAGCTCCTCAACCTCAACCCCGGCGAGGTCATGGACGAGCAGGGAGACTATCCGTACTTCACCGACTACGTAAAGCAGATCCTGCTCAAGGACTTTGGCGAGGACAAGGTCTTCCAAGGCGGCCTCAAGGTGTACACCACCCTCGACCCCGCCGTGCAGAGAAAGGCCGACGACGCGGTGGAGAGTCGCCTGGAAGAGTACGGCAACGACGAGCTCGAGGCGGCCTTGGTCGCCATTGACCCCTCCACCGGCTATGTCAAGGCCATGGTGGGCGGACGCGACTACAACGTGGACCAGTTCAATCTGGCAACCATGGCGCGCAGGCAGCCCGGCTCGAGCTTTAAGATGTTCACCCTTGCGACCGCCATGAGCGAGGGCATGAACCCCAGCATCTACCTAAACTGCAACTCACCCATACAGTTTACGCCCACATGGCAGGTGCAGAACTTCGACAACTACAGCTATGGCAACATCACCCTGGCCGAGGCGACGGCGCGCTCGTCGAACACGGGCTTCGTGCAGGTGGCCGAGACCGTCGAACCCGAGAACATCGTGGACTACGCAAAGAAGATGGGCATCGACGAGGACCTTCCCTCCTACGCGTCCATCACCCTCGGCACGGTGGGCATCCCGCCCATCCAGATGGCGGAGGCATACGCCACGCTCGCGACGGGTGGCCTGCACAGGGACTCGGTCGTCATCACGCGCATCGAGGACCGCAACGGCAACGTGATATACGAGCACGAGGACACTCCCGAGCGCGCGCTGGAAGCCGAGATTGCCCAAGCCGAGACCGAGGTGCTCCAGGGCGTGGTAACCGCCGACTACGGCACGGCCCATGCCATGCAATCCATGATCCAGGTGGACCAGCCCGTGGCGGGCAAGACCGGCACCTCCGAGAACTACCGTGACCTCTGGTTCTGCGGCTATACCCCACAGGTCTCGGTCGCAATATGGTGTGGCTACCGAACCGAGTCGACCATCTACCTTGGCCGCAGCATCGCGCACCCCGACAGCACGGCATGTCCCATCTTCGCGAGCTTCGTGAACAGCTATCTGGACGGGATGGACCGGGTCGAGTTCCCCACCACCGACGTGCAGCCCGAGTACAAGAAGAACGAGGAGTGGGAGTTCTCCAACACCGACAAGTCGATCAGCTCCAGCGAAGGCGGCTGGTACGACAACAACTCCAACAACAACTACGACTACTACAACAACTACGACTACGACTACAACAACACCGGCAACAACGGGAACGCCTATGGCGACAACACGAACGCCTACGGCGACAACACCAATGCCTATGGTGACAACACAGGCTACGACGCCAACGGTGGTTACAACCAAAACACCACCGACTACACGCAGAACTACGACAACTCGCAGACGGGTGCCGGACAAAACACCGACACATATGGCAACACGCAGGATTACTCGGGCGGAAACAACAACTACAACAACAACTACAACAACACAACGGGGTTCTAGCGACTAGTCAGACAACAGGAAAAGCGCAAGCAGGGCCGTGCCAGGGATCGTCCTTGGCACGGCTCTTCTTTTGGAAATGGTATCGACTCGTTCCGCTACGCCTTTGACATGCGCAGCTTGTTCATGATGTCGCAGGTCATGATTGCGCTGCCGTTGCTGCGGGTAATCACGAGCACCGTGTCGTTTCCCGCAATGGACCCCATCACGTCGTTGAGCTCGGCCGCGTCGACGGCAGCCGCAACGCCCGGCGCCGTGCCTGGCTGGGTGCGAATCACCACCAGGTTGTTCGCGCACTCCACGCTCGCAACGAATTCCGACACCATCCTCTGGAGGTGCAGGTCCTCTGCCAGCACGTACACGCCCTCCGGCAGCTTGCGCAGTCCCATGTTGGCGATGTCCCTGCTCACAGTCGCCTGTGTGCAGCTATATCCCTCGATCCGCAACTCGTTGACCAAATCGCGCTGGGTGCGAATGGCCTTGTTGCGCACTATCCACTTGATGGCTTCCTGACGCCCGTCTCTCTTCTTCACCATGGTTGATTCCGTCCATGCATTACGTAACTGCTATTCTCAAATGCTTGCATAAAACTAGCAGACGTTTAATACAAGTCAATATGGATTCGCGGTCTTGTTTCACGAAATTCACCCACCGTGCAATATACTCGGTCACCGACCGAGTAAGTTGGCCGCACAACGTTGTGGGTCTGGAACCCAACGCATCGGTTTTGTATGATGGATGAGCTTATGAACACGCTGCAGGCATTTGCCTGTTGTGGGAAGGAAAACAACATGGCCCGCGATTCGCAAAACGGCAATCGAGCCTCCAGGAACGGCAACGGCCCTTCTCCGAGAGGCCGCAACGACGCGCGCAGGGGATCACGCACACCCGACAGGGCACCCCGACAGCAGAGTCGTCGTGGCACGCTCAAGCAACCGGACACCGGGTACCGGCTGCACTCCAGGCGGGTCTCGTACCCCAACGGCAACGGGGGCTTCGTCTCCATGCTGCTTCGCCCGCGTGTGCTCCTCCTCATTGGCATCTTGGTAATCGTGATCGTCGCACTGGTCCTGGGCATCTCGAGCTGCGTACGTGGCAACAAGGAGCGTGCCGCGCAGACCGTTGAGGAAACCAAGCCGGTAAACGAGCAGGACAAGCGTGTTGCCGCCGGTGTGCCGTCGAACATGACCTCCAAGTTTACCGAGGCGCTCGACGAAAACGAGCTTCTGGCGCAGATTGCCGCCACGGCAGACCAATACGACGACGAGCGGCTGCTCACCCTCGCACTGCGTGAGCCCGCCTCACGCAAGTTCGTTGCCGCCTACCCCTCATCCGACAAGTCGAGCCGGCCCTACACGGACGAGGTCAAACGCGGCACGGTTCCCACGCTCTACGACTGGGACGAGCGTTGGGGCGCCGTAACCTACGGCGATGGCCCTCTGGCCGTTACCGGATCCGGACCGACCACGCTTGCCATGGCCTACATGGGACTCACCGGCAAGACGGACTACTCCCCAACCGAGATCGCGCAGCAGGCAAGCAAGAACAACTACGCCAGCGGCGACTCGGGTAGCAAGGGCGAGCTGTTTGCCAAGGGCACCACGTCGATGGGCCTCAAGGCGGAGCAGCACGAACCTGCCAGCGAGACCCTGCTATTCACCCTCAACGAAAACACCGTGTTCGCCGTCGAGCTCAAGGCCAACACGCTCACCGACGAGGCGCACTGGGCCCTCGTGGTCTCCATCGACGAGAACAGCATGCTCAAGGTCTTCGACCCAACGTCGACGCTCGTCACCAACACGACATGGGGCCTGGACACCATTACGGGTGCAAGCAGCACGTTCTACTCCATCACCCTCTCGGAGGAGGCTGCCGCAGCACTCGAGAAGAGCACGACCACTGGCACGGATACCACAGGCACTGGCACGGGAACCGATACCACGACAGGCCTTGACGGCACCGGGACCACCGGCACGGACACCATGGGAACGGGTACCACGGGCACTGGCACGGGTACGGACACCACCGGAACGACCACAGGTACGACCACGGGCACGGACACCACGGGCACTGGCACGGGTACGGACACCACCGGAACGACCAGCTACGGATACTAGCGCAAGCGCAGCGCTCAAACAGCAAAGGGGACGCCCCCGGCAAGACAAGGTCTTTTCGGGGGCGTCCCCTTTTTGCGCGCGGCCACGCGTAAAAAAGAGCGGTCCCTCCAATCGGGGACCGCTCTGTCTTCACCTCACATCACGAGGTGGCGTGGACACTCAAGCTACGAGAGAACAGCCTCGGAAGCAGCCTGCAGCTTGTCGCGCACGGCCTCGGACTCGGCACGCGTGGCACCCTTGGAGAACAGGTATGCCTTGACCTTGGGCTCGGTGCCGGAGGGACGGAAGATGATCTTGTTGTCGTCCTCGAGACGGAACTCGATGACGTTGGTGGCGGGCAGCACCTGAGCGGCCTCCTTCTGCAGGCCACCGACGCGCGGCATCTCGACGCCCTGGCCGTAGTCGGTCACGCCGACGACCTTGTAGCCAGCGAGCTCGGTGGGCGGGTTGTCGCGCAGGCCCTGCATGATGTTGGCCATCTTCTCGGCGCCGGAGGCACCCGGGAAGCTCGCGTTGACGGTGCCGTTGAGATAGTAGCCATACTTCTTGTACAGCTCCTCCATGGCCTCATAGAGGTCCATGCCGCGGGCGGCGTAGTCGGAGGCCATCTCGACGGCCAGCATCGTCGCGACGATGGCGTCCTTGTCACGGGCATGCGTGCCGGCCAGGTAGCCGTAGGACTCCTCGAAGCCCATGAGATAGCGATCTTCCTCGCCTGCGTCCTTGAGCTGGTCGATCTGGTCACCGATGAACTTGAAGCCGGTGAGCACGCGGCGGACCTCGAAGCCCCAGTCCTTGGCGAGCGCGTCGGGCATGGAGGAGGACACGATGGTGGTCACGCCCACCTTGGCCTTAACGTCCTCGCCGTTCTTCTCGGCCTGCTGCGCCAGCCAGTCCATGAGCAGGACGCCCATCTCGTTGCCCGAGATGAGGACGTAGTCGCCGTCGTGAGGAATGGCGGTGCCCATGCGGTCGGCGTCGGGGTCGGTCGCAACCAGCAGGTTGGGCTTGACCTCGTCGGCGAGCTTGAGCGCGAGCTCGAGTGCCTCGCGGAACTCGGGGTTGGGATACTGGCAGGTGGGGAAGTTGCCATCCGGGTCCTTCTGCTCCTCGACCACGGACACGTCGGTGACACCGATCTCCTTGAGGATCTTGGTCACGCACTCCATGCCGGTGCCGTTGAGCGGGGTGTAGACGACCTTGTAGCCATCGGCAGCCTTGAAGCCCGGTACCGAGACCTTCTTGACGTCGGCGATGAAGTTGTCGATGACCTCCTCGGGCGTCCAAACGACCAGGCCCTTCTCCAGAGCCTCGTCGAAGTCCATGATCTCGACGTCGAAGGGGTTGACCTTGGCGATGGTGGCGCTGATCTCGTCAGCGGCCTCGTTGGCGATCTGGCCGCCGTTGTCGTTGTAAACCTTGTAACCGTTGTAAGGCGCAGGATTGTGGGAGGCGGTGAGAACGATACCGGCGCTGGTCTTGAGGTAGCGGACGGCGAACGAAAGCGTGGGGACCGGCTCGATGCGCGGGTACACGTACACCTTGACGCCATTGGCGGCGAGAACGCCGGCGGCGACCTTCTGGAACTCCTCGCCCTTGAGGCGCGAGTCGCGAGCGAGCGCGAGCGTGGGGTTCTCGTAGTGTGCGTTGAGGTAGTCGGCAACGCCCTTGGTGGCCTGCGCGACAACGTACTCGTTCATGCGGTTGGTGCCAACGCCCAGCGTGCCACGGAGACCGGCGGTGCCGAACTCGAGGCTACGATAGAACGCGTCGAACAGCTTGTCCTCGTCGCCCGCGGCGATGAGCTCATCAAGCTCCTGCTTAAGATCGGGGATGGTAACCTTCTCTTGCCACTCGTCAATCCTGGCCTGAACTTCTGCGTCCATAGCTGCAGCCCTCCAAACTCTTTGCTCGGCGGCGCCCGTCGCGACCGCACGATTTGCCATACCTAGGTCGATTTTAGCCACTGGACCGCAAAGTAACCTTCAGGTAATGGTCGGCGGCTGTTGTTGACAGGGGGACGGTTTTTTTGCCAACCTTGGAGGGGGTTCGTCCACACAGGACCCATATCATTTCGAGCAGAGAGGTGTCCCATGGAGTTCTATACCACATGCCCGACTGGCTTCGAGCGACTGCTCGCCAACGAGCTCTTGAGTATGGATACGCCCCGAGTTCGCCCGCTGCAAGGCCAAGTGGCGTTCGAGGGGCCAACTTCGTCTGCCTTTAGGGTATGCCTGCGCTCGCACCTCGCCTCGCGCGTGGTGGCGGTCGTCGCACGTCGTAGCGCGGCAGACGCCGACGAGCTGTACGACGGGGCGCGCGACGTGGAGTGGGAGCGGCACATACCGGAGGGCGCGACGTTCGCGGTGTTTGCCTCGGGCACCAACGAGAAGCTCAGGAACTCCCAGTTCGTGGCGCTTCGCACAAAGGATGCGCTGGTAGACCACATGATGTCGGCGACGGGGCGCCGCCCCATGGTGGACGCACGACGCCCGGACGTCCGCGTTGTCGCGCGCCTCTCGAAGACGCACGTTACGCTGGGGATCGACCTGGTGGGAGACCCCCTGTTCATGCGCGGCTATCAGCACGCGGGCGCGACGCAGGGACTGAGGCCGGACTACGCCGCCGCACTGCTGTCACTCGGCGGCTGGCAGGCAACGTGCCAGAAGGACGGGGCACTGCTCGTGGATGCCTCCCCCACTCCCTCGACGATCGCCATCGAGGCGGGGCTGCTCTGCGCGCACAAGGCGCCCGGCCTCCTTCGCGTGCGATGGGGCCTCAGGCGATGGGGACTGTTCGACGAGCAAGCTTGGGACGACGAGGTGGAAGCCGCGCGCAACCAGGAGCGCACGGACGCAGATGCCCGGTTGCTGGTAACGTGCGAAGCGTCCGGGCGCGTCTCGCGCCTGCGCAACGCGCTTCGCGCATGCGGTCTGGACGTGGGCATACGGTCGCTCTCCCGCATCTCCGCGGACGAGCGCCCAACAGGTGGCATAGTGGCATGCGACCTCTCGCACGCCACCGATGCCGACCTCGCGCAAGAGGCGGCAACGCTTGCCGCCGTGCAGAGGCTCGCCGACGACATGGATGCCACGCGTGTGTCCATGGCATCCCGAGACGCCCTTGCAAAGGCGTATTTGGGACGCGAGCCGCAGCAGAGCGTGCACACGCGCCTTGGCCAGCAAGACCTCACGCTCGACGCCTTCGACATGGCTGGCAAACTGGCCACGCTCGCCCGGGTCAGCCTGACGCCCGATACGGAGGTGCCGGTCCTGGTGCCCACCAGCGACCAGTTTGCCGCACGCCTCAGGAAGGCTGCAAAGCTGCGGGCAAAGTGGGCGCGACGGGAGGAAGTGAGCTGCTACCGCGTCTACGACACCGACCTGCCCGACTACGCCGTCTCCATCGACCTCTACCAGGGCACCGACCCAGCCACGGGCATGTCAGACGGGCGACGGTGGCTGCTCGTCTCGGAGTATGCCGCGCCCAAGGGCATTGACCCCACCCTCGCCCAGAGCAGGCTCGTGGACGTGCTCACCATTGCGCCAGTCGTGCTCGACGTCAATCCACGCGACGTGTACCTGCGCGTGCGACGCAAGGCACGCGGTGGCTCCCAGTACGCACAGGAGGCAAAGGGAGTGCCGCCACGTCCGCGCGGCAACTCCGGGCGCAAGGACGCCCCAACTCCCATCGCGCCCGGCGGCCACCTCATCGACGAGGGCGGCCTGGCCTTCGAGGTGAACTTCTCGTCCTATCTGGACTGCGGCATCTTCCTGGACCATCGCACGACGCGTGCGATGCTACGCGAGATGGCCAAGCAGACCAAGGGCTCCAAGCGATTCCTCAACCTCTTTGCCTACACCGGCACCGCCACCTGCTACGCAGCCGACGGAGGGGCAAAGCACACGACGACGGTCGACCTCTCCAAGACGTATTTGGACTGGGCACGACGCAACATGGCCCACAACGGCTTTGTGGGGATAGAGCACGAATACGTGCAGGCCGACGTCGTGAGGTGGGTCAACGAACAAAGGCACACCAAGAACCGTTGGGACCTGATATTCTGCGACGTCCCCACGTTCTCCAACTCCAGCCGCATGGGAAGGCGCTCCTTCGACGTGCAGCGCGACCATGCCGAGCTCATCATCGACCTGTCACGCCTGCTCACACGCGACGGCACCTGCGTGTTCTCCTGCAACCTGCGCACGTTCAAGCCCGACCTGCAAACGCTCGGGCGCGCGGGCGTGGAGCTCGAGGACATAACCGACAAAACCATTCCCGAGGACTTCTCTCGCAACAGACGCATCCATCACGCCTTCCTCGTCCGCCGCTCGAGCCAGGTCTAGCGCTTGGCCAACGCACCGCACGCCATGCCGCCTCGCGCGTCGGGGCGGCTTCCTTATGGCGCCGTAGAGTCTTGTAGGCATGTTATGCATTCATCAACCCCTGTGCTAGGCTGGTAGGGCTCGTAGATCAATCGTAGGAGGTGCCATATGGCAAAGAAGCTCACGCGTGCGCTCGCGCTAGCCCTTACGGCGGTGCTGTGCGTGGGAAGCGTGCCAGCCATTGGGTTGGCCGAGGCGATCGAGAACGCAGGAGAGCAAGTCAGTGCCCAAGCGGTTCCCAAGGCGTTGTATCGTACCCATGCACTGGGAGCCGAGCAGCTCGACAGCGAGGACGAGACCACCTGGGCCTCTTATGACCCCAAGGCCACCGCACAGGTGACGCCCGCCGCCGACGAGCAGGCGGAGGGCAAGACGGAGGACCAGACAGAGAGTCAGGCGGAGGATCAGAAAGAGAACGAGTCACAGGAGCCAAAGGCGTTCGACACCCTCGAGCTCAAGCTCGACGAGGAGCGGACGGGCATCCAGTACCGCGTCCGCAGCGCCACCAGCGCATGGAGGGACGAGGACAAGTCGCAGGACAAGAGCAAGCCCGACTCCGATGCCGCCAGCGAACCTAAGGCGACCGACCAAGCTGCCGAGGGCACAGGCGACGCGGCCGACACCCAAGCCGAAGGCTCGAAGCCAGCCGCCGACGCCGAGGCGGACACCGACCAGGCGCCCGCAGACGACCAGTCTCAAGTCGCCAAGGAGGGCGACGACGAGTGGCTCGAGGACGGCGCGGTCGCCACGGTCGACGAGGGCATCTCGGTGCTGCAGGTGCGGCTCTCCGACGAGCTCTCCGAGCGCTACGACGTTTGGTACCGCATGCGCACCCAGGCGGAGGGCTGGCTGGGCTGGGCCAAGAACGGCGAGAATGCCGGTTCCGAGGTGTCTCCCGTCGTGGACGTGGAGGTGACGCTGCAGGACAAGGACGATCCGGCACCCGACGCCACAGGCGACGATGCCGAGGACGGCACCGAGACGACGGAAGGCCTGGAGGGTCAGGACGGGGAGCAGACCAAGCTTCCGGCCTACATACCCGCACCCGAGCAGGATGCCGAGACCAGCCAGGAATCTGCAACCGAGCAGGAGCAGAAGAAGCTGGAGACCCAGGGCACGGAGGTCGAGGCGACGGCCATCCCCGACCTCACCACCGAGCAACAGGGCAAGGGCGACGACACCCTCACGACGCAAGCCGAGGGCGCAGGCGTCACCTACCGTGCCCACGTGCAACGCGAGGGCTGGATGAACTGGGTGACCGACGGCAAGATCGGTGGCACGAGCGGCCGGTCCCTGCGCGTCGAGGGCATCCGCATCAAGCTCCAAAACGCATCGGGCGGCATTCGCTACAAGACGCACGTACAGAAGATCGGCTGGCAGGACTGGTCCGCAAACGGCGACGTCTCCGGCACGACGGGCAGGAGACTCCGCCTCGAGGCGATCGTCATGGAACTCACCGGTGACGCAGCCAACGAGTACGACGTCTACTACCGCTCGCATGTCCAGCGACTCGGCTGGCTCCAGTGGGCCAAGAACGGCGAGAAGTCCGGCTCGAGCGGCCTGTCTTATCGCATGGAGGCAATCCAGGTGCGGCTGGTCAAGAAGGGCGGGGCAGCGCCCTCCAACGACGACGCGAACGTACCGATGCCCTATGTGGGGGACCTCTCGGTATGGTATTCCGCCAACCTCAAGGATGGCGGGTGGCAGGGCGCCGTCAGCAACGGCAGCACCGCCGGTAAGACCGGCGTCAAGGCGCGCGTGCAGCAGGTCTCGGCCAACCTCTCGTTTGGCGACCTTGGCGGCATCGCCTACTCCACATGTTCCGACGGTGGCAGCTGGCAGGACTGGAAGTACAACGGGAGCGCCGCGGGCATCGCCGGCAAGAACCTCACGGCCGTTCGCTTTAGGTTCAGCGGCAACGTATCCAAGCACTACAACGTGTGGTATCGCGTCCACATCGCCAAGGTTGGCTGGCTGGACTGGGCCAAGAACGGCGCGGCGGCGGGCTCCGACTCCAGCGGCCATCCCATCGAGGCCATCCAGGTCAAGATCATGGCAACCAGCCATGGAAAGCCAGGCTCGACTGGCGAACCCTACAAGTACCTCAAGGCGGTCGCCAGCGGAAACGTGCTCCACGGCGTCGACATCTCCGGTTGGCAGAAGGGCATCAACACCTCGAGCCTAACCGCCGACTTCGTCATCATCAAGGCGACCGAGGGCTACGACGGCACCGTGTGGAACCCGGAATACAAGTCGATGGCCGACAGGGCACTCAACAGCGGCAAGCTCATCGGCTTCTACCACTATGCCAACGGCCTCGACGCCAAGGCGGAGGCCCGGTCGTTCTACGACGCCATCAAGTCCTACAAGGGTCGTGCCATCGCATGCCTCGACTGGGAGGGACAGGGCAACGGCAAGTTCGAGACCGGCGTGGACGTTGCCTGGTGCAAGACGTTCCTCGACGAGCTCAAGCGCCTGTATGGCGGCACACCTCTCCTCTACACCAGCAAGAACGTCACCAACGAGTACAATTGGTCGTCGGTCTCCAAGACGTACCCGCTGTGGGGAGCCGAGTACGCCTACGCCGAGGTGATCTACCAAGGCTATCTGAGCAATCCCTGGCAATCATCGCGTGGCTGGGGCTCCTGGGGGTCGTACGCCAAGATCCACCAGTACGGATTCGTGAACCCCAAGCCCAACAACGGCGGCTACAACGAGCTTGACGCCGACATCTTCTATGGCACCGCAAGCGAGTGGAGGAAGTACCAGGGCTAAGCGCATCAACACGCAACGAAGGCGCCCCCCCGTGTCAAGGACCGTAAACGTCCGCACGGGGGGCGCCTCTCTGTTGGCATGGGAGGGGCCAGGGCCCTTGCTCACCCACTCTCCCCTCTCACAGGAGATAGTGCGCGACACCGGCGTGATTGCAGTCGAGCGTCACGTGGTCGGCCACCTCGAGCACGCGCGGAATCGCGTTTGCCACGGCAACTCCGTCACCCGCAACCTCCAGCATGCTCACGTCGTTCTCGGCATCGCCAAAGGCGACCGCATCCGCCACGTCGATACCCAAATGGGCGCAAAGCCACCCCAGCGCGGACCCCTTCGACACCCCGGCGGCCTGCAGCTCGAAGTTCTTGGGGTGCCCGCTCGCGCTGCAAAGGCCCCGCTCGTCACCTATGGCCTCACGCAGCAGGTCGCGATCGTGGGGAGTGCGCCAAAAGCACGTTACCTTCTCGACCACGCATGCGCGCTCGATGATCTGCGGCACGCTTTGGTCTACGGGAATGCGCACCCGCCGGAGCATCTCCAAGCTGGGGGCATCGATTCCATACAAGCCCATGGCCTCGTATCGTGCGCGTTCCGAGTACACCTCGCCGTCGGCAAACACGTCGAAGGTCGTCTGAGCGCTGCGCACGCGCTCGTACAGCGAGAGTACCGCGCGCTTGTCCATGCCCACCACATGCAGGCGCCTGTTGGCACTCACGTCGTGCACCACCGACCCATTGGCCCCGATCGCGAACCGCGTTGCGGGATGCGCCAGCACCTCGTCGGGCACCGCACTCACGGGGCGACCGGTGCACGGCACAAACGGCACGTCGTGCCTGGCGAGGACGTCCAGCAGCTTCCTGTTCGCAGCGGGCACACCCTTGCCCGTGTCCAAAAACGTGTCGTCCATATCGGCGAACACGATGCGCGGCAGGAAGCGCTGGGCCATTATCTGTCTTCCAACGGCAGGTACTTCACCTCGGAGCTGAGGCTGTTGTACGCAGGTCGGATGATGCGACCGGCGGCGTACAGCTCCTCCATGCGATGCGCGGCCCAGCCGGCCATGCGCGCGATGGCAAAGATGGGCGTGTACATGCCCTGCGGGACGCCCAGCATCGAGTACACGAATCCCGTGTACATGTCGATGTTGGCGCACACCGCCTTGGTGATGCCACGAACGTCGCGCATGACCTCGGGAGCCAGGCGCTCCACGCGCTCGATGAGGTCGAGCTCGTCTGCGATGTCGCGCTGCTCGGCCAGAGAGCGGGCGTAGCGCTTGACGATCTGCGCCCTGGGGTCACTCATGGTGTACACGGCGTGACCCATGCCATAGATCAGTCCGGCACCGTCGAAGGCCTCACGCCTCAGGATGCGGGCAAGATAGCTCGCGACCTCGTCGTCGTTCGTCCAGTCCTGCACGTTGTGCTCGATGTCGGCAAACATCTCGCCCACCTTGTAGTTCGCGCCACCATGCTTGGGGCCCTTGAGCGAGCCGATGGCCGCCGAGTAGGCCGAGTAGGCGTCAGTGCCCGACGACGACAAGACGCGGCAGGTAAACGTGGAGTTGTTGCCGCCACCGTGCTCGGCGTGCAACATGAGCATGACGTCGAGCAGCATGGCCTCCTCCTCGGTAAAGCCATGCTTGCCGTGCAGCACGTCGAGGACCGTCTCGGCCGTGGTATAGCCCTCGCGCGCAGGAGGAATGACCAGCTGCTCACCGCTGTCGGCTGCCATCTGCGCCGCCTGGGCAATCGCCGCGATGCGCGGCAGCCTGCTGAGCAGCGTTATGGCGACGTCCACCTCGTGCTGCGGCGACGTGTCGTCGGGTGTCTCGTCGAACGAATACATGATCAGCGCCGCACGCTGCAAGATGTTCATCACCGAATGCGACGCCGTGGTACGCGGGAAGACGTGCAGGAACCCCTCGGGGAACACCCTGCGCATGTCGATTCGCGCCGAGAAGTCCGCAAGCTGGTCGGCATTGGGCAGCGCGCCCGACAAAAGCAGGTACGCAACCTCCTCGTAGCCAAACCTCCCGGCCTTCTGCGATCCCTCCACGAGGGACTCCATGTTGTAGCCGCGCAGCAGGAGCCTGCCCTCGTCGGGGCTTACGCGGCCATCGACCTTGTTGTAGCCATGGACGTTGGATATGGTGGTAAGGCCCACCAACACGCCGGAGCCATCGGAGTTTCGCAGACCGCGCTTTACGTGCAGCTTGTCATAGAGCTCCGCGGGAACCCGGTCGACGCCGAGAAACCCCTCGTACAGCTGGTCCGATACAGACTCGCGGCCAATGCCCACGCTGGGCATGGGATGGATGTCGCGCAGCTTCTCGAGGGCCGAGGTCTCCCCACTGGAGAGAATCGGCCCCATCACGTCGTGCGATTGCCGTTTGGTCATACGTCTACCTGCCTGTTTTCTGCCGTCTAGAGACGGTACATGAACCGAAACACCTCTTCGCGCTGCATGCTGATCTGGACGCCAAGAGATGCGGACAGCTCGCCAAACTGCTCTTGGAGCTCGGAGAATGCCACGTCGGCATCGCCGAGGTCGACGAGCATCGTCATGGTGAAGATTCCCTGCAGGATCGTTTGCGAGATGTCCAGGATGTTTGCCTCATGGTTGGCAAGCACGCTGGTTACCGCTGCCACTATGCCCGAGCGATCGCTACCCAAGACGGTGACGATCGCCCGATTCCTGTAGTCTTCTGTGCCAGCTTCCATCACAATCCCCCTCGTACAAGATTCAATAAAGGATATTGTAGCCTAGGAGGCTCACAAGCCCACTAACCTTCGAATTTACCATGCACGGCAACTCCGTCCGGAGCTAGTTGCTGGAAACGTCCTCGTCCAGCTTGCTCTCGAACAGCATGCGCACGTCGTCGGTCGTCATCTCAAGGGCCACCGAGAGCTCCTCGAGCGAACGCTGGCTCGCCTGCTTGAGAATGCGCTCGTACACCACTGGTGGCTTCTTGTTGCGGGCACGCGTCTCGGCGATGCGCCTGCGGAACGTCTTGACTATGCGGACCGAGTCCTCGCACGACCCATGGCGAATCTCCTGCTTGAAGTGCTCCTCCTCGAGCGCGTTGCTCTTTGCCACGAACGTGTCCACCGACATGGTTGGGTACTGCTCGATGATGGCGACCGCCTCGTCGTGCGAGAGGACGGGGCGCAGGTTCTCCTCGAGCGCCACGGGATAGGTGATGCGCATGGGATGGCGCTGTCCGATTGGAAGAAGCTGATAGACCTCACGAGGCTCCTGCACCAGACCCTCTACCCTGCAGACGCCTTGACCGGGATGAACGATGTATTCCCCTACGCTGTACATGAAAGCTCCTTCCGATTGCCGAAGGTATTATACCATATACCTAGAATATTGTGTGTTTTTCATATACTAGGTTGTGACGGCATAAAGAAGGGCCTATTTTTGATGGTTTTTCTGGCACGTGAATGTGTTCCGCAACGCCTTTAATAGACAATCCCCCGGCCCTCCGTCTTCCCAAGAGAGCCGGGGAATCGCCCCATTATTTGCACTGCCTATTCGGCGCAACAGCTCAAGATCCACTCGATGAGCTTGTCCTCCGAGCTGCCGCCAATCTCGCACAGCTCGTGTCCCCTGCCCCAGATGGGGTTGTACGACACGTCCTCCACCCCCTCGTAGGCGCCAAGCGCGACCGCGAGGTTTGCCTCGGTACACAGCGACGTGTCGGTTTGGAACACGCCGGAGTTAATGCGCCAGTACGGTGCGACGGTTGCGGTGCCAAAACCCTTTTGCGAACCGCTGAGGAAGAAGAGCGGGTTGAACATGTCGACGCGCGTCTCCATGTTGGTCTCGAGGGAATCCACCTCAATGAGGTCGCCCGTCCAGTCCTTGACCAAGGTGTCCTTCCAGCCATCGAGCTTGGCATAGGTATCACGACCTGCGGTTATCGTATCGCACACGATCTTGCTAAAGTGCAGCGAGCCCGCCTCGTCCACACCAAAGAGCTGGTTCTCCACGGTCGAGCGGTCAATGGCGTCGAAGGCGCATACGCCCTTCGCAGCGTTCTTGAGGTGCCTCACGAAGTCGCCGACGCTCGTTATGCGAACGGCGTCCTTCCGCTCGTTGTAGGTGAACCACCACTGATCGCTGTTGAGCGCGTTGACGTAGTCCGTCTCGGTGTTGTAGACCACCGCCTCAACGCGCGAGGTCCCGTCGCTCTTCTCCTCGTCCTTCTGCGTGCCGCTCACCGCCTGCGCCGAGGCATCGCCGGTGATGGCCTCCACATCCGACGCGCCGGTCCCGGCACTTTGCAGGTTGGGGTCGCCGGGGAAGCCGGCGTTGACCACATGACGCGGGGTGTAGGTGTAGGGGAACTCGGTGTGCGCAAAGAACTCCGTGGCCGAGTCCTGGAGGATGTTGAGCAGATACGTGTAGTAGCTTCCGTCGGCGTATATCTCGCCCGAGGTCTCGTCGAGCGTGAGCGGTTGGTCGTCACCGTCCCTAAAGTCCATCTCGTTGACATAGGAAGCGTAGGCTCGCGACAGGTCTTGTGAGAGCTGCTTGGTCCAGGTGCCCTCCGCACGCGAGTCCTTGGACTCGTACTGGCCCATCATCCATTCGTACGACGCATCCGCCGTGTCAAACGACGTAACCGGGCACCAAGACGCCGACCCAAACACCGCATCGGACAGGGTCTCGCCCTCCGCGTCGTGCATCGCCGCACCCACCTGCTCCAAATAGGGGGTGTAGAGCTTGGCGTCACCGGCAGAGCCCATAACGGCGCTCACGCCACCACCCACGCTAAAGCCAAAGACGAAGATCTTCTTCGCGTCGAACGGCAGCGTCTTTGCGTTGTAGCGCAGGTAGCGCACGGCGGCCTTGAGGTCCACCACGGGCCACGGCGCGCCGCCCGAGAAGACCTCGCCCTTGCCGCCGCCACTCTCGTAACCGGAGCTGCGACCCCTAAAGCCGGCATAGACGTACACGAAGCCGGTCTTGAGGTAGTTTTTGAGACCCGCATAGCCATACGAGGTTGGACAGGCCTGCGGACTGAGCGTGCCGGAGTTGATGGGCATGGCAACAGGCGCGGTCTCGGCGGTGAACTTCCCCACCTTCCCCTTCTTGTTGACCTCGCACTCGAATTTCTTGCCCTTCGGCTTTGCCGTAAAGTAGGCGCCGGGCACGAAGATGGCAAGCGACTGATAGCTCGCCGAGCCCGGCTTGAGGCAATAGGGTATGCCCAGCTGGTAATACACGTCGTTCTCGTCGTCGTAATCCCACGCCCGCATGTCGAGCGTGAGCTTCTCGAACTCCTTGAGGTCGACGGTTGGCTCCTCTTGTTTGGGAGCCTCGGCAGGAGGCTCCTGCTCCTCCTTTGGCTCCTGGTTCGTGTTGGCGGCACACGCCCCCAAACCCAGCAGCGTGGCGGCGGAAGCCAACGAGACAAAGCCCCTTCTGGTGCAGCCCATGTATCCTCCTCGATGGACAGGTCAATTGCACGTCTTCCATTGTACGCCACGCGAATTGCTGAGTCTTCTCAACCACACGAAAAGCGGGGATAATGGTATGGAAAAGCCGTGGCGTTTGCGCCGCGCGTGGCGGCCATGTGCCCTGGGGGTGGAAGACATGACGGACCGTAATAACGACACTGGCAACGGGGTGCGACGCCTTGCCGTTCGCTTTGAGGGAGAGGTGCAGGGCGTGGGGTTTAGGTGGACGACCCGACACCTGGCCAACGACCTGGGACTCACCGGATGGGTGCGCAACGAGTGGGACGGAAGCGTGAGCATGGAGCTCGAGGGCACCGACGAGCAAATCGCGCTCTTCTTCGGGCGCCTCAACAACGCCTGGGGGCGCTACCCCATCAACTTCGTCATCTCCGAGAAGGAGGAGATCGAGCCTCACCAGAACGAGAGCATCTTTCGCGTGCGGTTCTAGTTGGATAGGGCGGCACCAGAGCTTGTTTTGCCCGTTTTATTGGCGACAGCAATTTTCGGAAAGTTTTTTGTTGACGAGAGCAAGAAGTCTGCTATATTTAATGAGCTTGACGCGCGGCTGGGTAGCTCAGTTGGTAGAGCAGGGGACTGAAAATCCCTGTGTCAGGGGTTCGACTCCCTTCCCAGCCACCAGTTAAAATACGAGGTCAACCATGGTATTTGGTTGACCTTTTTTGTTAGCTCCGATATTTGTTCACCCGCACGTTCACCCGTTGTTCACCCGAAACCCGCAACAAACCGATTTCGGCCTCGAAATCCGCTGTCAGGATATGGAGAAAAGCACACAATTCCAGCCAACGGGTAAGCATTCCTCATGAGGTGCAAAAGGCCTGATAAATGAGCCGCTGAGACGCTTTCAAACGGCTTTTCTCTTCAAGAACGACTAAATACCCGCAAAAGAAAAACCCGCCCATGTGCGTGCACCACATAGGCGGGTTGGTTATGCCAACGTCAGGACGAACGAGTTGGAAGTCCCTGCGTGGCTTTCGGATGGTCGGCTAGTCCAGACGCAAAACGTCGCTGAGGCTCGCATCGTCTCCAACGATTGCCTTGGCAAAGTCCGCTACGTTGTCCGTGCGAATGTCTGCCACAAGTGCAGCTCCGATGGGCGTGCGCTCGGATGCATGCGCGTAAAACTCTTCGCTTCGTTTGCGCATCAGCTCGCTTCTTGAGCCGCCACGCCATGACAAGAGCATTCCAGCCGCCTCGTTGAACGAATGCAGGTGATCGTATGCCTTGGCGCGTGCGCTCTTGCCACGTGTCGAGACGCGAACGCCACCACGCGCGGTACATAGGTCTTGCAGCGCGTCGAGAGCGACGTCGCAACCCTCCATCAGCTTCGCCGCCGAATTTGCCTCGCGTGCCGTGATGCTGGTTCTCATCTCAAGAGCTTTGAGCGCGTTAAGCATGTCATTGGTCGGTGCGACCATTGCCTCGTCTATCTTGTCTGCCTTTTCCTTCATGGCTTTGAGCGTCGCGTTGAACTTTGCGTGTGCCTCCGTCCTTGCGACCTCTACTGCCTCGTTGAACTCGCGGGTGATTTCCTCGCGCTCCTTGTCGGCGCGTTCGCCCCTGTAGCCGTCGAGCTTTTCGAGCTTGCCGTCGCGCTTGCTCGCGGCTTCGTTGACGCTCTCGGTGTATCCGCTCCACGTGTCCATGTAGTCATTCAGGTTCATGCTCTAGCTCCTATCGTCTTGTTCCTTGTCGGCGTTGAACACTCCGCATTCGATGCAGATAAGCGCGTCCGCAAGGTGTCCCAGCATTTCCAGCTCTTGAAAGCTCATGTCTGGACTCGTTACGATCCTCTTCGCGCGTGCCTTGCATGCATCTATGACTGCCATGGTCTGTGCGTCGGTGAACTTGACGCTGATAACTTCGCTCATGTCTTCGTCTCCTTAGCTCCAAAGCTGCTTAACCATATCGTCGAGCGCGACGTCCAGCTCGCTCGTCTGCCTCCCCACGCCTGTAACGACTTGCAGACGGTCGAATGCTGAGAAAAACGTCGCTGTGGTTGACCTGCTGAGGTCTCCGTCCTGAATCGCTGCCGTGCTCATGTCCAGAACGTCCGTGAGTCTGTCGATGGCCTCGTCGCGCGTCCACTTGGCTCGCTCCGCAAGCTCCTTTTGCCCTTCTTTCAGCGCACGGGTAACGTCGGGGTCGTTGTGCTCAAGACGCCATGCCTCCACGCGAATGCTGTGGTCGTTCATGTTCTCCACGTCGAACGCCTCGCGGTAGCTGTCCGCAAGTCCCTTACCACTGAGTCGAGCATTGATGAAACCTTGCTTCTTATCGGTGAGCATATGGTGCTCCTATCAAATCGTGGGTGTGCTGGTAGAAATATACGTATGTGGTGCATGCACGCAGGATGCAAACGCCCCGATTTGGTCGAATCATCCTGCGTGGTAGCAGTATGTGAATGCTTTTCGGCTCTCCACATGCTGCTACGTTGCAGTAAGTCATGGTGCATGGTTGCAGGTGCTTTCGGTTTTTAGCCGCTCCCTCTTCGCCTTGGCCTCTTCGTTTTGCAGGTGGACGGTCTTAACGCTCTCGGGTGTTCCGAATGCCCTTGTCCCCCAATGGTTCCAGCGGTCGGATAGGCGATAGAGCGACTTCGTTCTCGTCTCGTAACCCGATTTCACGAGGTCAACGAAACCATGCGCTATCAGGGAACCCATGTCGTGCTCAAACTGTCGGGTGTCCGATGGCCTGTACAGTTCGTGGATGGTCGTGCGTAGGCTCTTGTTCATGTAAAAGAGACGTTCGTCGTGTTCACCCTCGGCCATTGCACGCCCATGGCTCTCGCGCCTGCAATAGATTAGTAAGACCTTCTCCCGTGCCGTCAGGTCGTGGAATGCTGGACTGTCGAGTAGATCGTCGTACAAGCATTGGAAGTGTCTGCTGCTGTTCGCCCTGCGTTGCCACGGCTTGCGTGGCTGCTGCTTCTTGCCACGGCTCATGATGTGCCTGTGAGCACGTCACAGACGCTAGGACGGGTTATTAGAAGACCTGCGTACTCGGGGTGCATCTCGCACAACTTGCGTGCTAGGGGTGCTCTCAGCGAGTTTGAAATCTTGCACTCGTTGCCGTCCGTCCCAGACCAATCGTGTGCTCGAATGTCCTCAACGTAGCGGCTTATGCACATCCTGCGTCCTGCTGCATAGTCCCTGCGTGCAAGCTGTTGGATACGCTTCCACGGTCGTGGATATCTTGCTATCCACTCGTCACGCCCTGCGTTCAGCTCATGCGCACGTTGTACCATGTTCTCGTCAGGCTCCCCCACGCCGTTCTCTGCTGGTAGCTCGAACAGCGTGGGGGTGTTGTCGTACTTCATGTGTCCCCCTTACGCCAATCCGCAATATGCGAGTAGGCTGTCGCGGTTGACACGCCAATTCTTGCCGCACTTGATGGCTTGGACTTGTCCCGTCGAGCAAAGAGTCCGCATGTACCGCCCTGATACCTGCGGTATCTGCTTGGCCGTCTCAACGTCCAGCAAGAGCGGTAGGTCTGTCCGTAGCCTGTTGGCGTCTTTAGGAATGCAAGTTACATCCATAGTCATTCCTCCGTTCTCTATTCCGTTTTCAATGTCCGCAACCGTTGCGTGAGTACAGATTACATCTATGCCAAATGTGCCGTATTTGGCGGTTTACCTGTTGTTTTCCAGTCATGAATACGTGAAATCGGAAACCTATTTGATAAAGAAAACCGCCCTTCCGATTTCTGTGCGCTCGAATCGGAAAAGCGGTTCCGTAAAAGTTTTTTTATTCCACAAATGCTACATAATCACATCCATGAGATTTCGTGGTCTGCGGAATGGAGACGGGTTATCAGACTGGATACCATGGCCTTGTCCGTCTCTGTCAGGTGATCGTAATACGTCGCTACAGTGTTGGCCATGAGCACCTGCGGCTCTCCCCTCAGCTCTGCGAGGGTGACGTCGAGAAGGGTGGCTAACTTTGCCACCTGCTCGCGGTTCATGCGCGATGGGTGCTTGATAAGGTCATATGCCTGAGTCTTGCCTACCCCAAAAGCGGTTTCCACGTCCTCTATGGTGATTCTTCCGTCCATGAGTCTCCTAATCCGCTCGCATAAAGGTTTGTCGAATGCAGTTACCTCTTGCGTGTACTCCTTTTCGTCTATGTCCTTGCCATCCTCTTTGGCCGTGGAATGGAATTGCTTCCACGTGCGTATGTAGCCGTTGGCTAACGGATGGTCGGGGTCTGAGTATTCCATCGTGGTCGTTATCTCGCTCGGTAGCATGTTCTCCCCCTATTTATTCAAAAGATATGGTGTGGTGTGCTCGGTAACTATGTAATCGTCGGCAACCAGTGCGGATGCTCGTCTACGTGCTTCGGGGTCAGCGGATGCATACACGTGAAGTGTCATAAACTCGTTGGCATGTCCTAGATTCGATGCGACCGACTTAACATCTGCTCCTTTGGCAATTGCACGTGTTGCATAGGAATGGCGCAGGTCGTGAAAAGTAATGCGCCGACCTTGCGTGCCAACCAAACCTATAGATGATGCAAATGATGCCCAGTCGCGTGATAAGCGCGTCGGATTGTAATTCCGTCCGTCTGGATATCCCAAAACAAAAAGGCCAGAAAAGTAGGTCTCAAACTCGGCTGCTTCTGTGTCCATTCCAGCCGCCCTACACTCCACGACCATCTGTTGCCGACGTCTAATAAGCATGTCCCACATTGCTCCTTCTATAGGAACGCTACGACGGCTGCTTTCTGATTTCGGCGTCTTTACGAATGTGCCGCCCCTTCCAACACCGATTGCCTCCACGACATATAGCTGCCTGTTAGCGAAATCAACAGCTCTCCATCGAAGTCCACATGCCTCACCCTCTCGCAGTCCGCTGAATAGGCTAATTGTTGCTCCCACGACCATTGAGGTTGGTTGCATGCTCGAAAGCGTCATTGCAAGACGTGCTCCATCTTCTGCGCTGAGCGAGTTAGGCGTCGGTGCCTTACGTTTGGGTGGCTTAACTGCACTTGCTGGATTCCATTCAAGGTCTCGCACGTCAACGGCATGTTTAAGAACCTGCTTTAAGAGTCGGTGTGCTTTTCCCACGGTGCTCGCGGATAACCCGCTTTTGATTAGTTGACCTTCCCACTTCTGGATATGCGCGGATCGTAGCTCGTTTAGCCTTATATCGGCGAACGCTTCACGTATGCGCTTTGCAGATTTACGATAATCGAGAATCGTACTCGCCTCCACACTCCCCGCAAGCTCCAAATCATCTATGAAGCTGTCTGTGTAGTCACTGACAAACGTACTTGCCTGTGGGATGCTGTCAGCCTCGCGGATGGACTCGGCTATCAGCTCGTTACGCCATTGTCCCAACGCCTCGATTGCATCGTCTTCGTTTTTGACGGGTACTGCATTGCCCCGTCTGTTCTTATAGGTCTTTAGAATCTTCGTCCGCTGCTTGCCGTTGGAGTCCTTAACGACGCCCTGCCACGGCTGTCCTTTTCGGTTGGTGAGCTGTCGCACGAAACCTTGCGTGTACTCCATTTTGGGTTCCTTCCTGCGTCTCCTTGGTCGGGGGTTCTCGAAAAGTGTTCACCCGATTGTTCACCCGCTGTTCACCCTAAATTATACATCCGCGCGGTTTTTCATGTTCCGATGGATTCCATAACAGCCGTATTTACCTGCGTGTTTGTTCCGCTCAAACCGATTACAAATATGCATTCCGCATGCTTAAAGGACTGAAAATCCCTGTGTCAGGGGTTCGACTCCCTTCCCAGCCACCAGGTAATCTCCGGGGCCCCAACCATGGGGCCTTTTTCATGTCGAGGGACGCCACACGGAGTCGAACCCGCGAGGGCGCGACGCGGAGCGTCGCGGGGTGAGCCGAAGGCGAACCCCATGAGCCTTGCCGGAGGCAAGGCGGCGACTCCCTTCCCAGCCACCAGTGATAATACGAGGCCCCAACTATGGGGCCTTTTTTCATGGCAAGGGACGCCACGCGGAGTCGAACCCGCGAGGGCGCAATAGGCCTGTGGCCTATTGCGGGCCGAGGAGCAAAGCGACGAGGCCTATGAGCCTTGCCGGAGGCAAGGCGGCGACTCCCTTCCCAGCCACCAGTGATAACACGAGGCCCCAACTATGGGGCCTTTTTCATGTCGAGGGGTGATGCATGGAGTCGAACCCGCGAGGGTGCGACGCGGACAGCACCCACCGCGCACGATTTGGTGACAAAACCAGTCCCTACCGCGCGCAATTCTCGGCCCAAATCGTGCGCGGTAGGGGCCCGTTTGGGACGGAAATCGCGCGCGGTGCCCCGCGGGGGTCTCGAAATCGCGCGCGGTAGCGACTGAACTTGTCACCAAATCGCGCGCGGTACCACCCGGCGACCGCAGCTGCGCGGTGCCAACGCTCAGCCCGGCCCAACGTCGGGCGCGTCATGCGAGTCGAGTGCCCCTCGCGCGCAACGGGGCTATTTCACCGAGCAAACTCTACCTATTGCTGTATTGCGGCAAAAGCCCCCCATAACCCGTGTAATATGGGATTAGTCCACCAAAACGATAGGGAGAGCTGTCCATGCACAAGACGATGCGAGCGAACATTGTGTCTCGAATCGCGTTGAGCGTTCTAGCCGTTTTCTCCGTTGCGCTCATGCTCGTGGGCGTAAGCCGTCTCTATGGACTGTACAGGAACCTGGCCGACAGCGACAAGTCCATGGCGCGAGCGTCACTTCGGGACGAGCAGCAGCACTCCGTCCTCTTCCTTTCGTCCTACAGTCAGTCGCACTTCTCCGTACCCCTGCAGTGGGATGGCATCAGCCAGGCATTCGAGGGCACCGAGGTCCTGCTCGACACCGAGTACATGGACATGAAGAACAACGCCGACGACGAGTCCCAGGCCCTCTTCGAGCAACTCCTACGCCACAAGCTCGAGTCGCATGCCTACGACGTGCTCATTGTTGGGGACGACGCAGCGCTCAACTTTGCAGAGGAGCATCGCGACGACCTCTTTGAGGGAGTGCCCGTCGTCTTCCTTGGCATCAACGACATCGACCACGCCCGCAAGGTCCACGACGAGGGATGGGCGACCGGCATTCCCGAGCAGTCCAACATGACCGACGTCTTTAAGGCGGCGGCAAACATCTTCAGAACGTGCGACACCTTCGTCTGCATCGTGGACGACACCGAGACCGGCAAGGCGGACGTCGTGTCCCTCGAGCATATGATGCCCCAGTTCCCCAACCACAAGTTCGAGGTCGTCAACCTCTCACAGATGAGCGAGGAGGAGTTCCTGCAGAGGATGGAGGGGCTCGGGAGCAACTCCATCGTCTTCGAGCTCGACGCATTCAAGGACCGGAACGGCAAGGTCTACACGATTGACGACGTGTGCCGACTGCTGGCCGCCAACTGTCCGCGCCCGGTCTTTAGGGTGAGTACGGGTGGGGTGGGCAACGGAGCCCTCTGCAGCGGCTTTCTCGACTTCACGAAGTTTGGCAGCAATGCCGGGCAGATGGCAATCGACATCCTCAACGGCAAGACGCCCGCCGACATCGATCTGGCCAGCGGGTCCTCCACGGAGTACGTCTTCGACTACCAACAGCTCAAGCGTTTTGACATCAAGAACTCACAGCTGCCGGCCAACTCCATCATCTTGGGAGACTCGAGTCTCATGGAGAGCTATGGAGCCATCCTGCAGCCCCTGTTCTACGTCCTTGCGGGCTTTGCCTGCCTCACCATCTTCCTCGTGCTGGAGTTCCTCAAGTCCCGCAGAAGCGAGAGGGACCTTTACTACCGCCACTACCACGATGCCCTAACCGACCTGCCCAATCGCAATGCCGCCAAGCAGCTGCACGGGAGTCGTGCCGTCGGTTCCGTTGCCCTGATCGACATCGACGGTTTCCGCTTTATCAACGAGGTCTACGGATACGGCAGAGGAGACATGGTCATCAAGACCCTTGCGGACCGCCTGCGCAGCCTGCCCGAGCTCAGGTGCGCTCGCTACGGCGCAGATGAGTTCCTGGTCCTGTTCGACGGTGACATCTCCCAGGAGCACGAGCTGTTCGACGAAGTGATAAGGCTCACGCACGAGCCGATTCAAGCCGACGACCAGGCAATCGAGATTTCCTGCTCTGCCGGCATTGTCGTCCGCGACGGGGACCAAACCCTCGAGGAGCTCATGACCGATGCCGACTTGGCCCTCTATGAGGCCAGGGAGTCGAGCGGGCGCAGTCGCTACGCATACTACAGCCCCCAGATGCGCAAGAAGATCGACGGCAAGCGCCAAGTGATCAGCTCGTTGGACCGTGCGATTGCCGAGGAGAGCTTTAGGGTGGTCTACCAGCCCCAGATTGATCTGGCGACCGGGAAGCTGCACGGATTCGAGGCGCTGTGCCGCTTCAAGGACGATCTTTACTACCCAAACGAGTTCATCCCCGTGGCAGAGGGAGTCGGCCTCATCATCCAAGTCGACCGCATCGTGACCAAGAAGGCGGTCGAGCAGATGCGTGTCTGGAGGGATGCGGGCTTCGAGGTCCCGTCACTGTCGATCAACTACTCGCCCACCCAGCTCAAGGACACCGAGTACTGTGCCTGGCTCAAGGGACTCCTGGACGAGGCGCAGATCCCAGCCAATCTCATCAAGCTTGAGGTTACGGAGAGCGGATCCTTCGACGGCAAGAGGGCCCAGCAGTTCTTCTCGGAGGTCCACGAGACGGGAATGCAGCTGGCACTCGACGACTACGGCACCGGCTACTCCACCCTGAGCGCCGTAAGCGACTATCCCATGGACTACATCAAGCTGGACAAGTCCGTGAACGACAGCCACCTGCAGCCGGGCAGCGAACATTACCTCGAATCCCTCGTGAGCTTTATCCACGGTCTTGGCAAGCGCGTGGTGGCCGAAGGCGTGGAGGACCTGGTCCAGATTGAGCTGGCAAAGAAGCTCGAGATTGACTACATCCAAGGCTACTATTATTCCCCGCCACTCGATGCCGCTGCGGCCGAGACCTGGTTGATCAGGCGGGCATAGTCGCAAGCAACACCGATGGGCATCAATCGCGGGCAATGGTGCGACCCGCGCTGCGCAGCCGCCACCGAGCAGGCTACTCCAGCACGTTCGCGATCGCCTCGGCGGTGGGAGGACAACCGGGGACGCAGGACGAGGCACCCTTGCAGCACCTACCGATGCCCAAGCCGTCTGGCGAGGCACCTTGCCACCCTTGGCCAATGAAGATGTCCTGCGTCGTGCCACGACCCGTTGCATAGAGGGCGCGAACGAGCGCGGCATAGCACGCCGAGCAGGCCCGATCCTCATGGACGCGACGCGTGAGCCGTGCCACTGTGGCGCCCGGCCCCACGTACCCACCGCAATCCACCGCCTCGTTGAGCCTCACCACGTCCTTCTTGCACCAGCGCGCACGCCCGGCACCGTAGCGCTCGGCAAGCTCTATGTAGGGAACGTCGCCAACGCGCAGCCCCATGAGGGACCGGCCATACGCATCCGCCTCCACCACGTCCTCGCAGGCAAACATCATGTTGGTCTGGACCGGTGTGCCACCCTCCTCGAAGCACAGGTCGCCACAGATGCTGTCGACCACAACGAGTCCGGGCTTGAGCGCGGCGCCAAGTGCCGCGATGGGCTTGGTGAGCCCGAGCGCATGGAAACGACGCTTCTCGCTGTCGGGGATGCAGCCCTTGAGGTTCTTGAGGGCACAGGTCATGCGGGTCTGGCAATGGCCCTTGAGCACGGGCAGGTCCACGAGCAGCCCCGCGTCGAGCGCCCTCTCGCAGATGTCCATGGGCCCGATGGCGGTCCCAACAGAGCGCGTCACATCCCGCTTAAGATCGAAGAACGGCACGTTGTGGTGCCTGCACAAGTCCTCGTAGCCCGCACGCCGCAATGCGCGCATGGTGTTGTCGCCAATCCAGCTGCTCTCGATAACGCTTATGTCCCGGACATCGTGTGCCCTAAAGTACTCAATGCACCCACTCACGACTCCGGGATGCGTCACGGCGCCATGCTCGGCGACATCGGCGAGGACCAGGTTGGGTTTGAGGGCGACCGAACCGCCCGGTGGCACCAGGCGGATCGCCTCGCAAGCCTCAAGGAGCCGCAACGTCATCGCACGCGCGTCGTCGCCATGCACCTGCCATATGGTGGAGCGCGCCGTCGTAGGCCGCGTGTCACGGAACGCGCATGTTGCCATCTGCCTCCCCTTCCGTTTGCAATGGTGATGGTTTCGCCAGCCGACTCCCCTACGGTCGGTTGGCCTTCTTCTTCGCCGCGGACGCCGTGCCAATGAGACTCCCCATAAACCGCGTGCGCCTAAACGCCCCGAGCGCCCTCACCTGCTCAGTGAGCTCTGTCGTCAGCACGTCGTCATCAAAGCGAAATCCCATTTTTCGTGCGCCAACCCCAAGCCACTTGGCAAGCCCCTCCAGGCCATCCTGCTCGGGCGCCGACTCGTAGCAGTACATCATGACCAGCTTGCGGTAGTCCTTGTTGTCGATCACCTGGGACACGAACTCCCGCTCGGTCTTCTCTTGCCGATTGTTCCTGCGCCGTGTCTTTTGCTTTGCCATGGCGGTCCCTGCCGTTCCAGTCTCTTGGCGCCTCTCGCTTTGGGGCGCCCTTCCCTTCGATAGGCAACATGATACTTGGTGGCCAGCAGTTTCCACCGGTCGTTCTTGAATGATGCGGAAGGCAACAGCCACGGACGGCAACAACTCATTTGATTTTGCAATTATTCATTAGCGTTCAAGTCTCATAGCTTCAAATTCCTAAAATATAAGTATTTGGTATATATTGAATGCAGATGTATATTGCCCTCATGAATACCTCGGCAGATAGGGTGATTGGGGCTCAGCTCAAACAGCTCCGGAAACGTCAGGAGCTCACCCAAAAGGATCTGGCACGTAGACTATCCGTAACACAACCCATGATTTCCAAGATTGAGGCCGGGGAACGAAGCCTGCGCTTCCATGAGGTCTTTCCCTATGCATCCGCAATGGACGTCACGCCCGAACGGCTCTATTTGAGCCTGCGCACGGCACTCAAAGAGGACGAGGACACGAGCGATCTTATGCATTGACCGTCGTGAGGCAACCCGGTAGTTACATTGCACGCACTGGGGCGCGTCCCGCAACACATTCCAAAAGCGTCCCCCGCAGTCCGTCGGGTCGCGTCTGCAGCCAACAAGTACTTTCTGCGTACCCGTGCCGAGTCGGATACTATGGTGGAGCAAAGCTGCCAGGACAAGGAACATAGGAGAGGCATATGGCCGAATTCATCTACCAAATGTACAAGGTGCGCAAGGCGCATGGCGACAAGGTCATACTGGACGACGTGACCATGGGGTTCTTCCCCGGGGCAAAGATCGGCGTGGTGGGACCCAACGGAATGGGCAAGTCCACGCTGCTCAAGATCATGGCGGGCATGGAGGACATCTCCAACGGTGACGCCATGCTCAGCCCCGGTTACACCGTGGGTCTGCTGCAGCAGGAGCCGCCACTGGAGGAGGACAAGACCGTGCGCGAGAACATCGAGCTCGCGTTTGGCGACGTTCTGGCCAAAATCGAGCGCTTTAACGCCATCGGAGAGGAGATGGGCGACCCCGACGCCGACTTCGACGCACTCATGGCCGAGATGGGCGAGCTCCAGGACGCCATTGACGCCGCCAACGGCTGGGACCTGGACTCACAGCTCAGCCAGGCCATGGACGCCCTGCAATGCCCCGATCCCGACGCGCCGGTGAGCGTGCTCAGTGGCGGTGAGCGCCGTCGAGTGGCGCTGTGCCGCCTGCTGCTCGAGGCCCCGGACCTGCTGCTGCTCGACGAGCCGACCAACCATCTCGACGCCGAGTCGGTGCTGTGGCTGGAGCAGTTCCTGCACCGCTATCCCGGTGCGGTGCTGGCCGTCACGCACGATCGCTACTTCCTCGACAACGTGGCCGAGTGGATCTGCGAGGTGGACCGCGGCACGCTGTACCCCTACAAGGGCAACTACTCCACCTATCTGGAGACCAAGGCGGCGCGCATGGAGGCCGAGAGCCAGCAGAACGCCAAGCGCGCCAAGAAGCTCAAGGCCGAGCTCGCATGGGTGCGCAGCGGGGCCAAGGCACGCCAGGCCAAGGGCAAGGCGCGCCTGGCACGCTACGAACAGATGGCGGCGGAGGCCGAGGCAAGCAAGAAGCTGGACTTCTCGGAGATTCAGATTCCCATGGGCCCGCGCCTGGGCACCAAGGTGCTGGAGGCCGAGCACCTGTGCAAGTCGTTTGGCGATCGCGTCCTCATAGATGACCTCACGTTCAGCCTGCCCCGCAACGGCATCGTGGGTGTGATCGGTCCCAACGGAGTGGGCAAGACGACGCTGTTCAAGACCATCGTGGGACTCGAGGAGCCCACGAGCGGCTCGCTCGAGCTGGGCGAGTCAGTGAAGCTCTCCTATGTGGACCAGTCCCGCGCGGGCCTCGACCCCCAAAAGACCATCTGGGAGGTCGTGAGCGACGGAAACGACTACATTCAGGTGGGTGACACCGAGGTGCCGAGCCGCGCCTATGTGGCAAGCTTTGGCTTTAAGGGCTCCGACCAGCAAAAACGCGCCGGCGTGCTCAGTGGCGGCGAGCGAAACCGCCTCAATCTCGCGCTCACGCTGCGCCAGGGCGGCAACCTGCTGCTGCTCGACGAGCCCACCAACGACCTGGACACCGAGACGCTGGAGTCGCTGGAGGAGGCGCTCGAGCGCTTTCCCGGGTGCTCGGTGGTGGTGAGCCACGACCGCTGGTTCCTCGACCGCGTGGCCACGCACATCCTGGCCTGGGAGGGCACCGACGACGAGCCCGGCCGCTGGTTCTGGTTCGAGGGCAACTTCGAGGCCTACCAGAAGAACCGTGAGGAGCGACTGGGGCCGGAGGCCTCCAAGCCGCACCGCCTGCATCGCAAGCTCACGAGGGACTAGTGCCAACAAGCCACTGCCGGCACTCAAAGACCGTGGGCCGACAGTCCGTGAGTTCTGGCCCCCCCCCTTCGCCACCTGACGAGGCGAAGGGGGGCCACTCGTTCGGTCTGCGCCCCAGAGGGCCGTTTGCGGGTTCGTTGTCGCAAATAACTAATAGAGAGTGTACGATAAAGCTTGTCTAAACCGCCCGCGTTGGATTTGCAGCCGCTGAGCTTCATTGCACGCTGCTGACTGCTTTTGGTAGTTTTTGGGTCTTTATGTTGCTACAATGTTAAGTGGCGAGGGGAGGGAAGCTTGATTGCCGAAGAGCGTCTAATACGCATTCTCAGCATGGTTAACCAGCGTGGCACCGTTACGGTACCGCAGCTCATGGAGGAGCTCGGCACCTCCGAATCCACCATACGACGCGATTTGGCCAAGCTCGACAAGCAGGGCAGGCTCATAAAGGTCCACGGCGGCGCCACCCGCATCCGCCACGACTACGTGATGCTGGACCAGTCCTTCGCCGGACGCCAGGCCCTATACATGGACGAGAAGCGCGCCATCGGTGCCTATGCGGCCACGCTCATCGAACCCGATGACTTCGTCTTCATCGACGGCGGCACGACCACCGCATGCCTGGTGGACGCCCTCACCGAGACGCACGCGACCTACCTCACCAACTCGCTCCCCCACGCGCAACGCCTCCTCGCCAAGGGTTGCCACACGTTGCTGCCTGGTGGGGAGCTCAAACCAGCCACCGAGGTCCTCGTGGGTGCCGAAACGGTCAATGCCATTCGGCGCTATCATTTTACCGTGGGCTTTTGGGGAACGAACGGCGCCGGGCCGGAATCGGGGTTCACCACACCCGAGTTCTCGGAGGCGGCAGTCAAGCAGATCTCGCTCGAGCACACCGTGCGCCCCTATGTGGTGTGCGACTCGAGCAAGTTCACCAAGACCTCACTCATCACCTTCGCCGACTTCATGGACGCGACGGTGATAACCGATCATATGGAGGATGCCGCAAACGCGCTGCGTATGGCGGGAAACATAGTAGAAGTGGAGGAAGCATGATTTACACAGTCACCTTCAATCCCTCCCTGGACTACATCGTCCGGGTCAAGGACCTCAAGCTCGGGGAGGTGAATCGCGTCTACTACGAGAACATCCTGCCTGGCGGCAAGGGCATCAACGTCTCCATCGTCCTCAAGAACCTGGGGCACGACAACACCGCCCTTGGCTTCACGGCTGGCTTCACCGGCCGCGAGATCGCCGCTAGCATGGAGAAGTATGGCGTCACCTGCGAGTTCATCGAGGTCGCAGAGGGCATGAGCCGCATCAACGTTAAGGTCAAGTCCAACGAGGAATCCGAGATCAACGGTCTTGGCCCCAACATCACCGACGCCGACATCGAGGCACTGTACGCCAAGCTCGACGAGCTCAAGGAAGGCGACTACCTCGTGATCGCCGGCAGCGTGCCCTCGACCCTGCCCGGCGACATGTACGAGCGCATCATGGGCCGCCTCGAGGGTCGCGGCATCAACATTGCCGTCGATGCCGAGCGCGACCTGCTCACGCGCGTGCTCAAGTATCACCCGTTCGTCATCAAGCCCAACAACCACGAGCTGGGCGACATCTTTGGCGTCAAGCTCACCACCAAGGACGAGGTCGTGCCGTACGCCAAGAAGCTCCAGGAGCAGGGCGCACGCAACGTGCTCATCTCCATGGCCGGCGAGGGCGCCGTGTTCGTGTCCGAGGAGGGCGAGGTCGTTAAGAGCGAGGCTCCCAAGGGCAAGGTCGTCAACTCCGTGGGCGCGGGCGACTCCATGGTCGCAGGCTTCGTTGCCGGCACCATCGAGACCGGCGACTACGCGCAGGCGTTCCGCATGGGCCTGTGCACCGGCTCCGCGAGCGCGTTCTCGCCCGACCTGGCCACCAGGCCCGAGGTCGAGGCACTGCTTGCCACGCTGTAGCGTGGCGCGGGGCCTTGGCCCCACCCATGAGTTAGGCAATCCGGGGACTGTCCCCTGTTGCATGGAAAGGTTAGGGAACGGAAAGGAAGGGGCAAGAAGTGAAGATCACCGATTTGCTCAAGGCTGATGGCGTAAAGGTGGGCGCATCCGCGTCTAACCAGATGGACGCCATCGACCAGCTTGTCGCCTTGCAAGTTGCAAGCGGCAACATCGCGGACAAGGCGCAGTACAAGGAGGCCATCCTCAAGCGCGAGTCCGAGTTTTCGACGGCAGTGGGCGACGGCATCGCCATCCCCCACGCAAAGACCTCCGCTGTTAAGAAGCCTGGTCTGGCCGCAATGACGGTTCCTGGTGGCGTTGACTGGAAGGCGCCCGACGGACAGAACTCCGACCTCATGTTCATGATCGCGGCTCCCGAGGGCGAGGCCAACACGCACCTCGAGATTCTGGCCAACCTCTCCGCGATGCTCATGCACGAGGAGTTCGCCAACGCGCTGCGCGCCGCCAAGACGCCGGCCGAGTTCCTCAAGGTCATCGACGACGCCGAGGCCGAGCGCAACGCCGAGAAGGCAGCCGTCCCCGCCGCCGGCGGCAACGGCCCCGACATTCTGGCCATCACCGCCTGCCCCACGGGCATCGCGCACACCTACATGGCCGCCGAGAACCTCGAGAAGAAGGCCGCCGAGATGGGCCTGACCCTCAAGGCCGAGACGCAGGGTTCCGCCGGCGCCAAGAACGTCCTCACCGCCGAAGAGATCGCCAACTGCAAGGGCATCATCATCGCCGCCGACAAGAACGTCGACCGTGCGCGCTTTGCGGGCAAGCAGGTGTACGTCACCAACGTCTCCGCAGGCATCAACGAGCCCGAGAAGCTCATCAACATCATCCTCAACAACGAGGCTCCCGTACAGGAGGGCACCGTGGCCGCTGGCGGCGGCGCTGCTGCCGAGACTGAGGGCATTGGCGCTCAGATCTACAAGCACCTCATGAACGGCGTCTCCCACATGCTTCCGTTCGTCATTGGCGGCGGCATCCTCATCGCCATCGCGTTCCTGGTAGACATGGGCGCTGCCGGCACCGGCGACTACGGCTCCTCCACCCCCATCGCGGCGTTCTTCAAGCAGATTGGCGGCGTCGCGTTCGACATGATGCTCCCGATCCTCGCTGGCTACATCGCAATGTCCATCGCCGACCGTCCTGGCCTGGCCCCCGGCGTCGTTGGCGGCCTCATGGCAAAGTCGGGCATCAGCCTTGCCTACCTCGCAACCGCTCCCGCGTTTGACGACAGCATCTGCGTTTCCGGTGGCTTCCTCGCCGCTCTTGCCGCTGGCTTCCTCGCTGGCTACATGACCCTGTTCATCGAGAAGGCATGCGACGCGCTGCCCGAGTCCCTCGAGGGCATCAAGCCGATTCTCCTCTACCCGCTGCTGGGCATCCTGGCCATCGGCGCCGTCATGTTCGTGCTCAACCCGATCTTCGGCATGATCAACACTGCCATCAACGACTTCCTCGGCGGAATGCAGGGCGCTAACATCGTTCTGCTCGGCGCCATCGTCGGCGGCATGATGTCCATCGACTTCGGTGGCCCCTTCAACAAGGCCTCCTACGTCTTCTCCACCGGCCTGCTCGCCAGCGCCGCTGGTGCCGACGCCGCAACCGCCACGAACGCTCAAATCGTCATGGCTGCCTGCATGGTCGGCGGCATGGTTCCTCCCATCGTCATCGCCCTCTCCACCACGTTCTTCAAGAACAAGTGGAGCAAGGCCGACCGCGACGCCGGTCTGGTGAACTACATCATGGGTCTGTCCTTCATCTCCGAGGGCGCCATCCCGTTCGCCGCTGCCGACCCCGGTCACGTTATCCCCACCTGCGTCGTTGGCTCCGCCGTCGCAGGCGCTCTCTCCGCCGCCTTTGGCTGCACCAGCCCCGCCCCGCACGGCGGCGCCTGGGTCATCGCCGTCATTGGCAACCCGCTCATGTGGCTCGTCGCCCTTGTGGCCGGTTCCGTCGTTGGCGCTCTGCTCCTCTCCTTCTGGAAGAAGCCCATTGAGGAGTAGGTCCCTTCCCTTGCGCTCTTTGGTCGAGCATCCATAGAGCGTCCCTAAGCCAGGGAGAACGGCCCCCGCGTTGAGCGGGGGCCGTTCTCCCTTTCGCGTTGTATCTGTCGCAGAGCCCAATGACCTGCGGAGAGGCCGTCGGCGCACCGCATGCGACCCGCCTACAGCAACTCGTCGAGGGTTCGTCCGTAGGAGGGCAGAAACTCTCGCATGAAGTCGTCGACCTCTGGCATCTCCTCCGCCATGCGAGAGAGGGTCTCGCGCGTGCTCGTCGCCGCGCACCTAAACTCCTCGTTGCCCGCATGGCTCTCGTCCACGCACTTGATGTATGCCGAGATCTTGTCGGCCGCCTTTACCAGGCGGTGTAGATAGTCGTCGCCATGCCCCAAGACGTCCTGGTACACGGGCAGCATGTCGCTGGGAAGCGTGGCAAGCAGACGGGACTCGGCCGCCTTCTCGACCTCGGCATAGGCCAGGCGTATGTCGGCGTTGAAGTACTTCACCGGCGTGGGCATGTCGCCCGTTATTATCTCGGACGCATCGTGATACATGCCCATGAGCGCGGCACGCTCGGCATTGAGGCTCTTGCCATGACGCTCGTTGCCCAACACGCACAGGGCGTGGGCGATCATGGCCACCTCCAGCGAATGCTCCGCAAGGTTCTCGGGCTGCGAGCTTCTCATGAGCGCCCACCGGTCAATGTACTTGAGGCGCGAGAGCAGCGCGAAGAAGTGGTATTCGTCGTGCTCGACAGGCACCTCCCGGCCCTTGGGCTCCAAACCTGCGTCACTCATGCCGCTCACCATGCTCGGACATGTATCGCTCGACGCAGCGGTCGGCCAGCACGGCAAGGGAGTCGTACACGTGCTCGGGCTTCTTTTGCATGCCCTGGAAGACCACCGACAGCTCCGTGCAGCCCACCACCACCGCGGAACACCCCTGGTCGAACAGGTCGCAGGCGACGTCTGTAAGCTCCTGCTCGTCGTAGGGCTGGTTCGCCTTGACCTTGTCGTAGATGAGGCTGTTGAGCACCTTTTGGCCCGCCTCGTCGGGCGCCACGACCTCGATGCCATGCGGCTCGAACCACATGTCGTACACACCCGACGAGATCGTTCCCTCCGTTGCCATGACGCCCACCTTTGTGGGGGTCGAGATCTGGTTCGCGATCTCTCTTGCCGTCTCCTCCACAATGTTGAGCACGGGAATCTTTACCGCGTGCATGAGCGCGTCGTAGAAGTAGTGGGCCGTGTTGCAGGGAACGGCCACGTAGTCCACGCCAAAGGTTTCCAGACGCCGAGCCACCGCGACCATCTCGGGCAGCGGGTCGTCCTCGAGCCGGTTGAGGATGAAGGCGGTCCTGTCGGGTATCTGCGGGTCGTTGATTACGACCATGGGCATGTGGTCCTGGTCGGTACGCGCGGGCGTGCGCTCGATGATGAGCTTCATGAAATAGGCCGTCGCAAGCGGGCCAACCCCGCCGAGAATGCCAAGCGCTGGTCTGTTCATCTTTCCTCCGAACACGAAAACAAGTCACGTTCCATTCTACCGAGTTTGACACGTAGACCCAACGACAACATCCATCCGCCGAACCATCCCAACGCCCCGCCGACAACATCCTAGCATCGGTTGCATCACTTTTTAGACTGTGGTCATTACTCTGGAACAACGCATGCAGGGAAGTGACATGTCACCAAACTCCATCCGCAAGGTCAATGTTATCGGCCACCTCAACCCCGACACCGACAGCATCTGCGCCGCCATCTCCTATGCGTATCTCAAGAACGAAGTCGACCGCACCCCCACAGGCTACGAGGCCCGTCGTGCAGGATCGCTCAACCGCGAGACGGCGTTCGTGCTCGACCACTTTGGATTCGATGAGCCGCGCCTCATCACGAGCGTCGCACCGCAGATCAAGGACATCGACGTCATTCCGCTTCCGGGTATCCATCGCGAGACGAGCCTGCACGTGGCATGGAACCTCATGCGCGACATGTCCTCGAGCACGCTCTGCATCACCGACAGCGAGAACGACCTGCAGGGCCTGATCACCGTCAAGGACATCGCCAACGCGAACATGGACATCCTCGACACGTTTGCCCTGTCACGCGCACGCACGAAGTACCAAAACGTCATCGACACCCTCGATGGCCACATGATCATCGGCGACCCCGAGGCCGTTATCAAGATGGGCAAGCTCTCCATTGGCACCACGCCCGAGATGATGGACGGCGTCGTCGCTCCCGGCGACACGGTCCTGGTGACCAATCGCTACGAGTCCCAGCGCTTTGCGCTCGACTCCGGCGCCGGCTGCCTCATCGTATGTTGCGAGGCCAACGTCACCAACGTCATTCGCAACCTCGCCGAGGAGCGCGGATGCACCATCATCACCACGCATTACGACACGTTTGCGGCCGCGCGCCTCATCACCATGTCGGTACCGGTGCGCGCGAAGATGCTGCCCGAGGAGCGAATCAACGCCTTCTCGATCAACACGTCGGTGGAGGACGCGAGGCGCGTGATGGCGCGCACCCTGCACCGCCTCTTCCCCGTACTCGACCAGAGCGGTGCCTATGTGGGCGTTCTGGGCTCCCCCAACCTGCTCAACGTGGACAAGAAGCACGTCATCCTCGTCGACCACGCCGAGCTCTCTCAGGCGGTCGAGGGCATCAACGAGGCCGAGATCATGGAGATCATCGACCACCATCGCGTGGGAACCATCGAGACCCCCGGCCCCATATACTATCGCTGCGAGCCGGTGGGCAGCACCTGCACCATCATCTACGAGATGTTCCAGGAGTACGGGGTCACGACTCCACCCAACATCGCCGGCCTCATGATGAGCGCCATCCTGAGCGACACCCTGTGCTTCCGCTCCCCCACCTGCACCTCGGACGACATCGAGGTTGGACGCGCGCTCGCCAAGATTTGCGGCGAGGACCCCGAGTCGTACAGCGACAGGATGTTCGACGCCGGCGCAGACCTCACGGGACGCACGGCCGACGAGGTGTTCAACTCCGACTTCAAGGTGTTCAGTCGTGGCGACTCGAGCTTTGGCGTGGGCCAGGGTACCTACATGACCAAGCAGAGCCGACGCGCCGCGGAGGAGCTGCTCGCACTCTACTTCCCCACGGCGGCCGAGGCCAAGCACGTTCCCATCATCTACTACATGTTCACCGACATCCGCAGCCAGACGACCGAGATGCTGTATTACGGACCGAATGCCGAGCGTCTGCTTGCGCGCGCGTTCGACGTGGATCCCAAGGACGGACGCGCCGTCCTGCCCGGCGTGGTGAGCCGCAAGAAGCAGGTCATCCCCCTGCTCATGTCCACGATTCAGCGCATGCAAGAGGAGCAGTCGTAAGGTCGTGCGCACGTACAGGCCAAGGGATTGTCCCCCGCGCCCACGGGCCCTCCACGGCAGCGAGCCCCACGCGCGGGGGGGACAATCTTCCGTATTTCCCCGGCGCCGCAAGAACTCACCCATTCCTGCCGGCAAACAAGGAGGAGCCACGCATGAGTGACGTCTGCAACCTAGCCTGGTGGCAAAAGACCATCGCGTACGAGGTGTATCCCAAGAGCTTTCTTGACACGGCGGGCCAGGGAACCGGCACCATTGCCGGCATTACCGCACGGCTCGACTACCTGCACTCGCTTGGCGTCGGTGCGCTGTGGATCACACCCTGCTACAAGAGCCCCATGGTGGACAACGGCTACGACGTGCAGGACTACTACGCCATCGATCCCTCCTTTGGCACCATGGCCAACATGGACGAGCTCATTGAGCGTGGTCGCGAGCACGGCATCCGCGTGGTGATGGACCTCGTGTTTAACCACACGTCAAACAGGTGCGATTGGTTCGTGGAGTCAAGCTCCTCGCGAAACAACGACAAGGCCGACTGGTACATATGGCGAGACGCCAGGGAGGACGGATCCGCACCCACCAACTGGCGGTCCATCTTTGGCGGAAGCGCCTGGGAGTGGTGCGAGGAGCGCGGCCAGTACTACCTGCACACCTTTGCCAAGCAACAGCCCGACCTCAACTGGGAGTGCCCCGAGGTGCGCAAGGCCCTCTTCGACATCGCGAACTGGTGGGCCAACAAGGGCGTCGGCGGATTCCGCATCGACGCCATAACCTACATCAAGAAGCCTCCCGCGTTCGAGGACGGACCGATCGATGGCGAGGATGGCCTCTCCCCCATACACGACGCCACCGCCAACCAGGCCGGCATCCTGGACTACCTGCATGAGTTCAAGGCGTCCGTGCGCGACGGTCGTGACATCTTTATGGTGGGCGAGGCCAACGGCGTCGACGCCAAGGACCTCGACCAATGGGTGGGCGACGAGGGTGTCTTCGACATGCTCTTTGAGTTCAGTCACATGCACGTTCCCGTGGGCAAGGCCGAGATCTGGTGCCGCCCGGTTACCTGGAAGCTCACCGACCTCAAGCGGGCCCTAGGCGCGAGCCAGCGGGCAACGGCGACCAACGGCTGGTATCCCGCGTTCTTCGAGAACCACGACCAGCCGCGCTCGACGGTCAACTTCTTCCGCTGCGACGGTCCGCTGGCCAAAAAGGCCAAGGTGCTCGCTGCGGTGCTTCTTTCCACACGCGGCACGCCGTTCGTGTACCAAGGCGAGGAGCTAGGCTACGGAAACGCCACCTGGAGGTCGATCGACGAGTTCGACGACGTGCAGACGCGAGCCCAGTACGAGTTCGCCCTGAGCGAGGGGCTCGACGAGCAGGCGGCGCTTGCGGCCTGCGCGCGCTTCTCGCGCGACAACGCGCGCACGCCCATGCAATGGGACGCCACCAGGAACGCGGGGGCAACGGACGGGAATCCGTGGCTGCCGGTACACGACGACTACCCCACGTGCAACGTGGCCGTCCAAGAGGGCGACCCCGACTCGCCGCTCCTGTGGTATCGCCTGCTCGCAGCGCTGCGTACGAGCCATACCGAGCTGGTCGCGGGCGACTGGCGAGAGCTGCTGGCAGACGACGAGCGCATCCTCGCGTTCGAGCGCACGCTCGGCGACAGGCGCAGCGTGACGCTCGCAAACTTCTCGGACGAGGAGGCGCCCTACGACACGGCCGTGGTCGCTGGCCTTGCGCCGGTCGCCGAATCGCAGGGTCCGACGACCGCGGGAACGCTCAGGCCCCTCGAGGCCGTGATCTGGGGTTAGCGGCGCACGACGAGGGAGACCGCGATCGCAAAGGGCAGGCGGCACACAGCGTAAAAGGTGCCACCTGGACGGCGAGCCGTCCGGGTGGCACCTCGTTTGACGCTACGGGTATGTTGCCTACTCCTCGGCCTCCAGCTTGGCCAAGGTGTTCATCATGGCGGGGATAACCTGCTTCTTGCGGCTCACCACGCCCGGCAGGACGGCCATGCCGTCTTTGGCCTCGGCGCCAAAGGCGCGCGCGCACAGGCGCTCGGCACCGTTGCCCCAATAGAGCATCTCGGTGGTCTGGCTCTTGATGTCGGTGAACATGTAGAAGATCATCGGGACGTCCTTGGCCTTGGCAGCGGTCTCGAAGTACGGCGCGAGCAGCTCCTCGCCGGCCTTACGGCTGTTCTCGGTCATGTAGGAGCCCTGGCCCACGCCAAAGCTCACGTTGCCGCGGCTAAAGATCTTGAAGTCGGAGTTAAAGACCTCCTCGGCCGTGCGGCCCTCGAGGTCGGCACCCGCGTCGAACATCGCGTCGCTGTAGGTGTCGGGGTCCTCGCCGCAGATCTTGGCGAGCTCCTTGCCCACGTACTCGTCGCGCGGCGTGCAGGTGGGCGAGCGGAAGCACAGGGTGTCGCTCAGAATGGCGCTCATCATGAGGCCGGCGATGTTGGCCGGAATCTCGATGCCGTTCTCCTGGAACATCTCGTAGATGATGGTGCAGGTGCATCCCACGGGCTGCAGACGATAGAAGATGGGGCCAGGCGTCTCGAGCGTGCCCACGCGATGGTGGTCGACGACCTCGAGGATCTCGGCCTCGTCCATGCCGTCAACCATCTGGGAGACCTCGGCGTGGTCGACCAGGATGACGAACTTCTTCTGCGGGTTGACCATGTCCCTGCTGCTGATGAGCGCAAAGTAATGGCCGTCGGCATCAGACAC
>CADBCS010000007.1 GCA_902793195.1 uncultured Coriobacteriaceae bacterium | reverse complement strand
CTGAACGCAGTGAGGGCCAGGGACTTGAGTCCCTGGCCCGGGGCCATAGGGTTATACCCTTTGTGCAAACCACCCGCTATGCGGGTGGTCATGATTGGCATTCCAGTCTGTCCGTGGCTAGTTGAGTCGACGTTGCTCGGGGCCGGGGTTGAGCGAGAAGCTGCCGGCATCTTCCATCTGCTGCAGGCGTGCCTCGCCCTCCTCGGCGATAATGCGGAACTGGTCGATGGTCTGACGCATCTGCGGCAAGGCCTTGAGCTTGTAGTCGGTGATGTCGTCGAGTGCCGAAAGCGTATCTTCGAAGGCTGTCTTGAGCGTGTCCGGAGAGATGGCGGCATCGGTCGCCTGCTTCTGTATTGCCACGCCCTGCTCCTTGAGCATGCGGCTGGTGGCACTGATCATTTCGTTGGTGGCGGCATTGAGGGTCTGGACCTTCTCGAGAACGATGCGCTGGTTGTAGAGCGCACCTGCCACCGTTACCGCGGTGCGCAGCGCCGCAACCGTAACGCTCTCGGCGCGGTCGACGGCACGGATGAGCTCGAGGTTGTTCTTGCGGATGACCTCCATGGCCACGATGCCCTGCTGGTTGACGACCAGCAGCTGCTGGAAGTCCATCACCTTCTGTCGCAGCGGGAACAGGACCTCCTCCTCGAGGAATCGGGTCTTGTCGTCGTCTCCGCCATTCTCGACGCGATAGTTCTCCAGTGCGTTTGAGAGGTATGCGTCGAGGTCCTGTGCCATCTCGAGGCGTTGGTTGAGCTGCTTGGTGAGGTCGCGCATGGAACCCGCCTCGAGTTCGAGAGTCACGTTGTCCTTGCGCAACGTCTCGCGGCCCCTGTCGAGCGACTTGACGATCTCGGCAATCTCGGCGTCCGCCGTCTTGTAGCGGTCGAAGTACCGGCGCACGGGATTGAACAGACGCCCAATGGCACCCTGCTTGGCAAAGTCGATGCCCGACGGGTCGAGGTCGCGCATCTTGATGGCGAGGTCCTCGAGGCCTTTGGCCACATCGCCCGACTCGCTGCCCGACCTGGAGAGGTCTGCCATGCGACGTGCAAGAATGTCGTTCTTGGCGGAGGACTTGCGCACCAGATCGCTGCCCAGATCCTCTACCGCGCTTGTGATCTCGCGACGACTGGCCACCGAGTCCAGGTCCACGGCCAAAATCTCCTCGCCCTTGGACTGGGCGGTGTTGTCGATCGCCTTGGCATATTCCTCGGGAACGGCAAGCTCCTGCTTGACCTTCTCCTTGACCTCTTCTGGCTCGGGTATCTCAAGGTCGAATGCCATCTTGTCATCCTTTCTCGTAGTGGGTGGGGACGCAAATCCCCCGCCACACTGGCTTACATGTTGGCGTTAAACAGGTTCTTGAGCTGATATGTTACGTCATCGGTCGAAGCGTCAATGCTGGCGGCCTCGTTGATGCCGCTGATTTGCTTGAGCGCATCGATATTTGCATTGTAACCAATGGTGTATACGGGGATGTGCAGACCACCAATAACGTCTTTCATGTCCTCGTACTTTACGACACCCTGATTGGTCTCGCCATCCGAGAGGACGAAGATCATGGGCTTGGCGTTGGGGTTCTCCGCGACGGCCGACGAGATCATGTTGGCCGCGACGATGATGGCGTCGAACGTGGCCGTTCCGCCCGAGGCGCTCAGGTTCTCCACCGCACCCTTGAAGTACGCCTGCTGGTTGAGGTCGAAACGCTTTATCGGCAACTCGATGGTCACGAAGTCCGCATACGACACCATGCCCACGTAGTTGTCCTTGTTGATGTAGCGCATGCTGTTGACCAGTGACTTTTGAAGCTCGGAAAGCGGGGCGCCGCTCATGGACCCGCTTACGTCGGCCACGAACACCGCGATGACGGGCCTGCCGGTGTCCTTGTTCTTCTTGTACAGCTCCTGAGCCGAGACGAGCGTCTCGCCGGATACGTCTCCCACCTCGGCCACGTAGTCGTTCTTTCCGTTGAACCCGTAGCGCTCGGCGAGCTCCTGGCCGTTGTCATCGCAGAACTGGGCAAACTCCTCGAGGATCTTGCGCTCGGTCTCGGAGGCTGTGGGGCACGAGACCAGCGGGTTGTCGTGACGGTAGCCAAACGGAACGAAGGTGTAGTTGTCCTGGAGGGACGGGTCGTTGGCGTAGAGCTGCCACTCCGTTACGAATCCGTCCAGCGATCCACGCTCGGCGGCGTCGCGCATCTGCACCGTGGTAAGGGCCACAAAGGGAACGTTGGTCTGAAACTGGAGGAAGCCGTCGGTCGCCGTCTTGGAGAGCGGGTTCTTTGCGTCGTAGCGCAGCAGCGTGGACATGAGGAAGTTCAGACCCGTGCTGCTGGTAAACGGGTTGGTGTAGCCCATCGTGAGCTCGCCGGCACCCACGGCCTCGGTTACGGCCTTGAGGTCCACGGTGCCGTACTTCTTGACGATGGCGTCGTAGTGCTCCTTGTCGAGGAGAATGCCCGCGACGTTGCCCACCAGGCGCTCGCGCACGACCTCGGTCTTTACGCCCTTTGCCGCAAGGAGCTGCACGAACAGCATGTTGGAGGGAGTGTATCCGGCGGGCGCTGCCTTGCCCGTGGCAATGTAGTCGACGCCCAGGCCGCTGCTCATTGAGCGAATCTGGATCGAAGCCTTCTTGCCGTCGATCGTGACGCCTTGCTCGTTGAACTGATTGGCCATCTCGCGCAGCCAGCCGTCGGTGCCGTCCCCGGCCTTCTCGGGAGACGACCAGATCTCGGCAAAGGTGTCGGTGGTCGCCTGAGCGGTGACCTTGTTGTTCTCGAGCTTGGGAAGCTCCTCGGCCGTCACGTCGGACTCCGTGTACTCCACGGAGGACTTGACGGGTGTGGCCGTATCGGGATCGATCTCGGCCATCATCTGGGCCATTCGTTCGTTGGCGGTCTCGGTGCTTATGGTCCGCTCGGTCTTGCCGGTGTTTCGTGTGAGCATAAGGATGCCGAACACCAGGGCGCTAATGACGACCAGGCCCCCAACCAAGCCAATGACGACTCTCTTCTTGCCCATGCTTCCTCCCGTCGGTGACGACAGATGTTCCCTAGCCTATCGATAATAACGCGTCTCGTCGATGAGCGTCTGCAGCTCCTCGACCGTCTGCACGTTGCCCTCGAGCGTCTCGTCCTCCTCGAGCTTGGAAAGCTCCAGCTCGAGCTTGCCCATCTCAAGGAGCACGCGCTCGTTCGCCTCCACGACCTCCTGCATGCGCGAGAGTGACTCGTTGTACAGGGCGAGCTGTTCGTTCTGCTCCTTGCGCCTGCTCTTCTCTTTGGCGTAGCCCTCGCGGTCGAAGGACTGCACGTTGTTGGCAACGAGTGCGGCGTTGCGCAGCACGGTGCGTTCGGCGTTGTCAACAAGGGTGACGAAGCGATCCCAGCTTAGGCTACCCTCCGAGAACTGCACGGATATGACCTTGCGCAGACGGGCCCGCTTACGACTGGCGCTGTGCACCTGCTCGAGCGCGTCGGCGGCGATGCCGCCCACATAGGGCGTGTCAACGTACTCCTCGAGAACCGGGACGACCTCGTCGTCGTCCATGATCTTTGAGGGCTCGAGCATCTTTACGTCGGGGTCCTTGAGGGCAAAGTAGGTCGAGGTGCCAAAGACGCCCGCAAGGGCCACTCCGGCGATGATGCTCAGACCAGCGCGCAGGATGTTGTAGTCGGTGGGGCGCAGGGCGAGGGCCCACGGCGCATAGAGCAGCACAATGGCCACGGCAATGAGGATGTAGGTCGCAAACAGGCGCAGGTATCGCTTCACGTTGGGACACTCCTTGGACGTCGATCATATTGAGTATACCCGTAGGAGCTCGTTGGGTAACGTTACCATTTGGTTTGCTGCGGTAGGGTCGTTCCCTGTCAATACGCTCAGTGCGCACTTACTGGGATTTGATTTTGGCATCAGTGCAGGTCAGAAGGATATTCTAAATAGCGTTTTTATTATCGTGCGTTCTGGCAACGTACCATGAATGCACGGTAACAAAAACACCGGGCATTCAGCTTATATAATCCCAGCTAGATGAGTTAATAGATAATGCAACATTGTAGATGTGAACTCGTCGACGTCGTATCGCGGCGCACAACAGCAAGACAACGGAACACTTTGGTGATCGGAGTTCGTTTGTCCTCCTATTCCGGTACTGTGCTGAGCATGCGCACACCTCGAATGCACCTCGAATGCGCCGCATGCATCTTGTGACATTTGTGTTGCCACCTCGCACTGGGCTGCACAAAGACCTATAGTGCAAGAACCTATTACAGAAAGGCAGAACACATGGAAAAAGAGAAGGTAGTTCTTGCATACTCCGGCGGTCTTGACACTTCTGTCATCGTCAAGTGGCTGCAGGTCGAGAAGAACATGGACGTCATTGCCATTTGCGGTAACGTGGGTCAGGACGAGAAGGACCTCTCCTGGATCAAGCAGAAGGCCCTGGACATGGGCGCCATCGCCTCCGAGGCCATCGACATGCGCGACGAGTATGCGCAGACGATTCTCTCCAAGGCGATCTGGGCCAACGGCAAGTACGAGGGCATCTACCCGCTCCTCTCGGCCCTGAGTCGCCCGCTCATCTCCAAGCATCTGGTGGACGTGGCGCATCAGTATGGTGCCAAGTACATCGCCCACGGCTGCACCGGCAAGGGCAACGATCAGGTGCGCTTTGAGACGTGCATTCGTGCGCTCGATCCCGAGCTCAAGATCATTGCCCCCGTGCGCGAGTGGGACCTCACCACTCGTGACTCCGAGATGGAATGGGCCGAGGCCAACGGCGTGCCTGTGCCCACCACCAAGAAGAAGCCCTACTCCATCGACGACAACCTGTGGGGCCGTGCCATCGAGTGTGGCGTGCTGGAGAACACGTGGAACACGCCTCCCGCAGACATCTGGACCATGACAAACAACCCCGAGGACTGCCCGGCCGAGCCCGAGACCGTTATCGTGGGCTTTGAGGGCGGCATCCCCGTGTCGCTCAACGGGGAGCGCATGTCGCTGCTCGACCTCATCATTCGAGCCAACGAGATTGCCGGTCGCAACGGCTATGGCCGCATCGACATGATCGAGGACCGCGTGGTGGGCATCAAGAGCCGCGAGTGCTACGAGTGCCCGGCGGCGTTGCTGCTCATCGAGGCACACTCGGCACTCGAGCGTCTGTGCCTGGATGCCGAGACCCTCAAGCAGAAGGCCAAGCTCGACACCGAGTGGGCGAGCACCGTGTATCGCGGTCTGTGGTACAGCCAGAACCGTTGCGCCATCGACGCCTACAACGCCTACACGCAGCAGTTCGTAACCGGTGAGGTTCGCATCAACCTGTGCAAGGGCGGCCTGTTCGTGGATGGCCTGCGTTCCGATTACGCGCTGTATGACTACAACCTGGCCACCTACGACGAGGGTGACACCTTTGACCAGTCGTTCGCCGAGGGCTTCATCGTCTTGCATGGTCTGCAGTCCAAGACGTGGTCCAAGGTCCAGGGTCCTGGATCCGGACTGCAGACGTTCTAGTGATGGGACGTGCGGTACCGTAAGGTAGGAGCAAGAGGCGGGCGTTGGGAATCATCCCAATGCCCGCCTTCCAGATTTGAGGACCAGTCCATCTTTGAGACGGGAGGCATCGTGGACATCGTGGAGGCCGCAAACACCATCGCGCGCTGGTGCGCGCTGCGTGACGTGGACGAGCTGGCGCCTAACACCGCCGACTTGTTCGTGCTCTTTGGCGGCGCCATCATTGGGTCGGTGGACGCTCTCGCACACGCCATGCAGCAGGGCGCTGCCCGCCACTACGCCATCGTGGGCGGTCGCGGGCATGCGACGTATCTGCTCGATCAGTCCATGGAGCGCGAGCTTACAAGCTGGGACACCGCGCGCTGCGATGCGCCGAAGCCATGCGTGGACAGCGAGGCGCAGATGCTCTCGGCTCTTTTGTGCAAGCGCTGGGACCTGCGCGTGGACTTTTTGGAGACCAGGTCCACCAACTGCGGCAACAACATCGCGTTTCTGCTCGACGAGCTCGACACGTGGGACACGACTCCCGCGAGCGTGGTTTTGTGTCAGGACGCGGTCATGCAGCGACGCATGGATGCCACATGGCAACGTCACGTACGCGATCGCATGCGCTACGCCAATGTGCGCCGCATCAACTGGCCGAGCTACGAGGCCCGGTTGGGATGGGATGGAAATGCGCTCGCCTGGGAGTTGGCGCCTGAGGGCATGTGGCCCATCGACACCTACCTCAACATGCTGGTAGGCGAGGTCATGCGGCTCACCAACGACGAGCGGGGATACGGTCCGCGGGGGAGCGACTTTGTGGCTGAGGTGGACGTGCCGGCCAAGGTACACGACGCCGCAGAGACGTTGCGTCGCCTGCGTGGCGCCGGTCGTGCCCCCGACGACCGGTACGCCAAGGTAGCGGAGTGAGATGAGGTCCAGCAAAGGCGACTGCCCATGCTGGACCTCATCGGGTGTTGGAGTAGTGACTGGCCTAGGCGTCCATGCCGCCTATGCACTTCTCGAGAGCGGCAAGACCCTCCTTGCTGGTGGACGAGAGGTCGATGCGCATGCCCTGGTCGCCGGAAACCACAAAGAAGTATTCGCAGTAGCGTGTGGTTCCCGCCTCGGTTTGATCGGCCGAGAATGACGCGCAAGGCACTCCTGCCAGCGAGTAGTCCTTGGCCTCGTTGAGGTTCTCCATCGTGCCGGCTGACTTCGTGAGTCCCTGCCTCACGTAGTCCTCGTAGGCAGCCATCCACGCGGTCGCGTCCGCAATGTCCTTGGAAGAGGTCATGTCGCGCAGCGAGAAGCAGATCTCGTCGTTGCCGTTGGCGCTCTTTGCGCAGAACTCATACGTGTCGCCCTTAAAGCCCGACTCACGCTCGAAGGACTCAAAGCCCGCGGGTATGTTGGCCTTGAGGCCAAAGTCTGCGTTGGCATAGGTGAGTGTCCGTTCGCTGGCGTTGTTGGAGCCAGAGCAGGCGATCAGGCCCACCGCAAACACGCACGCAAGCACTGCGCAAAGAAAACCAAGTCGTTTGGACGTTCTCATAGACCCTCCTCATCGTATGGCGGTTTGTGGGCGCGGATCTTGTGTGCGAGTGTCCTGGCTCGCTCGAGCGACTCGGGACTCGCAGATTCCGCCCGCACTGTAGCTGGTATACCCAAAATGCGGCGCTGCCTACCAGACCACGCGGTTCTTTCCGTTGCACTTGCCCTCATACAAGAGCTCGTCGGCGGCGTTGATCCAATCGCGCAGGTTGTAACTCTCGTTGTACGGGGCGACGCCTATGGTGATGGTTACGCTCAGCCTGTTGCCCTCGTACCAAAAGTCGTAGCTTTCCACGGCCGAGCGCATGAGGTTGAGCTGACCGCAGGAATACGGGAAGCTCTGGATTGCCTTGCCCACCAAGAGGAACTCCTCGCCACCCCAACGGCACAGCTCCGCATGCTTGTCCTTGCCGTCCATGAGTATTTGGGCGACCGTTTGGAGCACGTAGTCGCCGCAATTGTGTCCGTACGTGTCGTTGACGCTCTTAAAGTTGTCGATGTCGGCCATGGCAATCCAGTACTGGTTCACATCCCTCTCTTTTGTGAGCTTTGCAAGGTGCTTGGCCATAAAGTAGCGGTTGGGGAGCTTGGTGAGCTTGTCGTGCGTGAGTTGGGACGAGAGCTCTCGCTCGGAGTTGGCGGCAAGGTATACGAACACCTTTAGGAACACGATCATGACGGCAAACACGATGATACCCCACGCAATCTGCAGGATGAACTCCACGTTGTACGGAAGCCTATACGGGGATGGAAAGAGATGACTGATCACAAACGTGCCAATGTACAGCACCAGACCCACGACGCTGAGCGCCAGTCCCGGCACGAACCTCTCGAGGAGTCGTCTGCCCAAGTACTCCGCATAGAACGCAAGAACGTTCATGCCAAGAAGCGCAATCTGAAAACCGCATTCCCAACCCACGAACACAACGGCGATTGCCATGTGGATGGATACTTCCAGATGGACCGCAATCGCAAATGCGTTCATCCATTTGTTCCGTATGAACACGAACATGATGCAGTAGAAGACGATGCTAAAGGCGTTGGTGTACACCATCGGCATAATGTGGTACGTGCTAAACAGAATGAGCAGCACCGTATGGACGAAGAGAAACAGGGCGGAGATGAGCGACGCCATGACTGTGGCACTCTTTGAGTTGACGTATGAGTCCACGCGCGCCTCCCCCATGTTGACAAGTGAGAAATGACGAAGTTGTAAACATCATAACGCACGACACGACAGAAAAAGTTTTCAAAATCGCTAGACATTGGGCCAAACTATCGTGTACAATGCTACTCGCACTGCACGGGGTGTTAGCTCAGTTGGTTAGAGCGCCGGCCTGTCACGTCGGAGGTCGAGGGTTCAAGTCCCTTACATCCCGCCATTGATTTCTCAAGAGCCTCGCCCCGCGGGGTTCTTTTCGTATGTAGGGGAGCTGCTAGGCAGACATGACGTCAAAGACGGGCATACAGGAGTCGCAGGGCCGTCCCGTTGCCGTGTTCGATTACGACGGCACGTGCATAGAGGGACAGTCCGGCCAGCTGATCGCAACGTGGCTCATGCGCAACGGCTACCTGTCCCGCTATTCCGTCGTCGGTCTTTTGTGGTGGGGGATTCGCTACAAGTTGCACCTGCCGTTTAGGCAGGAGCGCGCCCGCGAGCTCATATTTAGGGACTTGGGTAAGCTTACCCCAGAAGAGGTCGAGCAGATCATGATCACCTTCCACGATGAGGTGCTGCTTCCTCGTTATCGCAAGCGCGCGATAGAGGAGATCGCCCGGCGTCGCGAGGAAGGTTGCCTTACCCTGCTGGTCTCGGCGACGTTCGAGACCATTGCGCGCGAGGCTGCCAAGTACCTGGGCGTAGATGGCTATGCGGCCACATCCATGGAGAAGGACGAGCAGGGTCACTTTACGGGACGCGTGCAGGGGGCGGTAACCGAGGGCCGCGCGAAGGTGAACACGGCCACGGAGTTGGCGCGCACCTGTTCGCAGGGCTGTCCGTGCTACATCGAGTACGCATATGGGGACCATCACAGCGACGTGGAGCTGCTCTCCACGGCGAAGCATCCCTTTGCGGTATCTCCCGGCCCCACGCTTAGGAAGATGGCTCGCCGTCGCAGCTGGCCCATCTTGGATTGGAAGCAGGGCGTGCTGCTGGCTGCGCGCTCATGAGCACCTGGCCGCAGGATGTGGCCCTCGTGCCACAAGTTGAGCTCAATGACTTTTGCGACTTGGTGTGGAGACGCGGGCTGGAGCGCTTTAGGGACCTTCCGTGGCGCCACACGCACGACCCCTATGCCATCTGGATCAGCGAGGTCATGCTGCAACAGACGCAGGTGACGCGCGTGGATGGCCGTTGGCAGCGTTGGCTCGAGCGCTTCCCCAGCGTGGAGTCGCTTGCGCAGGCTGCACCCGCCCACGTGCTCGAGGAATGGCAGGGCATGGGCTACAACCGGCGGGCGCTTGCCCTGCTCAGCGCGGCACAGGCCATCGTGGCACGTCCCCAGGGCTTCCCGACAGAAGTCCGCGACTTGGTGGCGCTGCCCGGAATCGGTCCGGCCACGGCGGCGGGGATACGGGCGTTCGCGTTCGACTTGCCGGGGGTGTATTTGGAGACCAACGTGCGGACCGTCTTTTTGCACGAGCTCTTTCCAGGTGAGGAGGGAGTGTCCGACAAGGTGCTCGTACCGTTGGTGGAGACGTCCTGCCCACAGGAAAACCCGCGCGGATGGTATTACGCGCTGCTCGACTACGGTGCGTGGCTCAAGCGCACGGTCCCCAACCCCTCGCGGCGCTCGCGCGCACACGTGCGGCAGTCCAAGTTCGAGGGTTCGCATCGACAAAAGCGGGCCGAGGTGGTGCGCCTGCTGCTCGATGCGCGAGAGAGGGGCCTCTCGGAAGCAGACGTCGCATGTGGGCTGAGCAGGTTCGAGCAGGCGGCAGGCCGTGCGGCGGTGTCGCAATCGGATGCGCACGACCTGCTCGTGGAGTTGGAGCGCGAGGGCTTTTGCAGGGTTAGTGACGACATGTGGCGCATGTAGATTCATGCTGGTAAACTGTTATAACTGGCCAAATGACATGAGGGTATAGCCATTTGGCTCGCCCATAGGACGCACGAAAGGAGAGGACATGGCAGTAGATTTCGAGAGCTCCCAAACAAAGAAAAACCTCGAGACGGCCTTCGCCGGCGAGTCTCAGGCAACCAACAAGTATGCCTACTATGCAAGCAGGGCAAAGAAGGACGGCTACGTTCAGATTCAGCAGATCTTCCTGGAGACCTCTGGCAACGAGCGTGAGCACGCCAAGCTGTGGTTCAAGTATCTGCATGACGGTGCCGTGCCCGACACCCTCACCAACCTGCGCGACGCAGCGGCGGGCGAGAACTACGAGTGGACCGACATGTATGCCGGCTTTGCCGAGACGGCCGAGGCCGAGGGCTTCAAGGAAATCGCTTCCAAGTTCCGTCTGGTTGCCAAGATCGAGCAGGCGCACGAGGAGCGCTATCTCAAGCTTGCCGAGCGCGTGGAGAAGGGTGAGGTCTTTGAGCGCGAGGGCGTAAAGGTGTGGAAGTGCCTCAACTGCGGTCACCTGCACGTTGGGCCTGAGGCCCCCAAGGTCTGCCCTGCCTGTAACCACCCGCAATCCTACTTCGAGGAGCAGGCCGTAAACTACTAATGCGACGTCGGTAATGGCGTGACGTTGCGGAATCAGGCTCAGGAGACAGGCTCTTGGGCCTGATTCCTGTTTGACGCGGCGGTTTGGTCCGACGTAGTTGTTTGTTCCGTCAGCTCTTCCTCCGTCTCGGGTGCCTGATGCAATATCTGGCCACGAAGCTGGTCTTGGAGGTCGTCGTCCAGACCCGTGATGGTGCAGTTAAAGCGCACCTGCCCGTCGGTCGTGGTCGTCTTGGTCCAGATGAAGGTCACGAACGGCTTGATGTCGCCCGTTGGCCTGAAGAACCCAAACAGTGAGGTCTTCTGCATCTGACCCTGGTCGTCCACGTGCACGTTGACATGGTATATGACGGTGTCGATGTTGGGGTTGAGAAGGGAGTTGACCGAGAAGGCCGTCGCCTGGATCTGGGAGCTCGAGAAGCACACCAAGTTGTTCTCGGACGTGGTGTCGATTACCGAAACCTCTATGTGACCGGAGTTCTCGTCGGCCTCCTGTACCGAGAAGCTCGACGGGAACTGCGTGAAGCCGCCGGCCCATTCGACGCCACGGTCGAGCGCTTCGGCGACCGTGAGCACGTTGACGTTGTTGGATAGGTTCGCGGTGTTGGCGTTGCGTACGTGCGAAACGTAGATCTGCATGAAGAAGATGCCGCCAATGAAGATGGCCATGAGGATGATTGCGGCCTTTTGGATGATGTTGCTCACATTGGAGCCCGACGGGTCGTCGGACGAGAGCGGGTCGACCTCCACACCATGGCCCTTGAGCTTGCGACGCTGTCGCTGCATCTCGGCTGAGTTCTCGTTGGCGTGGCCGGAGTTGTCGACCTTGGCAAACAGCACTTCCGCCTCGGCGGCGCTGATGGAGGTTCGCGGACCCTGATCGATTTTTGTACTCTTTGCCATGCAGACCTTCTTTGCGAGCATAAACACACTAAGTATATGGGCAGTCGTATCGAAGATTCTACACAATCGGAAAAAAACGTGAAATAGGAAAGATGGGTCAAGATGTGAGCCGCAAAAAAGCCTGCCACCGGCAACGGTTGCCGATGGCAGGCCCCATGCGGAGGCTAGGCGCGCACGAGTGCGGTGACTTCGCGAAGGACGCTCTCGAAGCTCACGCCACGCACCTCGTAGTCGGGCTGCTCGCGGGTGACGCGCATGGCGTCGCGCACGAGCTCGCTGGCGAACCGCACGCTTTCGAGCAGCGACTGTCCCGCCATGATGGCGGCGAGCAGCGCGCTCGCATAGAGGTCGCCCGTTCCGTGAAGCATGTACGGAAGCAGCTCGCAGGAAACCTCCTCCATCTCCATGTCCTGACCTGCCACGAAGTTGCGGATGAGGCCATCGCCGTGCGTAATGCCCTTGAGGACCACGGCCTTCGCACCCTGCTCCACGAGCGCGTCCATCATGTTGCGGACGTAGGTGTCGTCCACGTCCTGTCCCTCGTACGGTATGCCCGTGAGGATCGAGGCCTCGGTGAGGTTGGGGGTGAGCAGGTCGGCGCCGTCGACCAGCGCCGCCATGGCGTCACACAGCTCCGGCGTGTAGGTGGGATAGCGCTGGCCAGCGTCGCCCATTACGGGGTCGACGATGCGCAAGGCCTTGGGATGCTCGGCGTAGAGGCGCTGGATGGCCCCCACCTGCTCGGGAGCGCCCAGGAATCCGGAGTACACGGCGTCGAGCTCGATGCCCTCCTGCTGCCAGGCGTCCAGGTATTCATCGAGCATGGACGTGGTGTCGTGCATGTACCAGGTGGGGAACTTGGTGTGAGCGGAGAAAAGCGAGGTGGGAACGGGGCACACGTCGCAGCCGGCCGCGCTGAGCACGGGAATGGCGACGCCCAGAGAGCACTTGCCATAGCCGCACAGGTCGTGCACGGCGGCAACGCGCGGAATGTAGGCACCCTCGCGTCTGTAAAGACGGACTTCGTTTGCATGCGTCATGAGTACTTCCTTTCACGTGGACTTATGGACCGACGCTGACGCACAAGAATAGTGCTTACTCGCTATCGTTGCAAGAAAAAACGGTCCACGTCGGGAATGTCCCCACGTGGACCACGAAAAAAGAGCCGGACTACTTTTCCCAATTTCGCGTAAAGCTGCGATAAGGGCTTTGTCCCCTTTTCCCCGTTACAGTCCTGCCGTCCTCAGGCGATTGCGCAGCGCCTCGGGATGGATGGCGTGCTGCAGGGCGACGTCGTGGGCGACGGAGCCGCTCTTTACCAGCTCGAACAGGCTCTGGTCCATGGTTCGCATGCCATGCTTGCCCGAGCTGGCGATCACGGAGTCGATCTGGTAGGTCTTCTCCTCGCGAATGAGGTTGCGGATGGCGGTGTTGGCCACCATGATCTCGAACGCCGGCGTAACATGCCCGTCTACGGTGGGTACGAGCTGCTGGCTCACCACGGCACGCAGCACCAGCGAGAGCTGCATGCGGATCTGGCGCTGCTGTGCGCTGGGGAACGAGTCGACGATGCGGTCCACGGTGCTCGAGGCGCTGGACGTGTGCATGGTCGAGAAGATGAGCTGGCTCATCTCTGCGGCGGTGACGGCCGTGGCCATGGTGTCCTGGTCGCGCATCTCGCCGAGCAGGATCACGTCGGGGGACTCGCGGATGGCCGAGCGCAGGGCCTCGGCGTAGGTGGCCACGTCTGTGGGAATCTCGCGCTGCGTTACGATGCAGGTCCCATGGCGATGGATGTACTCGATGGGGTCCTCCATGGTGACGATGTGGCCATGGCGCTCGTGGTTGAGCCGGTCCACGATGCAGGCCAGCGTGGTGGACTTGCCGGCACCTGCCGAGCCCGTAACCAGGATCAGGCCCTTCTGGAAGCGGCAGAGCGTGAGCACTTCCTCGGGAATGTTGTTCTCCACGGGGTCGGGCAGGCCAAAGGGAATCACGCGAATTACGGCGCCTGCCGACCCGCGCTGACGGAACACGTTGGCACGAAAGCGTCCGAGTCCGGGAATCGAGAACGAGAAGTCGTCGTCGTGCTGGTCGTTCTCGGTAAAGTGCCTAAAGTCGCGCTTCGCGAGGCCGTATATCTGCTTGACGATGTCAAACGTGTCGGCCGGCATGAGGCGGTCGGAGTCGGTGCGATACTGGCGGCCGCCCTTCTTGTAGGCAAGCTGCAGGCCGGCGATGATAAAGATGTCGGAGGCCTTGTTTTCTATCATGTTCTGCAAGATGTCTTCGAGCTTCATCACAAACTCCTACTCCTTTGCCGTGGAACCGGTCCACAACGTATCGTTGCTTGTATTGTCTTGCACTACGGCGGTGAGCCGCCAGGCGGTAATGGCATAGGTCGCGTTGTCTTGTATGGTAACCGAAGCCTCCAGGCTACGCCCTCCCTCGGTGACGAACGTGCAGGTGAGGACATTGCCGTCGAGCGTGTAGGTTGCCGAGACGCCGGGTTCGCATGCCTCCAAAAGAAGACCGTTCATGCTGTTCTCGATGCGCGACAGTATTGCCTGGCGCGACTCCCTGGCCTGCCGGGACGCCAAAAGCTCCTCGTCCAGCTGCGACAGCATGGTCTGGGCGCTCTGCTCGGCCGCGTAGCCCTCGGCCGTCATGGTCGCCTGGCGCTCGGCGAGCGCGGCCATGGCGTGAGACGTGGCTACGGTAAGAACCGCGGCGGTGGCGATGGAGATGACGACAACCACTGTGAGCAGCGAGATGAGGCCATGACGCATGTTGTCCTTGCTTGCGTACGTAGGGCTCTTCATGCGACATCACCTCCTCGATTGGCGCTCACGTACCGAGAGGTGCGCAGCTCAAAGACCTGTGTGCTGTTGCTCAGCACTTGGATGGTTGCCTCGTACAGCACACCGCCCGCCCGCTTGACGGGGGTCACGGTGCACACGACCTCAAAGTCGCCTTTGGTCGTGGTGCCCTCGGCCCCTTGCGGGTTGGCCGAGAACTCCTCGGCGCAGTTTGTGGCGACGAGCACCGCCTCGCTCAGCTGATTGGACTTGAGTCCCTCGATCTGCGCGCGCGAGAAGAGCTGGACGAATACGGCGAGCGCGAACATGAGGAAGCCGAGCACGATGAGCGCCTCAATGAGGAAGGCCATGCCACGGCGGCGGTCGGCACGTGGCCGAATGCTTGCGTTGAACTCGTCGGAGACTGCCATGCGCTACTCACCTCCCTGCTGGTTGCGCAGCGCGATGACTGCCTCGCCCGCATCGGTCCTCACGGTGAGGAGGCCGTTGCCATAGCCGAACTCGAACGAGGAGGAGTCTGCCAAGGCCGTGGCCTTCTCGGGTGCATAGGGCGCATCGGCAAGCGCGTACTCCTGCACGATCTTGCCCTCGTGCAGATAGATGCGCGTCTCGTAGCTGCCCTCGGCATCGCTTTGGGTGAGCACCAGCGCGCGGCCCTCGGGACCCTCGCCGGCGGACACGCTGCCCGACGCGTCGTTGGCCCGCACGCTGCTGATTATGGGGCCAAGCGTCATGATGCGCTCGTCGTTGGCGTTTTGCATGGCCGTGAGGGAGCCAAACGAGCTTGCGCCCGCAACCAGTGCGAGCAGGTCAACCACCACGAACACCGTAAAGAGCAGGAGGGAGAACGCCCGCTGTAGGCGATGCGAGTCCTTTTTCTTGCTGCCTGCGCTAGTGGCAACTGCGTCGAAGACCTTGGTGTCGTGGGAGCTCATCGCGGAATCACCACCACGCTGGGAGCTATGTTGCTGGCATAAGCCTCGTACGTAATAATGTAGTCATTATGATTAACGCGCAGGCCGTAGTCTTCCTCGAGCTTGTCGAGCGACATGGGATACGATCCCTCCACGGCGCAGCAGCGCACCGCCGCGCTGAGGATGGACTGGCGCAGTGCGGTCGCACCCTGCTCGCGCGAGTTGATTCGGGCGACGTTTATTGCCACGGCGAGCGCACCGACGACGAGTGCGCATGCGATCAGCACGACTACGAGCCGTCTGCGCTTGCGTGTCCTGTCGCGTCTTGTGATCTCGTGATACATCGTGAGCCGCCCGTCAGCCTATGGAGCGCATGATGCCGATGAGTGGGAGCATGACCGCAATGAGCGTCGCACCCACCGTGAGGGTGAGAAATGCCGCGAACAGCGGTTCCACGCGGTCGATGACGCGGTCGATGCGCTCCAGCGCGTCATCGAAGAAGATCTGCGAGAGGCGCGCGAGCATCTCGTCGGCGCTGCCCGTCTCCATACCCACCATGAGCATGCGTGCGTACAGGGGCTCGAACACGTCGTTCTCGGAGATGGCCTGCGCAAGGCTGCGGGGGTTGCTCGGGTCGATCATGGACTCGTAGGCGGCCTCGACCTTCTTGCGCAGCTTGGGGTTGGTGACGAACGCCATCGACGAGTGCATGGCCGTCTCGGTGTCCACGCCCGACGAGACGTAGATGGAGAGCGCAGCGGTGAATCGCGAGAGCGCCAGCTGGTACATGCTGTCGCGCGTGAAGGGCAGCTTCTCGAAGAGCGCCAGCACGCGCCCACGCCCCAGCTCCGTTCGGCTGAGTATGGTGAGCACGACCACGAGGATGGTGCATACGAGCGTAAAGATGAGTGCCGCCCAACCGATGGCGATGGAAATGCCCATGGACGAGAACGAGCCCGTGGTGAGCGTGCCGGTGAGGTTGTCGTAGACGTCAATGAACACGGGGAGGATGAACGCCACGGCGAACGCGAGTATGATGCTCATGATGGCGAGCAGCGCGGCCGGGTAGCTCACGGACGAACGCAGCTTGGCAAAGGTGCGCTCCTCCTCCTCGTAGTACACGTCAAGGCGGCGAAGCACCTGCTCGAGTCGGCCGGCCTTCTCGCCTGCGCGCACCATGGAGACGGCGTACTCGGGGAAGGAGGCCGTAGATTCCATGGCATCCGCGAGCGAGCTCCCGTTGGCGAGCTGCACGTACACCGCGTCGCAGACGGATTTGAACTCGGACTCCTCATGCTCGTCGGAGAGCATGTACACGGCCTCATCGGTTTGGATGCCTGCGGCGATCATCACCGCGACGCCGCCGCAGAAGGCGCTGATTGCGCTTCCTTCGAGCATAGATGTTGCCATGGGCGTCAGCTCCTTGTCTCATTTCTAGTACACATAGCGTTCAGTATATGTTTTCCCGTCACCCACAAGTCCAACAGACGCAGAATCGGCACCGAATGTGAGGTCGACCCGGCTCCAGGACTGGGGGTTTACCGAGAACTTTGCGCTCGTCCAGCTGCCGTCGATGTAGACCATTATCCACGCATGGTAGAGGTCTTCGGGAGAGACGTAGCCGGTGACGATCTTTGTGGGGATGCCCACGCTGCGCAGCATGGCGGCTCCGAGCGAGGCATAGTCAAAGCAGATGCCCTTGCCCGATGCGAGCGTCTCGTCGGGATTGGGAACGTACCCCGTCGTGCCGCTGAGCTTTTGGGCCTTCTCGACGTCGTACGAGACGTTCTGAATGATGTAGTTGCACACCGCCTGCACGGCGTCGCCCTCGTTTTGGGAGTTGGCGGTGAGCTCGCGCGCCTTTGCCACGCAGGGGCTGTCGTTGGTGTAGTTGCAATACATGTTGGGCTGGGCAAACGGGACGAATTCCGACTCGAGGGTAACGTCTTGCGTGGTGGAGTTGGTCTCCACGTAACTGTTGCCGCCGGTGTTGCGCATGATGGCAAAGGTATAGGAGCCGTCGCCCATGTTGATGGGACAGGTTATGGGCGTTCCGTCGCCGGGGAGGTCGTAGTTGTAGCTCATCTCGCCGCAGGTGATGAGGAACTTGAGCCGGCTGGCGCTCTTTGCCTGGGCCGCTACGACGCCCTTGGAGAGGGAGCTGATGTCGATGGAGCCGTCGTTCTTGCTAACGGCGCCCGACGAGTCGAACTCGTGGGTCTGGACCGAGGAGGGTGCGCTGAAGTCGGCGCCCGAGGTGGTGTCTCCGCCGCCGGCGTCGCTGCTGCCGGCACCACCTCCGTCGCTCCCGTCCCCGCATGCGGCAAGTACCAACGCGAGAACACCGGCAAGCACGCATGCCATTGTCGTTTTACGCCAACCGGCCAACCTTGCTCCTTTCCACCTGTCACTGTAGCGCATTTGCAGGTTGATTTCTCCCAACATGTTCATGCGGTTTGCGAAATAGTCCGGCACGGCTAGTCGGGGGTGTCGGCAACCATCTAGCTATTTGTTGAACGCTGCACTAGGATGTGTGGCAGGGAGGAGCCATGAGGAAGTTTCGTCTGTTTGGGACACTGATCAAGCGATCCGGCGCAGAGAAGGTACTCGGTGGTTTTGTCGCCGTCTATCTTGTGGGTGCGCTGCTTACGATGCTCTGTGAGCCGGGCATCAACACGTACGGGGATGCGCTGTGGTTCTTGTGGGCCGTCTCCATTACGGTTGGCCTGGGTGACTTTACCGCCGTCACCGTGGTGGGACGGGGTGTTACCATACTCTGCTCGCTCTATGCCGTCATTACGACTGCGATTATCACGGGCGTCATCGTGGACTATTTCCACGAGGTCCGCGAGCTTCAGCTCAACGCCTCGCTCACCGAGTTCCTGGACCGTCTGGAGCATTTGCCCGAGCTCGACAAGGACGAGTTGGAGAGTATCTCCAAGCGCATCAAGGAGTTACGCAGCAAGTAGCTTGAGCGTGGTGTGCGAGGTGGCGCGAGGCGGGGTGTCCATGCGCCCGACCGACGCGTGCCCCGGGTGTCCCAAGACCTACGCAACGTAATCCCCAGTCCCCGATTTGCCGAGGTTGTTGCGGTGTGTCGCGCGTACCATGATGTTGTATGCGTCGCGACCAGCACCGGAGGAACGACATGACCTCAGCAAACGTAGTTGCCGTTCGAACCAACCATCCCATTGCACCGTACATGCGTGGCGCCGTACACCTGGAAGAACTCTCCGACGGGCTTGTCATTCCGCGTCGGTTCTTTCCCGAGCAGATGGATTACTTCCTGCAGATTGGACGGCAGGACCGTGCCGCATCCACTGCCGGTGTGCTGATAGACTTCCTTACCGACGGAACCGAGGTCTCGCTGGACTGTCGCGTCGTAAAGGGCCTCAATCCCAGGCACGTGCTGTATCGCGCGATCATGGACGGCGGCGATACCGGTGAGGTGCCCTTTGGTGCCGCCGAGGAGGGCAACGTGGACGGCATCGACCTCGTGGTGGACGGGCTTCTGCTGGCGACCGTCGCACCCATCGACGGAACGCTGCGGTTTGCCTTCGACAACCATTCCCACGACGAGATAGAGGTGCGCATCTATCTGCCGAGCATCATGACGGTGGCGGTGGGCAACCTCACGACCAACGGGTCTCTCAAGCCGCTACCGGCACATGGATACCTGCTCGCATTGGGCGACTCCATTACGCAGGGCTTCGTGTGCGGCAAGCCCTCGTATGCGTTTCCGGCGCAGATTGCCGCTACGCTGGGCATCGACCTCGTCAATCAGGCGGTGGCCGGTCACGTGTTCGATGAGCGGACGCTGGGTGGGTTCTCGCTGTGGCGAGGCGAGTCACCCGAGGTCATCGTGGTAGCCTATGGCACCAACGACTGGGCGCGCATGCGCTCGGTGGAGGGCATCGAAGGCGGTGCGAAGGCATTCCTCGACCGTCTGAGCTGGTTCTTTCCCAAAACTCCCACGTATGTGCTCTCGCCGCTGTGGCGCGTCGACGAGCACGAGCCCATGCCGTGTGGGCAGCCGCTCACGTGGATGCACCAGATGTTGGGGCGCGTGTGCTCGCGTCATCCCAACATGCGCATCGTGGACGGGTATCACGGGATACCCAAGGATCCCAGCCTGTTTATGGACGGACGCCTGCATCCTCGGCAGGAAAGCATGGGCCTCGTCGCCGACCTCCTGTTGGAGGCCATGTGCGAAGACAGCGTGGACCTGCTCGTGTCCAAGCACGTGGCCAAGCGCGTGGTGCGCGGCGGCAATCTGGGAGACATCCGCGAGTTCGTGTCTCGCGAGCGTCAGATCGACCGCGAGATTGCGGCGCGCGACCATTCGCCCGAGGTCCATCCCGACTTCGATCGCCTGGTGCGCACCATCTGGCGCCTTCGTCAGCCGGACGGATGCCCGTGGGATCGCGAGCAGACACATGCGACCATAACCAAGAACATGGTGGAGGAGGCATACGAGGCGGTGGAGGCAATCGCCGCCAACGACGACGTGCATCTGTGCGAGGAGTTGGGTGACGTGCTCGAGCAGGTGCTGCTCCATGCGCAGATAGCTGCGGACGAGGAGGCCTTCAACATCGACGACGTGTGTCGCAGGCTCAACGAAAAGCTCATCCGTAGGCATCCCCACGTGTTTGGTGACTCAAAGAAGACGGGTCCGGCCGGCACGGCAGATGAGGTTCTTGACATCTGGATCGACGTAAAGCGTGCGGAGCGCTCCCAGGACGATGCGCGGAAGGGTTTGCTCGACTCCGTTCCCGTTTCGCTGCCGGCCCTCATGCAGGCGCAGAAGATCTCGGAGCGCGCGGCGAAGGCCGGCTTTGAGTGGGAGACCGTGGCCGACGTGTGGGACAAGGTCGACGAGGAGCGCGCGGAGTTCGAGCGCGAGAGACCGGGCACGCCAGCGGCGGCAAAGGAGTTCGGTGACATCCTGTTTGCGCTGGTAAACGTGGCGCGGCGGTGTGGAATCAACGCCGAGGAGGCGCTTGCGGCCTCCAATCGCAAGTTCCGGCGTCGTTGGGCTGCCATGGAGCGACGACAGGACTTGGAAGGCTTGTCCACAGAGGAGCTCAACCGCTTGTGGGATATGGCGAAGGCGGACGAATAGGCATGCGGACCACAGGACCACAGGAGTTGCGAGGGCCGCGCGCGATCGTCGCGAGCGGTAATGTGGGACTGTTTACTTTTTCCTCGCATGAGCGTGGCAGGTGTGCCATAATGAGTTACTCACGAAAATTGCACCAACGGACCAAAAACGAAGCACACGAATGACTCGACGCAGCTCTTCCCATAGCAGTCGGCGCACGCCAGAGCGCCGGCGGAGCACACAGACGCGCAGGCACACGGGTACGCAGTATGTGCCGCGTGACGGTCGTGCGCGGGTGCGCGCTGAGGATGGCGGGCCACGCAATCGAAACAACGACCGCACGGCACGCAGGGTCAACAGGAAGAGCCGCACGCGTACCCGCTCCATTGGTGCCGATGTCCTCTCGTTCCCCGCATCGCGCGCGCTGGGGCTTGGCGATACCAGACGCCGCACGTACGGTAGGGGAGAGACGGCATATCGCACGCGCGGGTACGAAGATCCAAGAGGTCGCGAGGTTACGGCACGTCCGGCCGTCTACACCGACAAAACCACGCAACGTACGCGCCCAACCGTCTCGTTGGGCGCACTGGGCATGTTGGGCAGAGTTCCCATGGTCATCGCGATCGTCATCGTAGTGGCGGCGCTCGTGGTTGGCGTGTTGTGGGGTCCCGCGCGAGCCTACTATCTGGCATGGCGCGAGTCGGAGGTGCTCAAAGTCGAATACGCGGCGCTGGTCGCGCAAAACGAGGCACTCGACCACGACCTCGACCGGCTGCAGTCGCTCGAGGGCATAGAGGATGAGGCGCGCCGCCGTGGATACGTGTATCCAGGCGAGGAGGCGCTCGTGGTAAAAGGGGTCGAGGACCAGCAGCAAACCGATCCGTCGCTGGTGCAGAGGGCGGTCGATGAGTACGAGGCCAACCAGCCGTGGTACGTCTTATGGCTGGATGCGATGTTTGGCTACCAGAGCGGCAGCTAGCTGCCCACCGGAAGCCGACGCAAGGAGGTGCGGCCATGACACGGGTGGCTGTTATTGACGTGGGCACGGTTACGGCTCGTCTGGCAATTGCCGACGTTGCGGATTCGCGCGTGCAGCGCATGATGAGGGAGTCGAACATCGTAAACCTGGGCGAGGGCGTCGACCAAACCGGCGTCCTTGCGGACGAGGCGTGCAAGCGGTTGCTGTCGTGCGTGGACGGGTATTTGGCCAAGATTCGCCAATCTGGTGCGACGGCCGTGTGCTGCACGCTCACCAGCGCCGCCCGAGACGCACGCAACTCGCAGGACCTTCTTAATGCGTTCGCGGCGCGCGGGCTTTCGGCGCAGGTGATTCCCGGCAAGACCGAGGGTATGCTCACGTTCTTGGGCGTTGCCCAGGACTTTGTGGGCGAGCGTCTGCTCGTGGCCGACAACGGTGGCGGCTCCACGGAGTTCGCCCTGGGTGCGCTTGGCGAGGACGGCGTGCTGCGGCTCGACTTTGTGAGGTCGGTGGATGTGGGGTGCAGGCGCGTTACCGAGAAGTTCCTCTGTAGGGTCGATCCACCCGAGGCGGCGGACCTGGAGCAGGCCCATGCGTTTGCCCGTACCGAGTTCGAGGCAGTGGCAAACAAGTATCGCGAGCATCTGCACGGTGTGACGAGGCTGGTTATGACCGGCGGGACCTCAACGACGCTGGTAGCCCTAAAGAAGCAGCTCGTGCCATACGACTCCTCCCAGGTGCATCTGGCCACGCTTTCGCGAGACGACGTGCGCGAGCAGGAGCTTCGCTTGGCCGCGGTGAGCGTCGCCGAGCGCGCGGAGTTGCCGGGCATTCAGGCAAAGCGCGCTCCGGTGATTCTGGGCGGTGCCGTTGCGGTGGCCGAGGCCATGGACGCCTTTTGCATGGGCGAGCTTACGGTGAGCGAGAGCGACCTGCTGTTTGGCCTTTCGCTCACGGTTGCCGCCACGGCCGACGGAACGCCGTCGCCGGTGGGCTGGCGACCTCAGCTGTAGCGCCACGCGCGGAGCGGAGGTTTTTGCTGCCCCTCTCAAGCCTGCTGCTTGGTAGCAAAACTGGACGGATAGGGACCCCGGCCCCTCCAAGTGACCAGAAATCCTACCAAGTCCTCAGTAACGTGAGCGCAAGGATGCTACCGTCGAACCGAGCGATAAGCCACCTCGCGGTTTATGGGCTACGCATTCGGTTAATCTAGATGAAATCGCGCAGTATTGGATGTGCGGCCAAGCTGCTCAGAGGGGGTCGGGGCGTGGGTACGTACAAGCGGCCATTGCAACGTAGCTTAATAGTCAGCTGTGTCGTGTTTCTGGCTCTTATGAGCGTCGTAATGTCGACGCAAATCTACGTCACGTTCTCTCGCTGGTACTTTGCGCAGTACAACGAGAACCTCACGCACGTAATAAACGGCCTCCAGCACATGATTGATGTCGATGACCTGCAGAAGTGCATACAGACGCGCGTTGAGTCCCCCAAGTTCAAGGAACTGCAGAAGGACTTTAACCTGTACGTGGACGATTACGGCCTGGCCTACCTGTACATCATCATTCCGCGCACCGACGGCGTTATGGTGAGCGTTTGCTCGGCAACGAGTGCCGAGGAACGTGCCGCTGGCGAGGAGGACTGGCCTCTCTTGTTCGAGGACGACTACAGCTACACGGCCGAGAGCATCAAGCCGTACGTGGACGCATGGGATTCCCAGGGCATAACCTTCTTCGAGACAAACTCCACATGGGGTCGCTGCTATTCGGCCTGTGCGCCGCTTGTGGCATCGGATGGTCAGCAGATTGCGCTCCTCTGCGCCGATCTGTATACCGAATCCATGCACCAGGAGATAGAGCAGTACGTGGTGATAAGCGCGCTGCTGTGCAGTGGCATTGGCATTGCGTTCGTCGTCTTGCTCCTGCTGTGGCTGAGGCGCAACGTGACGCAACCCATAAGCAAGCTCGAAAAGAGCGCGCGCAACTATGCCATAAGGAGCCACGAGCGTCGCGACCCCTCGATGCTGCTCTTTGACGACCCACACATACATACGCAGAACGAAGTGGAGTCCCTCAGCGATGCCATCATAAAGATGTCCGAGAACATGCAGGAATACTTGGAAAACATCCTTATGGTGGAGCAGCGCATATTGCTCGTTCAGAAAGAGGCGGAGGGCATGACCCGTCTTGCCTACGAGGACGCTCTGACGCATGTGAGGAACAAGGCAGCCTACGCGCTCAAGGTTGGGCTGGTCAAGGAAGAGATTGCCGCAGGTACGGCGGAGTTTGCCATTCTGATGGTGGACCTCAACAACCTCAAGTACGTAAACGACACGTTTGGGCACGAGAACGGCGACAGGTACCTCACTGGCGCATGTCAGGTCATTGGCCTTGTTCTCGATACGACGCCGTTGTATCGCACGGGTGGCGACGAGTTCGTGGCGATCCTGGAAGGGGAGGACTACAAGAAGCGTGCCACCATTCTGCATGAGCTGGAGACGTGCTTCTCGATTACGCAGGCCGATGAGGTCGTGGAGCCGTGGGACCGGTACTCGGCAGCATGTGGCATGGCAAAGTACCGGCACGGCGAGACCTACGAGGATACGTTCAGGAGAGCCGACCACGCGATGTATAGCAACAAGAAGAAGATGAAGAAGCACATGAAGGAGTACGTAAAGGCGCGGTAGGGAAGGCCCCCTCCCTTACGCACTCCCTTGTCAGCCTAACGGGAGGTGCGTCTACGCATGCCCACAGTCACGAGCAGCGCGCCGCCGGTCGCGAATGCGAAGATCGGAGCGACAGGGGTCTCGTCGGCCGTGGCGGGGAGTCGCCTGCTGCCGGTCTCGGGCAGGTGCTTCGGGGTCTCGTCGTCCTCGTCCTTGTCGTCGCTGTCACACTTGTAGTAGCACGGACGCAACGCGGCTTCGAGGTGAACCTCGTCTCTATCGTCGGTGTCGACGTAGTAGACCTTCTTGCCGTCGATCGTGCCCTCACGCACGACGCAGTTCTTCTCCTCTATGAGCTTGACGCCCGTCTTGGACCACACGCGGTAGGGTGACTCGTCGCCATCGGCCTTCTCTACGTCCACGTCGGAGCGGCGGATGGTGAGCATTCCGTTGGAGCCTATGGAACCGGCGATGTCGATTACCGACCCGCCCACGAACAGGTCCTTGCCCGCAAACACGTCCACGCGCTTGCTGTCGTCCCCACCCTCGATCTTGGAGCACGTAATGGTCACGTTGCCCTCGGTGGAGGCGACGCGGTCCTGCTCGCCGTCCATAACGAGCGTGACGTCCTTAACCACCAGATCGCCCTTCTCGGTGCCAATGCGCTCGGACTTCTCGCCCTCGCCTACCGTGAGCACATCCTTTTGCGGGCAGTTGGTACCCTGCACGGTAACGTTGGCGTTGTCGTAGCCCTTTATGGCCTCGCATTCGGCCTCGCCGTCCACGTTGGCCGTAATGCTGGCATTGTCGTATGCCTCGACGTCCTCGAACTCGTTGTGCTCGTCCATGTGCACGGTAACGTTGGCGTTGTCGCGTGCCTCGATGTCCTCGACCGAGTTCTCGCCCTCGAACTCTATCGACACGTTGGCATCGTCGGTTACCTGGAACTTGTCGACGTCGTTGCCACCGTTAAAGAAGACCGAGAGACTTTCGTCGGTGGAGATGGTGTTGGCAACCACGTTCTCGAAGCTCAGGATGCTTTCGGCATAGGTCGCGATACCCCCGCCCACCGAGTTCTCTCCAGGTGCCAGGTCGGTGTCGTCCACGCGTACGCTGGCAAATGCCGCAGAGGGAAATGCCAAAGCGCAGGCAAGGGCGGCGGCGACGATGCGTTTGGCGGAGAGGGTGGCGTTGCTCATGTTGCCCTTCTTTCAGGCGGTGTTGATTATTGCAATTGACACGTCTCATTGGCAACCGATTACGAAAAACAATGAGACGGAGCCTGCCAATATGCGTAGTATAGACTAGGAAAGGCGAGGACAGGTACCAAAAAAGCGATATATGCCTGCCCTCATGATGCAGGGTCATACGATTTGAGGAGGCTTCTATGAAGAAGACGATCGCTGGAACGATGATGGCAGGCGCGATGGCGGCCACGCTGGTGTTGTTTGGATGCGGCTCTCAGCCAGCCAAGACCGAGACCACCCAGGAGACGACGACCCAGGAGCAGAAGACCGAGACCAAGACCGAGCAGCAGACCACCACTGAGCAGAAGCAGGCACCGGCAGAGACCAAGCAGCAGACCACCACGAACACGACGACCGAGACCACGCCTGCTCCCCAGCAGACTGCCGCTCAGATCACTGCCGATGAGGCCATGCAGATTGCGCTCGACGATGCCGGATTCTCTTCGGCAGACGTTACGGGACTCAAGGCAGAGCTCGACCTTGATGATGCCGTGCCCCACTACGACGTGGACTTCAAGTCCGGTGGCTATGAGTACGACTACGACATCGACTCCACGACAGGTGCCATCATCTACAGCAACGCCGAGATCGACGACTAAAGTAGAGGTTCAAAGAATTCTGTGGCCGCGCTCCTGCATGGGGCGCGGTTTTTTGACCGTATGCCAAACAATGCGTGCGAAGTCTATCAGGTTTATCTATTCTGTAAGCAAAGGTACGACACCGTTTCGTACAAGTAGCGCCAGAAGCGATTCGAAGGGAAGCACTATGAGAAAGCAGGTAGTCGCGTATGCACTCACCGGAGTGCTCGCGCTTGGCGTGGTAGGCTGTGGCCAGCAAGCACAGACCACGACCGAGACCAAGACTGAGACCACGACGGAGGCCCCGGCTCAAACCACAACCGAGCAGACCAAGGCCGAGATCAAGTGGACTGACGCCAAGGATGCCGACGAGGCTGCCAAGGGTGCGAAGCTCGAGAAGTTCGGCGTGTTCAAGATGGTGACGTTCAACGACACCACGTACGTAAACCCCAAGTTCTCGTATGCAGACGGCGTTGCCCAGGCGAAGTATGATGCCGGCGCTACCGAACTCGTCGTGCGCAAGGGTGGCGCAGACCGCAAGGCGCCCCTTTCCGATCGCGACAAGACGAGCTTTGCCGCTACCTGGATCAAGGTCTTCGATGGCGTTGAGGTGCACCTCTATGGCCCCGAGAAGGACAAGGCAGTCGTCATGGACTGGATCGAGGACAACTGTGGCTACGGCGTGACCTATCAGGGTACCGGCGGCGAGGAAGTCACCCTGGACAACCAGGACGTTACCGCTTTGGTCAGCGCGATCCGCAAGGCCAACGTCAAGGAGGAAGAGAAGAAGGACGACGACTCCCAGCAGCAGGAGCAGAACAACAACCAGAGCAACAACAGCAACCAGAACAACAGCAACAACCAGAGCAACAGCAACAACCAGAACAACAACAGCAACCAGAACAACCAGAGCTCGTCCGACGGCGATGCCGAAGCCGATGCCCAGGCCGCTGCCAGGGCGAAGTACAATGCGCTCGCTTCCATGGGCATGACCGATGCCCAGGACGTCAGCGTTGCCTGGATGGGCCACCTGTGGCTCGTAAGCTACACGTGGGGCGACTCCTTCTATGAGGTTGAGCTCGAGTACGACGGCACCGTCATCGGCAGCCACGTCTATCAGAACGGCGTCGAGGTCAAGTACAGCGATGACGAAAACCATGAGGTCATCAATCAGGACGAGATCGACGAGGCCGGGGAAGAGCTTCGCAACAACAGCAGCGACGAGAACTAGCACACAGCTGCGGGTCGCCTGACATAGCGAACTAACGAGAGGTGCCACCTCGGCAAGTGCGGGGTGGCACCTCCTTTTGGGCGACGATCAGCAGAGCCACTTGTCCGCGATGGTGGGTTCGGGATAGCCCCAGTCCTCCTCGACATAGCGAGCCGCGCGAATGAAGTCGGCATTCTCGAGCACCCGCGTTGCCGCGACGTTTCCCACCATCGTGCTCGCCACGATGATCTTGATGTCGGTCTCGCCGTACAGGTATCCCACCATAAGACGTGCCGTCTCGGTGCCGATGCCTTGCCCCCACCAGCGCTCGCGCAACCGGCAGCCGACGCTCACCTTGTTCAGCCCCTCACGGAGGCTGTAGAACTCGGCAAGACCCACGAGCTCTCCCGAGTCCCTGAGGCGAACGGCCAGGAAGAGCGACTCCTTGTTCGCAAAGATGTCTTGGTAGAGCAGGTGGATCGTCTCGTGCGTGTCGCTGTGCTGACGCTCGAACAAAAACGTCGGCAGATAACGCTGTACGATTGGGTTGTCAACGAGATCCTGCAGGGCCTCGGCGTCCGTGTCTTCTACCCGATTGAGCACAATGCGCTCACCCTCGATAGTGGGAATGTCGTCGAACAACCTCGTGCGACCCTGCGCGGTTGTCGAATCTGACGTGGTCGCGTCCCGTCTGCCGTCTGTGGCAGCGCCTGCAATCGGCTGGATCTCCCAACGGTATCGTCGGGCAAGCTCCCTGCGTCGTTCTGTCTGGCGGGTCTCGATGGCGTTCGCGCGATCGTCTTTGTCGGACTGCTCCGTGCTAAGATGCTCGCCAAGCTGCTTGTTCTCCTCGTATGCCTCGAATTGCAGCCTGCGATCGCGTCTTTGTCGGCGCACCTGGTTGAGGCTCTCGGCCTCGATGAATATGCGCGTTGCCTGCGAATACTCTTCCACGACCTCGTCCTCGATACGGTCCACCGCCATGAGCACGCCGGTCTCGGCCAAGTCCTCGTTAAACGTGACATCCAGGTTTATGAGCAAGTCGTCCGGACCCAGGTAGAGTGACAGCACGCGTCCGCACTTTACGACGGCCGGATCGCTCTCCACGATGGAGACCACGTCGTTGACCTCCTCCACCGTGAGACCCTCGCCAATGAGTAGCCCGCGGGTCTCGCGCAGGAGCACGAGGGCGATGGCGGCCATGATGGCTCCGATGGCCACCGAGGCCCACGCGTCGATGACGTAGTTGCCCGTTATCTGAGAGGCGACGTTGCCCGCCAGCGCCACGACCATTCCGAGTACCGCTGCCGTGTCCTCCAAGAACACGGTTATGTTGGTGGGGCTCTTCGACTCGCGGATGTAGGTAAGAATGCGCATGTCGCCGCGTTCCCTGTTGACTGTGCGTACCGCGACCGACAGGGAAAGGCCCTCGAACACGATGCCAATTGCGAGCACCACATAGTTGACGAGCGGGTTCTCGATGGGACGGCCGCCCGCCAGGACGCTTTGGATACCCTCGTATATTACGAACCCGCCGCCAAGCACAAAGATGACGAGGGCCACCGCGAGGCTGTAGAAGTACACCTCGGGGCCGTACCCAAAGGGATGCTCCACGTCGGGCTTGCGCTTGGAGAGCCTGTTGCCCACAAGGAGGAGCGAGTCGTTGATGGCGTCGACCATCGAGTGGATGCCTTCCGAGAGCATGGCGGAGGACCCCGTGATGTACGCGGCAAAGAACTTGACGGTCGCCACGATCACGCCCGCGCCAACTGCCACTATTACGGCAGCGTTGTCGCTCAGCCTCTCTGTTGCCACGAGGTTGGCCTGCTTCTCGCGCTGGCGTCTTGCCCGCGCCAGCGCTCTTGCGGCCTCGTCCTCGTGTGCGTTCGCAGTGGCGTTGCCGTCCATGGCGGACCTCTCGTGTTGGGAGCAAGAATCGCGGCATAGATGTACCCATAATTAGACTACCTATGCGCATGCGCCTCGGACGTCGAGGGCCACGTCTTACCACGTTGACAGGTCGGTATCGGTTCGCGAATGGACGGAGAGCAAGCCCCGCGCAACGGTGCCGGGCGCACCTGCTTGCCGGTCCCGCTACAATACGACGTGTCCCCGGAAAAGGAATCTCATGCAGATTGTTGCGACAGCGCAAATCGAGCGACCCAAGGTCGTGTGACATGGCGTGCGAGGAGGATGTGCGTCCGGCTATGGTCAGGTGCTCCTACTACGACGTGTCCGAGCTTGAGGATCGCACCCTGTTTGAGCGGGGCATGGCCATGCTGCCGTGGCCCGAGCGACGTCGCAAGGTGGAACGGTATCTCTTTGACAAGGACAGGCGGCTCTGTTTGGGGGCGGGATTGCTCGCTGTGCATATGCTGCGTGAGGCCGGTGCCACCGACCTCACGCTTGCCTACGGGACGCACGAAAAGCCCTACTTGGCTCACGAGCCAAACATTCACTTCAACCTCTCGCACTCGGGCTCGCTTGCCATCTGTGCGGTGTCGACCGAGGCCATAGGTGCGGACGTGGAGGAGGTCTGTGACCATGGGAGGGCAGTCGCCAAGCACTGCTTCGTGCCACGTGAGCTCGCATGGCTCGACCGGCAAGCCGATGCGGCGCAGGCATTCACTCGTCTTTGGGTGCGCAAGGAGAGCTACATAAAGCTTCTGGGGTGTGGTCTCTCGCGGGACCCCCAATCGTTCGACGTTACCCCCGGCACTGCGTCCAATGCGAACGGGGCAAGGTATTCGGAGCTGAATCTTGGTGCGTACCTTGTCTGCGTGTGCACGAACGGTGCCAAGGAAATAGAGTACCGCCCGTGGAGTCTTGCTCAGCTGGTATAGGTTTATGTCCCCAGAACGCACTTACCGAGCACTTGTCCTTGGTGCGTGGAATTTGTGGCGCTTCTTGGCGTTCGCCGGTGGGTAAATCGATGCTGGCGTGGGCGAAGTCATCCACCTACGCGGCGCAGGCGCACGGTAATAAGTCGGCGCTCCCGCAAACGCGCTGCGGACCAGCCTTGCCCCCACACGTACCTCGTCGGCAAGCCATTCTGGGGTTTTATATGCGTGAACCGTTATATACTCAGCGTATCAACGGAGGAGGGTTCCATGAAGAAGACTCTTACACACATTGCCATGACCCTGTTCGCGGTCTGCCTGCTGTGCCTCGTTGCTTGCGCACGGGAACTGGACGCGCGGACTCCTGCCGACTTGGCTCACGGTGACGGACGTCAAAACGGTTCTGCAAACGCTCCGACCTCGTCGTCTTCCCTCCGCGTTTCCTATATAGACGTGGGCAAGGGCGACTGCATCCTCGTCCAGGAGGGCGATGCGGCCGTACTCATAGACGCTGGCTACGAGAATACCGCCGCCAACGTCCTTGCGCACCTACGTACCCAGGGCGTCCGTCACCTCGACGCCATGGTGATCACGCATTACGACCGCGACCACATCGGCGGCATTCGTACGATAGGGGAGGGAGTGTCCGTTAAGACCGTCTACCTCCCTGGCTACGAAGGGGCCGACAAGAACTACCGCTCATGTGTCTCGGCAGTCAAGGCGCTTGGGGCGTCGACCCAGCGGGTTTCAAAGGAAGTCTCCCTCAATGTGGGCAACGCGCGACTTGCCATCTATCCCTCAGGAGTCGCATACGAGCTCAGTGCGGGCGAAGCGGAGGGTAACGACAACGACGCCTCGCTCGTGGCGGCACTCACCAACGGCCGCGATTCCTTCCTTTTTGCCGGGGACCTCGAGGAGGAAGGAATTGCCGCATACCTCAAGGCAAAGCACGGTCAGTTCGACGTCCTCAAGATGCCGCACCATGGCCGACGCTCATCCAACACGGCCGATTTTCTCGATGACGTCCGTCCCCAGATCGTCGTCATCACCGACTCGCAAAAGGACTCCGCCGACAAGAAGACCCTCAAGCTGCTCAAGGCGGCCAACGCCAAAACGTATCGTACGAGCGTCGACGGCACCGTTGTCGTTGAGTCCCATGGCACTGGCACCTACTCGGTCTCGTCATCCAAGAGCTAGCGCGGTACCCATTTGCCACGCACTGGTGAGAAATACATGTTGAGGCATTGCACAGGGTACGAGGTTGCCCATGCTTGCCTTATTCTTATGAGCGGTACTCCTCACAATAGTTGTCTCATACATATGTAAAGGGCGTGATCGTGGACTTTTTGCGTGCGCATCAGCTCGACATGATGCTGTTCTTGAGCGGCAGCTGCGGCATTTTGGCGGTTATGACGCTGCTGCCAACGTTTTTGTCGGTCAAGCGAAGGTCCATCCTTGCGCTGATGGAAGTGGCTGCCATGATGCAGCTCATCTTTGACCGGCTGTCCTACCAATTCCGCGGCAACGAAACCACGCTCGGTGGCTTTGTGGTGCGAATCAGCAACGCCATGACCTACTTCCTCATTTTGCTGATTCTGCTATTGGTATCACGATTTATGATAGATCTCTACAAGAACGAGGGAGGTCTCAAAGAGATACCAAAGCGGCTGCTCGTCTGTGACGTACTGTTTTGCGTTGGCACCATCCTCATCATCGTCACCCAGTTTACCGGCCTGTATTACACGTTCGACGCACATAACCAGTATCAGAGGGCACCGGGGAACATATTCAGCTACATAGTGCCGTTCCTCATAGTCATTATTCAGGAGTCGGTACTCATGCAGTACCGCGACCGACTAAAGCGTGGCCTGGTGTATGCCCTGGCGATAAGCATCATTCTGCCCACCACCGCATCCGTAATCCAGTACCTCTACTACGGCGTGTCACTCATAAGCATGACGTTGGTCGTTGTCGTAAACGTCTTCTTTGTGTATGCGCTGTCCTCCCTGGGCGAAGAAGTGGGCAAAGCGCGGACTCGCGAGCTCAAGTTCTACAAGGAGGCGCAGGAGAGGGAGGCCGCCCTGTTCGAGGAGACCACAGAGGCCCTGGCCAACGCCATTGACGCCAAGGACAAGTACACGCGCGGCCATTCCGCCCGGGTTTCCATCCTGTCAAGGCTAATCGCACAGGAGGCAGGATTGTCGAACGAGGAATGCGAGCAGGTGTACTTTGCGGCGCTTCTTCACGATGTGGGCAAGATCGGTGTGCCAGACGACGTTATCAACAAGCCCGGCCGGCTCACCGACGAGGAGTTCGCGCAGATCAAGGTTCACCCGGTCCTTGGATATCAGATCCTGTCTAGCATCAGGCAGTCACCGTACCTGAGCGTTGGTGCGCACTACCATCATGAGCGCTACGACGGAAGGGGATATCCCGACGGACTCGCGGGCGAGGACATTCCCAAGATTGCGCGCATCATTGCCGTTGCCGACGCCTTCGACGCCATGACCTCAACAAGAAGCTATCGTGATGCGTTGGAGCGGCAAAGGGTCCGAGACGAGATTGCAAACGGAATGGGAACGCAGTTCGACTACGAGTACGCCGCGATCATGTTGCGCCTTATTGACAGCGGCGTTGCCGACGAGATCATAAACGCCAGGTAGGACGTCAACGACCCCAACGCACAGCATAATGCCGCCGCCTTGCCGTTGTCGACGGCTAGGCGGCGGCACCCGTTCGCGAGCTGACTGTTGGCTATGCCGCTGCGGCGAGCTCCTCTTGCTCCTCGCCTTGGTTTGTCTCGGGCTTGCTGGCCGTCTCGCTCTTGTCGGCGTCCTTCTTTTCCGTGCTGGCGCCGGGCAGCTGGGTCTTCGTTACGCCCTCGCCGTAGATGGTGGCCCAATCCACGGGCGACATATGGAAGAGGACCCACCCTTCCTTGTTGGCCTCCTCTGTCTGCTCCTTTGCGCGCTCCGCATCACCGTATTCGCGATCGAGGTCGTCGCAGAGCACCAGCACGCCCATTCCCTTGTGGTCGGGGTTGGACTTGGCGTAGTTGAGCATGGAGTAGTCGCCCGAGCTGTTGCCAAAGGCCAGTATCGGTCGCTTGCCAATCTCGCGAGCGATGGCGATGGGCTTGCCGGCCTCGGCGGTCTCCTGCCCCTTGGGCTCGGAGAGCACGACTATGTCTTCCTGCGTCATGTTGTACTTGTTGTATTCCGCATCGCCCTGGTTGGTGGAGGCATACGCCACGTCGGTGCCGATGATGCGGTCGGGCGCGATGTCAATCTCCAGAGGCACGGCTGCGCGCACGAATTCGCGCTCGCAGGCGCTGACCATCCACACGTCGAAGTCGTTGGCCTGCAGATAGCGAATGACCTCGAGCATGGGCTTGTAGAAGGACTTGCTGTACTTCATGCCGTCGAAGCCCACGGCGTCTACCGACTGCAGGAAGTTGCGTGCGAACTCTTGGTACTGCTCGGGGGTGAGACCGGCGAACTCGGAGGCGATGAGGCGTGCCTTGTCCTTCTTTTGCTGGTCGGTTAGCTTTCCGCCTGAGTTGATGGTGTCGCGAATTCCTTGGCAGATCTTGACCGTCTCCTCGGAGGGCTTGTACTCTGGCTCGTTGTAGCTGGGGTTGTCGAGAACGCGGTGGAGCAGCAGGCAGTAGTCGAGGTAGTGGGGAGCCTTCTCGCCGATGATCGTGCCGTCCATGTCGAAGGTGGCAATGCGATCCTTTGGGTCGACGTAGTCGGGACTCGACTCGTCCGTAACGCTGTTCACGTAGTCAACGAGGGCCTTGAGCGACTCGGAGTCCTTGTTCCAGGAGGGGAAGGCGGTGGCCTCGTTAGCTGCGTCCGCGGACTCGGTGATTGCCTGCTCGCCTTGCTCGGCAGTCGTCTGCTCCACGTTGGCCGTGCTCTCGGTGGAGGCACCGGAGACGCTTCCGCCAGTGCCGGCGCACCCAGCAAGGGCAAATGCGCAGGCAAAGATTATGGCCAGTGCCATCTTCCAAATGGGCCGCTTACTTACTTTATGCATGTTGCTCCCTCCGCACGCTTGTTGGACACGTGTTGAAGGTATCACCGCGCTCGCGGGGCACCGATCCGTATTCGGCGGCATGGCTGTTTGCGTCGGCACAGCAGCGCAAAGATGGTTGGTGAGGTTTTACGCACCTGTTGGGTGAAAGGGGGCGACCGCCCCCGTCAGTGACCTGTCCAATGTGGCTGTTCTGTATTACGCTTAGGCAAGTGACAATGCAGGACCCTCGACCGAAGGGACTTCCCATGATTAAGCTCGCGCTCTCGGATATGGACAACACGCTCATCCCCTTTGGTCGGGAGCGCGTCTCGCAGCGTACCTTAGACGCCATCCACGCCTGCCAGGAGCAGGGCGTGGACTTTGGCCCGGCGACCGGTCGTGACCGTGCAGAGCTCGCAAGCTTCTTTGGCGGGGATCGTAGCTGCTACAACACTGCCGTTGCGGTAAACGGCCAGAAGGTCTACTACCTCAGGTCGCTCGTCTTTGAGCGCAGCCTCGACGAGGAGCCGCTGCGCCGCGCCGAGCGCATAGTACGGGTGAGGCCTGGCTGCGCCTTCGTTACGTATCGCGCCGACGGCCTTGGCGACTGGGTGGGCATCTCTCGCGAGGAGATGGGCTCCATGTACGACCGCGCCTTCATCTCGGGCGGGAGGTGGCACGAGCAGCTGCCCGTCTATCCCGTGGCAAAGGCGGGTGTCATTTGCGTTAGTGGCCAGGACCAGCTCGAGGCTCTGCAGGCGGAGCTGCGAGAGGCCTGCCCCGAGTTCGACTTCCCCAATACCGTGGTCTGTTGGATGGACGTCGCCATTAAGGGATGGTCTAAGGTGGAGGGGGTAAAGCAGCTCATGCGCACGCTTGGGCTCTCGAAGGATGAGGTCTGCGTGTTTGGCGATGCGGACAACGACCTTTCCATGCTCTCCTACGTTACAAACTCCTGCGCCATGGCCAATGCCAACGATAACGCCAAGGCGGCAGCACGCTGGCAAGTGGGCGCCTCTGCCGACGATGGCGTGGCCATAGCGCTCGAGCAGATAGCCGAGGCCGCACGCCAGTGCAACGAGCAGGGTACCGAGGACATACTGCCGGCATTCATGCGCCAGTAGGCGGAGCGAGGGTACGGTTTCGCCCCTCCAAGACGTGGCCACAACTCAAACGCAACGGCATCTTGCCCGCACTCGGGCAAGATGCCGTCAGTCGTTGACCTGTTCCTGCTGGTAGCTGATGGTGATTCCGGGCACGCCGTCGCGCTCCCATGCGCCAAGCACCCTGTTGATGGGGACCATGTGGTCGCCGTTCTCCGGTTCCATGAGCAGGAAGACAACCTGACTGTTGTTGTACTTGAGGATAATGTCGCTGTTTCGGAGCAGGCCGGCCGAAAGCTCGACAAACCGGTCCGTACAGCCAGAGATTCCCTCCTCGCTGTTGGGCTCCTCCCTATGCAGGGTGAATTCGACTAGATGCAGATTCCAACCGTTGGCAGAGGCGAGCCTCACCATGGACTGGTAGATGTCCTGGAACAGCTCCCTCTCCGCGACCAGCGCGGTCTTCCTTGGGTTGCGCTCCCCAAAGATCATCCGCAGGTTGGACAGGTCGCCCTTGCTCTCCTCCGGGCGTTCCGTCTCCTGGTCCTGATGGATTCGGACGCCGTGCTTGCTGCCCCGCTTGGCATGGTGAAGGGCCAGATCTGCCTTCGCAAAGAGCATGTCGTACTCACGTCCGTCCTTGGGCACCAGCGTCACGCCCATGGAGCATCCGAGCGGGATTCCCATGTCACTGCCCATGTACTCCTCGGCGGACGCCACGATCTCGCGGTTGAGGAAGTCGCACTTCTTTGCGATTGTCTTCTCGTCGGTCAGTCCCTCGCAGAACACGGCGAACTCGTCGCCTCCAATGCGCCCGGCAATGTCGCCGTCTCGGATGGCCGATTGAATGAGCTCGGCGAACCGTATGAGTACTCGGTCACCCATCTCGTGGCCATATAGGTCGTTGACCGGCTTGAAGTTGTCCAGGTCGACGACCATCAGCGCGCCCACGCCCTTTTTCACCGCATGGGAGATGGCCTCCTCCGCCGACGCCTTGTTCAAGAGGCCGGTCATCGCATCCGTCTGGGCGGCCCTCTCGAGCCTTCGATTTGCCTCGTCCTGCCACGCGATCATCTCCGAGAGGAGTCGATACACCGCGACGATGCACGCGAGGAACGCGATCAGGTAGGTGGAGCCATATATAAGTACGCGACCATAGATCAGCCGCGCGTCCGACACAATGTAGATGGAGAACCGGGACGTGTCGTTGACGGTTGCCAGCAGGACCTTGAGCGAACCGTCGTAGTCCCAGATGAGCTTTGTGTCCTTTCCGTCTGCCTGCACCGATCCATAGGGGAGTTCCAGCACGCTGGTTTTCGAATCCTGCGAGATCAGGTACGTTCCGTACGGGTGGTTGATGATGTACCCCTCGGTGTCCACCAGGAACGCATATCCGTCGCTGTTGTAGCTGTTCCCCATGATCGCCGTCAGACTGTCTATGTAATAGTCGAGTCCAAAGACACCGAGGAACTCTCCGGTCTTCGCGTCGTGCACCTGCTCGCAAATCGTCACGCAGTACTCGCCGGTACGTGTGTCGTAATACGGTGCGGTTATGCACCAGCCCGTCTTGGACTCCAGGGTGCCGCTCCACCAGGGCCTCTCCTCAACGACCCAGTTGGCGGTTGGTTCCCAGCCGTTGTTCATGTACACCGACGGCTTTAGGTTGGGGTGTGACATATAGCTCGCGGAAATCTCTGGGAACTGCCTGGTGATGTTGTCCAAGTAGGAAACAGTTCCCTCGTAGTCTTTCAGCATGTCCGGATTCGAGGAGATGGTGCCCACAAACATGTCGAGTATGCTCTTCTGCTTTTCAATCCACCTCGAGAGGTCGTGCTCGTATTTCTCGGCTTCGCTCTGCATTTGGGCGTTGCCCCAGCTATAGGTGGCCGAGACGATCGTGTAGAGGCTCAACAGCATGACGACGATCATAAACGCGAGGATGCGGTTGCGATACTGTCTGATGACTCCGCCGCCCGCCGTCCTCTTGCGGCTCTCGTGATACCGCTTCCTTTGCAGTGCGTCCTCGCCCTCCCTCCTTTGGCGCCTCTTGGACACGAGGAACACGAGGGTTACGGTTACGACAAATGCGAGCAGCAAGACGATGGTAACAATGAGCTGTATGTATGACTCTTGATAGAGCTCCCAGTCGTTAACGCTGATGATGAGGATCCATCCGTTGCCCGCCCTCGCCGCAAGCAGGTTGTTGTACAGGAAGTCGGACTGTATCCGCGTCGAAACGACCTCGTCCCCACTCTTGGATAACGACCAGACCCCCGCGAGTTCGGGTAGGACGTCCGTCAGCTGTTCGCCAATTAGGTTCTTTTGGGAGCATCCGGCAATGGTTCCGTCGTCCGTGACGATTGCCGCACGGTTGATTCCCCCGTCAAGAATCTGATCGACGTAGGATTGGATGGTGTCCATGGCAAAGTCCACGGCAATTACCGTCTTGCCGTCCCCGAGCATCACCGAGACCGTATAGCAGATGTCTCCTGTCATCGCATCCTGATAGGGGGATGACACATAGACCGCGCCAGCGTTGCGAATGGCGCCCTTGTACCAGGTGCGTTCCTGAGCCACGTAGTCGGGTGGGGAGTCGAAGTCCGGGATGATCCACCAGTCGCTTCCGGCGGCATACACGTTAAAGGCGCCCGACTCGCCTGTTGCGACCTGTTCCTTCTTGTTGTGGAGAAACTTCCTCAGTGCCTCTCTGTCGTCGAGGACCTCTCTCGATTCTATTGCGATGCCCATGGTAAGGCGCTCGCCGCTCTCGATGGACTCTTCCAGCTCCCTGCTGGTGTTTTGCAGTCGGGAGATTCCCGCATCCCTCGTTCGCTGTCGAATCTGGCTGAACATCAGTCCGATGTCCATAACAAGAACGACCAAAAGCAGCACGGCGAACGCAATTATGGTGCCGGTGCCGATCCTTCTTCTCATGGGGTCACGCCTCCGTGCATGGACTGTGCTGCTCTGCACCAAATACATTACCCGAAGACTATACGTGGTGCACGCGGGCATCGACGAGGTTGACAGAAAGAGGGGAGAACGTCGCCCGCGCGGTACGCATCGAAATCGAAACCCTTTGCTGGTTTTGTGGTTGGAAGATGCCTGTGTCCCGTGCTTGCCGCCAAAGGCACTGCAGACGGTAGGTTTACGCCCGCCAACGGAAGGTGAAGCTCAACTTTATATCAATAAATAAATATAGCCACAGCCCAATCCGTTGGTCCCAAGAAACAGATGTATTATTAAAACAAATGTAAAAATTTAAAGGGCGGAGGTCAATCATGCGCGAATCGAAACGAGAGCCTCGGGCCATAACAGCGAGAGGACGAAGGGCTTTGGCCTTTCTCCTCTCGTTTGTTATGGTGACAAGTGGCGTGCCAATGCAGGCGGTTGCCGAGGTAGGCGACGCTGCCTCCAAGGACGTTGCCGCGCAAACGGCTGAGGAGTCAACCAGCGGGCAGGCGGCCGAACAGGTGGACTCGGACTTGGGGGTAACGGACGAGGGGCAGGAATCGGCTGCGGCACAGTCCGATGAGGCCACAGAAGGTCTGGTGAACGCCCCGCCCGAGGAGCTGTCAGCCGAAGAGACCGTTGGCACCGAGCAGGAGCCCGCAGATGCGCAGCAGTCGGGCGACGAGGCCACCTCCGCAGAAGACCAGACCAACACCGAGCAACAAAGCTTTCCAGAATTTAGCGAAACCGTAGACGTCGATGGCATGCAGGTACGCGTTACGGCTCCCGAAGGCGCGTACCCTGCCAGTTCGAAGCTCGACATCTCCGGACTGCCCGCAGACCAGGAAAAGAACATGGCCGCGGCAGTGGACGCGGTGCGCGATGCCAAGCGGGAGGTTGCCGCCAGCTATATGATCCGCGTGGCGATTCGCGATAAGGAAAACAACGAGATTGCGCCCATGGAGGGGTTCACCAACGCGATCGCGTTCCTTGCACAGGACTATGCAAGTGACGAGTACGATGTGCAGGTGTATACCGTCAGCGACGACGAAGAGTCTGGGGTCATACAGCTCGATACAATGCAAGACGGTGGGTTCACCGTTGTAACGCCTGCAGATGCCGTGGTGTACTGCGTGCAGTTTACGCGCGAGGCAAAGGAAGAGGCCGCCCAGGATTCCAACAAGACACCAGCGGAGAAAGAGGACCCGGCGGCAACCGAGACCGACAAGATGCCCGCGTTCGCCCAGCAGGCAAATCTCGACGGCGTCCAGATTAGCGTGACCGCCGATGAAGGCGTGTTCCCCGAAGGTGCCAGGCTCGACGCAAAGACGGTCTCTGCCGCAGCGGAGCGCAAAGCCTCCAATGCCGTGGACGAGGTTCGCAACACGGACCAGGAGGTTGCCGCATCCTACGTCTTTGACATCAAGATCCTCGACAAGAACGGCAACGAGATCCAGCCGGCCGATGACGCCACGGTAAACGTGAGCTTTGCCACGGCGGAGGTTGCCAAGCAGGAGCTTACGACCGAGGTCTTCCACATCGACGACGAGACGGGCGTTGCGGAGCCCCTTGACGTAAAGGAGGCCGGCACGACCGCCAAGGTCGTGGTAGATGGATTCTCGATCTATGTGATAAATTTTGCCGCAGATGGCACGACGGTTGTGAGTCCTACGTTTGCGACGTACGAGTTCTACGCGAGCGAGAACGAGTCGGTACCTGTACGGAGCCAGAAGGTCAAAGCGGGAGACGACCTCTACGAGCCCTCCACGCCAACAGCACCAACGGGAAAGAAATTCGTTGGTTGGTACGTTGGCAACGAGAAGCTCAACTTTACGGGCGAGGGAAAGCTCAACCTTACCACGCTCCACGTCTCGACCAATGGCGTGGTTAGGGTCAATGCGCATTACGACACCTACCGTTACGTTACGTTCTACGACCAGGACGACAACGTCTTTACCCGCATGAGTGTTGTTGATGGTGGGACCATCGCGCAGAGCGCGCTGCCCACGTTCACTCCAAAACTGTCCACCCAGACGTTAGTTGGCTGGTCTACTACCAAGGGCGGGACGACGGCGGCCACCTTCCCGCTAACCAACATCCAGGCCGACGCGAACTACTACCCGATTATCGCGCAGTCGCATGTCCTCACCTTCGATGCCAACCGCCTTCCCAACATGAAGGAGAATGCGTCGACGGGGACCAAGTTGCTCACCGTGAGCTACACGCCACCGCAGATGATTGCGCCGGACGGGACCACGACCGAGCCAAGCGACCCCACGTGCGAGTCGAGCACCTATACCTTTGGCGGATGGTACACCAATCCCGAGTGCACGACGCGATTCACGTTTGGCCAAGCTCTCTCACAAGACACCACGGTGTACGCCAAGTGGACCGAGGGTCAGGCAAAGTACAAGGTCGTGGTGTGGAAGGAGAACATCGGTGTATTCTACGACGATGCGTCAAGGAACACGCTGACCCCGAGCAACTATGACTACTACAGGACGTACGAGCGGACTGCGAACGTGATGGACACGGTATCGCTTTCGTCGAATGACGAGGCCTATGACGTCGAGACCGGCTACGAGCTTGCGCAGAGCGGTAACAACGTCTATGGCAAACCCGGCTCAGCGAAAGTCATGCCAGACGGCAGCACGGTGCTGAACGTGTATTGGAACAGGCAGACGGTAACCTCAACCTTCCATAAGCCGACCGGGTATTACCTCAATGACACGGACCCTGTTTACTACACGAATTGGGTCGAAGACTATACTATTACAGGTCTTTATGGGCAGTCATTTGCAATGTACAAGGATACAGGCAACAGCAAATATGCCAATTATGACTGGCCTAAAAAGGTGACTGGCAGAACGCTGGGTACCAAAAAGTCTGGTGGGTATACCTATTATGGACTTACCGACCGTACTTCAATGCGTGCATACTTCAACGACTCGCTGTCGGACAAGTATTATACCGATCCATATGCGTCGACTCCTGCAGGCAACATGTACTACGTTCTTCAGAAAGCGGATGGTTCGTGGCCTATGCCAAGCGAGGTATCCAATCCTGATTCATCGAACGGGTCCGTTATACACGCCAAAACAAATTCTAGCGGCAACGCTACTATCTATAATTCGTTTGCCAACTTCAACGTGGTCGGGTACTCGCAGGGAAGCTATAAGTCCACCTCGACCGGAAGAACCCCAATTTCCGATGGCGGCTCAGTGGCGCTTAATACGCAGACCCTCTACCTCTACAACGAGCGTATTGCATACAATGTCGAGTTCTATAATAAGAACGGTCAGAAGAACACCTCGCTTTCCGGGTCGAGGTTATATGGTTCGTCCTTGGCCGACTGTGCCAATTACGCGCTCGACAACACGAACACCGAGCGCTTCGTCGGCTGGGCGACGAACTCGGGCGAGACGAGCATCGACAAGGCCGTCGACTTCTCGAAGCTAACGGTGCCGGACTACACGCTCGCCTTCTATCCGATCTACGCCACCGACCAGGTAAACGTTAAGCTCAAGCTTGCCGGGACGGACGCAGATGCGGCCGAAGTCACCTTGTCCGACCAGCAAAGCAAAGACTTCTGGCCAAACGTTAATACCACCATCGACATGACGCTCATGAACCACGCGACGAGGCCGGGCTACGAGCTCGATGGCTGGTACACGCAGGATGGCGTAAGGTGGGCGGAAAGCAACTTGCTTGCCCCGGATTTCTGCACAAAGGGTGCGAACGGGCAACCGAAGCTCAACGAGCCCGATGCGGGCTATAGCTCCGCCTACTACACGATTACGTTGACGGCTCGCTGGCATCCGGTCGCACAGGCGCAGGTTGTCTACACCGGCGATGGAGCCACCGGAATTATCGACTCCGACATCTATAACCTCAACGGTGACGTAAAGGTGAGCCCGACGCACCCCACCTATGGCAACAAGACCTTCATTGGTTGGCGCGACCTCAACGGGAACATGCACCGGCCGGGCGACACGTTTACCTTTGACAGCAAGACCTTGCTCAACAACGAGGACAAGCTCGAGCTCACCGCGGTGTACACGGCAAAGGATAACCCCAAGACCAAGGTGACGTATCACGCGAACTACAGCGGATCAAGTGCGACCTCAAGCTCCGATGCGCTTGAGTGGAACGATGCGCTCGTGCTCCCGAGTGATACCTTTACCCGCAACGGCTATCGCATCAACGGCTGGAGCACGACCGCCGGTGCCACGTCACCGAACACGGGATTCGAGACCGGCAAGACCGTGGGCGTCAGCGCGATGGGTGCCACGATCGACGCGAGCACCAACACCGCGACCATCGACCTCTACGCCACGTGGGAGGAGGCCGCCACCCTCACGTTTGCACCTAACAACAACGCCTATGGCTCGGTCGACAAGACGAGCATCCTGGTGGGAAAGTACACCACCGACAGCGTGACCGTGGTGGCGACGCCGGCCGACGGCTACCACCTGGTCAACTGGACCAAGGATGGCACCGAGGTTGGCACGGCCACCACGCTCACCCTCACCAAGCCCGCGGGCGGTTGGACAAACGCGAACTACGTTGCAGTGTTCCACAAGCACGAGTGGTCGTGGGCGGCGGGCGGCAACAAGGTTGTCGCAACCTGCCGCAACTCCGATGACGCGCACAAGGGTGACACCACGGTCACCCTCACCCTCAACGTCGAGGACGTCACGTACCTCACGCCCGTCTCGGCTAGCGTTAGCAACAAGTCGGGCATGGAGGAGACCGGTACCACCGTGGGCGAGATCACCTTCGTGAGCAGGGGCGACACGACCTACGCCGAATCCACCACGGCTCCCCAGCTGGTGGGCACCTACACCGCCAAGGTTACGGTGACCGAGAACGGCCACACCTACACCGCGGCCAAGGACTTCACCATCAAGCCTAAGGAGCCCTCGGACACCGAGAAGCTCACCTTCGACCTTGCGAACGATACGCAGACCTACGACGGCAACGAGCACAAGCCAAGGGTCACCAACGTCAAGCTCGGCGACATAGCGCTGGAGGAAGGTCGCGGCTACAGGGTAGAGTACGTAGACAACGTTGATGCTGGTACGGCCACAGCCAAGGTAATCCTCATGGGCAACTTTAGCGGCGATGACTCCAAGCCCTTCACGATCAACAAGGCTGACATCAGCCCCACGATTGACGTGGCGCCCAAGGCCTACGACGGCAACCCCGTCGTGCCCACGATCTCGAACAACGCCAGCAACGGCCGCGTGACCTTCTACTCCTACGAGAAGAGGAACGCCGACGGTAGCTGGTCGACCTATTCCGGCACGCCCACGGACGCCGGCACCTATCGCGTCACCGCCACGATCGAAGAGACCGACAACTACAACGGCGCGACCACGAACACCAAGGAGTTCACCATCTCCAAGGCGAACCCCACGGTCACGGCGCCCGAGCCTGAGCCGGGCCTGACATACAACAAGCAGCCGCAAGCGCTTGTCAAGGCCGGCTCGACCACGGGCGGCACCATGCAGTACAGCCTCGATGGCACCACCTGGTCGACGGACGTCCCCAAGGCTACCGACAAGGGCACCTACACGGTGCACTACCGAGTCGTGGGAGACGAGAACTACAACGGCGTCGACGCCAAGAGCTTCCAGGTCGAGATTCGTCCGCGTGAGCTTACGAAGGACGTCGACTACGATTTCGAGACGGGCGTCACGCTGAGCCCGACGGAGTTCACCTACAACGGCCAGTCGCAAAAGCCCACCGTAACCGTCAAGCTCAAGGACGGCACCGTTCTTACGGAGGGCGTCGACTTCACGATGACGTACAGCAGCGACACAACCAATGTCGGCGAGAAGGACGCCACCGTCAACTTCACCGGAAACTATGGCGGTACGGTCGTCGATAAGACCTACAAGATCAACCCCAAGCCGCTCACCCAAAGCGATGTGACCTTTACCGGCAACACCTTCACCTACGACGGAGGTGAGCACGGTCCCGCCATCGTCGTTACAGACGGCACCGTCACGCTCACCAAGGGCAAGGACTACCTCGTCCAGAACGGCACGGCGACCGACGTCAACCCTGCTGGCTCGCCCTACACCGTGACCGTCACCGGTATGGGCAACTACACCGGCACGGTGACCGGCACGTACAGCATCAACAAGTACGCAATCGACCCCACGAAGCTCACGGACGCGCAGAAGCCCACCGCCAAGACGCTCACCTACAACGGTGCGGACCAGGCGCTGGTCGACGCGCCGACGAGCGTGCCTGCGGGCTACACCATGCAGTACAGCCTCGATGGCACTAACTGGAGCGCGGAGCTGCCGAAGGGCAAGGACGCTGGTACGTACAACGTGCACGTCAAGTACAAGGGCGACGACAACCACGCGGACGTTCTTCTCGGCAGCGCGATTCCCGTGACCATCGGCAAGAAGGTTGTCACCATCACCCCGCAGGCGGGTCAGACCAAGGTGTTCGACACGAGCGACCCTGCCACCTTCACCTACGAGCAGGACGGCGTGGTGAGCGGCGACACGCTGAACGGCAAGCTCAAGCGCGCGGCCGGCGAGGGCGTGGGCACGTACGCCTTCGACATCAGCGAGTTCACCGCGACGGGCGCCAACCCCAACTACGACGTCAAGCTTGCGGCCAGCGCGCCTACGTTCTCCATCACCAAGGCGGACCAGGCCGCGCCCGCGACCCCGATCCTCACGGCCACGCCCAACAGCGTGACGGTGACCAACGGCAAGAAGGGCGTCACGTACACGCTGTACGACAAGGACGGCAACCCCGTTGCGGGCAAGGTCACGACGCCCAACGCGGACGGCAGCTTCACCCTCAGCGGCCTCAACCCGGCGGAGCAGTACACCGTCAAGGCCCAGATTGCCGCGGACGACAACCACAACGCGTCCAAGGTGTCCGAGGCGAGCATCACCACACCCAAGGAGGGCCAGTCGGCGCCGACCCCCAGCCTGAAGAACGGGGCGAGCAGCGTGACGGCGACTGACGGAATCATCGGGAACGTCGATGGCACGATGGAGTACTCCACCAACGGCGGCGAGACCTGGGTGCCGGTGCCCGATGGCAACACGGAGATTGGCGGCCTCGCTGCGGGCGAGGTGCTCGTGCGCCGCAAGGGGGACGGCACCAAGGACCCCAGCCCTGTCGCCAAGGTCATGGTCACCTTCAAGCTCACGGGCAAGGTGACGTGGAACTACTCGTATACGTATGTCGACCCCGATTCTGGCAAGGAGAAGACCGTCACGGTCGACGACACTCCCGAGCAGCGCAGCAAGTACGCGCGCGTGGAGCTCTACAACGGCGCCAACCCGATTGCCGGGAAGAGCAAGGTGGTCGACGTCTCCGCATCCGCCTCGGGCGCCACTGCGGAGACTACCTACGACTTCGACGACCTTCCCACCGCGGATGACGCGGGCAACCGCATTAACTATCACGCCGAGGTGACCCCGCTCATGAGTGCGGGTGACACGGCGGCGGCGACTGGTTACTCCGTCAACTACATTGACGCCATGCACCTCCAGGCCGAGATTAGCTTTGGCCAAGAGTGCTTCGACGCGCCGTGGAAGGTGACCGTCAACAGCATCGATGCCCCCAACGGCGCAAAGCCCGACGCCGTGTTCGTCAAGGTGCTGTATGGCACGACCGCGGCTGGCGTCGACGGCGGCACGTATGACGGATATGACATCATCGTTCAGCAGAGCGCTGGCAACGGCTCGACCTGTACGCTCGTTCAGCAGCAGGACGGCAGCTACGTTGCCACCGGCTCCTTCCCCGTATGGAAGTGGCAGCCGGGACAGACGGGCGAGGCAAGAAAGTCCTACTACCACCGTATCCTCGTGACGGGCTACATCGCCAACGGCACGTTCTTCAGCCTTGACAATGTGATTTCGCCCAAGGCCGATGCCATGGTCTACACGGGTTCTGCAGCTAGCCGCACGATGGAGGTCACCATCTCCGAGATCTCCGTCCCGTCGGTCGAGTTCGACCCCAACGGCGGCACCATCCAGAACGGCTACATCGTGGTTCCTAAGGGTGGAACTGTAACCGCCGCGCAGATCAACGCCAAGGTTCCCGTCTGGGAGGGTCACACCTTCGATGCTTGGTACACCGAGCCCAAGGGCGGCAGCAAGCAGTCGGCAGGCATCACCAACATCCAGGGGAAGCAGACGCTCTACGCTCACTGGAAGATGGTCATCGACCCCACCAAGAACGCGCCCACGGCCAAGGACCTCACCTACAACAGCCAGGCCCAGGAGCTGGTGAATGCCCCGAGCGAGCTGCCCGCCGGTTGCAAGAAGATCCAGTACAGCCTCGACGGCACCAACTGGACCGACGACCTGCCCAAGGCGGTTGACGCCGGCACGTACACGGTCAAGGTCAGGTATGTTGGCGACGGCGCGCATGCCGACGCCGACGGCGCCGACATCAAGGTGACCATCAAGCCCAAGCCGCTCACCTCCGAGGACGTTGTTGCGACGGGCATGGGCACCTCGCTCATCTACAGCGGCACGGCGCAGGGTCCCACCGTCTCCGTCAAGGACGGCACCACCACTCTCGCGGAGGGCACCTCGACCGAGCCGAAGGACTATGTCCTCTCCAACACCACGGCCACGACCGCCGGCTCCTACGCGGTCACGGTCACGGGCCAGGGCAACTACACCGGCTCGGTGCAGGTACCCTACACTATCGCGCCGTACGAGCTGGGTGCAAGCGACAGGCTTGAGATCGGCAACGTTACGAACTACGTCTACAACGGGACGGACCAGCGCCCGAGCAACGTGACGGTCTCCCTCAACGGCACGGCGCTTCGCGAGGGCGCGGACTTCGAGATCGCATATCCCGCGGAGTCCGTCAACGCGGGCAACTACGAGATCACCGTCACGCTCAAGAACAACTATAAGGGCACGGCCAAGAAGGGCTACAAGATCACGCCCAAGCCGCTCACGGCCGACATGGTCGTTGACGCGCCCAACACGTTCGTCTTCAGCGGCCAGCCGCAGGGACCCGCCATCACCATCAAGGACGGCACCACCACCCTCACCAAGGACGCCGACTACTTGCTCACCGGCGAGACCGCCGTGGGCGTGGGCGACGGCTACAAGGCCGTCGTCACCGGCACCGGCAACTACATGGGCAGGGTAGAGAAGCCCTTCTCCATCACGCCCTACGTGCTGGGCGAGGATGACAAGGTCGAGATCATCTTTGACGGCGGCGACGGCTCCGACGAGTTTACCTACAACCGCGCCGACCAGCGTCCCGACGCCAGCAAGATCTCGGTCAAGATCACCAAGGCCGACGGGACGGAGGTGACCCTTGGTGCGGACGCCCTGAACGTCAAGTACCTGAAGGCCGACGGAACGCAGATCACCACCGATAACGGTTCGACGGATGCGGGCACCTACCAGGTGCAGGTGGAACTCAAGTCGACGTCTGGCTACAGCGGTTCCGCGGCGAGGGGCTACGTCATCAACCCCAAGCCGATCACGGCTGCCGACGTGCAGTTTGACGGCCCGGAGGGCTTCGAGTACACGTATGCGACGCAAACGGGTGGTGACGGTATGCCGCAGGGGCCGAACGAGACGGTCACCTCCTTACTTTCTACGAGTACTAATCCCACAACCCTTGTTAAGAATCAGGACTACACCGTGGCCGACGCGCCCAAGTACGACGCTGGCAGCTACACCATGCTCGTCAAGGGCACGGGCAACTTCTGCGGCGAGGTTACGAAGCCCTACACCATCAGGAAGGCGCAGACCAAGGAGAGCGACCTCACCGACGCCAACAAGCCCACGGTCAACAAGACCGACGGCAAGGACGGTCTCGTCTACAACGCCGACGAGCAGGTGCTCGTGAGCAACCCCACCACCATGCCCAAGGGCTACGTGGAGGTGCTCTACAGCACCGACGGCGGCACCACCTGGACCACGGAGCCCAAGGGCACCGACGTGGGCGTATACACCGTTCAGGTCAAGTACGTGGGCGACAAGAACCACGAGGACTTCACCATCGATCCGCTCACGGCCAAGATCGTTAAGCGTCCAGTCACGATTACGGGTGAGAGCGCCACGAAGACCTACAACGGCAAGGTGCAGAAGCTCGAGAGCTTCTCGGCGAACGTGTCGACGGGCGCTGGAGACAACGAGGGCTTTGCCAACTCCGATCACCACGAGTCCAACCTGAGCTACCTCGCTTCGGGCACCGCCAAGGGCGAGTATGAGGGCGCGTTCACGCCTACGGCCGCGACGGCGGTCAAGATCGTGGACGGCACCGGCACCGATGTCTCGGGCAACTACGACGTCACGCTCTTGGCCGGCAAGCTCACGATTACGGCGACGGCGGTGACCGACGACGGCACCATCGACGAAAAGGGCACCGGTACGTCTGACGGTAACACGGTCGTCGAGGTCGAGGGCAATCAGGGCGACGACGCCCCCACCTACGATGCACAGCCGCACAAGCCGGTGGTCGTCGACAAGCAGGTCACCGACGAGAACGGCAACCCCAAGACGCTCGAGGAGGGTACCGACTACGACGTAACGTACTACAAGGCGAGTGACATTGACTCGGACGGCAACCCCGTGGCTGGCGCCACGTCCGTGACGCCCGAGGAGGCCGGCGAGAAGGTCGCCGTGGTTACGCTCAAGGGCAACTACAGTGGCACCATCAAGGTGCGTGTGGACGTGAAGAAGCGCCCCGTCACCTTTACGGGCCAGACCGCCGAGCGCACGTACACCGGCAAGGAGCAGGAGATCACGGGCATCACGGTAAGCACTGGTGAAAACCAGGGTCTCGTCTCCGGTCACACCCACAACCTGACCTACTCCGCCAAGGGCACGAACAAGGGCGAGTACAACGGCGCGTTCGCGTACAAGGACGCGACGGCCGTCGTCATCAAGGACGCCAGTGGCGCAGACGTCACGGCGAACTACGACATTACGCCTGGGACCACGACCGTCGGCAAGCTCACCATCAAGGCCACCAACGTGGATGGCAACAACGATGGCACGGCAGACAACCTGACCGACGAGAACGGCAACACCGTTACCGACAACGGCAAGCCCGTGCACGTTGTGGACCTTACCGGATCTGACGGCACGAACGCTCCTGTCTACGACGACCAGGACCACAAACCCACGGTAAAGGATAACGGCTACGTGAACCCCATCTCGGGTGAGCGCGAGCCCAAGACGCTCGTCGAGAACACCGACTATACGGTCAAGTACTACGAGGCCAACCCCGATGGCACGCCCGACATGGGCAAGGAGATCACCACCGACCCCGCTAAGGTCGCGGGCGACAAGGTGGCCGTGGTCACGTTCACCGGCAACTACGAGGGTTCCCTCACCGTGCCCGTGGACGTGCGGAAGCGCCCCGTCACCTTTACCGGCAAGACCGTCGTTGCTCACTTCGACACCCAGGCGCACTCTATGGCCGACCGCATCGCGCGCATCCTTTCGGGCAACATCCCGTATGCCAGCATCACGCCGGACGACGCGACTGCCGATGAGGCGACGAGGAAGATGACGTACGTGGTGGAAGGGTTGGTCGATACCCACACCACCAAGAACAGCGGCGGTACGGACACGGTCGCCTACGACATCAAGGACGTCGAGCTGCCGAGCGGTACAAATGGCGGCTATCCTATCGAAGCTGGCGTGTATGAGGCCGAGTTCCAAAACGCTGACGGCATTGCCATATACCGTGCCGACGGCACGACCAACGTGACCGCGAACTACGACATCAAGCTGACGACCGGTACGTACACGGTCCTGCAGTCCGAGTTGCATAACAACGGCGAGGGCTGGGGCGTGATTCCTCCCAACCCCAGCGAGACGCTTACGATAGCCTCCAAGGTCATTCACGTATACGGCAAGACGCTCGACGGTACCGCCGATGCGGCTGCCGATGTGTACGACGGAACGGCCAAGGAGCCGATCGTTAAGGATGAGCAGGAGGACCACTCCGCAATCACGCTCGAAAAGGGCACCGGTTACGACATCGCCTACTACGCTCCTGCCGACGTCACCTTTGTGCGTGATGACGAGCTGGGTACCGACACCAAGCCCCTCATTAAGGAAGGTGCTCGCCAGCTAACGCCCGAGGAGGCGGGCGAGAAGATTGCTGTGGTCACGCTCAAGGGTAACCTGGCCGGTACGATTACCGCGCACATGGACGTGAAGCAGCGCCCCGTCTCCTTTACGGGCAAGAGCGACACCAAGGCGTACAACGGCCAGAAGCAGTCGGTGACGGGCTATGACGCCAGCACCGGCGAGAACGAGGGTCTTCTCACCGGCGAGGAGTTTGACCACACCACCAAGAACAAGAACAACAACGACGTCGACTCTATCGAGGCCATAGCCGAGGGCACCAACGCGAGCGCGATGCCCTACGCTGGCACCATCACCGCCGCGGACGACGTCAAGGTTTACGACGCCAGCGGCGCCGACGTCACCAGGAACTACGCCATCACCACCGCGCCTGGCACGCTCACCATCAAGACTGCCAAGGTGACCGACGGCGGCAACGGCAACGGCGTAAAGGCGGACGACGACGGCAACCCCATCGACGCGAACGGCAACACCACAGCCGACCCGACCAAGTACGTCAAGGTGGTCGACGTCCGCGGGAAGGACGGCAACGACGCGCCTATCTACGACGGCACGCCGAAGACCCCCGAGGTCTACGACTACCAGAACAAGGACAGCGAAGGCAACCCCAAGAAGCTCGAGGAGGGCAAAGACTACGAAGTAAAATACTACAAGGCCGAGGACATCGACGAGAACGGTAAGCCCAAGCCGGGCGCCAGCGAGACCAACCCCACCGACGCCGGTGACAAGGTGGCCGTGGTAACCCTTACGGGTGACTACGAGGGCACCGTCAACACGCCCGCAGACGTGAGGAAGCGTCCGGCCGTCTTTACGGGCGACAGCAAGAGCTACTCGTATGACGGCAAGAAGCATGTTATCGAGACGCTCACCGTCAAGGACATGGAGCTTGTTGAGGGCCACACCTACAACATTCGCTATCTTGCCGAGGGTACGGAGAAGGGCGAGTACAAAGGCAACTTTGTAAAGTTCAACAATCGTGCCGAACCAACAGTCATATTCGATGGCGATCCCACGACTGACGACCCAGACATTTCCAGCAACTCTATCTTCGATGCGAACGGCACGGACGTAACGGCCAACTACTCCATCTCCTTCGCGCTCGGCACGCTCTCCATTGGCGCAACCAAGGTGTCGGACAACGGAAATGGCGAGGGCGTCGAGGTCAATGACGAAGGCGAGCCCGTCGTTGGCCCGGACGGCAAGCCGGTCGTGCGCGTAAACGTGACCGTTGGCTACGACGACACCAAGACGCCTGTGTATGACGGCGAGGATCATACGCCGACCGTACACGACGTGCAGGGCAACAAGAACCTCACGGAGGGCACGGACTACACCGTTACCTACTACGAGCCGCAGCGCAACGGCGACGGAACCGTAAAGACCGACGAAAAGGGCAGGCCCATACCCAACGAGGACAAGCCGCTCTCCGCAGCCGACGCGGGCACTGGCAACGACGGCGACAAGGTTGCCGTGGTCGAGTTCATCAAGGACTACACCGGCGAAGTCACAATTGGCACCAACGTCCTCAAACGTCCCGTGACCTTTACCGGCAAGAGTGGCGAGAAGAGCTACACCGGCACCCAGCAGACAATTGAGGGCTACGACGTTAATGCCGGCACGAACGAGGGCCTGCTCACTGCAGAGAAGTTCGGCCACAACACCGAGGTTGGCGGCAAGGACACCGTGGTCGCGAGCGCCAGCGGTACCAAGCTCGGCAGCTACGAAGGCACCATCACTGCCGCGACCGGCGTTACGATTATGGACAAGGGCGGTGTCGACGTCACCAAGAACTACGCCATCACCACCGCGCCTGGCACGCTCACCATCAAGGCTGCCAAGGTTACCGACGGCGGCAACGGCAACGGCGTAAAGGCGGGCGACGACGGCAACCCCATCGACGAGAACGGCAACACCACAACCGACCCGACCAAGTACGTGAAGGTCGTGGACGTTCGCGGCAAGGACGGCGACAACGCGCCCTACTACGATGGCACGCCGAAGGTGCCCGAGGTCTACGACTACCAGAACAAGGACAGCGAAGGCAACCCCAAGAAGCTCGAGGAGGGTAAAGACTATACCGTTACCTACTACGAGGCCAACCCCGACGGTACGCCCGACATCAACAAACCCACCAACCCCACCGACGCCGGCGAGAAGGTGGCCGTGGTAACGCTAACGGGTGACTACGAGGGCACCGTCAACGTGCCGATGGACGTGGAAAAGCAGCCGCTGCACGTTACGACTGGCTCGGCGACCAAGGAGTACGATGGCACGCCGCTTACCAACGGTGATGTTGCGCTTAAGGGCATCGTTGCGGGCGAGACGGTCGAGGTACAGGTGACCGGCACGCAGACCGAGATAGGCAAGAGCGAAAATGGCTACTCGGTCATCTTTGCCGACGGAGAGCATGTAGACTACGTTGCCACCAAGTCTGCAAACAGCAGCTCAAGCGCCCAGTCCACAACCAGCGAAGCCACTACCAAACCTGCAAGCAACAGCGTGGCCACCCAGTCCGCAAATGCGGAGGAGCCCGGCCTGCTGCAGGCGATGGCCAGGGTCTTTGCGCCCAAGGTGGCATACGCCGACGAGAACAAAAGCCTCGCCGACCCAGGCAAGGCCACGGCAAAGAGTAGCAACTACACCGTGAACGCGAGCGAGGGTGCCGGTACGCTGGAGGTGACTGCCATCTCCGCTGGCAACAAGAGCGGGCTTCCCGGTGAGGGCAAGCGCATTGTGGTCCAACCCATCTCGACCGGAGACACCAAGAAGACCGGCCCCGACTCGAAGACCAACGACTCGGGCACCTACACGGGCAAGCCCGTCAATGGTCCTGAGCTCTACGACACCCAGACCAAGGACGAGAACGGCAACCCCAAGAAGCTCGTGGAGGGGACCGACTACACGGTTACCTACTACGACGAGGATGGCAACCCGGTCGATGGCAAGCCGACCGACGCAGGAAAGTACCGCATGGTAGTCACGTACCAGGGCATGTACAGCGGCACGTACGAGGCTTCCGTGACCATCGCTAAGGCCAAGCTCACCGTGACGACGCCCAGCGCAAAGAAGGCGTACGACGGCACGGCGCTTACCACGGGCAGCAAGGACGCGAGCATCAAGGGCTTTGTTAACAACGAGAAGGCGCCCTTCTCGGTAACCGGCTCGCAGACCAAGGTCGGGTCCTCAAAGAACACCTACAAGATCGACTGGGAGTCGAGCGAGGCAACCGCAAAGCAGAAGAACTATCAGGTGAGCGAGAAGCTCGGCACCCTCACGGTCACCGCCGCGTCTAACAACCCGAAGAACACGAGCACGACGGGTACCTCTACGGGGGTCACGACCACCCGGCAGGCCACGGCCAGTACTGGCGATGCGAGCATGGCAGTGATGCCGTTCCTCGTGAGTGCCGCCGCAGCTATCGTCGCGGGTCTACGGCGCCGCAAGAAGTAGGGCGCGCAATACGCGGTTCGCCTATGAGCGTATGTGGGGAGGGTCCCGAGCGTGGGGCCCTCCCCTTGTCTATGCCGAGTTGGGCTAAGATAGGGACCGAGGGCACGCGACTTCAAAGGAGTTTGGCCAATGCAGAACTGGCATCACGTTGTAAGAGGCGCATTCGTGTGCGTTGTCGCAGTTGTGCTCACCCTCATGGCACCCGTTGCCAAGGCCGACGCCGACGCCCAGAACGACGCCAAGCAGCCTGCCGTCGGCTCAATAACCTTGTTGCTCACGGAGTCCAACGAGTCCTCCGCATCCCCCATGGAGGGTGGCAAGATCGCGTTGTATCGTGTGGCTACGGTGGACACCTCCCATGGTGCGGCGTACGACGTCTTGGCGGGACAGTTCGCGTCCTCTGCCGTCGTTGAGAAAATCCCCTCGATGACCAAGAAGGAGCTAGACGACCACAACTTCCGCATTGCCAGCAGCCTGGAGGCGGAGCTTGCGGAGCGGGATGCCAAGCCGTTGCAGACCGCCAACGTCGCGGGTGGCAAGGCAAGCTTCTCGGCAGTGGAGGAAGGGCTCTACCTTGTTGTGCAGGCAGCGACGAGCAAGGACGGGCAACGCATGAGTGCCTTCCTCCTGTCGGTGCCAAACGACGCGGGCGAGCTAGACGTGGTGTGTCGTCCAAAGCCCGGAGTGCCAACCGGCGACGACGGGAAGGACGACCCCAACAACAAGAAAGACAACTCCGGCGGAGGAACCACCACCAACAGCAAGAAGGATGGCACCAGCGGGGGGATGACCACAGCTGGCAAGGCGACCGCAAGCACGTCTACCACGTCGCCAGACTCCATTGGGCTAAAGGTGCCCGCAACGGGGGACCGTCCTGCCACGGGTCTTCCCTTGGCGTTTGGGGGTCTTGTGCTGGTGCTGGCAGGTGTTTTGGCGCGCAGGCGCATCGGCCGCTCCGGGCGCACCTCGTAGGATGGGTGCCATGCAAGGGGGGAGGGAACTGCGCGCGTATCGCGTGCTCATCGTCGTGGGCGTTGCGCTCATGTGCGTGGCACTGGCGCTTCTCGTTCGCGACCAGATGGAGGATCGTCGGGCGCGGCAGGCGAGTGCCCATGTTTTGGAACGCTTGGAAGAGGTACGGCCCCAACTCCACGAGGCCGACCCCGCGTCCAACCAGCCCACGACGGTGGAGCGCATAGGGGACTACGACTACATGGGCTCCGTCATCATCCCCGCCGTGGGTGTCGACCTGCCCGTTGCGGACGAGAGCAGCGACGACCGCCTGCGCATCAGTCCCTGTCGTTATGCCGGCGGTATTGGTACCGACGACCTGATCGTTTGCGGAGAAGGGTATCGGTCGCACTTTGGCCGTCTGGGCTCGGTGGGCATCCGCGACGAGGTGTGGTTCGCGACGGTCGACGGCGCGCTTCATCGTTACGCGGTGAGTAACGTGGAGCGCGACGCACTGGAAGACATAGACGCGGTTTTGGACGATTGGGACCTCACGCTCTTTACCTTCAACCAAGACGGGACCTGCTGCGTCGTGCGTTGTGTCCGCGCCACAAAGAGTGCGACGCGGGACGACTGACGGGGCAGCGGCTATACTTATCGGCAACAATACGAGCGCGGCATTCGAACGACTGGACAAAAAGGGCATCGCATGGCCACCGAACCCCTACATAGACTCAGGCGCGAGGATCTGCTCAAGATGCTGCTCGAGCTGGAGCAGGAGAACGAGCGGCTGGCCGACGAAAACAAGCGGCTGCGGGATGAGCTCGCCAATCGAAACCTTGCCATAGAGGAGGCGGGATCGTTGGCCGAGGCTGCACTCAAGCTGAGTGGGGTCTTTGAGGCGGCCCAGGAAGCTGCCGACCTCTATTTGGAGAACGTTCGCAACAGGGCCGCAGAGTAGGACACGCTTGCCACGTCCGGGACACTCCCCACCGTGGCACTATCCGCTGGCGAGAATTAATTATCATTGTTGTACAATAGATGACATATACGGTCACGCAGCATAAAGGCTATAACAGCATATGGTTGACGATAAGCGCGGGCAGGAACATACGCGGCTCTCGGCGGCGCAGATCGAAGGCGAGCTTAGCAGGCACCAGCAGCGACGGCGTGTCGTGCGGGTGCTTGCGAGCACGCTGGGCGTCCTGCTCAGCATTGCGGCGATCGTCGTGCTTTTGGCCACGTTCGTGTTCCCCACGTTTAGGATATACGGCGACTCCATGGCGCCGCTGCTGCGGGAGGGCGAGATCGTGGTCTCGCTCAAGTCGCCTGCGTACCAGACGGGCGATGTCGTTGCGTTCTATTACAACAACAAGATTCTGGTAAAGCGCGTAATTTGCGGTCCGGGCGAATGGTTCAACATGCAAAAGAACGGTGCGGTCTTTGTTAACGGCACCAAGCTGGACGAGCCCTACGTGAGCGAGGAGGGGTACGGCAGCTGCGACCTTACCCTGCCGTACCAAGTGCCTGCCGACCAATACTTTGTTATGGGCGACCAGCGCATGAGCTCCATAGATTCCCGCATGGAACAGGTGGGGTGCGTGGGCGAGGACCGCGTTGTGGGAAAGATCGTCCTGCGCGTGTGGCCGCTGGGCTCTTTTGGCGCCGTCGAGTGATGTGGTGGTGACGATATGAGGGACCTGCGCACACGCATCGCATCGCTTGGACGGAAGCGTCGTGTGCGCCGTCGGTTCCTCGCGCTCGTGTGCCTGTTGGGGTTGGTCGTGGCAGCGACGACGTCGGCCCTCATGCGTCTTCCCGCGTTTACCCAAAAGAAGCCGACCTTCTGTGGCCTAGAGGAGCATCAGCACACCGAGGTGTGCCAAGAGAACTCCTGTGCTCTTGTGGAGCACGTACACGACCTGTCGTGCTACTCCAACCCAAACGCCGACGTGGAGACGGAGGCCGACTGGCTCTGCACGTTGCCGGCGGATGCGGCAGAGGCGCTGCCGGACCAGCTGGTGGCGATTGCACGGACCCAGCTGGGGTATCGTGCGAGCGAGCACAACTACCAGGTGCGCGCGGATGGCACGGTGGCGGGATACACCCGATACGGTGCGTGGGAGAACAACCCATACGAGGACTGGAACGTCGCCTTTGCGTCGTTTTGCCTGGAGCATGCCGGCATAGGAACCGACGTGATGCCCCGTGGGACCAACGCGCAAGGATGGCAGGACGCGCTCGTGCAGGCGGGCCAGTATGAGGACCATGCCGCCTCGCCCTATTTCCCACGTAACGGCGACTTGGCCTTTGTCGCCTGCGATGACGGGCGCACGATGGTGGGAATCGTCGAGCAGGCAGACGAGGGAGCGGGGACCTTTGGTGCCATTGTGGGCGACTGGGGAGGTGCGGTGTGCGAGCTGTCCTTCGACGCAAGGGATGCCGCGCTGTTGGGCTTTGGGCGACTGCCCGCTGCGGTGCGTCCCGCATCGGACAGCGCCGAGGTCACCGATGACACCCAGACCACCAGCGACACCCAGACCACAAAGACCGTCCCGACCAGCGAGGGGGAGACGTCAGCCGCCGGCACCAGCAACGATGCAACGGAGCCAGCCGCAAAGCCCGTTGTCCTTACGGCCGATGTGGGCGACATGCACGTGAAGGTTGAGGCGACGCTTCCAGCAGATGCGACGTACCAGCTCGTGGCGACCACCGTTGCGCCAACGGATGCACAGATCGACCAAATCGAGCGAAGCCAAGAGAAGGAGCTGGCAGGAGGCATACACAGGCGCGCCCACGTGGGAGACGACCTACTCCTGCTGGATTTGAGAATCCAGGACGAGCAAGGCAACGAGGTGGAGCCGCAAACGGAGGCGCACGTCGTCGTGTCTAGGGCCAAGGCACCCGACGCCCTCGTACACTTTGCCGAGGACGGCGCCGAGTGCCTGGAGGCGCGCAAGGGCAAGGATGGCTTCTCCTTTGCGACCGAGGGCTTCTCGGTGTTTGCCTTTGCCTTTACCGTGGACTTTTGGTACGAGGGTTACGAGTATCACCTGCCAGGCGGATCGGAAATTTCGCTCTCCCAGCTGCTCCGGGAGCTGAGGCTAGATGGCGTTGTAACGGGCGAGGTTGCGTCCGTGTCGTTTAGCGATCCCTCGCTCGTGGAGGTGCAGCGGCGGGGCGACGACTGGGTTCTGCGCAGCCTCGTGGCCTTTGACTCGCAGGAGACGCTTATCGTTACTATGGCGAACGGCAACGTGTACGTGGTGGACGTTACGGATGCGAAGTCGTACTACTTCCAGATGAACGTAAACGACAGTACGGGCGGTTGCGTCTATGAGCGCAGCACCGTGTACGGCCCCTCCGTCGTGGAGGCCGTGACGGATGCCGGCGTTGCGCTCTCGGGCGTGCGACCGCGCTCTGCCGACAATCCCACTAACGGGAACCAAAGCTGCACACCCGGCTATCACTTTATTGGCTGGCGCATCAATGGCTACGAGGACTACGGCATGGGAGCGACGGGAGATGGCGTGGCCAGGGGAAACCTGTATTCCATCCAACCCTCGATTGCAGAGGCAATGGTGGGGGAGCGTTGGCATACCTTTACCGCCTGCTTTGTGCCCGACGACCAGTACATGGTGACCTTCGACCAGTGGGTCTGGGCGGACGAGCAGGGCCGCGTGAACGGAACCGTCCAGCAGGGTAGCGCGATGAGCTATACGTACTTGGATGACCAAAGAGTCAATCACGACGTCTACTTTTGCTACTCGGGATCCGCGGCTGGCGCCTTGGCCGTGCCAAATTACGACAGCAAGTTCATCGGTTGGTATCAGGTGGGGACCGAGAACCTCATCTGCTCCTCCGCCTCCTTTGTGGCTCCGGCAGACCTGAGCCAGGACATTATGGTGCAGGCGCGCTTCGTTAAGGCGGCCCCTTGCAACGTGCGCTACTACTCGTACAACTCCAAGGGTGGAGCGCCCGTGGGATACATCACCGTTACGGGGAGTGACTGGACGGGCCAGGACGTCTCCGAGCAGGTCTACGAGGATCACAATCCCAGCGGCGCAACTGCCTGGGACTACAACGGCTACACCTTTGTTGCCTGGCGCGACGAGCAAAACCACATCCTCACGCGCGACCACGAGCTCAAGAACCTTCCGGCTGTTACCCAAAACGTGGCATACAAGGCGGAATACCTAGCCATAAACACGAGTCGCGTTTTGATTACGGCCGAGGCGTTGGGTGCGGGCAGAATCCTGCAGGGGTCTGCCGACCTAACGGACCAATGGGTGGGCTGGGGCGCCCTCGCGCAGACGGGCTACTACATCACCCTCAACAACCCCGTTACCGCCGTTCCCAACGACGGCTACCGTTTCGACCACTGGGAGTTCAACGGTGCGCGACTGAGCAACACGAGCGATACCGTGAGCTACATCGACCAGCCCCTCTCCAGCAACCACATCCAGGAGCTTACTGCCGTCTTTGTGCCCGTCTGCACCGTAACGTACGATCTGCGCGTTATCCAGCAGGTGGGCAACAACTCCGCCGACTTCCAGCATTGGGAGAGCGTGCCGTGGTGCTCCAAGGACGTGAGCATCAACTCGCCGGCAACCCTCACCATCCTTGGCGAAGACCTCTACAGCCAGACGTTGGACAACGGCGCAACGCTGGTCCTTCCCGACCTCGTGCACAACAATCCCGCCGACGACGCAACCATTCGCGTGAGCCAAACGAACAACGCCTACAACCTGCTCACGCACACGTTCAAGGGATGGCGCGTGCAGGGCGGAGACGGAACCATCTACCCGGCAGGCACGGCGGTCCCCGTTTGGGGTCCCGTTACCTACGAGGCCGTGTGGGACGCCTACCTGCCTGGAAAGCGGGGCTATTACGGCTTGGCCAACAGGGCCGATCGCATGAACACCAACACCTGCGGCTTCTTTGTGCGGCTGTTCGACACGACCTTCGACATTGGCAATACCGCGACCTATACCGACTGCCTGTTTACCTCGCGCATCTTCCTTGGCGGCGAGAGCCAGTTTGCGACTGACGACAACGTGAGCGGCATCCGCATGGACTTCTTTGGCTACTCCAACGCATCCACCCGCGACGAGATCGACACCATAGATAGCCAGCTGCGAGCTCACGCGAACACCAGCATTCCCTACTCCGAGGAGTTTAGCGGTCAGAGCAACGGTCCCGCGTACCCTGGATCGACCATCACCTTTGAGCAACCGTTCCCCAGCGACGAGTTTATGTTTGCTCGCATCCGCGCGTGGAACGCGGCCGTCTCGGCCGATCGCAAGATCCAGATAAACGGCACGGCAATTCCGCAGGAGCACCTCACCACCGACTACTTCGACCTGCGCTGGTACGTGCTCAAGGACCAGGAGAACAGCTGGCACGTGGATGGCATGCTCATCCCCAAGTACGCCAAGCTCGTGGTGACCAAGCGCTTCGACGGCTCACAGGCGGCGATTGACGCAATCAAGAGCGGCAACTTCTACATTGGGGTGACGCGCGACCAGGACAAGACGCAAAACACCAGCCTAAGCGAGGAGTACAAGCTCAGGCTCCACTGGCACACCGACCAGGACAGCAACGATGACCTGGGTTATTACATCAGCGAGAACGGGACTTACACGTGGGTCATTGACACCTTGGAACCCCTCACCTCCTACTGGGTGGCGGAGCACTACTACACGGCGCAGTCCCCTTACGCCACGGCGCGGTCCATCCACGTGAGCAACACCACCCAAAGCGTGGTGGATGTGGGCGACTCCAACGTGGTGGAGATGGAGAAGGTCTACTCCTATCCCGACAACGCGACCATAGCAGACATCCAGACCGTCTCGTTTACCAACCGATACACCCAGCCGCGCGAGATTGCGCTGGTCAAGCAGGACGCAACGAGCAGGGGACCCATCGCGGACGCGCGCTTTACCTTTACGCTCTACGTGGAGTCCGACGGGCAGACCGTCGAACTGCCCCTGTCCTTTACGACGGACGACTCGGGAATGTACGTCATTAGCGTCCCAAGCGAGGTGTGGTACGAAAACAAGAGGTATCCCGTGCCCAACGGCTCCTATCGGTTCAAGATCGAGGAGGAGCCGCGCGAGGGATATGTGGCTCTGCCGGGTAGCATAACGGGAACCGTGGAGCTGTCGGACGTCCAGATTTCCCATGTGACGCTCGACGACAGCGTTACGAGCAACCCAAGCCTGAGCGCGCTCGTTGAGTTGGGCGAGGTCAACGACAGTGCCAGAAGGCCCTTTGTGAACATCCTCAACGAGCCCAGAACCACGAACATCCAGGTGAGCAAGAACTGGACCAACGGTGCGACAACGCCCGTTACCATGCAGCTGCTGCGAAACGGGGTGGCCGTGACGGGCAAGAGCGTGCAGCTGAGCCCCGCCAACAACTGGACGGCCTCGTGGGAGAGCCTGCCGACGTATGTGAACGGCAACGCGGTTACCTACACGGTGCGCGAGGAGTGGATTGGCGAGCCCGGTGGAGAAGAGAGCGTGCACTACAATGCCAGCGCCGACACCGACGGGTACGAGGACTACATTGTGAGCCAGTCGCAAACGGTCACGGCCACGGGCGATGTGAGCGTGTACGTGGAGAACACGCCCAACAGCGGGCAGGTTGTCTTCTCCAAGGTGGACGACAGCCAGCGGGCGGTTGCGGGTGCGGAGTTTACGGTGTATGTCGACCCGTCCTGCCGGGTGCCCATTACCGCGGCCGCCTTCGTGAGCGATCCGGGCAAGCAGCGCCCCTCCGTGTTTGTGTCGGACGAACAGGGCATGGTGACGATCGAGGGACTCAACCCCGGCACGTACTACATGAAGGAGACGCTTGCGCCCACGGGCTACGTTATGCGCGACACGCGCATATACACGCTGGTGGTGGGCAGCAAGACCTCCAGCGTTACGTATGTGGACAACTACGGTGCTGAGGTCGATCTAACCCAGGTCGTCAACCCCGTGTACACGCGCTCGGTGAGCGTGCGCAAGGTGGTTACGGGAACGAGCAACGCGCTGCAGGGCGCGGTATTCTCGCTGCATAGGGAGCTGGCGGATGGCAGCATGGAGTCCGCCCCGATGACAGGCCACGAACGCCACGTTTCGGGCACCGACGGCACCTTCTCGCTTGGTACGCTCAAGCAGGGCACGTACTACCTGGTGGAGGAGTCGGCGCCCACGGGATACAACAAGCTGGAGAGCCCGGTGAGGCTCACCGTGCCCGCAGACGACGCAACGGCGATGACGGCCATAAAGGTTGGAAGCAATACCAGCCTGCCTGTGGAGGGTGGCACCGTTACCGTGCCCAACAGCGAGGGTGTGGTGCTCCCGTCCACGGGAGGAAGTGGCAGCGCGGCACTGCAGGGTACGGGCGTTGTGCTTGCGCTGTGCGCGGTGGCACTGACCGCAGGTAGGCAGCGTGCGCGGCGGGGAGGTGATCGCCCATGACGAGCGCCTTCTTGGAACGCATTCGAGGCGGTCCGCCGCCCACGCACCGCGTGAGGGGAGGGCCCGCGTGGACGTCTTCCCAATGATTGGATGCAATGGCTCTGGATGCACTGGCTCGAAGTTATAAGGAGATGAGAAGAGTGAAAAGAACAAGGCGAATCTTGGCGCTGCTCATGGCCGTTCTGCTGGCATTGCCCTTGCTGTGCTCGACGGCGTTGGCGGAAGACGGACGACACACCTTTGTGATAAAGAACAACGAAGACGGCTATACGTACCTGTTGTATCAGATTTTTACGGGCACACCCTCCACGAACACCGCAGGAAAGGTCGTGCTGTCCGACATCGAGTGGGGCAATGGCGTAAAGGAAGACACAAAGACGAAGGTCTACAACATGTTCAACCTCACCGGTGACGATCGGTGCGCCGAGAAGGTTGCCGAGAAGGTGGCGGAGAACGCGAACAACGACGTGTTCCACACCATACTTACCAGCTTGGGCACAAACAACGGTGAGTCGCTGCAAAATGCCATCTCCACGACAAAGGGTACGTACAACATCAATGGCAGCCAGAGCGTTGTGGGCTACGGTGCGACCGGTCTCGCCCCTGGTTACTACCTTGTGCGCAACACCGTTGTGCCGAGCGGAGCAACCTACAGCGACTACATTGTGGACGTTGTGGGCGCAGACGTGGCGGCAGATCCCAAGGCGGCCGTTCCCACCTCCGCAAAGAAGACCCAGGACGTCAACGACTCGCTCAGTGCGGTCCTTAGCTCGACGCAAGACTCGTCCGACTACGACATTGGTGACACCATTCCCTTTACGCTCACGGTAACGCTGCCCACCAACTATGCGAACTTTGCCTCCGTTGGCTATAGGCTCATCTTTACAGACGATCTGAGCGCGGGTCTTACCTGGGACGGATCGGCCACCATTTACTACGGCGCAAGCGACACCACGGGCACTGCGGTGACGTTTGTGGAGAAGACGGGGCAGACGATAGACGCCCTGGACGGTACGCAGATTTCCGTAACATCCAACTATACGGGCGGCAAGGTTATGGCGCTCGACATACCAAACCTCATGGCCGAAAGCATGCCCGCTGCGGCCAAGGCCCTCCAAGGCGGCGACACCATTACGGTTAAGTACAACGCGACGCTCAACGCATCCGCAACAGTAGGAAGCTTTGGAAATCGCAACACGTACAGCGTGTACTACTCGAGCGACCCGACGAATCCGAACCATGTGGGCAGCACGACCCCCGACACAAACGTTGTGTTTACCTACAAGACCGTCTTTAACAAGGTGAACGAGAGCAACAATCCCCTCACAGGCGCCGACTTTACGCTCGAGAAGTTCGTGGCCGACCAAAATGGCGCAGTGACCGTAGGCGGCGTCAAGGGCAAGTGGGTAAACGTCACGCAGCTCCATACGGGATCCGGCGCGGCCAACCCAAAGAAGACGGGTGGCGCCACGGGTTCCACGTTTGAGTTTGCGGGCTTGGACGATGGCGTGTACAAGCTCACGGAGACGACCACGCCCGCAGGCTACAACACCATTGACCCCATCCAGTTCACCATTACCGCCGAGCACGAGACGCAGTCGGAAGAGCCCAAGCTCAAGGCCCTCACGGGAACCGACGGAGCGCAGTTCACCATGACGGCGAACCTCGATGCCGCAAGCCTCACGGCCAGCGTAAAGAACAAGCCCGGCGTGGTGCTTCCCGCAACCGGCGGGCTGGGAACGGTGGCGCTCGTTGGCATCGGCTCCGGACTTGCGCTCGCCACCTTCGTGGTGCTCATCGCGAGGCGCCGGCTGCGCGTCGAGTAGTGCCGCCGCGCGGGAGGTCGCTTTGGGGGGTGCCCCCGGGGCTGCCTCCCGCGCGTGTGTCTGGGGGAGGTGCCGTGAGGAGGCGGACATACAACCTGGTGACCGTGGCGCTTGTCGTGGCCGGGCTTGTGGGCGTGGGAATGGCTCTGTACCCAGTCATCGCCGACTGGTGGAACAACATCCACCAGAGCCAGCTCATCGCCGACTACGACCAGGCTGTATCGAACCTTGACCCCCGGCAGAACGAGGAGGTCTTTGCCGCCGCCGAGGCATACAACGCGCGTTTGGCGAAGAGCGGCGTGCTGTGGCGCATGACCGAGGAGGAGGCCCGGGAGTACAACAGCCTGCTGGATGTTGCGGGCACCGGGCTTATGGGCTACGTGGACATCCCCAAGATAGACGTGACCCTGCCCATCTACCATGGCACGAGCAACGATGTGCTCGTGAGCGCCATCGGACACATTGCGGGCACGAGCCTGCCCGTGGGAGGGGTGGGCACGCACTGCTCGGTGTCGGGGCATAGGGGCCTCGCGAACGCGCGGCTCCTCTCGGACGTGGGAATGCTGGGCGTGGGCGACACCTTTACCGTGACGGTGCTCGACCGCGTGCTTACCTACGAGGTGGACCAAATACGCACCGTGCTTCCAACCGAGCTGGACGACCTCGTTATAGACCCCCAGCAGGACTACGTTACGCTGGTGACGTGCACGCCCTACGGCGTGAACTCGCATCGCCTGCTGATACGCGGGCATCGCGTGGACAACCTGCCGGGAACGGTCAAGGTTCTGGCCGACGCCGTGCAGGTGAGGCCCTACCTCGTGGCGGTGACGCTTGCCGTGCCCGCGGTCGTGCTGTTTGGCGTGTCGGTGTTCCTGGGCACGGAGCGCGACCTCCGTTACCAGAGGCGCTGGAAGGCGGCGAGGGAGGGCCTGCGCGAGCGCATGCGCCGCAGGTCGGACGAGTGATGGCGGATCTTGCTTCGTCCAGGTGGTAGACGCGAGGGTGCGGCGGCGTTTTGTGCCCGTGTCCTCGAAGTCCAAGCCTCACGGTAACACGCCGAAATCCCTCCATACAGCAAAACCGCAGGTCAGAGCGTTATTCCAAAATGCGTTTTTGTAACTGTGCGTTCGGGGAGAGCTTGCCGAACGCACAGTTACAAAAATGCGACGTCCTCAATTTGCAAAACCCCAGCTAAACGAGTTGTTTCCCAAATCGAATGTGTCTACCGTGCGCTCTGTCGGCACACGGAGCGGCGCACAGTTGCAGACTGGCCCGCACGAGACAGGCGATTACGCCAAACGCGGCTCCGATTTTGACCGCGCAGGTCTGGTTTTGGGCCAATCGAGTGGCGGTGGGATGTGGAGGCGCCGCGCAAGTGGACTACAATAACGGTTATGTGGCATGGCAGCCATACAAACGCACGAGGTTGGGCAAACGGGAGGCTTGGCATGGTACTGAGCGCGGGGCAGATCGTAGGACTGGTGGTACTCATCTTTGGCGTGGCGCTTGTGGGCATTGGTATCGCCCTTACTGCGGCTGCTCGTCATTCGGAAAACCAGCAGGCTGAGCTGGACCAGAGGTGCAACGCGTCTGCGGAGGCGGAGCTTGTGGGCACGGTTAGCCGAACCAGCGGCTTTTCCGATGACAACAGCATCACCTACTACGGCACCTACTCCTTTGTGACTCAGGACGGTGTGCGCGTCCAAGCGCATAACGAGATTGGGTACGGCAGCCCCGAAGACGTTCCGGGACCGTTCGTGACCATCCGCTACAATCCGGACAACCTGGCGCAGTTCATCATCCCCCAAGAGCAGGAGTCCACCGCCACGGTTGCGCCAGCGCTCAAAAAGGCCGGCGTCATTACGCTCGTCCTTGGGGTTCCCCTCACCGTTGCCGGCGTGGTGATCCTTGTAGTGTGAGTGTTGGGACAAAGGACAAAGGTGGTGGGGTCGTTTGTCCCGCGGGTCCCCGCAGCTGGAACAAACGACCCTACCACCAGCGCTCGCGCGCGGCTACTTACGACGCGTACCCAGCCACAAAAGGCCAAAGCAGCCCAAAACGCATAGTGCGCAGATTACCAGCAGAACCGACCACGCCGACACGATGTTGAACATTGCGGGATCAAACATGGTGGCGTCGATCTTTGGGCGAAGCGTGGAGAAGTCAACCATTGGCAAGTCGCCCATCTCCTCCTCTGCGCGCAGCTTGAGGTTATTGAGATTCGCAACCGAACCCAAGGCGGACATGCCCCATCGGCAGTTGACGACGCTCGAGATCTTCTCTACGACGCCCTCCAGCTCAACCACGACACCAGAGAATAGAATCTGGGGCATGATGAGCAGCGGCGCCATGGCAATGGCACGATCCGCATTGGAGAAGAGCGCCGAGGCCAAGAGTCCCAAGCACATTGCCGAGAGCGTAACAAGGAAGAGCGAGACAAACAGCTCCAATGGCCCCGACACCACGCCTATGGACATTGCCTCCGGTATGGTCGTGCAGAACGCGATGGTCATGGCCGTGGATTGTACCAAGCACAGCACGCCAAGCACCACGACCTTGGAAGTCACGTACGAGGGCAGTCGCATGCCGCCGTCGTACTCACGCCTAAAGATGTCGCGTTCCTTGCAGATCTCCTGAATCGAGTCGAGAATTCCCACCCAAAATGCGGCGCAGGACAGCGCGAACAGGCACGACTTGGTGTTTTCGTAAATCGCAAAGCAGTCCTTTCCCGCAACCCGCGCGATAAGAACGGCCAACAGTGGCGCCTGCAACAAGAGCAATAGAAGACGGGAATGGTCGTTGATGATGAGCTTGGCATAACGAGCGGCCAGCGTCTTGAACTGCACCTCGACAGGCGGCTTGTGGCCCTTTTCCTGAGCGACCTGAGTGATTGGCATCCGTGGCTCAGGTCCTATCTTCGCCGTTTCCTCCAAGCATCTTTGCTGCCACATGTTGGGCTCTTCGGCGATCTTGTCGTAGACCTTTACGAACTTCCTCTCGCCAAAGTACGCCGCAGCGGCATCGGAGGGGCCAAAATAGCACAGTTTTCCACCTTGTCCGAGGATGACGACCCGATCGCACAGGTTGAGGTTGGTGGTAACGTGCGTGACCAAGATAACCGTGCGACCCTCGTCCGCCATGGTGCGGAGGAGCATCATAACGTCCTCCTCGGTTCCGGGATCCAGGCCGGATGTCGGCTCGTCGAGGAAGATGAGGCGGGGCTCCGCAAGCAGCTCCACGGCAATGGAGGCACGCTTCTTTTGTCCGCCAGAAAGGTTTCCAACATAGTTCTTTCGCACGTGATCCAGGTCGAGCTGCTTGAGCACCTCGTCCACGCGTGCGCGACGGTCCTCCTTGGAGGTGTCGCTCGGCAACCTCAGGCGCGCGGCGTAGTCCACCATCTCCTCGAGCACAAGGTTGTCGTGAACGATGTCTTCCTGAGGCACGTAGCCAATCACGTTGCGCATGACGTCGTAGTTGGCGTAAAGGTCGACGCCGTCCACGAATACGCTTCCCTCGTCGGCAGGCTCCCATCCACTGATCTCGTTAAGAAGGGTGGACTTTCCAGAACCGGAGCCGCCAACAATGGCAACAAACTCGCCCTTGCGAATGTGGAGCGAAACATGGTCGGTGGTAACGCGCCTCTTTCGGCCTCGCCCGCGGTATCGAACGAGTCCTTCTGCGTGAACCTCCATGCCCAGCCGTCGCGTAAGGTGCATGAGGCCATTGCCAAGGAACACGAATTTGCTTCCACCCGTCATGATTCGCGCACCATAATGAAGCGGCGTCAGGTCGTACACGGGATTTGAGTCCAGGAACGTGCCCACGTGGCTCTCTAGGTCCTCCAGGTACCAGTAGCCGTCCTGCCCAAGGGCCAAACGCGCGTGACTGTCCGACAGGTCGGTCTCGCCCACGCCAAAGTCGTTGCCAGCCGCGCGCCCAATGCGTATCTCGTGCCTGTCTTCCAGCGAGAAGAGAGACCAATGTGTGGAGGCGTCGCCAAAAGCTACGACCACCGACTGATCCGTTTGGTTGCCCATGCAAACGATGTCGCCCGAGCTCACCAAAAGGCTATCTTGCAAAACCTGATTGTAAAAGATGCCCAAACCGGGATTCGCGGCACTCAGAATGCATTGCCCGTCCCTGACTTCCAGCAGGGCGTGATGGCTTGCCACTAGCTGCGACCTGATGACGATGGAGTTGTCTGGTGCAGATCCCAGGCTGTATACGCCGTTGTTGTCGAGCGAGATAACCTGCTCCGCATGCTTGGCGGTACCCTCCATTATGGTGAGGGTTATGGCCGTTCCGAATGAGTCCTGACCATAGTGGCCCTGTGCGTCATCCATGGCCCCCGGACTTGCAACCGCGTGGTTCGCATGGTCCTGTGTCGTGGATGCCGCAGCTCGCATCGCTGCTGGCGCCTGCTCCTCGTCCGACTTTCTCGTGCCGCAATTGGGGCAAAACTGTCCTTCTATCCCCGTTAGGTCGCTGCCACATCGACTGCAAAACATGGTTACTCCCGCATCGTCTACGTTATATGCCCGCCTTTGGTTGCCTTTGGGCATGGCTATGAGTTCGTTGTGCCATCTCCGTCGGCTTTTTTCATTTGGAAGACCTCCACCCTTGAGTCGCCATACCGTTGCGTCACACACAGCACTAGGTGCGCCTTGTCTCGGTAGGCCTTCACCACCGCGTCCATTGCCTCTTCCTCGGTCTCGTACTCCTTGGCAATATCGTCTCCCATAAGCTTTTTGAGACCATCTTCGTCTGTTGGCGTGTCACTCGAAATCGCAAATCCAACGCCAAACTCGTATTGGATCTTCGCCTCGTCTTTTGAGCTCGTGTCCACAAGCTCCTTCTTTTCGCGCCAGTAGAAGCTGCGCACGCTCTCGAAGTCTCCGAACGAGCAAACCAGCGTGTCGCCAGGATAGTTGAAGTACTGGCCAACGTCCTCGTACTTGTCATCCGACGCTCCGTAGTGCCGCGAGTTCGTGTCGTTGGAATGGAGGTGCAGTAGCGTCTGTAGGTGTACGTCCGTGCTCTGAACGTTGGGGTTGGCCTTGTCTATGGTGAGCACGGGGGTCCTCCCCTCATCGGACGACGCGTCGCAGTTGGAATTGCGATGATCCCTGAGGTCTTGGTCGTAGACCCACTTGCCCTCGAAGTAGGATGGGTCATCCACCATCCAGTTGTCGATCTGCAGCTTCTCGTCCACATACTGCTTTGTTTTATACAGATCCGGTCTACGAAAAACGACCACGTCCACCTCTGTGCCCTCTTTGAGCTTTTGCGAATAGGGGCACATCTGGCCATCCACCATGGCATATATAACGTTATCCGCACTGCTGGAGTCGGCCGCAAAGGTGTAATGCTCTATGGTCTTCCCCTTCTTGAGTCCCGCGTCCTCAATGCGCTTGAACGCCTCCGACTCCGTGCATTCCTCAAGGTTCGGAAGGGCTATGCCGTTCTCTTCGTCCGTGTGCCCATTCACCCCGCTGTTCTCGATCTTGTCCTTGGACTCCCAGAAGCGTGGGACGAGGCCGATGCCAAATCCCGCAAAAACCAGGACGCCGCCCAACAACACAACGCACGCTATGGCCAGCGGCAGTTTGGAACGCGTTTTCTTTGCCGAGGTTACGGGAGGAGTGGGAGGCGTGTTTGCAGAAGACGCCTGATTGCCATGGTGGCCCTGCGGCTCTGACTGGTCGCTAAACTGGTGTCCACACATGGGACAGAATCGTGAATTCGGCTTTGTGTTGGCACCGCATTGAGGACAGATCATCAGCATACCCTTCTAAGTCTAATATCGAGACCTGTCCTATTATAGGTTCCTTGGCTTGGAGTGACAAAGACGGGTTGTTCGTGCGGACGCGTGGCGTAGCTGGTGCAGCGCTCGCTCCAGTTACTCCATAAGGTAGAGCTGTCCCGAGAAGGGCGCGAGCGTGCAGGTGAGTTGGTTGTCCGCGAGCTTGAACCAGCGACAGTCGTCCTCGTAGGTGGCACCGCAGAACCGTTCCCAGTCGGTGTTGAGCAGCATCCGTGCGCGGCGCGCCGTTCCCAGGTTTACCTCGTAGTCGGGCAGCCTCTTGTCCGAGAGGTTGAGCACACACAGCATTCGCTCGTTCGTGCTTCGCCGCTCGAAGGCATAGACGACATTCGTGGCATCCGACACCTGACGCCATTCGAACCCGTGGTCGTCGTAGTCGTCCGCCCAGAGCGCCGGGTGATTGGCCACGAGCCCGTTGAGCTCGGTGCAGAACCTATAGAACGAGTCGTGCAGCGGGTACTGGCGAAGCGACCAGTCCTGCTCGCGCAGCTCGTCCCACTCGCGCAGCTGCGCGAGCTCTCCACCCATAAAGTTGAGCTTCTTGCCGGGATGGGCATACATGTACAGGGCTAGCGTCCGGGCCTGCGGGAACTTCTGGTCGTAGTCGCCCCACATCTTCTGGACGATGGTGGCCTTCTCGTGCACGACCTCGTCGTGGGAGAACGGCAGCAGGAACCGCTCGCTGGGGTAGTACATCATGGAGAAGGACAGCTTGTGGTAGTTGGCGCCGCGCTCCCTTGGCGGCGTGCGAAAGAGGTCAAGCGTGTCGTTCATCCACCCCATGTCCCACTTGTAGTCGAAGCCCAGCCCTCCCTGGCTTGCGGGGGCCGTGACGCCCGGGTAGTCGGTGGAGTCCTCGGCTATGAGCATGGCGCCTGGGTTGAGGTAGTGCAGGCCACCGTTCATGTTGCGCACGAACTCCACGGCGGGCGCGTTCACGCCAAGGGTCTTGTCGCCCTGCTTGTAGACGATGCGGCTGATGGCGTCCATGCGCAGGCCGTCAAAGTGATAGGCACCAAGCCAGTAGTTGGCGGCGCTCTGCAGGAAGGAGCGGACCTCGCCGCGCTCGTGCGCGAAGTTGTAGCTGCCCCACTCGCTCTTTGCCTCCTTTGGGTTGGAGGGCTCAAAGAGCGGCGTTCCGTCGAATCGCGCCAGGCCGTAGTCGTCGGTGGCAAAGTGCACGGGGACGAAGTCCAAGATCGCCCCTATGCCCGCACCGTGCAGCATGTCCACGAGCTCCATGAGCTGACGCGAGGTGCCGTAGCGGCTGGTGGGAGAGAAGAAACCCGTGGGCTGGTATCCCCACGAGCCATCGAACGGGTGCTCCATGAGTGGCAGGAACTCAACGTGCGTGTAGCCCGTCTCCTTGAGGTAGGGGATGAGCTGATACGCGATCTCTGCGTATGTAAACCAGTCGCCCACCTCCGTGCTCTGCCGAATGCCGCTGCGCTTGCGCCAGCTGCCCAGATGCAGCTCGTAGATGTTGAGGGGCTCGTCGTAGCAGGTGGAACGATGGGCCATCCAGCCGTCGTCGTGCCAGTCGAACGAGAGGTCACGCACGATCGAGCGATGAGAGGGTCGCAGGTCCATGCCGTAGCCATAGGGGTCGCAGTGCTCCCGGGTCTCTCCGTCGTGGTGGACCACGTAGGCATAGGGGTCGCCTGGACCCATGCCGTCAACGTGGGCCTCCCAAAAGTTGTTGTCGGCGACTCGGTGCATGGGCACGTCGCCCATGTTCGTGCGTACGTCAATGTGGTCCGCCGCAGGCGCGTAGGTGCGAAACGTCACGCCTCCGTCTTGTATGTGCGCGCCCAGCCAGGTGTGGGCAAAATACTCAGCTCCCGCGTAAAAGTTCTCGATGTCCATGAAGCCTCCTGCCCGTCTGAATGTAGCCGAGACATGGTACTCCATTTGCCATTGCATAACGAGTGGAATTTTTGTTGGTGGGAGGTAGCGATGGATTCAGAAAAGCTCTTCTCAGCACACGGCCCGCAGCGCGCGGGCAAGTGCCACCTGCGAGACCTCGCTCTTGGCCATGGCTTCGGCAATGCGCTCGAACATGGGGAGCTCGACGCCCGCGCCACACAAACCGGCCGCGCCAGCTTGGCAATCGTCGCAACAGAAGTCTTCACGACAGTTCAGCGCGGGGAACTTCCTCTCCATCACGCCCCAGGTACTGGTGTCCTCGACCATCTTGCGATAGATGGGCTCGGGGCAGAGCTTGCCGATGGTCGCGAGCGCGTCCTCGCGGCTCATCCCCCAACCGCGCCACCTGGCATAGTTGGCCATGGCCTTCCAGTAGAGCGAGCCAATCGTGCTGCTTACCCCCAGTGCCATCTGCTCAAAGCTCGTGCTCGCCCGGGCAAACTCACCGTGCTTTAGCTGAACGAAGCCAAACACGTGCGATGGCAACATCTTGCCGCCTTTGAGCGGTCGTGCAAACAGGTCGTCTGGAGTCATTCCGGGATCGTCTTCCATAAGGGCGGCCTTCTTGAGCAGGAGCCTTTCCTCCTCGTGGGAAAGCCGTGGGAACGAGCCCAAGGCGTGCGTAAGACGCACGGTAAGCCCCATGCCACAAAATCCGTATCCCATCATCTCGTTCATGCCGGGCACGATTACCGAATACGCGGGAAAGCCCAGGTGGGAGTTGTCTCGCACGAGCAGCCTCCTGCCATCGCGCCGCAACAGGGCCGCCATGCGTGCAAGGAGCTCTGTGTTGCCTACGTCCTCGGCATCGGGCCAAGGCGCAAACTCCCAGTTGGGTCTGCCCGCCAGAATCGATGCGGGATAGTACCCTCCGCCCTGCCGCGACAAATGCCTTATGTTTGCTTCCGAGACAACCTGCTCGAAGGGCGCAATGCTGTTGCACGACCCCGACTGCTCGGCCGTCCGACCTTGGTAGGCCTCGGTAAGCGTACGCTCCACGGCCACGGCAAACGAGGGATGGCAGCCAAAGCGCAGGCCAAAGGTACCGCGAACCTTGTCGATGATGCGCGACATCACAACGGGATAGCCGCGTCCGAGCGAGCAGTCGAAGATGCTCACCCGGTAACGACCCGTGCGCTCGATATCGGCGATGGTCTCCCTCAGGCCGGCAAGCTGCAGGTACTCAGAGGGAATCTCGGGTGGCGTCAGCCGCTCGGAGATGATGCGGTACTGCGCAAAGCGCTCGAAGATTTCCGCGAGTGCCTGAACCACGGCTTCCTCCATCGTGTTGCCGGCCGCAAGACCGTTTGACCCGCACACGGCAGACAGGAGCGCTATGGGAAGCCACGTTTTGTGGCCACCAAAGACGTCAACGTAGGGGAGAACGGGTATCTTGCCGTCATCACGCGTGTACATGCTGGTGGAAAGCACGTGCAAGAGGTCGCGCTTTCCCTCGTCATCCGCAGGGCAGATGCAATCGAGCCACGCCTCCATTACGCCTTCGGACACCTCGCGCGCCTCCTCGGCATCCACAAGCCTTTCGTCGGCATAGTGATAGAAGCCAAACAGCTTGTGGAGGTGGGCGTGATAGCAGCGCGTGGCGACCATGCCGTTCTGGATGCGCTCGAGCAGCTCGGCGTAGCCGCTCGCCAGCGCGTAGGCTTCCGTGGTTCCCTTGCCGTTTGCCCCGATGGTGGTTCCCTTTATCTGCACGTGGTTTGAGTGGGTCCCATGGAAGGGATGGTTTAGGGCAACCACTTCCGTCTCGATGTGTAACTCGCCCAGGATGGACCGGATGACCTCTACGGTCTGCTCGGGCGTACGGTCCTTGTGTTTGGAGTACGCTGTATCCATGTACGCACACCTCTCGCGGCTCGTCTCCCTGTCGCTCATTGTATGCGGTACAGTGAAGTGAGTGAGGTAAATTGACACTGTACTTCACAGTGAACTTCACTCACTTCACACTGCGCGAAGGATCCCAAGCGATGAGATTTGACGGTCCGGCTTGTGTGCGGATGGGCTGGAGCCCGCTCGCGACGCTTCTGCTTGGCAGGGCGTGACGTTACCAGCCGGACACGTCGCACTGGCCGGAATTGCCGCGTCCCGCCGCGACCACGGTGCCGTCCCCCAGGAGACCGACGGTGTGGTCACGCCCCACGGACACCGCCTCGACGCCCCTCCAGCCGGACACGTCGCACTGGCCGAACTCGTTGCGTCCCGTCGCGACCACGGTGCCGTCCTCCAGAAGGGCAACGGTGTGCTCGAACTTCACGGACACCGCCGCGACGCCTCTCCAGCCGGACACGTCGCACTGGCCGGCATCGTTGCGCCCCGCCGCGACCACAGTGCCGTCCTTGAGGAGGCCGACGGTGAAGCCGTATCCCGCGGACACCGCCTCGACGTTCCTCCAGCCGGACACGTCGCACTCGCCGTTATCGTTGGATCCCGTCGCGACCACGGTGCCGTCCCCCAGGAGACCGACGGTGTGGTCGTCTCCCGCGGACACCGCCGCGACGCCTCTCCAGCCGGACACGTTGCACTGGCCGTCATAGTTGCCTCCCGCCGCGACCACGGTGCCGTCCTTAAGTAGGCCGACGGTGTGGCTGCGGCCTGCGGACACCGCCGTGACGCCCCTCCAGCCGGACACGTCGCGTTGGCCGAACTCGTTGCGTCCCGTCGCGACCACGGTGCCGTCCCCCAGAAGACCGACGGTGTGCTCGAACCCCGCGGATATCGCTGTGACGTTATGCCGTCCGAACGGATTGAGCCATGCTAGAGACAAACCTACGAGAAGCAAGGCGACACAGACCGCTGATGCAAGCGCGAGCTTGGATTTGGTCCACGAACCGAGGCGGCCTTTTTTCTTGGGTGGCACTACCTGCTTCTTCGTGGGATCCATGGACTCCACTATGTCGAACGCGACGGACTTGGTGCCCTCGTACCCCCCGATGCCGACGACGGTGACGGACGCCCTCGAGGTCCCCGACGCGGCGCCGACGTTGTCGCGGTACGTGAGCAGGTAGTCCCTGTCCCTCACGAGGGCGCGCCCGCCGAGCTCCACCCTGGGCTCGGGCTCTACGGGGCGGCCGGTGTAGGGGTAGGTCGGGTCGACGCCGGATACGGTCGCGAACTCGACGCTCGGTGTTTGCACGTCCTTGCGCCGTGTCTCCTCCTCGTCCCTGCGGCGATCCTCCCCGGACTCCCATCCGGGGGGCATGTCTGGCGCCTCGATGCCGAGGAAGTCGGAGACGGCGAGCGCTATGGCAAGCGAGGTGGACCGCGCGACGTCGGTCCTCATAAAGAGCCTGTCCTCGAGCTGGGCGGCCCCACGCACCGTCGCGTCGCGTAGCGCCATGGGCGTCCCCACGTCGGCGGCGTCGGCGAACCCCTCGACGTATTCCATGTCAATCGCGTGGTAGAGGACGCGCACCTCGGGTGCGCTGTCTCCCAGCTTGTCGGAGACGAGCCCCACGAAGCGTCGCGGCTCGCGCAGGACCTGCGTCCCGCCGTGGTAGAGCGCCATGCGCGTCGCCTGCCTGAGGCCTCCGGTCGTATCCTCCAAGGGGCACCTCCCTCAAGGTTGCTGAGCCTGTTCGCGAGTATACCACGACGGTCCCGGGCGCCCCGTCGGGGGCGTTGCCGAGCGCGGCCGCCTGAGCCCGTATGCTGGGGCGGGGCCCGTCATTGCTGACGGACCCCGCCCTGAAAGCCCATGTGCTCGGTCTTTGGCGACCGGGTGCTCGCGTCCTACTTGGTGCGGAACGCTCTTGCGGTGGAGCCAGGCGCCGCCGCCGTGTTGGGCAGAATGACCACCTCAATGGCCTCCACGCGCTTGGAGAGCCCGGCGGTGCCGGCGTTCGCGCCGTCCTTGGTCCAGCCGAGCCAGCCGTAGGTCTGGCTGTGGACGCGGTACCACACGCTGAGGTGCTTGGCTGCCTCGCCCTCGAGGCTTATCCTCACGGCCTCCACGCGCTTGCTCTTGCCGGTGGTGCCGGACAGCGCGCCGTCGGCCTTCTTGCTCTGCCAGCCGATGCCCTGCACGTGCGACTGGTAGACGATCTTGCCGCTCCAGGGCAGGCCGGAGAGCTTGAGGCCGAAGGCCTCAATGCGACGGCTGCTGCCGGTCGTGCCGAAGGAGGTGCCGGAACGGTTCACCCACCCGAGGCCCTGCACGTGGGCCTTGCCGGCCGGGACGGAGACGAACGCGGCCTTGGCAGCGTTGTAACCCTTGGGCGTCTGGCCGTCGGGCAGTATAACGATCTCGTAGGCCTCGATGCGCTTGGACTGCCCGGCGGTGCCGGCGGGCTCACCGTCCTTGGCCCAGCCGAGCCAGCCGTAGGACTGGCTGTGGACGCGGTACCACACGTGCTGGCCCTCGGCGTCCGAGATCTTCATCTGGATGGCCTCGACGCGCCTGGACTCGTGTACGGTGCCGGAGACGCCTCCGTCCTTGGCCCAATTCTTCTCCCAGCCCTTGCCCTGCACGTGGCTGCGGTACTCGATGGTGCCCTTAGAGAGCTTGGCCGTGAGGGACTCGAGGCGCTTGCCCTTGCCGATGGTGCCGACCGGGCCGCTGGTTACGGGACCCCTGTTGCCGTAGGTCTGCACGTGCGCGGTGTACGTGACGGTGGAGCTGGCGATGGTGAACTGGGTGGTCGGGTTGGCGGGGAGCTTGTAGTTCTCGTTGGAGAGCTTCGTGGCCGTGGCCTTGTGCGTGCCGGCCTTGGTCTGCTCACCCGTGACGGTCACGATGCAGATGTCGCCGTTCACGAGGTTGGAGACGGTCGCCGTGGGCATGTGTCCCTTGGCGTCGTAGACGAAGCTGGTGTTTGTCCAGGCGAGCTTGGCCTCGAGCGGCGCGATGGTGAACTGGGTGGTCTTCTCGTCCGGGAGCACGTAGTTCGCGTTGGAGAGCGCCGTGGCCGTGGCCTGGTACGATCCGACCGTGGTCCCCTTGCCGTCGACGGTCACGCTGCACGAGTCGCCCTTAACGAGGTTGGAGACGGTGACGGGGGGCTGCTGCTCCTTGCCGTTGTACGTGAGGGTGGTGGTCCAGTTGAGCTTGGCCTCGAGCGGGGTGATGGAGAAGGACGCTTGGGCGACGACGTCTTCCTTGCCCTCCTGCTTGACCGTGGCCTTCGCGACATAGCTGCCCGCATCCTTGGGGGCGCCGGGGAGCGGATTGGTCTTGCCTTCCTTGTAGTACGAGATCTCGGGCTCGATGAGGCCGTCAGTCTCCGTCCACAGCTTCTCCTCGGATAGGGTGGCGGTGACTGCCTTGCCGTCGTAGGTCTTGGTAGCTGCGGGGACGCTCAGCGTGCGGGTGAGGGTGACGACGTCCTGGCCCTGTTCGGGGTCCTTTACGCAGGCGCCGTGTATCGCCTGTGCGCCCGTCGCGTCGCAGGTCGCGGTGAGGGTGGCGTCATTTGCGGTATACGTCCAGTTGTGCACGTGCACCTGGAGGGTGGCCTCCATATTGCCCTCAGCACCAGCGTGGCCACGATACCAGCACACGAAGTACTTCTGGGTGCCGTCCTCGCTGGCCTCCACGTCGCTGGTGAAGTACGTGGCGGGGTCGACCGATTGATTGGGTTCTGCGCCATAGCCTTCTGTGATCTTGATCTTCGCGCTATCCTCGCTCCCCGGCGTCGGCAGAACATCGGTCGTCACGCCAATCTTCGAGCCATTCAGCAGATTACCTTCGACTTTCATCCGGTTTTCTGTGTTGGGTTGAGCCTGATACAGATGGACGTTGTTCGCTTTTTCATTAGTCGTATTCTCGGTAATGTTCAGCGCTCCCCAGATTATGAGCGTCTTGTCTTTGGCAACATACACGCCGCCGCCCTTGGTGGTGGCGGTGTTGCTGGTAATGGTGCCCGCGCTCATGGTGAGCCAACCGCCACACTTGGTGAGTGCACTGTCAGTTGCGCCATCGGCCAAATACACGCCGCCGCCGTTGCCCGTGGCGGTGTTGTTGCTGATGGTGTCGCCATTTGCGCCCATGGCGAACCTACCACCGTTCGCCTCGGAGGTCGCGCCGCCGGCCACGTACACGCCGCCGCCGTCGGTCGCGGTGTTGCCGGCGCTTTGCGTCTTGCCGTCTGCGTCGGTGGTGGTGCCACCAATGGTGCCCTTCATGACGAACAGGCCGCCAGGCGCGTTGTCAGCCTCGCCGCCGGCTACGTACACGCCGCCGCCGTTGGTGGTAGCGGTGTTGCTGCTAATGGTGCCCGCACCATCCATGTAGAGTTCGCCACCGGTAGCCTCTGCGTTCGCGGCACCAGCTATATACACGCCGCCGCCGTTGCCATCGGTTGCAGACGGCTCTTCCTGACCGGTAAGTGCGTTGGCCGAAGCCGCATTGGCCGAAGCCGCATTGGCCTTGTTGCCGCTAATGATGCTTTCGGTACTTTCCTTCAGAACAAACTGACCGCCGGCCACGTACACGCCGCCGCCGTTGGCTGCGGTGTTGTCGCTGATGGTGCCAGGTCCCATGATGAACTTGCCGTAGTATTGATTGTCATGCTTTGCGCCACCGCTGAACCACACGCCACCGCCGTTGCCGGTGGCCTCATTCTTCGTGATGGCGCTACTTACCATCTCGAAGGCCGTTGAATAATCACGGGTTGAGTCATAGTTTTCACCTTGCACATACACGCCGCCGCCGTTGCCGGTTGCAACGTTGTTGCTGATGGTACCGTCGCCCATGTAGACTTTGCCCTGTTTTGCTATGTAAATACCGCCGCCGTTTGTGGCCTGGTTGCCGAGGCTTTGGCCCTCGTCGTCCTCGCCGCCGATGGTATCTCTTAGCATGATAGCGGAGCCATTAGCGGCAACGTACACGCCGCCGCCGCCGTAGTAGGCTGAGCCACTCTCACTGGCGGGAGCAGCGGTGTTTCCGCTGATGGAGCTGTCGCGCATGGTGAAGTTGCCCCACGGGCCGACGAACACGCCGCCGCCACCGAGCGCGGCGCTGTTGTTGCAGATTTCGCCGTTTTTGATGCCGAGTATGCCCGTGGCGGAATAAATGCCGTCACTGCTCCTATAGCCCTGAACGTACACGCCGCCGCCACGGAACGCGGCGCTGTTGTTGCTGATGGTGCCGCCGTCCATGCTGAAGGTACCATTAGCGGCAACGTACACGCCGCCGCCGTCATTGGCGCTGTTGTTGCAGATTTCGCCGTTTGTGATGCTGAGCTTGCCCGTGGCGGAATAAGTGCCGTCACTGCTCCTATAGCCCTGAACGTAAACGCCGCCACCTGCGCCATCGGTGCTGTTGTCGCTGATAGTGCCACCGGTCATGGTAAAGACGTTCTCAACTGGGTCCGTGTCTGCGTTCTTAAATGGCCCCTCTGCGTACACGCCGCCGCCGTCGTCAGTCGCTTTGTTTCCGGTGATGGCGCCGTCCGTCATCGTGAAGGCTGCGTTTTGGCCCAAGTACACGCCGCGGCCCTCAAGCTCGGTGATCTTTCCGTCCTCGCCATTCGTGATGGTGCCGCCGTGCATGGTGAAGGTGCTCTTCTTGCCTATGTACACGCCACCGACGGTGCCGCAGTCCGACGTCATGACCAGGCTGTTTGTAAAGCCTAGATACCCATCGTCCCAATAATAGGTGGTTTCCGGAATAAGAACGCCGCCATTGACGTTTGCCCCGCCTGCCAGGGAGACGTTGACGCCACCGCCGCGGTAGTCGTGGATTCCCGCACCGCCATTCATTACCTGCAGGCTCCCCGTGAGCGTGCCGCTGCTGAGCACGAACTCGAGGGGGCTATAGCCTTCAGTGTTGGCGGTACTCGAGCAGTGCGTCTGCACCACTATCGAAGCGTTAAGCTCGTTGCCGTTCAAGTCGAGCATCTTCCTTACGCCGCTTGCATAGTTGTCGAACGGAATGGTTATTACGCCATCGGGTGACTTGATGCCGGAAAGGTCCGTGTCCGTAACCTCGCGCATTACGAAGAGCGTCGAGTTGCTCGTTGCCCCTTCCCAGTCCTCCAGTGCCATTTTGAGGTCATAGTACTCTGTGTTCGTACTACCAGTGGTAACCTTCGCAATCGGGCCCAAATCGCTTTGCGCCCCGATGTTGGCGACTTCGCCGTCGACGACTTCTCCGCCGGTGACTTCCACGTCATCAGCAAACGCCAGGGTGGTTACGAAAAACCCCCCTCCGACGACCAGCAGAGAGAGAAGGAACGCCATTGCCCCTCTCGTCCATCGTTTAACCTGTGTTTTCATAGTGCTCCTCTCTGCCGTTGGTGTCGCCCATCCCGTGCAACACGCATGCCGATGCGGTCCGAATCAATGGACCATAGATAGTTGTAAATTTACGCTAATGTTAGAAATGGGCATTGAGGGCCGTGCAGAATTAGGCCGTGAGCGGCAGGAGATGTAAATAAGTAGTAATTTGCATTGTTAGAAATGCATCTCATAGTATTATTGAATACAATAGGTCAATACATCGGCGCCAGACCTCTCTACGCTGAGCATGACCGCCGCCAAACCCAAGTTGGGTATCAGAGCCCCGTTAGGGTCATGCCGTCGAGGAAGTCTCTAAACAAGCTCTCCCCATCGACGTATTGCAGCTGCTCCACATCGTTGACGATGCCAATTTCGATTACGAGGAGATTGTCGTCGGTCTCAAGCACGGCATAGTAATCCGATATGTATGTGCCATCGTCTTCGCCGCCTACGCTGGGGTGATACTGACACGTGGCAACGTACACGTGCAGCGTCTTTCCCGAGACGTCCTGAGAGGCAAGCTGTCTCTGATTGAAATGTGAGTAATGCTCCCAGCCCGATCGCTTTTGCTGCTCCTCTTTCCAGCTGCTTTCGGTTTTGCCCGTAACCTCGTTACGATTCCAAAGGGTGATTCTTGGACTCTCTATATGGATGGATCCGAGCGCTAGGGGTATATACATGTCCGTCTCGTCCGCCTTTGGTTTAACGCTGTTGTAGGTATGGTCGTCATCCAGATATAGCGTCGCAATCCAGAACCCCGACTTGTCCGAGATATTAAAACCGCGGTCGCCAACCTTGAATCCGATGGTTGGTCCCCACGAGACTTGTTGCGTCTCGTGCTGGTCGAGCCCCAAAGACAATTGCGGGACCTCTAGGTCGTCCGCCTCGAGGTCTTTGGCCTCCGTTTTCGCATCGGCAGGTTGGCTGCTGTTGTCGGGCGGCTCGGACGGCGGATCTACGATTACCTTTGGTGTGCAGAAGGCGACCACCAGAATAACTACGACGACGATCGCCGCCACAGCGGCCAAGATGGCAGGCTTGCGGCTGCTTTTTGCCACTATGTCGAACGTGACGAGCTTGGAACCTTTGTACCCCCCGATGCCGACGATGAGGACGGATCCCTGCGTGGTCCCGGACTCGCTGCCGACGTTGTCGTGGTACTGGAGCAGGTAGTCCGTGCCCCTCGCCAGGACGCGCCCTTGGCACTCCACCCTCGGCTCGGGCTCGATGGGACGGCCCGTGTAGGCGTAGGTCGGGTCCATGCCGGAGACGGTCGCGAGCTCGACGCTCGGCGCCTGCTCGACCTTGCGGCGGGTCTCCTCCTCGGCCCGAATCCGCGCTTCGTCCTCCTTGCGGCGCCGATCCTCCTCGGCTTTGCGCCGTGACTCTTCCTCCTCCTTGCGGCGCCGATTCTCCCCGCCCTCCCAGCCGGGGGGCATGGACGGGGCGTCGATCCCGAGGAAGTCGGAGACGGCGAGCGCAATGGCGAGCGAGATGGACCGCGCGGCGTCGGTCCTCATGGCGAGCTCGTCCTCGAGCTGCGCGGCCGCCCGCTCCGCGGCGTCGCGCAGCGCCGTGGGCGTCCCCGCGTCCGCTGCGTCCGCGAACCTCTCCAGGTAGCCTATGTCGACGGTGTGGTAGAGGACGCGCACCTCGGGCGCGCTGGCTCCAAGCTTGTCGGACACGAGCCCCACGAAGCGCCTCGGCTCGCGCAGGACCTTCGTTCCGCCGTGGAACAGCGCCATGCGCGTCGCCTGCCTGAGGTCTCCGGTCGTATCCTCCAAGGGGCACCTCCCGCAAGGTTGCTGAGCCTGTTCGCGAGTATATCACGACGGCCGGACGACTTGACGGCAGGTAGCTGTCGGGCGAGGTGCATCGGAAGGGCACCGCCGTGATAGTGGCCGCGTGCCATGAGTTACCGGGACAGGAATGGGGGGCGCTTACCGATTTGCTGCGTGGGACGACGAAACCTGACGTACCTTTATTGGAAGAACCCCTCGTTGTGAGTAACCGCTAACACGTTCTGGGTCGCTCGGCCTCATGCGTCAAGACAGCTGTGGCAGCTGTGCGGGCCGGGCTATTGCCCGGGGAAGGCGAGATGCTATGGACATCGATATTCTGCTCGTGCTGCAGGCATTCCGCGAAGGTGTGGGTGGCTGCCTCACGGAGTTCTTGTCCAAGATGACCTGGTTTGGCGAGATGAACGTGGTTCTTGTAATCACGGGACTGATCTACTGGTGTGTGGGCAAGCAGACTGGGACCTATCTCCTCATGGGCTGGTCTGGGAACCGCATCGTGAACGGCGTCCTAAAGGTAACGGTATGTGCCTATCGTCCGTGGATACGCGACGCGCGCATGATTCCGGAACCGGAGGCCTTGAAGTTGGCCACCGGCTATTCGTTTCCGAGCGGGCACTCGATGAACGCGGCCTCGCTGTACGGTGGCTTGGCCATCCGACGCGAACTGCGGCGCGGCCTTCGGGCGCTCATGTGGATTGTCCTCTGCCTGGTGGCGTTTAGCAGGATCTTCTTGGGCGTCCACACCCCACAGGACATTCTGGTGGGGGCCGTCGTGGGCGTGCTGGTGATGTTCCTAACGGGAAAGCTTCTGGAATGGCTGGAGGCGAACCCAAAAAAGGACGTGCCGGTGGCGGTCGTCGGGGTTGTTGTTACGATTGCGATCGCCGTGTACGCGGCGGTCAAACCGTATCCTGTGGACTTCGACGCCGGCGGAAACCTTCTTGTGGATGGTTCGAAGATGGCGAACGACACCTTTAAGGCAGTGGGGTGGATGGGCGCGTTCATGCTGGGCTGGGTTCTCGAGCGTCGCTTCGTGAGGTTTTCGACCGAGATTGCCATGCAGGAGCGCTTCCTGCGACTGGTCGGCGGGCTGCTGGGGTACTACGTTATCGCCCTGGTGATCAACCCGCTCGTCAAGGCGGCGCTGCTCGGCCCGGCGGGAACCATAGCAACGTCCTTCCTGCAGATGTTCTACATCGTGTTTCTCTTTCCGCTTGTGATGACGCGATTCGGCAGTGATTCCAAGAGTGATGCCGTGACTCCACGCTAAGTGCGAAAGCCCCCGACTACGTGAGAAAAGGGACGGCCCGCGAGCGCCTGCCCGCGGGCCGTCCCCGTCCCTTCGCCGCCCTCGGGCGGCGGGCTGACTAGTAGCGCGCGATGCCGTCGATCTCGCGCCAGTGGCTGGCCGTGCCCTGGGGGCCGACTCCCTCGTCGGGGGTGCGGACCACCTGGATGGAGTTGCCGCCGTCGCTGACCCAGAAGGTCCAGCCGCCGCCCGAGGAGGGGTAGGCGTAGACGCGCGTCCAGTTGTAGGTCCAGAACGTCGCGGCCCACTGGCCCCCGACCATGTGCCACTCGGCGTAGACGGGGCCTCCCGTGTCAGGGTAGATGGTCACGTTCTCACCCTCGTAGTGCCCGGCGTACTGCACGGCGGCCTCGGTGCCGTCGTTGGCGATGGCGTGCCTGGGCGCTCCCATGGACACGGCGCCGACGATGGCGAGGGCGCAGGCGAGGCCTGCCACGACGGACTTGCGGGCGACGGAGGTGTTGGTGGTCTTGGTCATTGCTCTTTCCCTTCTTCCGGGCCGCGCTCCCTTGCGGCCCCTGCCTTGCTTGCTGACGACCTTTACTACGCGCCCGCCGCGCGCCCGTCTCAGGGTTTTTTCGTCTTATGGGTGCCACCACATGCCAATGAGCGAGTAATAGGGGGCTGATTGGCCGCTGCCCACCTGGCGGAACCGCGCGATTGCCGTGGCGACCCCGTTTGCGAGGCGGGCGAGCACCGCGATCTGTAGATGTGAACTGGCTCGGGCGCGGACGGCTTTCACATCTACAAAAGCCCAATAAGGAATATAGCCCCTGAGCTGGGGTTTTGTGATTTGGGTAGTGCCCAGAATTGTAGATGTGAACTTCTAGCGCGAGCCAGGAGTTCACATCTACAAAAATAGCATTTAGCGCATGGCCGCTGAGCTGGGGTTTTGCGA
>CADBCS010000006.1 GCA_902793195.1 uncultured Coriobacteriaceae bacterium | reverse complement strand
TTCACAATGAGCTCGTAGTACACGCGTCCCAAGCCCTCCACGTCAACAAGGCGTCCGCTGCCAAGCACGTTGCGCACTTCCTTGTTCTTGGTAACGATGCGGTAGGTTGTAAAGGACTTGTCTTCGGTGCCCTCTGGTCCTATTTGCGCATCGAGCTCCTTGTGCACGCGCCGTATGTCATCGGGATGCATGACATTGACAAATGTGCCTCCCGAGAGCCTCATGTAATCGGCAAAATCATCGCACTCAAAAAGACGCAGAGCCTCTTCGTTGGCAAACAGGGTCTCCCAGTCGTCGGAATAGTGGCTTACGACAATCGCTCCTGGAACGCTTGCCGCTATGTCGCGCGGCGTAAAGCCCAGTTGCATGCGATACTGGCCCTCCATGTCGGCCGAGTATGCCCTGCACCCCGATTTCCCCTCGAGCTTTACGGCATAGAGCGCCCGGTCCGCCTTTCTGTAGATACCCACAAGATCGTTTGCCTGGTCGGGATAGGAAGCATAGCCAGCCGACATGGACAGGTGGTAGCGCATGCCGTTGAGCGTGCACGAAAGGTCACGGGCAAGAAGATCCTCTATCATCCGCCCGACCTCATCCACTCCATAGCCATACAGCATGACAAGAAACTCATCGCCACCGTTGCGCCCCACAACGGCATCGGACGGGAACGATTCCAGTATTGCGTGCGCCAGCGAACGCAGCGCCTCGTCACCCACGTCGTGCCCATGGACGTCATTGACGGTCTTAAAGTTGTCTATATCCAGCAACGCCAGCACGTAGCGCTCGCCGGGTCGGTCCGTCAGCAGCTTATCGATGGCAAGGTCGATGCCGCGACGGTTCAATATGCCGGTGAGCGCATCTCGCTGACTACTTTGCCTGAGCTCCCCCACAAGGCGATGGTTGACCATGCGAGCAGCCACAAACGATGCAACCGACCCCATAAGCCGGACCACATCCAAATCGTCGTCGAGCTCGTAGTTGTCAACCACAAGGTAGCCCAATGATACGCCATCGCTCTTTACCGGCACCACCATCATGCGCGTAATGCCACGCGCCGCAAGCTGGTCGAGCACACCCTTGTCGATGCCTTCCGAATTATAGACGTCGGGCACGATGAGGGGGCCCATTCCCTGCATAACGTCTATGAGCGGCTCAACACTCTCGTCGCACCACTCGAAGGCCACGCCCAGGGCATTCGCCCCCCTCTCGATAAGAGACACCCGCTGGGCATGGGCAATGCGACTCAGCGCCGCAAGCAACCGGCTCATGGCAACATCATAACTTGCCTCTCCGCTAAATGTGTCAGCGATGTCTATGATGAGGTCGGCTGTGTCGAGACTGACGGTTAGCTTCTCGCGTTCGCTCTGCTCGGTGTCGGCCATGGTGAACGCGAACACGTAGTAGTCCTCAATGGAGCACGGAGCGATGCTAAGACTCAACCAGTGGTCGATTTCGGGACTGTACACGACGTCGTGAACGGTCTCGCCCGACATAATGGCCCGATAACAGTAAGGGAGCCACCGCTCTCTGGCCTTCTCGCCATTCTCAACGCGATCGAGGAAGGAGTTCCCCACCAGATCCCTTTCCTTGGCACCAACCAAATCGAGATACATTTGGTTGGCGTAGGCATACACCACGTCAACAACCCGCTCGCGAGCATCGTCAAACACCGCACGGCACACGGAGTACGCCACGGGCACGTCGCCAAACCCACCCAAGGCATTCCCGAGCAACGTGGGCACGGACGAGACCGCAAAGGCTTCGGCGTACGTGGAGGAAGCAATGTGCCGTACGTAGAACTGGTACCCCGTTCCCCTCTCCAAGCTTCCCGCAATCCGCTCCCACGCCCCGCTGTCGATGGAGCGCATGGCCGCCTCTGGAAACTCGGGATCAAGCTGGTCTTCGTTGATCGCGGTGGCCAGCATGCGTTTTCCGTCATCGAACACAATGCCCTTCCCGTGCAAAAAGACACGATAGGCATCGTTGGCACGAAGCACGCGCCATTCGTTTTCCCGTAGTTCCACCACACCCATGGGACGCTCCGCCAAAGACGTGGTGTCAACTATTCCGCTGATTGTCACCTCGCAGAGGTCAACGAGGTTGGCGCGACCAACGGAATCCCAGTACGCGGATTCCTCGTAGCGCTCACGCGGAGTTTCGGCCGTTGTCTTGAGGATGTCTTCAAGGGAACTTGGACGGCAGAGCAGATAGCCCTGAAGCATGTTGCAGCCTGCGCCCCGCAAGAATTGCGCCTGTCCGTTGGTCTCCACCCCTTCGGCCAGAGTGTCAAGACCCATCTTGCTCATTCCCTGCAAGACGCTGGACACGACGGCCTGTGCGCGCTGGCCATACTCCCCCTCAAGACCGTGCACGAACTCCATGTCGAGCTTTACAAGATCGAAGTCGAATTCTTGCAACGTGTTGAGGGAAGAGTAGCCGCTGCCAAAGTCGTCCATCCATACATTAAAGCCAGCTTTGTGCAAAGAGCGCACCTGCTCCTTAAAGAGCTCGGGGCTGGAGGACGCAGCCGACTCGGTTAGCTCCACGACCAACAGCTTGTGGTCGATACCCCGTTCGTCTGCCCGTCGCGATATCTCGGCAGCCATGTCAATCCGAACGAGGTCGCTTACCGAGAAGTTAACGGACACGGGCACAACCGGTATGCCCCTATCCTGTTTGGTGCACAGGTCATCGAGGACACAGTCGACCATGTGCAGGTCGAGCTTATACGAGATGTCCGCCTTCTCAAGAACGGGTATGAACTCCGCAGGAGAGAGGAACCCGTACTGGGGGTCTATCCAACGCGCCAACGCCTCCTCGCCACAGATGTCGTTGGTAGCCGTTCGCGCTATGGCCTGGTAATATGGCCGAATCCAACCTTTGGCTATTGCCGTGTCAAGGCTTTCCAAAACATGGATGCGAATTCGCTCCCCTTGGCTCATCTCGTTGGTATACCAAGCGACGTGCGTCCTCCAGACTCCACGTTCTCTGTCGCAGGCAGTCTTTGCCCTGTCGAAGCCCACGGCGGAAATGTCTTCATCGGACTCGCACGCATACAGGCCAACGCGAACGGGCGGCTTCGCATCCAAGCTCTCACGCTCGTAGTTCGCAAGCAGGCCCAACACCACATCCTCCACTGTCTCTGCCTCGCCAATGGCATAGAAGTGGTCCCCGTCAAAATGTGCGCACGCATTCCTGCCAAAGGCATCTCTCAAAAGCTGCGCAAACAGGCGCAATAGCTCATCACCCTTAAGCCGACCATAGCGGTCGTTGTAGTTTTTAAAACCAGTAAGGTTGAAGGCCACGGCCACGGGTCGCATGCCCTGTTGCGCGTAGGCGTGGGACTGCGCTTCCGCAAGTTGATAGAAGTGATCCATGGTGGGAAGACCGGTAAGCCAATCGACGGTCCTGTTGCGCATGAGCTCCACGATAAACGCGTTGCAGATGGCACGGCCGCCTTCCTGCGACACGTGCTTGCCGTGCACGGCTACGTTGGCAATGCGCCCATGTGCAGTGCGTACGCGCAGGTAGGCGTAAGACGCCTCATCGGGAATGCGCGAAAGCTGGTGCATGAACTCCTCGACTATGGTCAGGTCTTCTTCGTAGACGATCGCACGAAAGCCGCCCGCGTAGCACTCCATGGCCTCCTGGACCGAGTCGCACTCCAGCAACGCGGCAGCATGACGATTCATGTAGACGATCTCCATCTCGCCATCAGCATAGAACAGCATGGCTCCACCGGGAGCCATCTCAAGATTGAGCGAGTAGCGCCCAACAACGACATCAGAAGAGCTGTTTTCCATCCGTTCCTCCGGCAGGTGCTCGATGAGCTCTATGCCACCCATAATATCGAAGGATAGGTAGCTCTATGTGAATCATTTGGTAGACGGCTTATAAGTGATAACAACACCTACATGGCACCCAATTCCTACGTAGCCACACGGACGCCGGGGATGTAACAATTCGATATTTGAATACCCGCGCAACCAAGACAAGGGAACGCTTTTTTCCTTGTGGTGGGCTGAGGAGCCGCCTGTTCACCGCAACAGAAGAGAGAGGATGGCGACATGCCGGATACCAAGAGATTCCCTGACGTCTTCTACATCGGCAGCGGCAGTACCGGGGGCTATGCTGCGGCGTTAGGGCAGCATCTTGGTGAGGTCCCGGGCACCATATATAAAGCGCCGGACCTCCATGACATCGCCAACAACCACGTAGAAGACCATGTAATTGCCCACCGCGAACCAGTAGTACGGCTGGGGGCGCGAGCGTGTGGTCTTGTAAACCTGCGCCATGGTGGGCGCCTCTGCGTGCTCGAGGATGGCCTCCTCGGTGCGATTGAGCAGGCGCTCCGCAGCGGTGGGGTTCTTGAGCACGTCGCGAACGTAGAAAACCGCCTGCTCAAGATCGTCCCAAAAGAGTGGCAGGTACTGCAGCCTATACTGCTTCGGCACGATGCAGCTCCTCTCTCAACCCGGCGAATACCTCGTCATGGGAGAAACGCATTGCGGTGGACGCCGCCTGGCGGTCTGCCGCATCCAGCATCGCCTCGATATCACCCGTGAGGCTCTCGTACTGCGCCATACTCATGACGACCATGGAGCCGTACCCGTTCTTGGTGAGAAAGACCGGGCCGCCCGTGGCCACCGCCTCCTCCACCGCGGAGTAGTGGTTGCGCAGCTCCGACACCGGCATAATCTGCATCGTGACCTCCTTATGGCAAATTTTATCTAAATTATAACATGCTTTGCTCAAAACTACGGACCTGGAAGTCCATCCAACCCCTTGTCGCACATATAGGAATACCATCTGGGCGCTGGCTAACGAGACATCTCTGCCACGAATCCCGATATGGAGATCTGGGAGCTGAGTGCCGTTGGCATCTGCGCCCTTCTCGCCATTTTCGAGCTCAAGCGGCTGCTGGTGTGCGCCTTGGTGACGTTGGCTCTTCTCGCCCTTATCGGCGCCTGACCCACGCTACAGCTCGATGGACTCCAGGTCGTCGGGAATCCACAGCCTCCCCGAGAAGCACGGCTGGCCCTCGGCGGCGTAGAGCTCTCTGCGCCGCGCGATGTTGCGGTCCTCGGTGTGGTAGAGCAGCAGGTTCCTCACGCCGAGATCTTCGGCAAGCTCGCAGGCGTCCTTGACCGTGGAGTGGTGCTTCTCGTAGGGGTCGAACACGTCTGCCTGGGAGAAGAGGCAGAAAGCCTCATGGAGCATCCACTCGGCGCCTTGCGCGTACGGGCGGCCGGCGTTAGAGAGCGGCTCGTCGCCGCAGCAGACGAGCCTGCGGCCACCGTCCAGCTCCATCGAGAAGCCGAACTGCCTCGCCTTGGTCGAACCGATGTCGAAGAACGTGGTCGCATGTCCGATGAGGTCCAGCTTGTGCCCGTCGGACAGCTCTACAAAGTGCAGTCGCTCGTCAATGTGCCGCACCTCTTGGGCCCGCAGGAGCTTGCCCGCCAAGTCGCGAAGGAGTCCCAGCACCTCAGCATGTGAGTAGATCCACGCCTCGCCCTGGTATTTGCCGTGCTCCATGAACTGGCAGATCATGCGCACCATCCAGACGATGCCGAGCAGGTGGTCCACGTGCTTGTGGGTTACAAAGATATGGCGCATGTCCATCCAGTCGTAGCCCGCATGCTTGAGCTGCGCGAGGATGGCACTTCCGCCCCCGCCGTCCACCATGAGGCATTGCCCGTCGTCGTCCAGTACGAAGCAGGTGTTGTAGCACTCGGTGACGAGCGCGTTTCCGGTTCCGAGCATCGTGAGCTTCATCGTTTGGTCCTGCCTTCAAAGGCAAATGCGCCGCGAAGCGCTTGGCTTCGCGCTGCTTGCGTGGGTTGTTTCCTCACATTTTATGGTACAAGACACGTTGTGACATGAGTGGAAACTTCACCATGCCTATTTCGCGGACGCTGTCGACGCAGTCCAGGAGGTGGACCTCACCTTCGACGCTCTTATCAACGAGATCAGCCTCTCGAAGATAGGGGTGTTCTTGTCGGATGCCCTCGACCGCGAGCAGGACATGCGCGAGGTGGGAGTCACGATGTCTGCCTGGGAATACCGCATGCGCTGGTACGGGGAGGACGAGCCGACTGCCCGCACCCGCGCTGCGGAGGTCGGAGAAAAACCCGCTCCCGTTGACTGACGGCACCTTTGCCGCCCGCGCTGGCTGATGGACTGGACGTACGCGGACAGCCCGGATAACGCAGCAGACCGGACGAGCACGCGTAGGGTGTGCGCCGCTGGCCGGGCGTGACGCACGGCGGCCATGGCGTGTACCGACTCGCAGTAGGCCGCGCAGGGCAAGGGCGCGTGGCTGAACCCGACCATGCGGAGCCAGACCGCGAAGCGGACTGGCGCAGCCGTGGTGAAGACGCGCGCCCTTGCCCTGCGCGGCCGTAACGGTTGACTTCCTGCGCCATGGACGGCGTGTGGCACGAACGGCCCGAGCGCACACCTGGAGCGCGGGCGGCCGGGCTGCGGACAACCCGAGGTTGGTAGCGCACGGCCAGGCCAGCAGCCAGGGATGGCGGCAAATAAATCTGAAGAGTCACAAGCACAGAAGCGTTGTGCGTGAACTAAGCACAGCTATCGACCTAAGCGAACGACTCACAGAGGCGTTGCGGGGTTGGAATAGTGGCTACCCCTGTTGGTGATAGAATGTATTCATTTGTAACGCACATGTCCTTAAGGGGGTTCCCTTGACGTATCGCGAGCTTGTCGACCGTGGCGCTGACCGAACCGAAATCCAGACATTTCTTTCGGGCGGTGACATGCATTCGACCACCATCCGGATTCCCGACAACCTGCGCGACGCAGCTGCCGAGGAGGCGAAGCTGTCTGGCATGAGCTTCTCCGCATACTTGCGCATGTGCCTCATGGACAAGCTTTCCAGCGAAGGGAGCGCACGATGATCGGATACAGCTTCCGCGATTTAGCCCGAGACGTCCTGCAATCAACTGAGAGGCCGATGAGCGCAGAACAGATATGGGATGAGGCCAATGCTCTCAACATCGCAGCGAAGGTCGGCTCGAAGGGAAAGACTCCCTGGCGCTCTATACAAGCACAGCTCTACACGGACATAAAGGATGGTGCCGACTCTGTATTCGTTCAGCTCAGCAAGCATCCTGTTCTCTTCGGGCTCAAATCGTTGAGCTACGGCGACGTTCAGCTGGAGATGGCGAGCGACGACGTGAGCGACGGTGACGACAAGCCGGCGACCACAACGAAAGTACCCAAGGCGCAATGGGGAGAGCGCGACCTTCACCCGCTTCTGGCGACCTACGTGCGCAGTGACCCGCATTTCCGCTGCTACGCCAAGACCATCTATCAGGAGAAGTCGTCGAAAAAGTCGAAGAACGCCGATATGTGGACGCATCCGGACATGGTAGGCGTCTACTTCCCGTTCAAAGATTTCGAGGCGAGCACCATACAGCTACAGGACACTCTCCGCGTAAACCCGTACCGCATCTTCTCCTTTGAGCTGAAGAAGAGCCTGACCACCAGCCACCTTCGCGAATACTTCTTCCAGGCTGTCTCGAATTCAAGCTGGGCAAATGAGGGATACCTCGTGGCTCCGTCGATATCGAGCGACTCGGACTTTCTCGATGACCTACAGCGTCTTTCCAACGCCTTCGGTATCGGCGTCATACGGCTCGATATCGAGCATGCCGAGCAGAGCGAGATCCTCTTCCAGGCGCAGACGCACGATGCGCTCGACTGGTCGACGGTGGACAGGCTTTCGAGCATAAATCCTGATTTCAGGGACTTCCTCACGGGAATAAGCAACACCGCCAAGATCCATACGGTGAGCGGCAGCTACGACAAGATACTCGAAGGCGACGCATACGACGCCTACCTGAAGAAGCATGGGATGGCGTTGTAGATGGAATTTCTCAGCAACGAGGGCATAAACGCGTTGGGCGATAAGCTTCGTTCGGCGATTTCCACAGGTGACAGGCTTTCCATCATCAGCTCGTATTTCACCGTGTTCGCTTTCGGCGAGCTGAAGGACGAGCTTCTTCAAGTTGACGAGCTGCGCTTTCTCTTCGACGAGCCGACCTTCGTGGAGCAGATGGCCGAGCTGAAGGAGCCGAAGGAGTTCGTGCTCTCGAAGCGCGGACGCGAGCGCGGAATCGGCGGCACGGGCCTTGAGCTGACGCTTCGCAACAACCTGAACCAACGGGCGCTTGCGCACGAGTGCGCCGAGTGGGTCCGCAGCAAGGCGTCCTTCCGCTCCGCACGCTCGCGCGGTATGGTGCAGTCGGGCTCCGTGTACCACCTTTCGCATGCTGATGGTACCGCAGATGGCTTCCAAGGCTTCAACCTTCCCTTCACGCTCGAAGGGCTCGGCTACGAGCGCAAGGCGGGCGTCGTAGGCGGCTACGGCTCGTATTCGGGCGCTGCCGAGGCGCAGGGTCTGAAAGCGATGTTCGACGGCATCTGGGACAACCCTTCCATGGTGGCCGACGTGACCGAGCAGGTCGCCGAGCAGATCGGCACGCTCTACCGCGAGAACGCGCCCGAATTCGTGTACTTCCTGACGCTCTTCCACGTGTTCCGCGACTTCATGGCGGACATGGAGGAGACCGACCCCATCAAGCCGGGGCTTTCTTTCACCGACTCAGCTGTGTGGAACAAGCTCTACGACTTCCAGCGCGATGCCGTCGTGGGCGCTATCCGCAAGCTGGAGAAGTACAAGGGCTGCATCATCGCTGACTCGGTCGGCCTGGGCAAGACCTTCGAGGCGCTGGCCGTCATCAAGTACTACCAGGAGCGCAACGACCGCGTGCTGGTGCTGTGCCCGAAGCGCCTCCGCGAGAACTGGACGCTGTACACGGGAAACGACGAGCGCAACCCGCTCGTGGACGACCGGCTCAACTTCGACGTGCTCAACCACACGGACCTCTCCCGCTACACGGGCTTCTCGGGCGACATCAACCTGGAGACGCTCCGCTGGGGCAACTACGACCTCATCGTCATCGACGAGTCGCACAACTTCCGCAACAAGCCGACCGACCGCACGCAGCACAGCCGCTACGACCGCCTCATGCAGGACATCATCCGCGCGGGCGTGCGCACCAAGGTGCTGATGCTCTCGGCGACGCCCGTGAACAACAAGCTCCTCGACCTGCGCAACCAGATCGAGATAATCACCGAGGGCGACGACGCCTACCTGGCCGAGACCGACGGCATCGGCTCCATCACGGCCGTGTGCCGACTGGCCCAGCAGCGGTTCGGCGAGTGGAGCGAGCTACCGGATGAGCTGCGCACGACCGAGAGGTTCGTCGCGTCGGTGAACGCCGACTACTTCAAGCTGCTCGACATCCTCACCATCGCCCGCTCGCGCAAGCACATAGCCAAGTACTACCGCGACGAGACGGCCACCTTCCCGACGCGCCTCAAGCCGATATCACTGCACCCGCGCTTCGACACGCAGGACGAGCTGCCGAGCATCGCCGACATGAACGACCTGATCGCCTCGCTCTCCTTCGCGCAGTACCAGCTGCTCTCCTACGTGATGCCGGGCAGGCAGAAGAAGTACGCCGACCGCTACGCCGACACGTGGGGCAACGACTTCGAGAGCCAGGTGAACCGCACGCACGCCGTGGCGAACCTGATGCGCGTGAACCTGCTCAAGCGCATGGAGAGCTCCATCAACAGCTTCCGGATAACGCTCGAGCGCGTGTTGGGCGGCGCACGGTCGTTGCTCGACCAGCTGGACAACCTGGGCACGAACGCCGCCTACGAGGCCGACGAGCTGGCCGAGGGCTTCGACGACGATGACGACGCCGAGGAGTTCGAGGCGGGCGGCAAGGTGCGCGTGGACCTGCGCGACGTGGACGCGATCCGTGTGCGGCAGGAGCTTGAGTACGACACCAAGACGCTTGAGGAGCTGCTCTACTACGCCAACGAGGTGACGCCCGAGCGCGACGAGAAGCTGGCCGAGCTTAGGCGCTTCATCGACCAGAAGGTGGCGCACCCGTACAACCCCGGCAACCGCAAGCTGCTCATATTCAGCGCGTTCGCCGACACGGCACGCTACCTCTACGAGCAGCTGAGCCCGTACCTCAAGAAGACGTACGGCATGGAGTCGGCACTCGTCACCGGCGCGAAGGGGACGGCCGCCACCGTGAGGCTCAAGCGCACGACCTTCGACGCCGTCCTGGGACGCTTCTCGCCGAAGAGCAAGGAGATATCGGAGCGCGAGCGAAAGCAGGGCGAGATAGACGTCGTGTTCGCCACCGACTGCATCTCCGAGGGCCAGAACCTTCAGGACTGCGACTGCCTGGTGAACTACGACATCCACTGGAACCCGGTGCGCATCATCCAGCGTTTCGGCCGTGTGGACCGACTCGGCAGCGACAACACGTGCGTGCAGCTCGTGAACTTCTGGCCCGACATCGAGCTCGACGAGTACATCCAGCTCGAAGGGCGCGTGAAGGGCCGCATGGTGCTGCTCGACACGTCGGCCACCGGCGAGGAGAACGTGCTCGAGGGCAAGGCTGCCGACGAGATGAACGACCTGAAGTACCGCCGCAGCCAGCTGGAGCAGCTGCAGCGCGAGGTCATGGACCTTGAGGACATATCGGGCGGCATTTCCATCACCGACCTTGCGTACGACGATTTCCGCGTGGAGCTGGAACGCTACGCCAAGGCGCACCCCGGACTGCTCGAAGGCAGCCCGTGCGGTCTGCACGCCGTCGCCGAGATACCTGACACGCTGGCGGACAGCGTGGAGCCGGGCGTCGTCTTCTGCCTGAAGGCCAACGACGAGGACGCGAACCCGAAGGACGGCAACCCGACGTGGCCGTTCCACCTGGTCTACGTGACCGATTTCGGTGAGGTACGCGGAACCCACACCAACCCGAAGGCGGCGCTCGACATCATGCGCGCGGCGTGCGCTGGGCAGAGCGTGCCCGTGATGGAGCTCTGCCGGCAGTTCAACCGCCAGACCCGCGACGGCACGAGCATGGGCGCGTACACCGAGCTGCTCGACGCGGCGGTGAGCCAGGTGTCCGGCGTGCAGGCCGACAAGGGCATGGAATCGCTCTTCAGCCTGGGCGAGGTCGGTACCGGCACGACGCTCGCCTTCGACGACTACTCGCTCGTAAGCTTCGTGGTGTTGAGGTGATGCGCATGGACTGGGTAACGACATTGAGCCTTCCGGGCGCCACGCTCGCAGGCGGCAAGACCATACCGAAGACGGTGCTCACCTCGCAGGGCGGCCTCACCAAGGCCGAGGAGAAGCTGCTCAAGCAGTATTCGCGCCTGACGCACGTCGCAACCATCCAGCGGGCGACGGCGCGCATCGCCCCCGTCTCGGATGATGAGCATGAGATCGGCAGCGTGATATACCTGAGCTGCGAGCTGGTGCGCTCTGGCGGCTTCGGCGAGCTTGCAGCCGTGTTGCACAAGGTGTTCCCCAACCCGGTCGTCCTACTCTTTGAGGAACCGGACGGCAAGGTTGGCGTGTCCGTGTCGCTCAAGCGCAAGAGCCTGGCCGAGAAGGGCGCGGTCGTGGTCGAGCGCACCGAGACGGCCCGCTTGTTCGACCCAACCGAGCAGACATACGCCGACTACCTTGCCGACATCCGCCACAACGCGCTGCCGCAATCCGACCTGCTGGCTTACGTAAACGCGCTCTGCGACCGCACGGCAAAGGCCGCGGCGATTGGAAGCATCGGCGAGTACCCGCGATGCAAGGATGCCGACACGCCGCAACTGATGGCTCTGCTGTCCCGCCTGAGGGACGCACGGTCTGGGATTAATGTCCTGCGCTCAAGGTATCGTGACAAGGAGACCACCCTTGCGGAGTCTTCGCGTCTGCGCATGGAGCTGAAGAAGGCCGAGCGCGTGCGCGACGGCATCGCGAGCGAGATAAAGGAGCTGTGCCATGGCCGATGATCCTGAGTCCCGAAACGACGGGAAGGTACCGCGCATGGTCAGGTCGCACGACGTGACATTGGACGCCGAGTACGCCGACTGGATTCGCGACATCAAGCGACGCTATCGCGGCGCGCAGGTGAGGGCAGCGGCGAAGGTGAACTCCGAGCAGCTCCTGTTCAACTGGGAGCTTGGCCGGGACCTCGTCGTGCGGAAGGCCGCGGAACGCTGGGGGTCTGGCGTCGTCGAGCAGGTGAGCCTCGATTTGCAGAGCGAGTTCCCGGACGCCAAAGGCTTCTCGACAAGGAACCTCTGGTATATGAAGCGTTGGTACCAGTTCTACGCCGCTGGTGACATGCAGGAAAAACTGCACCAGATTGGTGCAGAAATGGCGTCCACGTCGGCCGTGCAGCTTGCCCAGGTGGCCAACGCGCCGCATTCCGAGTTTCTGCACCAGGCTGGTGCAGAAACGGAGGCGATGCCGTTCCCGCAGATCTTCGCCTACGTTCCCTGGCGCCATCACGTCGAGATAATCACCCACTGCAAGAGTGTGGAGGAGGCCGCGTTCTATATCGAGCGAACGGTGCAAGAAGGATGGAGCCGCAGCGCGCTTCAGAACGCCATCGACGGCAACCTATATGGCGAAAGCGGCGCTGCCCAGACGAACTTCGCCGAAACGCTGCCGTCCGTGCAGGGCAGGCTTGCCCAAGCGATCACCAAGGACACCTACGACCTGGGATTCGTCGCGCTGCCCAAGGCGTATGACGAGCATGACCTGGAGGTCGCCCTCGAGCAGAATATAACGCGTTTCCTTCTGGAACTCGGCACGGGCTTCGCGTTCGTCGGCAGGCAGAAGGAAATCATCGTCTCTGGGAAGACGCGCAAGATAGACATGCTGTTCTACCACATACGCCTGAAATGCTACGTGGTGCTCGAACTGAAAGCTCGGGCGTTCGAGCCAGAGTTTGCCGGGAAGCTGAACTTCTACGTGAACGCCGTGGACGAGCTGCTGAAGACCGAGGACGAAAACCCGACCATCGGTCTCTTGGTATGCAAGAGCAAAGACCAGACTGAGGTGCAGTGGGCGTTTAGGGGCATTGACACCCCGATGGGCGTAGCGACGTACAAGAACATCGAGAACGACGACGCATCGCGGTACCTGCCCTCCGACGAGCAGATCAGGCGGCAGGTCGAGATGGCTGAGCGCGAGTTCATCGAAGGGCTCAACGACAATTCGACTTCGGAAACCGAGAATCCGGGAAGCGAGGAATAGAGATGGCCGAGTTCGAGAAGATGGAGCTGACGAGCGCCGACTTGGTGGCGGAGCGCATCGAGCAGATCAAACAACTACTGCCAGAGGTCGCCACTGAAGGCGGCATCGACTTCGACAAGCTGCGCCTGGTGTTGGGCGACGAAGTCGACGAGGGTACCGAGCGGTACGCCTTCACCTGGCCCGGCAAGACCGACGCTATCCGTCAGAGCCAAACCCCGAGCACGGCTACGCTGCGTCCCTGCCCCGAGGAGAGCGTCAACTGGGATATGACCGAAAACCTATACATCGAGGGCGACAACCTCGAGGTTCTTAAGCTGCTACAGCACTCATATCATGGCCATGTGAAGCTGATCTACATTGATCCCCCGTACAACACGGGAAAAGACTTTGTATATGAGGACAGCTTTGCCGATACCATTGCGAACTACAGAACACAAACGGGATCTGATAGACAATCGAATTCTGATACGAGTGGACGATTCCACTCAAAATGGTGTTCGATGATATACCCACGACTTAGACTTGCTCGCGAACTTCTCGCCGATGACGGTATCCTCCTGATAAGCATCGATGAAATTGAACAAAGAAACTTGCGAATAATCGCCGATGAGATATTTGGAGAGGTAAATTTTGTCGGTACAGTCGTTTGGAATAAGCGTGTTCCGAAGAACGACAACAAGGGACTTGGAAACATTCACGAGTACATCCTTATTTACTCAAGGAATCCACTCGAGTATCAGTTAACGATGCGTAAAGATGGTCTCGAAGAAATTGAAGCATTGTTGGCCGACATGAAGCAGCAAGGCATTCCAATTCCCGAAGCAGAAAGACGGCTTAAAGCTTTCTATAGCGAAAAAGAATACGATCGTGCAATTACTCTTTATAACTGCCTTGATGACAATTACAGACCATGGGGAAAAATTAATATGAGTTGGCCAAATGCGAATACTTTTGGCCCGAGATACGACGTCCTTCATCCAATTACTGGCGTTCCGGTTAAAGTACCTGATCGTGGATGGCGTTGGAAGAAAGAGACGTTTGATGCCCAGCTCGCAGAAGGTCCGACCTACAAGCGGCATGATGGCAGCGTAGTTCAGGGTGCAATATGGTTTGCGGCAGATGAGAACACACAACCCAGCTCTATCAAATACCTGAGTGATGTCTCCGACATGCTTCTACGTTCAATTCTTAGCCTCAAAAGCGATGGTGGTATCGAAGTCGAAAGACTGTTCGAAGGGAAGAGTTTCTTTTCTTATCCAAAGCCCACTAGTATCCTCGAAGTGCTTATGAACTCAAGTAAAGCTACCGACGGCATCTATATGGATTTCTTTTCAGGATCAGCCGCTTCGGCAGAAGCTATTATGAAGCTCAATGCAACTGACGGTGGAACTCGTCACATGATTTCTGTGCAGCTTCCAGAAGAGACTGACGAAGGTTCAATAGCCCGCGAAGCAGGATACGAGAACCTTTGTGAAATTGGAAAAGAACGTATAAGGCGTGCTGGCTCGAATATCCTTGCCGAGATCGAAGAAGGTAATAGGCAGCTTCGGCTCGGAGAGGAACCGAAAAAAGCTCCCGACGTTGGCTTCCGCGTACTCAAGCTCGACGAGAGCGGCATCGAGCGTCCGAAGCCCGGCGAGCTGTTGCTTGACGTGGTCAAGCCTGACCGCAGTGACGAGGACATCATCTTCGAGATGATGCTCAAATGGGGCCTGGAGCTGACCCTCCCCATCGAGAAGGTGGAGGCGGCGGGCTATCCCTGCTACTCGGTTGCCTATGGCGAGCTCGTCTGCTGCTTGGCCGATGGCCTGAACATGCAAGTGCTTGACGCAATAGCCGACATGGAGCCAAGGCGCGTGCTTATGCTCGACCGTATCCTCGACGACACCACCAAGCTCAACGCCGTGCAGGCGTTCAAGCGCGTGGAGGAGAAGACTGGCCGCGAGGTCGAGCTGAGGACGGTGTAGCCATGGCGACCCTAGAGCTCAAGTACTCCGCCGACCAAAAGCACCAGGTGGAGGCCGTTGAGGCCATCACCGACCTGTTCCGCGGGCAGGAGTTCCTGCGTAGCGAATTCACAGCCGAGGTGGGCGCCGCCGGCACGCTGATGGAGGGCCAAGTGCTTTCCGTGGGACACGCCAACGGCCTGCGTCTTTCTGCAAACCAGTTGCTGGAGAACCTTCACGACATCCAGGAGGAGAACAGCCTTCCCGCCACCGCCGTTATGACTGATGGGAAGCTTCGCGACTTCACCATCGAGATGGAGACAGGTACGGGCAAGACCTACGTGTACACGCGCACCATCTTCGAGCTGAACAAGAAATACGGCACCACAAAGTTCCTTATCGTGGTTCCGAGCGTGGCCATCCGCGAGGGCGTTCTCAAGAGCTTCCGCAGCACGCGCAAGCACTTTGCTACGCTTTACGATAACGCACCGATGGACGTGTTCGTCTACGACAGCAAGGACATGGGGCCCGTCGGCAACTTCGCCACGTCGAGCTCCATCCAGGTGATGATCATCAACATCCAGGCGTTCAACCGCGACTACTCCAACGACGGCAACATGGAGTCGAGTTCACTCTTCCACCGCCCGAGCGAGCGGCTCATCGGTGGACGGTCGCCTCGCGAGGTCGTCGCCGCTTGCAATCCCATCGTCATCATCGACGAGCCCCAGAGCGTTGACAACACCGCCAAGGCGAAGGCCGCCATCCGCAGCCTGAACCCACTCTTCGTGCTGCGCTACTCGGCCACGCACAAGGAGGGCTACAACAAGGTGTACCGCCTCACTCCGGTGGACGCCTTCCAGCAGGGGCTCGTGAAGGGCATCTGCGTTGACTCGGTGCTCGCACAGGCCGACCTGAACGGCGCGTACGTGCGCCTGGACTCCACCAAGATGGGCAAAACGCCGGGATCGATAACGGCGCGGCTAACCATCGACGTGCGCCAGAAGGACGGATCTCAGAAGCGCAAGGCCGTGACCGTGCGCACGCACGACTCGCTCTACGACAAGAGCGGCGAGAACAGCGACTACGAGGCGGGATGGATCGTGAGCAACATCTCGGCAGCCGACGAGGACGAGTGGATCGAGTTCCAGAACGGCGAGTGGCTCGAGAAGGGGCAGGCCGTGGGCGACGTGGCTGAGGAGGCCATCAAGCGCGCCCAGATTCGCCGCACAATCGAGGACCACCTGCAGCGCCAGCTCGAGCTCGCGCCGCGCGGTATCAAGGTCCTCTCACTCTTTTTCATCGACAAGGTGGAGAAGTACCGCCTGTACGACCCGGTGCGTAACGGCGAATACGCCGAGATGTTCGAGCAGGAGTACGCGGACGCCGTCGCGAGCCCACGCTGGCAGAAGAGGTACGCCAAGGCGGGGATCACGCTCGACACCGACGCCACGGCCGTGCACTCGGGCTACTTCGCGCAGGACGGCAAGGGGCGCATCAAGAACACCTCCAGGGCCGCCAGCACCAAGGCGGACATATCGACCTTCGAGACCATCATGCGCGAGAGGGAGACGCTCATCTCATTTCCCTCCGACGGCGACGACGAGGAGACGCGTGCGAAGAAGCGCATCCAGTTCATCTGGAGCCACTCGGCGCTCAAGGAGGGCTGGGACAACCCCAACGTGTTCCAGATATGCACGCTGGTGGAGACCAAGGACACCATGACCAAGCGCCAGAAGGTCGGGCGCGGGCTTCGCCTGTGCGTGGACCAGAGCGGCGAGCGCTGCTACGACGAGGACGCCAACGTGCTCACCGTCATCGCCAACGAGAGCTACGACGCCTTCGCGAGCGGGCTCCAGACCGAGTTCGAGCGCGACGGGCTGAAGTTTGGCGTGCTGACGCCCGAGTCGTTCACGAAGGTGACCATCGAGCTGGATGACGGCCAGGAGGTGAAGCTGGGCTTCGAGCAGAGCGCCGAAGTTTACCAGAGCTTTGTCGCCAAAGGGCTCGTGGACAAGAAGGGCAACATCACGCCCGAGCTGAAGGAGGCCGCCGAGAAGGGCTGTGTGGAGATGCCCGCAGGTCTTGAGGCAGCGCAGTCGCAAGTGGAGGACATCATCCTCCACAAGGCCCAGAAGCTGCAGATTCGCGACAAGGCAACCGAGGTGGAGGTGGAGCTCCAGAAGGACGTCACCGACAATCCCGCCTTCCAAGAGCTATGGGAGCGCATACGCAGGCGTACGCGCTTCGAGGTGGACGTTGACTCGGAGAAGCTAATCGCCGACGCCGTGGAGCTCATCAAGGGCATGCCGAAGGTGAAGCCGCTCGAAGTGCTCTCGACCAGGGCTGACCTGGCCGTCGGAGACGCTGGGATTGACGCCACCGCGACCGGCACGTCCATCGTGAAGACGGGCGGAGCTCGCGTATACGACCTGCCCGACCCCATCGCCGAACTGCAGGACGCCGTGGGACTCACCCGCGCGACCTTGAAGCGCATCCTTGAGGAGTGCGGACGCTACGACGAGTTCGAGGTGGATCCGGCCACGTTCCTCGCGCAAGTTGCCCAGAAGATAGAGAAGGCCAAGGGCGAGACCATCGCGGAGGGCATCAAGTACACGAAGCTGCCCGACGAGGACTGGTACACGATGGAGGACCTCGACCCTGGCGAGCTGAAGGCTTATCTAGGACAGAACGCGTGGCGTCCGAAGAGCGGCAAGAGCCTGTACAGCTACGTCGTGTACGACTCTTCTACCGTTGAGCAACCCTTTGCGGTGGAGCTCGACCTTGCCGAGGAGGTGCGCGTATTCACGAAGCTTCCGAGCAAGTTCAAGATAGACACGCCTCTGGGCAGCTACAACCCCGACTGGGCGTATGTGGTCGAGGAGGACGGCGAGCGCCGCGTCTACTTCGTCGTGGAGACCAAGGGTGGCGGGAACAACAACATCCGCGTTAGCGATGCCGAACGAACCAAGATCCGGTGTGCGAGGCGGCACTTCGCGGCGCTGCAGGTAGATGTGGAATACGACGTGCGGACTACATACCACACGGTGAGCGTGTAGGGAGAAGCAGGGGCGAATGGGTGACACGAGCGTCATTGAGCAATTGGGCATAGATCCTAAGATTCTTGATTCCAAGAAGGAACAGACGACGAAGAAGGTCGAGTACGTCAGGTCATATGTCGAAAAATGGCTCTGGGTCTGGGTCACCAACCCAAACACCAAGAGCATTACATTTATTGACGCTATGGCTAACGCTGGCATTTATAAGGATGGTGACCTGTGCACAGCCGCCGAAGTCGCAAAGCTTTTCGGCCGCTTTGCCAAGGAGCATCCCGGAATCACTTTCCGCCTCTATATCAATGAGATCGACCAGGCACGACTGGAAGCGTGTGTAAAGATATGCGGTTCCTTCATCCCTGACGAGTGCGCAAATGTGGCAATCGTGTATGCGAATATGGACGTCAACGCATTCTTGCACGAGGCGGCTACCACTAATAAGGTGCCTTATGGTCCCGGCAACGCAGTGCTGTTGTTTGTCGACCCGTACGATATGGGCACAGTGCACTACGGACCATTGCGCGAATTCATCAGTACTAGATACTGTGAGCTCTTATTCAACTACTTCTCCAGCGATCTGAACCGAAACGGCGATGAGGAACGCGTGCAGCGTATTGTCAAGTGTTTTGACGGCCTCGATATACCGACTAACGCAGATGCGGGAGATGCAATTGCTGATGCGCTGCGCGTCGGCTCGATGAAGTACGTCTTTAGCTATCCATTCCGCATCATGTCGAATCGTGAGCTCTACCAGATTATCTTCGTTTCCCCACATCCAGCAGGATTGGCAAAACTGAAAGATGCGTTGTGGGATGTATTTCACGGTGCCGCTTACCACCGCAACTCCCGTCCAGCTCAGGCGGTGCAAGCAAGCCTCTTTGATACCGGGCTTCTCGATTCTGTTACTGCTGCAAGCTATGCGACAGACGCTCAAGAAATGCTCCTTGAGACCTTTTCTGGCAAGAGTGAGGTTAGTTATGGCGCCATAGCTACCTATTTGCTTGAGCGCACGATGATGAGGGACGGGCAGTTCATTGACAACGTACTTAGACCGTTGGTTAAAGACGGCAGGATTCGGAAAGACGGAAAAGTCGGCAAAACAAATTTCAAACGAGATACCTTCACTTTCCCTGGCATAGATAGTTCAACTTTGTGACGAGACGATATGCTTAGGGCGAGTAATTGCAGGTAAACGGCATTATTGGAGAACGATGGGACAGCTGGGCCACATAGACCGAAAGACGATGCTTTACCAGACCAAGGTCGAGTATGGCGACTGGGCGATGAACCATGTGCAGGGTTGCTCGCATGGATGCCAATACCCTTGCTACGCCTTTCTCATGGCTCGCCGCTTCGGTCGCGTTAAGACGCGCGAGGAATGGCTACAGCCGTTCATCGTAGACAACACGCTTGACCTTCTCCGCAAGGAGCTGCCAAAGCACAAAGGCGAGATTGAACGCGTGCAGCTCTGCTTTACCACCGACCCGTTCATGGTCGGTTATCCGGAAGTCGGGAAGATGAGCATCGATGCTATCAAGCTGATTAACGAGTACGGCATTCCCTGCGTAGTGCTGACGAAGGGTATTCTTCCGATTGAGCTTGCGAAACTTTCTGACATTAACCAGTACGGCATAACGCTCGTCTCTTTGGATGAGGACTTTCGTGAGGAGATGGAGCCCGGTGCTGCATCGTTGGCTGACAGGCTTGCCGCACTTAAGGCGCTTAGCGATGCGGGTTGCAAGACGTGGGTGAGCATGGAGCCCTATCCGACACCGAACGTGCACGAGCAGGAGCTGCATCCTATCCTCGAAGCGGTGAAGTTCACGGATCGCATCGTATTTGGGCGAGTGCACTACGACAAGCGCACAAGCGCCTACGAAGACCTCGAGGCATACTACCGTGGCGCCGCTGAGCAAGTGCGAAATTTCTGCGAGAAGAACGGCATTGACTGCCATATCAAGAAGGGCACTGCCGATAGCTAAGACAACGGAATCTGTGACTTTGTGACGGCCTTCTAACCTGTTCGCAGTGTTAGAGGGCCGATTTGCTTGTGTCGGCCATGACCGAAAGGCGGGCCGATATGGCAGGCGATACGCATGGCGGCAAGACGAAGGAAGAGCCGCAAGCCCAGGAAGACCTCGGGCAGCAGCAGGCGGCGCAAGAGCAGCCGCAGGTGAGCGGCACCGACTGGGAGAAGGCCGTCGCCGAGCGCGACGAGAAGATCGCGGCGCTCGAGGCCCAGGTGGCCGAGGCCGCCAAGAACGACGAGACTGCCGAGCAGCTGCGCGGCGAGATCGCGGAGCTCAAAGCCCAAGGCGAATCCGACCGGATCGACTTCAGGCTTCAGCTGGCGGGCATGCGCAACGTGAAGGCGACTCGCGCAATCCTGGCCGACCACGGCGGCGATGTGGATGCATTGAAGGAAGCAGAGCCGTAGCTGTTCGCATCCCGGCTTATGGCCTCGCGCGTGTCCACGGGTGCAGTTCCTTCCATGCCCGCCTTTTTCGTACTCGCCACTAGCCGTTTCGAGGCCGCCACAGCTTGGCGGTGACCGAACGCAGACGACATACATGATAGCGCAGCCGCGACGACGGCGGCATGCGCCACCTCATTCCCTCCGCCATCGCGTCCTTGCAGGGGTTGCAGGTCCCGCACGGCTTGCCGTTCACCGGCGCATGGCAGAACCAGGTCCTGCGCATGACGGGCATCCAGCCCGATTCCTGCGCCACGCGCTTCGCCTCGACCTTGCTCACGTCCAGCATCCCGAAGTCGAGCCGGCCGAGCACCGTCGCCGCATCCGAGCTCGCGCCCTTGGCGACGACGCGGAGGCGCCCGCAGGGGCCCTCGTCGCACGGCACGAGCAGGCATTGGGCGTCGATCGCCCTCTTCGCCTTGCTCCTCGGCGAGTCCTCCACGGCGCATTCGGCCCGTATGCCAAGGCCCTCGCACAGAAGCGCGAACGCCTCGTACTGGTAGCCCAGGCCGAACTCCTCCGCGAGCCTGCCGTAGGCAACGGATATGCCCTCGTTCGGGAAGTCGCGGCATATCGCGCCCCGGTCGTACAGGTCCACGTCCAGCACGCGGGCCCGCGCGATGTCGCGGACCCGTGGCAGGATTTCACGCATGGCGGCGAGCTCGTGCGCCATGCCTGGCCGTCCGTGGTCCCTCACGTAGATGGGGCGAACGGACAGCCCCTCTATCTGCGAGAGCTCAAGGAGGCGAAACGTCGAGTCCCATCCCCCGCTCCACAGTATGCCGACCATCTCGTTGTCCTTCAAATCCTCGAAGGCCACGTCCGCCCCTTCCAGCCGGATTATCGCTGCGGTCAATTCTACGCGAACGCGGCCGCGAACAGCCCAGACGCGCGAATCCCGCTGAGACGACCGGCGCCCGACCTGCGTATAATAGGATGGCGAAGCAAAAGCATCCAACGTCCCACATGATAGGAGGTCGCATGGACACCGAGAAACTGAACCCGGCAGTAAAGGCGAAGCTCAGGGGCTGCGAGACGCCCGAGGAGATAATTGCGCTCGCCCAGGAGGAGGGCTACGAGCTTTCTGACTCCGAGCTCGAGGGAGTTTCGGGCGGATGGGAAAGCTGCGGAGACTACACCTGCAAATTATGCGACGATCACAACTGGGGCGAATAGCGGGCGGGCGGCAGCGCGACCCGGTGGGCACGGGCCCCGCCAGCCGGAGCCGCGTGCCCCGTATGGCCCAAGTGCGCACTCGCGAGTGTGCGGAATCGGGCCCAGATCGCCGACTCTGGAGCGCATGGAGCGCTTCGCCCTGCTCTCGCCGGCGAACGCTCGAAAACCGCGAGACAAGAGCACAAGCCGTGCGTATAATACATATGAGCATAGGATGTCTGCGCTCGTCGTCGAGAGACGCGCGGAAAACCCGCCGGCCGGCAACGCCGTCGGAAGCGGGTCGGTATAGTCAAGAAGCACCCGACGACTGGAAGGAGAGGGAATGAACATCAACGACTTGTCTCCCGAGCTGCGGGAGAAGGCACGTGCATGCGGCTCCTCCGAGGAGCTGTTCGAGCTCGCCAAGGAGGAGGGTATGGAGATTCCCGACGAGCAACTCGAAGGCATCGCCGGCGGTTGGTGCTCGGAGCACGAATGGGGCTGCCCTGCCGACAAATGTGGCGTCTACGGCATCGGCCGGTAAACCCGCTAGGCACCAGCGCTCAACCAAGTAGGTCCGCAAACGACGATGCCGTCCCACCCCTCAGCATTCGAGCGCTCTGCCTACTCCCACTCAACAGACGCATGAAAACCTTCCTTCAAATCGCGTATGCGATCCCGCAGGTCAGAAGCTTGAAATTGCAACTCCTCTCGTCTTGGCGGTCTTGCTGGTACGAATCTGGTACGAATCGTGCATGGGTTTGAACAGCAGAGCAATGAACAGCCAGAGTCGGTCAGACCCTTGACAAAAATGCATCACATTGTATAGTTAATGTAATACAAAGGAGGCAAAAATGGCTACAGTGACCACGAGCATACGCACCGACGCACAACTGAAGCAGGAGGCGGATCAGCTCTTCACTGAACTCGGCATGAACTTCTCGACCGCAGTGAACATATTCCTGCGCCAAGCGGTGCGCATGCAGGGCTTGCCGTTTCGACCCACCCGCGACGTGCCCAACGCTGTGACAGCTGCCGCCATGCACGAGGCGGATCGCATAGCGACCGACCCCGAGGCCCAAGGCTTTGCGACCGTCGACGAGCTCTTCGCCGACCTGGACGCCTGACCATGCGCGAGATACGCCAGACATCCAGATTCAAGAAGGACTACAAAGCGGCCATATTGCGCGGGCTCCCCAGGGAGGAGCTCCGCGCCGTTATCGAGGCGCTTGCGAATGACGAGCCCCTCCCCGAGCGCTGCAGGCCACACATGCTCTCAGGAAACTGGGTGGGGCACTGGGAGTGCCATATTCGCTCCGACTGGCTGCTCATCTACAAACTCACTGATGAGGTCATGGTGCTAACGCTCGTGCGTACGGGGACGCACAGCGATCTGTTTGATGAATAGTCGCCAGGTTTTGAACCCTATATCCCACGTCTTGGCGGAGGCCTTGCACGCGCGTGGCAGGGGCCTCGCGAAAGGAAGCGCTCCAAGCCTATTAAGCCACGTCTAGAAGTTGAGCTCGGCCTCCCAGTCGAAGCCCCCGCTCTCCTCGTACGACCTGGGCCAGTGGACGCATCACGCGGGCACCGACGGGCTCTCAATGCGGTCGACGCTTAGGGTATAGGGCTTGAGATCCAGCACTGGGCTACCGGGGTACGCGTCGATGTAGTGGAGCCCGACCGTCGCCGTCGCCTCGTCCACGTATGCGACGCCCACGCTGGACACGGCTATGGGGTTGGGGCGCATAGGCGAGCGCGTCGCGAACACGCCCAGCTCGTCCGGGCCCTTGAGATACGGCTTCCTCTTTTCCCCTTTTACGATAGCTGCCGTTCCCAAAATGCGAGGGCGCGGTCGAACCAGCCTTCCGCCGCCGTGCCCGTGCCCAGGCCGAAGCCGTGCGGCAGGCCGTCGAACACCTCGATCTGTGCGTCGGTGCCATTCGCTTGAATGTGCTCGATGCGCGCCTGCATGGTGCGCCAGTCGGCGATCCGGTCACCCGTGCCCACGGCGCTGTAGGTGGGCGGCTCGGCGCCCGTAACCTCGGAGAGCCCCGTGTAGTTCACCATGCACGCCGCAGGCCGCGGATAGGCGGCCCCGCCGAATGCCCCGGTGCCGTACGCGCCGACCCATGCCGCCATGCGCGCGCCAGCAGAGCCGCCCCAGAGCGAGTAGCCGTCCATATTGATTCCGAGTTCATCTGCGTGTTCGTGCAGGTACGCGATAGCCCGCGCCAAGTCATCGCAGGCAGTCTGCGCGCCTGGACGGTAGATGAGCGCGAAGGCGTTGAATCCGCGCTTCGAGAGCTCTAGGCAGTGGGGGAAGCTGTCGTGCATCGCACCCACGTACGAGAAGCCGCCGCCCGCGTTCACGATGGCCGTGCGAGCACCTGCATCGCCTCTGAAGAAGACGAGTCCAGTGTCGGCCTTGGCGGGGTCGGCGGCCTTCTCCGCATCCGTGTAGATGTCGATGAACACCGTCTCGCCCGCACCGGCACGGTCGCGCAGGTAGTTGCACACCTCTGCGGTCATGTCGGGGTCGATGCAGTTGTACCAGGTGAGGCCGATTTCCCCAAGCGTGGCCCCGCTCATGTAACCGCGCTGCACGGGGAAGATCAGCCTGCCCCTATCGCCGAAAGCCGGATCGCCCGCCACGTCCTCGATGGGCGTGTCCAGCGCGTATGCCGCGGGAACCGAGGGCGCGGCGCCCGCCCCGCTCTCTATGCCCGCATCGGCCTTTGTCTCCCCGAAGAAATGCGGCAGCGCGTTGTACAGGTACTCCTGCACGGCGTCCAGGTCGTGGCGTCCGCCGTCCTTCTGGTAGAACACGTAGTGGTCGGGGGTGAAGGCAGCGCGTGACATCATCTCGTCGGCCATTCCCAGACTCTGGCTCTTCACGGTGTCGTCCGTGCCGACGGCATGGTAGATGAAGTAGCCCCGCTCGTCCAGGCCGTTGTCGGCCACCAGCTGCTCTATGAAGTCGACGTTTCGCCCGAACTGGAAGTCGCCGTAGCCGCCGTAGTACCAGCACGACCCGCTCATGGGCAGGAAGTAGCGGATGTAGTCGGAGTCGTGGCAGAGCTCCAGCCACGTGGTCACCGAGCCGAGCGAGAAGCCGCCGAAGGCCCGGTGGTCGCGCGCGGCCTTGAGCGCGTCGGGCGCCGTGCCGTCCGCATAGGTGCGGTAGCGCCCCTCCACGGCGGGCATCAGGTGGTTCTCGAAGTCCTGGTGGAAGGCGCGCAGCTCGGCTACCGACCCTCCCCAGTCCGTGCCGCTTCCGTCGTGGTAGAACGTGGCCGGCACGATGATGGCCGGCGGCATGTCGCCGTTCGCGATGAGGTTGTCGAAGACGTTCTTCGTGCCGGGGTAGTCGAAGTATTCGCCCGCGCGCCCGCCCCACCCGTGCATCAGGTAGACGACGTCGTAGCGCACCGCCTCGTCGTCCGCGTCGTATCCGTACGGCGTGTACACGTAGGCGGCCTTGGTTACGGCGTGACCGTCCCCAGCGTAGTCGAGTGAATCGTAGTCCAGGCGCTCGACGCTGCCCGGACGTTCGGACGGCTGCTTGTACGCCGCCGGCACCGCCTCGGTCCAACCCGTCTGCGGCAAGGTTGACGCAGACGAGGGCTGGGCGCCAACGCCAGCCGTCAGGTCCGACGACAAGGGTGCAGGATTGTGGCCGGATTGCGACGACCCGCATCCGGATATGAAAAGAGCCAGGAGGCTCGCCATTGCCAGAATCACCAACTTTCTCATCATTTTTCCCTTCGCTGCGAGAAGAGCCATGGGAGCACCTCGGAATCCGTGGCCGCCGCCATGCCCCCAGCGTGCTGGTCCGCGTACCCGCGCTCCGCGAAGTAGTCTGCCTCCTTGATATCGAGCACGACAAGCGAATTAATTTCCTGCTCGCCCTTGCCGCTTTGCCGGTATAGCTCGCGGAGCCCTTCTGCGGTCTCGACGAACGAGTCCGATCCGTAGTAGCTGTCATCTCGCCCCGTGAAGAGGCGGAGCGGCGTCCGCGCCTCGACGAGCGCACCCAGGTCGCCGTCCCATTGCGAACTCACGGCGAGCGCGGCGGCGAAGAGCTCCGGACGCATTCCCATCACCAGCGAAAGCGTCTCGCCGCCGCCCGAGTAGCCCTCGATGTACACGCGGGAAGGGTCCACGTTGTAGTTGGCGACGAAGTGCTCGACGAGCTCGATGGCCCTGCCTGCCGATGTCTGGCCCCAGTCGTCGAGCTGCGGGGCGAGCACGATCATCTCCCGGTCGTATGCAATCGCCTCCTGGCCGAACTTCTCCCAACGCAGGTTCTCGCCCGCGCCCTGGAAGTACAGGCCCTCGTAGCCGGGCAAGGTGACGAACAGCCCGAAGGGGCGGGTTCCATCGTAACTTTCGGGAACGTGCGCACTGAAGTGGATCTCCGCCCCGCTCGGCGCACGCAGCACGTCATCGAGCTCGAACCCGTCGTAGGTCTCGTTGCTCGCATCGATGGAAGGATCGTCGGAGGTTGAAGCGTAGGCCGTTCGATTTCTTCAAAGCGAAAGCCCGGCGTACCATTCGTCGATCTTGTCGAGCGAGGAGGAGACATCGCCGCCCCGGATCGCGATGCCGTCGAGCACCGTAGCGCCCGTCATCTCGCGCAGGTCGTCGTAGGTGCCGCCGTCGCCCGAGCCCTCGTGGCTGTTGAAGGGCACGACGGTCTTGCCGGTCCAGTCGTGGTCTCTCACGAATCCCTGCACAATCATCGGCAACTCGTACCACCAGATGGGATATCCCATGAAGACGGTATCGTAGCTTCCCCAGTCCGCCACGGGGTTCGCGATCGCGGGGTAGGTTCCGTCGTCCTGCTTCTGCTTCGCCCGGTCGGCGCACGCGTCGTAGTCCTCCGGGTAGGGATCCGCCGCCTCGATGCGGTAGATTTCCGCGCCCGAGAGCTCGCTCACGCGCTCGGCCATCTTCAGCGTGTTGCCCGACCACGACCAGAGCACGATGAGGCTTTTCGATGCGGGCGCCGACGACGAAGCGCTTGCGGCGCTCGCTGACGTACTCGATGCCGACGAGGCAGCGCTTCCGGTGCCGGCGCCGCCCGCCGCCGAAGAACTCCCGCCGTTCCCGCACCCCGCGAGCGCGAGCAGCGCTCCCGCCGCCAAAGTGCCGGCCGTGCCGACGAACGTCCTCCTGCTGATCTCAATCCGATCCATGCAAATCGCCTCCCCTGAATTCCTAGAGTTTCTTTGCCAGTTCACGCGCCTCGCGGACGTTTCCGGCGAGGCCCAGGTACTCCATGCCGTAGTACCCGGCGAAGCGGCTCATGGTGTACTCGACGCGCGCGAACATGTCGGGCGTGGGCGCCGAGCCCTGGAACAGGACCACCAGCCGCTTGCCCGAGAAGCCGCCCATGGGGACAGGCCCGTAGCAGCGGTCGAGCAGGTTGCGCAGCATGCCCGAAAGGTCGTGCCAGTACACCGGCGAGCCCATGACGATGGCGTCGGCGGCGCGCATCTTCGCGAGGACCGAGTCGAACTGGTCATCGGCGAAGTCCTGGCCGTAGTCGTACACCTTGGTCGTGCCGAGCTGCACGGTCTCGTAGTCGCGGCCCGCCAGCAGCTCGCGCGCGAGAGCGGCCGTGTTGCCGTCGGCGTTGGGACTGCCGTTGATGAATAGCGTTCTCATGAAGGTTCCTTTCCAGAGCAAGGGGCCGCTTGGTAGCGGCCCCCAAGGTTTCAAGCATTTTCTACATCGTGCTCTTGATGAAACCGAGCAGGCCGCCGACCACGGTGAGGTCGGTGTGGTCGTAGCAAACGGAGTGGCCGGTGTCGAGCGCGTCGATGGCGGCGTGGTCCTCGGGCGTGAGCTCGAAGTCGAACACGTCGATGTTCTCGGCCATGCGCTCGGGTTTCGTGGACTTGGGGATGACCACCACACCGGAGTCGATCAGGTGGCGCAGCGCGACCTGGCCGACGCCCTTGCCGTACTTCGCACCGATCTCGGCGAGCACCGGGTTGTGGAAGAAGTCGTTCGCGCCCTCGGCGAAGGGGCCCCAGGCCATGTGCCGCACGCCGAGGCTCTCCATGTTGGCGTGCGCGGGCTTCTGCTGCCAGAACACGTGGGTCTCCACCTGGTTGAGCGCGGGCGGAACCTTCGCGAACGTGCACAGGTCGAGCAGGCGGACCGCATCGAAGTTGCTCACGCCGATCGATTTCACCAGGCCTTCTTCGAGCGCGCGCTCCATGTCGCGCCAGGCACCGTAGTAGTCGTTGTATGGCTGGTGAAGAAGCATCATGTCGATGTAGTCGAGGCCGAGGAGCTCCAGCGACCGCCTGATGGACTCGTAGGTCCTGCCCTCGCCGTAGTTGGACACCCACACCTTGTCCACCAGGAAGATGTCCTCGCGGGCGACGCCGCCCTTGGCGATGGCTGCCCCCACGCCGCGTTCGTTCATGTAGGCCTGCGCCGTGTCGACGAGGCGGTAGCCTGCCGCCAACGCGTCGGCCACGCAGCGCTCGGTGGTCTCGTCGTCGATCTGGAAGACGCCGTACCCCAGCATCGGCATCTTCATCCCGTTCGAAAGCTCCGCATACTCCATGGTGTCGTCCTTTCCAGTCGGTTTCTGTCCTGCGTATAGTTTCCACCGTGAAGAAGCAGATGTACAATGCTTAATGCGAAACATGCCATGCGCGAAACGCATACTGGAAGGACCGAGTATGGATCTGGAGCAATTGCGGCAGCTCGTCGCCGTTGACGAGGCGGGCACCATGTCGGGCGCGGCGCAGCGCGCGCACATCACCCAGCCGTCCCTCTCGCGCTCCATGCAGAGGCTCGAGGCCGATCTGGGGTGCGAGCTGTTCGACCGCACGCGCAACAGCGCGCGCCTGAACGAGGCCGGCCGCATCGCGGTTGAGCGCGCACGCGACGTGCTCGCCGCCGAGCAGCACATGCGCGACGCCCTCGACGAGCACGCCCGGAAGAAGCGCACCCTGCGCGTCGCCGCCGTGGCGCCGGCGCCGGTGTGGAACTTGACGGCCCGCACCGTGGAGCGCTTCCCCGGCACGATACTGGCGCCCGAGGTGCTCCCCGACGCGGAGGTGGAGCGGCGCCTGTTCGACCGCACGGCCGACCTCGCCATCATGCGCAAGCCGATCGCGTTGCCGAACTGCGAGTGCATCCCCCTCATGACGGAGAACCTGTTCGTGTCCGTGCCGGCCGCGCACCCGCTGGCGATGCGCAAGCACGTGTCCTTCGCGGATCTCGCTGGCGAGACGTTCCTCGTGCTGGACGGCATCGGCTTCTGGAAGGACGTCTACGAGCAGGGCATCCCCGACGTGCATTCCATCGTGCAGAGGGACCGCGAGGTGTTCACCCAGCTCGTCGACAGCTCCGACATGCTCTGCTTCACGACCGACGCACCGCAGAACAGCAACCATGCGAGAGGGCGCGTCGAGGTGCCCCTATCCGACGCCGACGCCCATGTCACCTTCTACCTTGTCGCGCTGAAGGAGGCGACTCCGCGCGTATCCGAGCTGTTGCGCTGGGTAAGGGGCACTGCGTGAGCAACAGGCTGTCGACGACGGAAGAGGTGGGGCATTCACTTGCTCAAAAGGGCTTGAAATGGATTCGTGAGGCTAAGAGAACCCCTCTGTCGAGCGCGTCTCGGCAGAGGGGTAAAAGATTTCGAGAACTTGCTCAACTCCGTATCACCCTTGGATACGCGCTCGCGAATCAGCCTTCGGCACGGAATCGACCGTCCGAATCGGACGCTTTTCCGTTCGATCAACGGCCGATTCTCCGGACAAAGGAAGCAGTAACGTGAGCGTCGTGCGTTTGGGCCGTAGGCCACCTCATAGCTTGGCTCACCGTACCCGGCCCACTCCCAGCCGTCGAAGCTTTTGGTCAATTACATATCATCTTCGTGCTGCGCCAGAAACACGCGTTTCTGGGCTTCAATTTCTGCGCGCAGTTCCTCCTCGTCGGGGAGGTAGAGCTTGTACTTGCTCATAAAGAGCTGCTCGCTGCCACGCATCACGGAGTAACGGGCAATATCCTCGTCGGTCTCAGCGCACAGAACGATACCCAAGGTGGGACTGTCGCCCTCGTTGCGCCTGAATTCGTCGTACATGCGCACATACATGTCCATCTGGCCCATGTCCTGGTGCGTGATTCTGCTTGTCTTGAGGTCTATGAGCACGAAGCAGCGCAGGATGTAGTTGTAGAAGACCAGGTCGATGTAGAAGTCGTCCCATTCGGTGCGGATGTGCTGCTGTCGCGCTACAAAGGCATAGCCCTTCCCCAGCTCGAGCAGGAACTGCTGCAGGTTGTCCAGTATGGAGCTTTCCAAGTCAGACTCGTGGATGTGAGGGTCTGCTGGCAATCCAAGGAACTCCATGACCATGGGGCTCTTCACGAACGCGAGCCGCTCGGCCCTCTCCAAAGCGCTGGAGGAGAGAGCCTCACTTTGGCTCAGCTCGACACCACTCGACAGCATGCGTTCGCAGTACTGGCTGGAAATGTTTCGGGAGAGCTGCTTGACGCTCCAGCCCTGGCTAGCGGCTTCCCGCTCGTACCACGCACGGGCTTCGTCGTTTTGCACACGCAGGAGTTCCCGATAGTGTGTCCAAGTGAGAAGAACGTGAGATTGTCCACTTGCTGCGTGGACAATCTCCGGGAACATCCGGTAGAACTGAACGTACTGGTACAAGCTCGTTCTTGTGTAGCCCTTTCCGTAGGTTGCCGTCAGCTCTTTGGTCAGCATTGGCACTACCTTGCGACCGTATAGCTCCAGGCGCGTGTCCCCGCCCAGCTCCTCCTCGGCGATGCGCCTGCCCAGAAGCCAGTTTCGTACCACGAGCGCCACGTTGACGGCCTGATGGGCGCTGCGCTGCGCAGAGTCGATGATGAGCTTGGCGTCTTCGATGAGGTCGCCGGTGTTTCCGTACTCGATACTGCACCGATCTGTTGGATTTCGTTCACGCAGATCACCCTGCTTTGCCACCGTCCTATCACCAGCTTTGATTCTACCAACCACGTCGGACAGAAAAGAATCCTGCCACTGCTGTCGTTTGGCCCATCTGCCTGCGTGAGTATCGTTTGAGTACCAGCGGGATGGGTTTCGCTCCTTTAGGGCGACTCCGTGAGTACCAGCCTCATTGGCGCTGGTCATCAGCACATTATCGTGAGGCTGCTCGGGTATAGCGGAGCAAGATACCCTTACCAGGTCTCTTCAACTGGACAAACACGCATCATGCCTGAAGGAGCGAGCCGACAGCCTCTCCACTGGCTTACAGGTTCAAGAACGCAAGACGGCGCACCAGATGGACCAGAGCCCACCAGATACGCCGTCAAATCAGCCTCACGATAATGTGCTGAGCTATTCCCACTCAATCGTCGCGGGAGGCTTGGGCGTCACGTCGTAGACAACACGATTGACCCCTGCGACCTCGGCAACAATGCGGCTCGAGATCCGCCCCAGCACGTCGTAGGGCAGCTTGGCCCAATCGGCGGTCATGGCATCGGTGCTCTCCACGGCGCGCACGATCACCGTGCGGCCGTAGGTGCGCTCGTCGCCCATAACGCCCACGCTGCGGATGTCGGGCAGCGCTGCGAAGTACTGCCAGCAGGCGTGCTCGCTGTTGCGATCACCGGTCTGCTCAAAGAGCCGCAGGTTGTAGGCATCGAGCTCCTCGCGCACGATGGCGTCGGCATCGCGCAACACGTCGAGCTTGTGCGTGGTGACCTCGCCGATGATGCGAATGGCCAGGCCCGGACCCGGGAACGGCTGGCGGTACACCATTGCCTCGGGCAGACCCAGCACCACACCCAGCTCGCGGACCTCGTCCTTGAAGAAGTGGTCGAGCGGCTCGATGAGGTCGAAGTGCACGCCCTCGGGGAACGGGATCAGGTTGTGGTGGCTCTTGATGGTGGACGCCTTGCCGCCCGTCTTGCGCGCCCCGCTCTCTATGATGTCGGGATAGATCGTGCCCTGGGCCAAAAGCTCCACGCCGTCGAGCTTGGCCGCCTCCTCGAAGAAGATCTTCCAGAACTCGGAACCAATGCGGCGACGCTTCTCCTCGGGGTCGATCACCCCGGCCAGCAGCTTCGCGTAGCGCTGCTCGGCACGCACGTGTACGAGCGGCACGTCGAACTGACGACCGAAGACCTCCTCCACCAGCTCCGGCTCACCCTTGCGCAGCATGCCGTGGTTCACGAACACGCAGGTAAGCTGATCGTCCACCGCACGGTGCACGAGGGCCGCCACCACGCTCGAGTCCACGCCACCGCTGAGCGCCAGGATCACGCGCCGCTCCCCCACCCGCGCACGGATGTCGGCCACCAGCGAATCGACGACCCCCTCCATGGTCCACGAGGGCTCCAGCCCGCAGATGCCAAAGAGGAACGTCTCGAGCATCTTGTTGCCATATGCCGTGTGGCGCACCTCGGGATGGAACTGCGTGGCATACAGCCGCAGGCGCGGGCACTCCATGGCGGCGACCGGGCACGTGCCGGTATGCGCCGTGACCTGGAACCCCTCCGGCACTCGCACAACGGCATCGCGATGGCTCATCCACACGGTCTGCTCGGCGGGCGTGTCGGCCAAAAGCATGGACGCCCCGTCGCGCACGAGCGTTGCCGGCCCGTACTCGCCCTTGTCCACATGGCCCACCTCGCCGCCAAGCGTGGTCGCCATGATCTGCTGGCCATAGCAAAAGCCCAGCACGGGAACGCCCAGCTCAAACACGCCTGGGTCAACGCGCGGTGCGTCCTGCGCATAGACGCTCGCAGGCCCGCCCGACAGGATGATGGCGGAGGGCCGCATGGCCCCAAGCTCTTTGGCCTCGATGTCGCATGGCACGATTTCGGAGTAAACGTGCAGGTCGCGAACGCGTCTGGCGATGAGTTGCCCGTATTGGGCGCCAAAGTCCAACACGACCACGTGCTGCCCCGAGTGCTCTTGTAGCATAGGCCCCCCCCTCACACGATTATGATACGTCATTTATGTGGGCAAACGGCTACGGGTGTATCATTGGTGTTTAGTGACGCAACCATGGTACGCCAAATATGGCCATCCCGTGCATGCGTTACGAAGGCGGAACAAACGGAAGGCCTGCTCGAAACATCGGAGGCGATTGTGTCCGAGGGCATCGACCAGAACCACAACGGGGTCGACAAGTACAACGACGTCGCGCACTATCGCCATCGCCGCATGGCGTCGGAGCGCAGGCATGGCGTGCGCATTGCGATTATCTGCGTGCTGGTCCTCATCCTTGTTGTCGGCGCCGCGGGCGGAATCTACGTTGCCAACATTAACGCCAAGCTCAGCGAGAACGTGACCACCGAGCTGCGCGAGCAGCTTGTGGAGACCCACGCAGGTGACCCCTTCTACCTCCTGCTCCTTGGCGTCGACAAGGACGAGGGCAGGGTGGAGGACACCGAGCACTACGGCGACGACGAGCACGCATACCGCTCGGACTCCATTATGCTCTGCCGGATCGACCCCAAGAACGTGCAGGTTACGATGGTGTCCATCCATCGCGACACCGCAATCAACATGGACGAGCACGGTCTGCAGAAGATCAACGCCTCCTACGCCTTTGGTGGTGCCGCATACGCCACCGAGGTCGTGTCCAAGTTTGCGGATGTGCCCATCTCCCACTACGCCGAGGTCGACCTCGACCGCTTTATCTCCATCGTCGATCAGGTGGGCGGCGTTACCGTGGACCTGCCCGTCCCCGTATACGACCCCGAATACACGGGGCTCGACCTGCCCGAGGGCGTGCAGACCCTCGACGGCACCGACGCGGCCCTGCTCTGCCGTTGCCGTCACGGGTACGACAAGTACGGCGACGGCGACCGCTACCGCGCGGCAAACCAGCGCATGGTCTTCTCGGAGATCATCAAGAAGGTGCTCGCAAGCGATCCCGCCACCATGGCGGCCACCGTGGCCACCCTGGCCGAGAGCGTGACGACCGACCTCTCCATCCCCGACATCCTCGACCTTGCCAGCCAGATGCGTACGCTCAACGTGGAGACCGACATCTATACGGGCATGGAGCCCACCGACGGCGTGCTTGCCGACGGAGCCTGGTACGAGGCGTGCCTCGTTGACCAGTGGAGGAAGATGATGATGCGCGTCGACCAGGGTCTGCCACCCTACGACGAGGGAGAGGGCGAGCAGGACTCGACGTCGGGCGTCGCCGGTACCGTGGGCGCCGACAGCTCGGCACCCAAGGAGTCGGATTCGAACAAACCCCAGGAGTCAAACTCCTCGGAGGGCGGCGAGAACGCCAGTGAGGGCAACGAAGAGTCAGGTTCTCCGGAAGATTCCGGGGAAGAGTGGTAAAACACTAGTAGAATCTTGTAAGCGCGGGATACGCACCAACGCAGCAGCAAACGAAGAACGGAATCCGTTATGCCACACAAGAACCATCCGCTATCCAGAGAACAGTCCGTTGAATACTATTCCGGCGAGCGTGCCAGGCGCTCCCATCGCAAGCTGATTATTGGGATTGTCGCAGGCCTCCTTATCGCCCTTTGCGTTGCAGGCGTAGCGGTGGGGCTGTACGTCTCGCGCATCAACGACAACATGGCCACCCAAGACAAGGACCTGCTCGCCTCGCTCAAGCAGAACGCTCCCGACGAGCCGTTCTATCTCCTGCTGCTCGGTGCCGACCGGGACGAGGAGCGCTCGGAGGAGGCCGGGGGTTCCGAGGACGAGAATTTCCGCGCCGACACGATCATGCTGTGTCGCATAGACCCCAAAGACATAAAGGTCACCATCCTCTCCATCCACCGCGACCTGTATGTGGAGCTTGAGGATGGGACCAAGGGCAAGATCAACGCGGCGTTCTCGCTTGGAGGTCCCTCGGGCATGGTACGACAGGTGAGCAAGCTCGCCGGCGTTGACATCTCGCACTACGCCGAGATCGACTTCGACGCGTTTATGAGCATCGTCGACTCCATCGGTGGCGTGGAGATAACGCTTCCGCAGCCCATCTCGGACCCCGACTACACCGGCATCGACCTGAGCGCCGGCACGCATACGCTCGACAGCTGGGATGCGCTCATGCTCTGCCGCGCCCGCCACGCATACGACGAGTATGGTGACGGAGACCTCTATCGCGCCGCCAACCAACGTGCGATCATTGCCTCGATCATCCGCAAGGTGCTGGCCAGCAGCCCGCAGAACATGATCAACTCCATCTCGACCATGTCCGAGAGCCTCACGACCGACATGACGGTCGACGAGATTCTGTCGCTCGCGTCCCAGTTCCGCCACTTTAACACCGACACGGACCTCTACACCGGCATGACGCCGAGCGAGCCCCAGCTCATCGACGAGATCTATTACGAGATTCTGGACACCCCAGCCTGGGAGAAGATGATGGCACGCGTTGACGCCGGCCAGCCGCCCTACGAATCCGAGAAGGACGACGTGACCGCAGGCATCGCGAGCTCCACCTCGAGCAAGGCGGATGGCAAGGGCGCAGAGGCCAAGGACAACAAGAACGAGACGTCCGGCAAGGACTCCAAGGACGACAAGTCCCAGGACGACAAGGACGCGAAGAAGAAGTCCGCGACCGACCTGGAATCGGTTGACAAGACCGGTGCCGTGGCCGTAACCGGATACATAGACGGCCGTGCCACCAAAATTGCCAGCGACCTGTCCTCCAACGGCTTTACGGCCACGGCCTACGAGGAGGACGACTTTACGTTCGACAGGAACCTCGTGGTGTACGGCGACGCCTCGCTCCAGGCCGAGGCGGAGGCACTGGCGTCATACCTTGGGGACGATTACCAGGCTCTGCTCAACGACGGGTCCTTCTACCTTTTGTCCGACATCGTCGTGCGCATCGAGATGCAGTAGCGCCGCCGCGGCGGGTGTCGAGCGATCCGGCGTCAGGCCGTGGCGTCGGAATCCGACGTCAGGATTCGGCGTCAGGTGCGCACGATTCTGCGACAAATTTGGTCCCTACCGCGTACGATTCCAGCCGATTATCGTACGCGGTAGGGACCAAACTTGTCACAAGATTGTACGCGGTAGGATGTCCCCAGCCCGGCAAGCCGCCATACGCAGCTACACGTTAAACCGGAAGTGCATTACGTCGTACTCTCCTATACACGACCCAACACGTCACTTAGCTGCTTTTTTCCGAACATGCCTCAGCCAGTTCTTTTTGAACGCCGATGAACCGCCAAAGAATATCGCATCCGTTTGTGTGCTCTCGTGAGATGAGTATCGGAGAGCGGCCAACTCTATACCGCAGACGAAATCGGCAGCCTGTGCAAGACGATAGTCCGAAGGAGCAGCGTCACGAAACATAATCGCCTCGCGTGCTAATGAGTACTCAATGGCAGCGTGCAGCATCTCGCTAACCTCATGCTGGCCACCATCGTAATAGACCTTCACGCGATCGAATTGCTGGAGATAATCAAGGTGGTCGAACAGATACACGGTAAGATCTCGCTTCATGCGCAGCAGCATCTTCTTGTAATCAGGAAATTTTGACTTTGTATACGATAAGGTAAATGTGGTAACGGGCAATCGGCGATAGAACGCTAAGAAGCGTGCCAGATGTCGTTTTCGGTCTCCAAGCTCCATGCTCGCGTAATACTCATGCCCTCGCAACAACGGGGTCATATGAAACTGCACGTCATCCAGCGAGGATTGCTTAAGAGCTTGTACATGCCCAGCAATAATAGGAGCGACGTCAACGCTTTGGTCATGAAAGAGCAGTGTAACCAAGTAATACTTGGAGCTTGAGCCAAACTCACCGGACTCATCAACAAACACGGAGAGCTCTTTCATGGCACCTCCCATTCTCTGCGTAGCAAGAAAAAGAATGCCGGGGGAAAGCCCCCGGCTCTTGAAAGTAGCGTTAGCCACTAGTTACTTTATACCACATCGTCGTCCGACCAGAAATAGACGAGATATGCCCCAACCCTAAAAACCTGAGGCATCGTCAAAGCCCCCTTCTTGGGATAGCTCGATGATGATGTGCGCAACTTCTTTGAGCAGGCGCTCGTTGCGACTCATGTCTGCGTCTGAAAAACCCGAAACGTCCTCCCATGTGTAATCCGGAAGATAGCATGTTGCGTCATGAAAACCATCCACTGCATCGGGCCTCTCGAAGAACACCTTTACGCGGCCGTCGGGCATCATGTCTGAATGGACCACTTCAGTGCCATCATTGAGAGTCAAGTAACGGTACATCATGGTAACGCCTCCAAAACATGGGTGGAGTCCACCCAGGCGATGGGGATGCCCCCGTCGCCTGATGCTACTACACGTTAAACCGGAAGTGCATCACGTCGCCGTCTTGCACGACGTACTCCTTGCCCTCCATGCGCAGCCTGCCCGCGGCCTTGCACCCGGCCTCGCCGCCCAACGACACGTAGTCGTCGTAGCTCGCAACCTCGGCCTTTATAAAACCGCGCTCGAAGTCGGAGTGGATCACGCCGGCAGCCTGCGGAGCCTTTGCCCCCACCGGTATGGTCCAGGCCTTTACCTCCAGCTCCCCGGCCGTAAAGTAGCTCTGCAGGCCCAGCAGTTCGTAGGCCGCCTGCGCCAGCGTCTCCAGACCGCTGTGCTCCAGCCCGAGGTCGGCCAGGTACTCCGCCGCCTCCTCCGGGTCCTCCTCGGCCAGCTCGGCGAGCTCGGCCTCGACCTTGGCGCTAATGGGCACCACCTTGGCGCCGTCGATCGCGGGAGGCTCCTCCCCCAGCGAGTCCTCGTCGACGTTTGCCACGTACAGGATGGGCTTCATGGTGAGCAGGAACAGGTCGTGGGCGGCGGCACGCTCCTCGTCGGTCATGTCCAGGTCGGCGGCGCGATGCCCCTCGTTGAGCCACTCCTGAAGCCGCTTGGCGATGGCCAGTCGCGGCGCGTTGGCCTTGTCGCGCCTCGCTTCCTTCTCGAGCTTGGGAATGGCGCGCTCGAGCGTTCCCAGGTCGGCAAGCACCAGCTCGGTTTGGATGGTGTCCATGTCGCTCTGTGGGTCGACGCTGCTCTCGTGGCGAATCACGTCGGAATCCGAGAAGAACCGCACGACCTCGCAGATCGCATCGGTGTTGCGGATGTTGGCGAGGAACTGATTGCCCAGTCCCTCTCCCTCGCTCGCACCCTTAACAAGGCCGGCAATGTCCACGAACTCCACGGTCGCCGGCACGATACGACCAGGATGCACTATGTTGGCAAGCTCCTGCAGGCGTGCGTCGGGAACGTCCACAATGCCCACGTTGGGGTCGATGGTGGCAAACGGGTAGTTCGCCGCCAGACCGCCCTTCTTTGTGAGCGCGGTAAAGAGCGTGGACTTGCCCACGTTGGGCAGCCCCACGATGCCAATGGAAAGTGCCATGATGTGCTCCTTTGTCTAATGCGCAGAGCAGGTGCCTGCGCATGGCTATTCATCCTCGGCCAACCCCTCCAAGAGGTCAAGGCCCTTCTCGAGACGCTTCTTGCCCTCTTCCTTGAGCCGCGCCGCACGCTCCCGCTGGCGTTTGCGCTCCTCGGCCTTGGGGTCGGGAACGACCAGCTCCACGGCAGGCTCCTCGCGCATGGTTATGGCGCCCTCCTGGCACGTGAGCGCACAGGCGCCGCAGTTGACGCAGTAGGACGGTTCAATCAGCACCCGACCCTTGCCGTCCAGCTCGAGCGCGCTGATGGTACACGCCTTGGCGCAGTCCGCGCACATGGTACAGCGATCAACGTCCACATGCGGAAACGCCAGCATCAGCTCGTCGGCGAGGTCGGGGTACCGTTGCAGCCCAGCCATCAGCAGCCGCCGCCTGCGCGTGAGCATACGTCTGCGCGACTGGCCGTTGGTCGTGCCCACCGACGACTCCAGGGTCTTTTGCAGCTCGGTAATCTGCTTCGAGTGCTCCGCAAGACGGTTTGCCACGGCTTGTGCCCCCGCCAGCAGGGGGACGCTTCGGGACACGAGCCTCGTGCCGGCCTGCGTCATGTTGCTCACGAACTGGCTGCGCTTGTATGCGCGCTTCTGATCGTGGACAAGGGCGCCTTCCTCGACCTCCAGACCCACCGACTCGCCGCTCCACTCCTCGGCGTTGGCAATGGCGTTGGAGAGGGCCTCCTCGCCCGTGATGGTCTTGCAACGATCGCATATGCCCAGCGGCAGATACACGCTAAGGTTGGGATATTCGCACAACAGGTTGAACCAGACTTCCTGCGGCATTGCCCCCACGCAGGGCAGCAGAATCTCGTTGGGCTGAGGCAACCGTCCGAGCGCACGGGTGCACGTTATATAGCATTGCTCGTATGCCGTCGCGGCGCGCGCGACATTGTCGTACAGCGCCATGGACGCGTACTTGCGAACCATAAAGACCTCGGTGGGACACACCGCCGAGCAGAGTCCACACTTAAGGCAGTCGTCGCCAACGCGCACGGTTGCACCGTGGATGCTGATGGCATCCGTGGGGCACGCCTCCATGCACCGCGTGCACGCCGAGAGATTCTGCGTGGCGGCCGAGACGCAGTAGGAGGAGTTGGCACGTGGCCGCTCCTTGTAGTCGGCCGGGTCGTACTCGGGCGCCGACTCAGTGATGTGATCGACCAGGTCGGTGCCGGCATTCGAGAGCGCCTGCCAGTCCTGTTGCATATCGATGATGTCATCAAGAAAGTCGTGCTTCTTCGCCGCCATAGTCCCCCTCTCCGCGAATGCCTATTGTAGCGCAGCTCTTGGCAGATGTGAGAAAAGGGGTCAAACCCCTTTTGCCCAGTCCCCGCGGATTGGGGATGACGCTGGACCATCCTTACTGTCCGTAGATGTCGTAGTATTCTTGGACCTTGGCCTCCGCCAGGCGCGAGCCATTGTGGCATCGCGGATTGGCCAGGGAGCAGTTACGACGGCAAGACCCACATGTGTACTGACTCAGATACTCATACAGGGTGGGCATGTCGGCCATCTGGGTCTCCTCGGCGGTCTCCGACTCGGGCACCGACTCTGACTCTAACTCGAGGGGCTCTTCCTCCAGCTCCGGTGCCGGCTCTGTCACCAACTCCTGTTCCTGGGTCGTCTCGCGCTCCGTCGCCACGGGCTCCGGCTCCTCCCCCACATCCACCGCGCTCGTCTCGCCTTGCGCACCCATTATCGTGCCCAACGCCATGCGTGCCCCCATGTACAAGAGACACATCGCGCACCACACCGCCACGAAGGCGCCTATTACCTTGTGTTTTAGCATCCCACCCTCCGTCTGCCACGAACAACTACTCGCATGCACCATACCTCGCGAACCTCAAGCGAAGTTAAAGCCTGCTCGCGCGGCGGTCCGCCGCCCGCGCGAACTCTCCTCCGTACGTCCATGGGCCGCAATCCACAATCGAGCACGGCTTTAAGTTGGTTTGAACTTCGCCCGATATGATGCCCTCACGACAACAGACAGGAGGCTTGTTATGTCGTACGTGGAAGAGTACCAAACCGTGCTGCAGCGCATCGACGCCCAGAACCCCGGCGTACGGTGCCTGCGCTACTTTGTGAACGCGGCTGCGCAATGGCACGCGCGCTTCGAGAAGAATCCTGCCAACGGTACGCAGGAAGGCAAAACGAATCCAGTCGTGGTCGTGCTCGGCCACGGGATTCCGGAACAGCTGGTACGTGCCTGCGGCGTGACACCGTACCATCTGCTGGGCGGCAGCCACGCCTCGTGCGCATGGTCGGACGACGCAATGCCGCGCGACAGCGATCCCGCAAGCAGGTCGATGCTGGGGTACGCGCTTCGACTCGCCGCAAAGGCAGACCATGATCCTCTCTTTGTGGTGCCTGCGGCCAACGACAACCTGCGCAAGATCGGCTATCTTCTTGGGCAAGAAGGCCATGAGGTCTTGTCGGTGGACATCCCGTCGGTGGGAGCGAGCGCTGTCTCCTGGCACGCTTGGGAGCATGCGACCCGCTCGCTGGTACGGTCCGTTGGGCATCATGTGGGCAGGCGCGCCTCGGCCTCGAGCCTCGCGAAGGCAGACCAGCTCGTGGGTGCGGCGAGGTCGGCCATGGTCACCTTCGAGCGCATCTGCACCCAGTGCGAGGGCGCGCTGAGCGACGAAGCCCGGCTCCTCGTACAAAACACGTACTACCAGACTGACGACCTTGCGCAGTGGACGGCGGCATTGCACCAACTCTCGGCAGAGGTGCAGGCCCGCTACCGCACCATGGGCCGACCGACCAGCAGCACCCCGCGCGTGCTCGTAATGGGCTCACCGATCCTCTTTCCGCAATACAAGGTGCCTGCCCTCATCCACGACACCGGCCTCGTGCTGCAACAGGCCGTGGACGCCGCGAGCACGTCGCGCTTTGCCAGCCTCTCGCCCGAGGAGCGCCGCGGAGGGACCCGGCGCCTCATGCGCGCCATCGCCCACAAGCACTACGCCTTGGACTCATCCAGCGCGCATGTGGTGAACCGCACCATGGAGCAGTACGTGGAGCACCTGCTCGCGACGACCGAGGTCGACGGCATCGTGTGCCACATCCTCAAGGGCCAGATCGAGTACGACTTTATGCTGTCGCGTCTGGAGCCCCTGTTCGAGCAGCTCGACGTTCCCGTGTTTAGGCTCGAGACGGACTACCAGTATCAGGACATCGAGCAGTTGCGCATCCGCCTGGAGGCCTTTGCCGAGATGCTCGAGCAGCGCACGTTCGTCCGTGGTCGTGTGCCCGCACGCCGCCGCAGCGCATGACGGCAAAGAGGAGCGGGGAGGGACGCCCATGAGCAAACGAGGACTCATCGCCGGCATCGCGTGCGCATCGACCGCGCTCGTCGCGTACTTTGCCTGGCAGTTCAGCTTCTTCGAGTATGAGACCGCCATCTACACCACGACGGCCGACAGGCTGTTTACGTCCGACCATCTTGCCAAGCTCGTGCCGCTCCTGCTCATCGGCCTGATGAGCGCCATTGGCATCGTGCTCTGCGTCGCGGTGCGCGGCTGGCTCACGCGACGCGACCCCGCGCACGCGCCGTTTGCAGCGCAGCGGGCATCGAGGTCAGCCCGACGCATTCGGGGCCGGCGCGTATCGGGCTTCATGGTGGCTCGCTGGGCCTGCATGGTGGGCTTCTTCGTGCTCATGGTCTTTGGCGGCGTCATCCTTGGGGCGCGCTTCGCGAACATCAGCATCCCCGTCCTGTCGTGTCCCGCCAACATGTCGCAGCTCACCGAGACGAGCTGCTACTACCTCGCCCACCTGGACGAGCTCGCCACCCTGCCGTGGACGGGCATCGCGGCCTTCGTCGTCTCGACGTTGGGCTTTGTGCTCGTGTTTGGGCGGACGCTCTGCGGCTTCCTGTGTCCCATGGGCCTCGCCCAGGACCTCATGCACACGATTCGCCAAGCCACCAGAGTTGAGGGCGTCGCCATGACCGAGGACATGTACCAGGCACTCGTCCCCCTCAAGTGGACCATGCTGCTCCTCATGATCGGCCTGAGCTTTGCCGGTGGCAACTTCTGCAACTTCTGCCCGGCAATCGCGCTCACGCCAGCCGCCGCGGGCCTCTCGGTGAGCCTGTATGCGAGCGGGTTCATCATGGTGTTCGTGCTCATTGCGAGCTTCTTCAAGCGCCGCTTCTTTTGCACCATCTGTCCGCTAGGCTTCCTGATGGGCATGGCAAACAAGGTCCAGCTGTTCCGCATCACCAAGGACTGCACCGCCTGCACCGAGTGCGGGGCGTGCTACGAGGCGTGCCCCATGGGCATACGGCAGATCTACACCGAGCGCGCGTGCGCCAACGTAACCGACGTCAACTGCATCATGTGCGGCGAGTGCGTGCGGTGTTGTCCCGAGGACGGGGCCCTTGCGCTCACGTTTGCGGGCAAGCGACTGTACACATCCAAGCGTGCGCGCGTCGTGCGTGGATACCAGAGGAGCGCCCATGAGTAGGCAAGCCATCGCGGGCACCAGCCCGGCCGCAGCAACCAGTCCATCTGCCGTTGAGGCCCGACGCGAGCAGCGCCGCAGACAGCTCTTCTCGAGCAAGTCCGTACACCTCACGCAAAAGTACCTGCGTCGCATGCGTGACCTCGGCGGATCGGCAGAGCTGATGCAGCCATTCTTCGACGCAATGGAGCGCGTCTACGTGCGGGGACAGGACGTGCGGAAGCCGCGGGGCACCAAGACCGTGGGCACGTACTGCGTGCAGGTGCCCCAAGAGCTCGTATACGCCGCGGGCGCGCAGCCGGTCAAGCTGTGCAGCGGGCACTACACGGCCTTCTCGGTGGGCGACGACGTGGTGGCGCGCGATGCGTGTCCGCTGGTAAAGGCAATCGCCGGCTTCAAGCACATGGGCACGTTGCCCCTCTACGAGAACTGCTCGCTCATGGTGGTGCCCATAACCTGCGACTGCAAAAAGCGAATCGCCGGTCTGCTGCAGGACATGTGCCCCGTCCATGCCCTGCCCGTGCCCGCCAACAAGGGAGACGAGGACGTCGAGACGTTTGTGGCCGAGCTCTACCAACTGGCCGACGTCGTGTCGCAGCACACGGGTCAGGCCGTAACCCACGAGTCGCTTGCCCGCGCCTTCGAGCGCACGGGATACGCCCAATACGAGCTGTCGCGGTTCCTGCGGATAAGGCGCAAGACACCCAACCTGCTGTACGGCACGCATGCCATGGTCGCCATGAACGCGTCGAGCTACCTGGACGTCGATGCGTGGGCCCATGCCATGCGCACGCTCAACGACGAGCTCGAGCGACGGGCCCACGCCAAACAGCTCGTCACGCGCAAGGATCGGCCGCGCGTCATGCTCACCGGGTCTCCCATCGTGTTCCCCAACATCAAGGTGCCGCTTCTTGTGGAGGAGTCCGGTGGCATGGTGGTGGCCGACGAGACGTGCATGGGCGAGCGCGGCATGTCCGACCCGGTGGTGCCGGTGGACACGTCGTTTGACGGTCTCATGCGCGCGCTCGCCATTCGCGCGCTGCGCCCGTGTCCGTGTCCCACCTTCGCCGACAACACGCAACGCCTCTATCGGCTGCGCAGGATGGTCCGCGACCATCGCGTGGAGGGCGTCATCTACCACGTGCTGCGAGGATGCCTGGTGTACGACTACGAGTATCGCATGGTGGAGGAGGAGCTCGACCGTCTGGGCATCCCGGTCATCCGCCTGGAAAGCGACTACACCGACGAGGACGTGGAGCAGCTGCGCATCCGCACCGAGGCGTTCGTGGAGATGATCAAGCTCAAGAAGGGCCCGCAGCGAGCGAACCGGAGCATGCGCGGATGACAGCCCTCGCGGCAGGCCGGAACCGGTCGTAAGCAGCACGCATCCGTGCGAGGCCAAACAGAAATCGGAGGAGAGAACCATGAGGCGCTACTACATTGGACTGGACGGCGGGTCGACCTACCTCAAGGCGGCCCTCATCGACGCGCGAGGCACCGTGATCGACACCATGGTGCGCAACACGGGCATCGACAACAGCGGCACCGCGGCCGCACTCGTCGACGCACTCTGCCAGCGATGCGGCATCACACGCCAGCAGGTTGGTTACATAATGGCGACAGGGTACAGCCGCAAGGTACTTGAGGTCGCCGACGACGACATAAGCGAGATAACGGCCCACGCATACGGCGTGCGCATCACAGCGCCACGAGAGTGGCGGCCGGGCATAATCGTGGACGTGGGCGGACAAGACAGCAAGGTCATTTACCTCGACGCCAACTACGCCGTAAAGAACTTCTCGATGAACGACAAGTGCGCGGCGGGGACAGGCAAGTTCATGGAGGTCATCGCGCAGATCCTGGAGACGACCATCGACCAGGTGGGGCCGCTGTCGCTTGAGAGCACCGAGCCCTGCGACATCAACTCCACGTGCGTGGTGTTCGCCCAGTCGGAGGTCATCTCGCTGGTCGCGCGCAAGTACGACCGGCGCGACATCCTTGCCGGCATGCACCTCTCCATGGCGCGACGCATTATCAAGATGATAAGACGGTCCGAGAAGGCCGGCGACGTGCTGATGAGCGGAGGTGGCGCGCTCAACGTCGGCCTGCGGCAGGCGTTTGAGGAGGAGCTGATGCGCGAGGTGTACGTTGCGGCACATCCGCAGTTCAACGGGGCGATCGGCGCCGCGCTCATCGCAAGCGAAAGGGAGTAGGGACATGGGACTCTCACTGCTTCTTGAGGGCCTCTCGGTTGCGACCTCGGTGGGCCTGGGTTGCGGCACATGCTGCGGTTCGGGAGCCGGGATCCTTCTATCGGGCTATGTGATGTCGCACGCCCGCGACAGCAGGCAGTCGATGCTCGCGTTCCTGTCGTTCTTCTTGGGCAAGATCGCAGGCGTCGCCGCGCTGTGTGTGGTCGCGTCGCTTGTGGGTAACGCCGCACTGGTGGACAGCGGCCTTTTGTCCAACGGCTGGGTTGAGCGCGTCTTCGACGCCTTTATCGTGGGCATGGGGCTGTGGTTCCTCTTTGGCTGGTATCGCGAGGTGCGTGGAAGGAAGGTGTGCGGCGACCAGTGTCGCGACCATCACAAGATGCGCGAGGCCGTGGAGGGCGGCATTCACATGCCGGCGCTGTTTGCCGCAGGGGCGGGGTTTGGCATCACGCCCTGTGCGCCGCTGGTGATCGTGGCAAGCCTGTGCGTGACGCTTCCGGCGGGGCATGCGCTGGTAACAGGCGCGGCGTTTGCGTGCGCGAGCATTGCGTCCCCGCTGCTGCTCGTGCTGCTGCTCTCGGGCGTTCTCACCACGCGCATGCACAAGGAGATTCCCGGCATGCTTCGGTGGCTGCGCCTGGCGTGCTATCTTGGGATGGTGGCGTTCTTCCTGGTTGATCTGGTACACACCTTTTAGGGGGCTCACATGAAGCTGCTGTTCGCAGAGGACGATCCGGACATCTGCAGGGGCGTGGCCACGCTGCTCCAGCGTAGCGGCTACACCGTAGACGTCGTGCATAACGGTCGCGATGCCCTCAACTACCTCACCAACGGCGACTACGACGCAGCGATTCTCGACATCATGATGCCGGGGAGGAGTGGGCTCGACGTGCTCAAGGAAATCCGGCGACAGGGTATGGGGATTCCGGTCATGCTGCTCACGGCGCTGGGCGAGCTCGATGACCGCGTAACCGGCTTCGACAGCGGAGCGGACGACTACCTGCCCAAGCCGTTTGCGGGCAAGGAGCTCGTCTCGCGCGTGCGCGCGCTGCTGCGGCGCACGGAGTCGTTTGTGCCGGACGTATGCTCGTTCGGCGATGTGCAGCTGGACAGTGGCACCTACCAGCTGTCGTGTGGCGCAAGGAGCGTGCGACTGGGTAACAAGGCGTTTCAGCTCATGCAGATGCTCATGCGCCATCCTAACAAGATAATGAGCGCCGACGAGCTCATGGAGCACATTTGGGGCTGGGACGCCAAGGCCGAAATCAACGTGGTCTTTACCAACATCTCGCTCATGCGCAAGAACCTCGCGAAGATTGGCTCCAAGGTGAAGATTCGCGTCGTGCGCAATGCCGGGTACCTGCTCGCGTATGGAGACGAGTCATGAGCGACGACGTGATCGCCCGCCTGCGGCGAAAGATCGTGGTGGCCTCACTCGCGGCGGTGCTCGCATCGCTTGTGGTGCTGATCTTTGCCATCAATTTCGCACACTATCTGCAGACCGACGCTAGGCTGCGCTCCGCCATGGACGAGATAGCGAACGAGCTGGATGCGGGACACAACGAGAAGGTCGAGGGCGATTCGACGAGCCGCGAGGGCACGGAGGCGACCGGCGGCGGGCGGGTGATACACGGCGGTCGCAAGTCCGCGCGCACGCAGTATGCGAGCCGTTTCTTCTGCGTGTTCGTGGGCTCGGACGGCACCATGTCGGTGCGCTCGAAAGGCAACGGCGAGCTTGCCGACGACGAGGCGAGCAACCTCGCGCAGCGCGCGCTCGCCTCGGGTGGTGAGCAGGGATATCTGGACGACTACAAGTATGTCGTCCAGAAGGTTGATGACCAGACACGCATACTCTTCCTCGACTGCACGACCGAGCTGCAGTCCCTCAACCAGCTGCTTGTGGTCTCGCTTGTGGTGGGAGGGTGTGCGTTTGCCGTCGCGGCGCTCTTCGTGCACCGCTTTTCTCATCTGGCCGTGCGGCCGCTTGAGGAGAGCGCGCGCAAGCAAAAGCAGTTCGTCGCAGATGCCGGCCACGAGTTCAAGACGCCCCTCTCCGTCATTGCGACCAACATGGACATTCTGGAGATGGACCTAGCCAACCAACCTGAGGAGCTGGAGTGGATCGACAGCACAAATCGCCAGGTCGACAGCATGAAGGTCCTGGTAAACGACCTCATCACACTGTCCAAGATGGAGGAGCAGGAGGTGGACCTCGTGCACACGGAGGTCTCGCTCAGCGACCTTGCCTTCGAGTCCGTGCTCACGTTCTCCCAGCTGGCCCGAACGCAGGGAAAGGAGATCGTCTCGTCGATTGACGAGGGCGTGTGCGTGCGGGGGGACGAGCCCGCCATCCGACAACTCATGGCCATTCTGGTTGACAACGCCATCAAGTACGCGACGGGCGGCGGAGTCGTGCAAGTGGAGGTGCGGCAGGAAGCGCACAAGGCAACGTTCCTCACGCGCAACGACTGGGACCATGGTGTTCCACCAGAGAGGCTCTCGTCGCTGTTCGACCGGTTCGTGCGTGCGGAGCAGTCACGCGACCGATCGGGCGGCGCCGGTGGCTACGGCCTGGGGCTGTCGATAGCCCGCGCAATCGCCGACAAGAACGGCGCCAGACTCGAGGCCATCGAGGACGACGACGGCCGAATCGTGTTTCGTGCAACGTGGGGTCGCTAACCACAGCACATGTTGCCCGACCGCAAGTCGCAAGACGGGATCACGTTCCCCTGAGCTCCCGCGCGCAGTTCTCGCGGAGCGAGCTGTCCGAGCACGGGAGGAAGGGGGCCTTGGCAACGTAGCGCAAGGGTCCACACCACTTTCCTTCCGCGCGCAGTTCTCGCAAAGCGAGCTGTCCGAGCACGGGAGGAAAGTGGCGTGGACCCACTCAAGCGAACGCGCCGCGCACGGCCCACCGCGCACGATTTCGTGACAAGATCGGTCCCCACCGCGCGCGATTTGGCCCGAGAATTGTACGCGGCAGGGAGAGTTTTTGTAACGAAATCGTACGTCGTGGGCTCCGCGCGGTCGGAATCGTACGTGGCAGGGACCCCGCGCGCAGTTCTCGCACGGCGAGCTGTTTGCAAGCGCGGGGCGAAGCCCCGCACCATTTCCCCCGGGTCAGATAACCCGCACCACCGAGAGATGGGGCGGCCCCGCTTCTCTGGCGCAGTTCTCGCGAAGCGAGCCTTCCTCTACCAAACGCGGGGCGAAGCCCCGCACCATTTCCCACCGTGTCAGATAAGCGCTACCGTAACGTAAGGGCCACGCCCTTTTTCCTTCCGCGCGCAGTTCTCGCGAAGCGAGCTGTTTGAGCACGGGAGGAAAAGGGCGTGGCCCCATCGCTACAGGTTTATCCTAGTACATGCCGCCACCTTGGCCGCCGGCTGCGGCAGCCTGGGAGATGGCCTCCTCGATGGTGGTGTCCTTCGGCTCGTCGGTAACGGTGGCCTCGGTGATGAGGATGAGGCTCGCCACGGAAGCAGCGTTCTGCAGCGTGGTGCGGGTGACCTTGACGGGGTCGAGGACGCCCATCTCGATCATGTCGCCGTAGGTGCCGGTAGCGGAGTCAAGGCCCTGGCCAGCAGGCAGGTTCTTGATCTTCTCGACCACGACGGAGCCCTCGTAGCCGGCGTTGTTGGCGATGGTGCGGACGGGAGCCTCAAGAGCCTTGCGCACGATGGCAACGCCAATGGCCTCGCCGTTGTCGTCGGTCTCGATGTCGTCGAGCGTCACGGCAGCCTCGAGGAACGCCACGCCGCCACCGGCAACGATGCCCTCCTCGACCGCGGCGCGCGTGGCCTGCAGCGCGTCCTCGATGCGGTGCTTGATCTCCTTGAGCTCGGGCTCGGTGGCAGCGCCAACCTTGATCACGGCAACGCCACCGGACAGCTTGGCAAGACGCTCCTGGAGCTTCTCGCGGTCGAAGTCGGAGTCGGTGTGCTCGATCTCGGCCTTGATCTGAGCTACGCGGTCGTCGATGGCCTGCTTGGAGCCGGCGCCACCAACGATGGTGGTCTCGTCCTTGGTGATCTTGACGGACTTGGCGGTACCGAGCATCTCGGCAGAGATGTTCTGCAGCTCGATGCCAAGCTCCTTCATGGCAACCTGGCCGCCGGTGAGCGTGGCGATGTCCTCGAGCATGCGCTTGCGGCGGTCACCATAACCGGGAGCCTTGACGGCGGCAACCTGCAGCACGCCGCGCAGACGGTTGAGGATGAGGGTGGCCAGCGCCTCGCCGTCCACGTCCTCGGCAACGATGAGCAGCGGCTTGCGGCTCTGCAGCACGGCGTTGAGCAGGGGCTCGATGTCGTGGGGGTCGCTGATCTTCTGGTCGGTCATGAGGATGTAGGGATCCTCGAGCTCGGCCGTCATGTTCTCGGTGTCGGTGGCGAAGTACGGGGAGATGTAGCCCTTGTCGAACTGCATGCCCTCGACGGTGTCGATGGAGATGCCAAAGTTGGTCTTGTCCTCGTCGACGGTAATGACGCCGTCCTTGCCCACGACCTCCATTGCGTCGCTGATCTTCTCGCCGACCTTGGGGTCGGAGGCAGAGATGGTGCCCACGGAGGCAATCTGGTCCTTGGTGGAGACTGCCTTGGCAGCGCCACGCATGGCCTCGACGACCACGGTCACTGCCTTGTCGACGCCGCGACGGATGGCGATGGGGTTGGCACCAGCGGCGACGTTGCGCAGGCCCTCGTTAACGATGACCTGGGCGAGCAGCGTGGCGGTGGTGGTGCCGTCACCAACGAGGTCGTTGGTCTTGGTGGCGACTTCCTTGACGAGCTGGGCGCCCATGTTCTCGATGGGGTCCTTGAGCTCAATCTCCTTGGCGACGGAGACGCCGTCGTTGGTGATGGTGGGGGCGCCATAGGAGCGCTGCAGCGCAACGTAGCGGCCCTTGGGGCCCATGGTGGTGGTAACGGCATCTGCCAGGGTGTTGACGCCCTTGGCGAGCTTGGCACGTGCGTCGGTGCCGAAGACAATATCCTTAGCCATAATGCGATTCTCCTTTATCTGCTCTTAATCCCTGTTTGGAGCTAGTCCTCGATGACGGCATAGATGTCGTCGGCACGCAGCAGGAGCAGGTCCTCGCCGTCCACCTTGACCTCGTTGCCACCAAACTTGCCATAGAAGACCTGGTCGCCAACCTTAACATCCACGGGGATGCGATTGCCATTGTCGTCCATCTTGCCAGCGCCCACGGCGATGACCTCGCCGCGCTGCGGCTTCTCCTGTGCACCGGAGGAGATGTACAGGCCGGTCGCGGTCTTCTCTTCCTTGGGTGCAGGCTTGACGAGCACGCGGTCGCCCAGTGGTTTTAGAGTCATGATGCTTACCTCCTTTTGTGACGCAATGGAGCGCCCTTGCATAGCCAACGTTGTGTATAGTACCCACCTTTGCGGCTTTATACAACCAGACTTAGAAAAATCTTCAAGCGGACACTTAGATTTGATGTTGTATGAACATGGAACGTGCCGTGGCCCATGTCCGAACCCCACGCTGCCGGCGACCGTCCCCTAGAGGTCAGTCGCCGGCACCCTCGGCACAAAGCCACCCCCGGCAGGAGAGGCTGTCCTGCCGGGGGTGGCGCACATGCCACTGTGTTGGGCCTTCTGGGCCTACTTCTGGGCCTTCTTGGCCTCGGCGGCCTTCTTGGCTGCGTTGGCACGACGGGTCGCGGCGGCCTTCTTGGCTGCGGCAGAGCGCTTTGCCTTGAGCTCGGCCTCGCTGAGCTTCTGCTTTGCGGTTGCCTTCTTGGCGGTTGCCTTCTTCGCCACCTTGCTGGCTGCCTTCTCGGCTTCTGCGCGCTTCTCGGCGGCTATCTCCAGGACGCTCTTCTTCTTGGGCTTGGGAGGAAGCTTGCCGTCGAACTTGAACACGGCACCACCCAGCGGCGGGACGCGGACCTTGATGGAGTTCTCGCGCAGGTTCCAGGGCTTCTCCTCGGAGGCGAAGCGAATGTCGGCGTTGGTGACGCCGGAGCCGCCGAAGGCCTCCTCGTCGGAGTTGAACACCTCGCGCCAGTAGCCTGCGCGCGGCACGCCGATGCGATACTCCTCGTAGGGGTTCACCTCGTAGTTGATGACGATGAGAAGGTCGTCCTCGGGCTTGTCGCCATGACGCACGAAGCTGATCACGCACTGGTTGGAGTTGTTGGCGTCGATCCACTCGAAGCCGTCCGCCTCGTAGCCCTTCTCCCACAGACCCGGCTGCTCCTTGTAGAACTTGTTGAGCGCGGCGATGAACTTCTGGTGCTTGCCGTGGGCCTCGTACTCCTCGGCGAGGAAGTACTCGACGCCCTCGTAGTAGCGCCACTCGATGAACTGGCCAACCTCGTTGCCCATGAAGTTGAGCTGTCCGCCGGGGTGCGTGTACTGATAGAACGCCAGCGAGCGCAGGCCGGCCATCTGACGCCAGTAGTCACCAGGCTGGCGCGTGATGAGCGAGCACTTGCCGTGCACGACCTCGTCGTGGGACAGCGGCAGCACGAAGTTCTCGTTGAACGCGTACATGATGGAGAAGGTGAGCAGGCTGTGGTTGCCGGGACGATACGGGAAGTCGGTCTGGCAGTAACGCAGGGTGTCGTTCATCCAGCCCATGTCCCACTTGTAGTTGAAGCCCAGGCCGCCAACCTCGGGCGGACGGGTGACGAGCGGCCACGCCGTGGACTCCTCGGCGATCATCATAACGTCGGGATGATAGGAGCCAACGATGCGGTTGCACTTGCGGACGAACTCGATGGAAGGATAGTCGTGCTCGGAGCCGTCGTCGTTGAACTTCTTCTGGCCGGGGTCGTCGATGCCAAAGTTGAGGTACAGCATGGAGGTCACACCGTCCATGCGGATGCCGTCGGCATGGTACTCGTCAATCCAGTAGAGCAGGTTGGAGATGAGAAACGCGTGAACCTCGCCGCGCTCGAAGTCGAACTTGTAGGTGCCCCAGTTGGGGTGCACCTCCTTCTCGTACAGTTTGGCGCCGTTAAAGTGGACCAGACCATGCTCGTCCGGGCAGAAGCCGCCGGGGACCCAGTCCAGGATGACGCCGATGCCTGCCTGGTGGCATGCGTCCATGAAGTGCTTGAACTGCTTGGGGTTGCCAAAGCGCGAGCTGGGCGCGTAGTAACCCGTTACCTGATAGCCCCAGCTGCCGTCGAACGGATGCTCCATAACGGGCATGACCTCGATGTGCGAATAGCCCATCTCGCTCACATACGCGACCAGCTCGTCGGAGAGGTCGTCGTAGCTGTAGTAGGAGCCCGTCGCCTCTTCGGGATCGTCCGACTCGGTGCCAAAGGCGGTGAGGCCGTCCTTGTGGCGCTTCCACGAGCCCAGATGCACCTCAAAGATGTTGAGGGGGCGCTTCATGTGGTTGCTCTTCTCGCGCTGCTTCATCCACTCGCCGTCGCCCCACTCGTAGGAGTCGATCTCGGCGGTGCGCGACGCGGTGCCGGGGATGAGCTCGGTGCTAAAGGCATAGGGGTCTGCCTTGTACATTACGTCGCCGGAGCGAGTCTCGACCACGTACTTGTAGAGCTGGCCCTCCTCGACGCCCGGGATGAAGCCGTACCACACACCGCCAACCGGAGTGCGCGTGAGGCTGTTGGCCGTTGCGTCCCAGTCGTTGAACTCGCCCACCACGTGCAGGGAGCGGATGTCGGGAGCCCAGACGGCAAAGAAGTAGCCGTCTTCCCCGTCCTGCGTGGCGGGGTGAGCGCCCAGCTTCTCGTAGCTGCGGAACCACTCGCCCTTGGCGAAGAGGTACAGGTCATCGTTGGTAAGGAGGTAGTTCTGAATGGGTGCACTCATGTGGGGGTCCCTTCGTTCGCCAAATATGCATGTCCAGTCTATGGGTGTCTGGCGAAAAACGCATGGGCTATTGGGCAGACGTGCACAAGTGTTCGGCACGCGGTGCACCCCACGGCATGCCCGCACCGGAGTCGACGGTCTTGGGTGCGACCAGCCGCTACAATGGGAGCGTGGAGAGGAGCCACCATGCCAAGGGAGTCAAAGAAGTCCAAGGTCGCACGCGTGAGCGAGTTCTGCCGTCGCATGGACGAGCTGTACGGGCGGGAGCCGAGCGCGCTGGACTGGTCCACGCCGTTCCAGCTGGTCATAGCCGTGCTGCTCTCGGCCCAGACCACCGACGCCGCAGTCAACGCCGTGACGCCCGAGCTCTTTGGCCGTTGGCCCGACGCGGCCACCATGGCCCAGGCAGAGGTGGGTGAGGTGGCAGACGTCATCCACCGCCTTGGCTTCTTTCGCACCAAGTCGCAACACTGCGTCGCGTGCGCGCAGATGATAGTGGCGGACTATGGCGGCGAGGTGCCGCGCACGATGGGGGAGCTCGTGCGTCTGCCCGGTGTGGGGCGCAAGACCGCCAACATCGTCCTCAACAAGGCGTTTGGCATCGTGGAGGGCATAGCCGTCGACACGCACGTGTTCCGCATCGCACAGCGCATGGGCCTTACCACCGCAAAGACCCCGCTCGAGGCCGAGAGGGACCTGCTCGCCGTGATTCCCCGGGAGCTGTGGGGTGGCGTCAACTCCGAGTGGATTCGATTCGGACGCGCCACCTGCACCGCGCGTCAGGCCAAGTGCGACGAGTGTCCCTGCGAGGACCTCTGCCCCAAGCGCCCCGTGCGCCACGGAGCCGGCCAGACCAAGCGACGCGGCCGCCGCACGACCAAATAACTCGCCCGTCGGGGACGGTCCCCGACGGGCGAGACTGTACCGGAAGGGACCGTCCCCGACGGGTAAGTCGCCTACCACACGAGGGGGATGTCCACCGCCTCGCCGTCTATCTGCAGCTTGAGCGTGGAGCCATCCAGGCGTGCCTCCTCGATCTTGCCGTCGCCGGCCCGCACGTTGCCCTCCTGGTCCATGATGCTGCTCCAGCCCGAACCAATGGTGTAGGCCGTCACGTCCCACTTCCCGTCCGGAAGGTTCTCGGGAATGATGAGGGCACCGTCATAGAGGACCAGCGAGACCGGCTCGCCCTTGAGGTCGCCCAGGTTCACCTTCTCGCCGTTGCCACTCTCGCGCGTCTCCTCCAGGTAGTAGGCATCCTTGCCCTTGGCAAGATCGTAGGTGTAGCCGCGGTAGGAGATGGCCTCCTCGCTCGACACGACCGTCTGCTCGACGATGGGTGTGTTCTCGCTCGAGCGAGACGCGCTCAGGATGCGCACGAACAGGAACACGGCAACCGCGATTGCAGCAACCGCGCCCACCACGATGGTGGCTACGACCTTCTTGCTTATGGGCTTGCCCTCCTCCTGGGCGGCGTGGTGCACAACGTGCTGGGTTGCGTGTTGGGCCGCATGCTGCGGTGCGGGCCTTGCGCTACGAGACGCCTGCACGGCGCCCTGGCCCTCCTCGAGCCTGTCAAACGAGCCGCGCGCGACGGAGTCGGCATCAACAGGCCTTGGCGTGTTGTTCTCGAACTCTCCCATGTCTTCGATGTCTGCCATGTGCATACTCACGTCAATCTCTCCCATGCTCCGTTACAGTTCTCGTCTGTCCTCTATGGCCCGGCCCAGCGACAGCTCGTCGGCAAGCTCCACCTCGCCGCCAACCGACATGCCAACCGCAAAGCGCGTGACCCGCACCCCCAGGGGCTTGATCGTGCGCGAGAGGTAAGTTGCGGTCGCCTCCCCCTCAACGTCCGTGTTCGTGGCCAGGATTACCTCCTGGACCTCGCCGGAGGCAAGACGCGCAAGAAGCTCCTTTACGTGCAGCTGGTCGGGCCCGACCTTGTCCATGGGCGATATGACGCCGCCCAACACGTGGTACAGGCCGTGATGGCTGCCCGTGCGCTCGACCGCCGCTACGTCGCGAGGCTCCGACACAACGCAAATGGTGGTGCGGTCTCGCGAGGAGTCGGCGCACACGTTGCAGGTGTCGCCCGTCGCATACGAGAAGCACACCGGGCAGAAGTGCACCTGCTGCTTTACGTCGAGAATGGCCGTGGCCAGTCGCCTTGCGCGCTCGGCATCGCTCTCCAGCAGGTAGTATGCGATTCGTTGCGCGGACTTGGGTCCGATGCCGGGCAACCTGCCGAGCTCGTCGAGCAGGCGCTGCAGGGCCCGCCCGTCGCCGCCTCCCATGCTTGCGTCTTGCGTCTGCTCAAACATGGCTAGAACATGCCGGGAATGTTAAGGCCGCCCGTAATGCCCGCAACCTGGTCGTTCGCAACCTGGTTCGCCTTCTCGATCGCCGCGTTGACTGCAGTGAGCACCATGTCCTCGAGCATTCCCACGTCCTCGGGGTCCACGGCGTCCGGGTCGATGGTGATGGACGTGATCTTCATGTCGGCAGTCGCCGTGACCTCCACCATTCCGCCGCCCGCGCTGGCAGACACCTCGATGTTGCCCATGTTGTTCTGAGCATCCGCCAGCTGCTGCTGCATAAGGCGAGCCTGCTCCATGATCTGCTGCATGTCCATAGGGGACCTCCCCACAAGTAGGGTCCTTGCCTGAGTTGGTAATTGTAGCCTAGAAGTGGCCTTGCGGCCGACAATACCGCACTCTGCCCACATGTATCCCCTTTGGACCACCCGCAGGGGACGGTCCCTTCCGGGCGGTTCTTCCGGGCGGTTGGCGCCGTGTGGCCTACTGCCCACCCTTGTTCACACGCACACCCGAGCCAAACACCTCAAACGCGTTTTCCAGAATCGCCACGAGATCGTCGGGCAGGTCGTCGATGCTTGCCGCCACGACCGAGGGGGTCTCCTCCTTTGGTGCGGACGATGCGGCGGGTCCAGACGGCGGCTCGGGGGCGGCTGTCGGCGTGGAAGAGGGCTTCTGGACAGGTGTTGGGGCTGGCTGTGGAGCCGGTGCCGGTGCGGGGGCCGGCTCTGGAACCGAGACGTTTTGGGGTGCTGGCATCGCGGGCTCGTCGTAGTCGTCAACGAAGCCCGCCATGTCCATCTCCTCGTATGGAACCATGTCGTAGGGCACCGCGTCCATGGGCTGGCTTTGGGCGGGCGCCTGCTGCGCCTGGGGCGTCTGTTGCGCCTGGGGCGTCTGTTGCGCCTGGGGCGCCGGTTCGTCCCACGGCATGGGGTATGGCGACTGTGCCTGAACCGAGTCCCGCACGGATTCCGTCTGCGGCACAGAGACGGCCTCCGTCGCGCGCACCGAGGGTGGTGTGGCCTGAGGCGTCGACTGCGATGCGGGAGACGGCTGATGCACCTGCTGTGGCTGGCGTGGCTGGCGGCGCTGCGCAGGCATGCGCAAATCGGAGCCGATGCCCTCCCTAAAGCTGAGCGCGCGCGGCCCAAACACCTCGGCCACCGCAGCCTCCACGTCCCTCTTCACTTCCGGCCTGTCGAGCATCCGCAGGGCAAACGAGGACCCCTTGGGCAGACCCACCACAAGGGTCGAGCCATCGTCGCTCGTGGGCACTGCGCTCGAGATGAGCGAACCGCGCGCGGGGATGCGCGCCAACAGGTTCGACACGACCTGGCGCCACATGCGCTGCAGCGCGCCCTTGTCGACCACCGTCGCAGGTTGCGGCACGTTCTGCCGCGAGACGGGCGCCGACGTTGGCTCCGCCTGCGGCGCGGAGGCGGGATTCGACGCAGGCCGCGACGCCTCGGATGCCGCGGTTGGGCGGACGTCCGCGCGGGCATCCCCAGCGGGCTCGGGTCGCGACGTGTCCGCCTGCGCATGTCGCGACACCCTCGCCGCCTCCGACTCCGTCGCAGGCTCGGCCGTCGCCGGCGTAGCCTCCTCAGGCGCCGCTGCCGTTGTTTCGGGCTCGGCCGGCAACGTTGCCGCCGCCACGGGACGCGCGGCCATGGCCCGCTCGAGCTCTGCCATGCGCTCCGCCAACGACTCAAGCGTGAGGTCCTCCTTGGGACGCGCGATGCGCGTAAAGGCTATTTCCAGCACCAGGCGCTGGTTGGGTGCCGTGGACATCTCCCTCGAGACGTCGCCCAACAGCGTGAGGATGCGCGCGAGCCGGTCGGTGGAGCCAAAGCGCTGCGCCTCGGCGCGAAGCGCCTCCACGTCGCTTGCCGCCGGCAGCAGGGACGCATTGGTGCCCACGGCCGCGACCACATACACGTCGCGCATGTGGGCCGCAAGCTCGCGCGTAAACTGCAACAGGTCGCGTCCGGCGTCCACCAGGCCGCCCACCTGCGTAAACAGGGCTGGCACGTTGCGGGTGGCAATTGCCTCCACCACCTCGCCCAGCGCCGCGCCGGGCACTGCACCCAGCAGGTCCTGCGCGGCCTCCAGCCCAATCACTCCCCCGCCAAACACCGAGAGCTGCTCGAGCGTGGAGAGCGCGTCTCGCATGCCGCCGCGGGCATGGCGCACCACCAGCTCGAGCGCCGCGTCCTCGTAGGTAAAGCCCTCCTGCTCGCACACGTATGCGAGCCGGGCCAGGATGTCGTCGTTGCCAATGGGCCTAAAGTCAAAGCGCTGCACGCGCGAGAGGATCGTGGCAGGGATCTTCTGGGGGTCGGTGGTACACAGCACGAACACCACGTGTCCCGGCGGCTCCTCGAGCGTCTTGAGCAGCGCGTTGAAGGCGGCCGTGGTGAGCATGTGGACCTCGTCGATAATGTACACCTTGTACCGGCCGCGCACGGGCGCGTAGCTCACGCGGTTGATTATCTCCTCGCGCACGTTGTCCACGCCAGTGCGCGAGGCGGCGTCGAGCTCGTACACGTCGGGATGCTCGCCGGAGGCGATGAGCTTGCATTGCTCGCACGTGCCGTCGGGCAGGTGGCCTGTGCCCTGCTCGCACATGAGCGCCTTGGCCAGAAGGCGCGCCATGGTCGTCTTGCCCGTACCGCGCGGGCCGCAGAACAGGTACGCATGGCTCGTGCGCCCCTCGAGCACGGCGTGCTCGAGGGTGCCAACCACGTGCTGCTGCCCCACCACGTCCGAGAAGGTCTGGGGGCGATACGTCCTGTAGAGCGATTCCATGCGGCAGGCCTCCCCTGTTAGATGTCAGCCTCCGCCTGAAGCTCGTCCTCGTACTGCCAAGGCTCCTCGATAACGGTGGCCTCGGACTCGGAGAGCTCCTCGTCGCTGACGACGGATGCAACGTCCACGTCGGTCTCGGGCGTCTTGCGCACGCGAATGACCTTTACCTTCCTGCGCTTGAGGATGCGCTTGGGGTTAACGTCGAAGGGCACCGCCGGGGTGACCAGCGAGACCAGGGGCACGATGACGAGCGAGATGAGCATCGCCAGGGCGCCACAGTTAACCGGGGACTCGATGAACCCGATGAACATGTTGCTCGTGGTAAGGCCAACGCCCGCAACGAAGCTCGCCCACACGGCCGCGCGCGAGACCTTGCCGCTGTACAGACCCCACAGGAACGGCCCCAGGAACGCACCGGCAAGAGCGCCCCAGCTAATGCCCATGAGCTGGGCGATAAAGTTGACAGGCGAGTTGTACTGCCACAGCGCGATGGCCGCCGAGACGACCACGAACAACACGAGCAGGATGCGCATGCACAGCAGCTGGCGCTTCTCGTCCATGTCGCGCACCACGCGACCCTTGATGACGTCGAGCGTGAGCGTGGAGCTGGAGGTGAGCACCAGCGAGCTGAGCGTGGACATGCTGGCCGACAGCACGAGCACGATAACGATGCCGATGAGCAGGTCGGGCAGGCTGGAGAGCATGGTGGGCACGATCGAGTCGTACACGGGCGCACCCGTCGTGGGATTGAGCTCGACCTGCGCCGAGTACAGGCGCCCGAAGCCGCCCAGGAAGTAGCTGCCTCCCGCCACCACGAACGCAAAGATGGTGGAGATGATGGCACCCTTGCGAGCTGCCTCCTTGTCCTTGATGGCGTAGAACTTGGTCACCATCTGGGGCAGGCCCCAGGTGCCCAGAGATGTGAGCACCACGACGCCGATGAGGTTGAGCAGGTCGGGGCCAAAGAAGGAGACGAAGGCACCCTGCAGCTCGCTCCCCTCCGCCGGGACGCGCGACAACGAAACGATCGCCTCGCTGGCGCCACCGTTGGTAACGAGCACCGCCGTGATGACGGCCACGATGCCCGCAAGCATGATGATGCCCTGCACGAAGTCGTTGACGACCGTTGCCATGTAGCCGCCCAACACGACGTAGAGGCACGTGACGACGGCCATACCAATGATGCACGCCTCGTACGGGAGGCCGAACGCCATGCCAAACAGACGGCTCAGCCCGTTGTAGACCGAGGCGGTATATGGGATGAGGAACACGAAGATGATCGCCGCGGCGGCAATGCGCAGCGCCTCGCTGCGGTAGCGCGCGCCAAAGAACTGCGGCATGGTGGACGCGTTGAGGCGCTGGGTCATCTCGCGCGTCTTGGGACCCATGATCTGCCAGGCGAGCAAGCTGCCCAGAACCGCGTTGCCCAAACCGATCCACGTGGCCGAGATGCCGTACTTCCAGCCAAACTGGCCGGCATAGCCCACGAAGATAACCGCCGAGAAGTAGCTCGTTCCATACGCGAACGCGCTGAGCCATGGCCCCACGTTCCTGCCGCCAAGGACGAACCCGTCGACGCTCGTGGCATGCCTACGCGTAAACACCCCAACGCACACAACGGCCACCACGAAAATCGCCATCATAACAAGCTTAACAACCATGCAAGCCCCCTACGCCGGAGTTGCCGCGTTGGCACAACACGGCAACCAACCCTTTATGCTTCCTTCTTGCCCATGCGACTCCGCACGAGCCCCACAACGGTAGGAACAAGAGAGACGGCGACGATTCCCACGATGAGAAGCTCAAAGTGCTCCTGCACAAAGGGGATGCCACCAAAGAAGTAACCCAGAAGGATGAAGAGCGTGCTCCACGTTATGCCGCCGAGCACGTTGAACATAAAGAAGTTGTGCCACTTCATGCCGCCCATGCCCGCGAGGAACGGGACGAAGGTGCGGATAAAGGGGAAGAAGCGGCCCAGGAAGATGGCGAGGTTGCCCCACTTGTCCAAGAACGCCTCCGACTTGGCAATGCGCTCCGGCGTCATGGCCTTGACCTTGCCCGAATCGATAATCTTGCGACCCAGGAAGTGACCGATAAAGAAGTTGCACTGGTCGCCCAAGATGGCTGCCGCCCAGGCGACGCCGAGCAGCATGAGGATGTTAAAGCCGCCGCCCTGCGCAAAGAAGCCCGAGGCAAAGAGAAGCGAGTCGCCGGGGAGGAATGGGAAGAACACCACGCCCGTCTCGATAAAGATGATGAGGAAGACGAAGCCGTAGGCAGCTACGGGACCCGCCGCAATCTGCGCCGCAATGAACGCGCGCGGATCGCGCAACAGGCTCATGATGAATTCTATAAATCCCATGGGGAGGTCCTCCAAGGTTGGGACGAAAAAAGGCCCCGGGCAAATCCAGGGCATCAAGGTCGTAGTAAAAGTGCGCTCGATGGGAACGGGTACCCGGCAGAGGCTCCTTATGGCTGCTGTCTCCCGACCCTGACCAGGTTCGGAACATACCGTCACCCGAACCCATCGAGCGCACTCATGTTGGCACAGTATAGCGAAGCGACCTACCCGATGCAAGCAGGCGCCAGCGGAAGTTTTGGCCAAGTTTGGCCCAGCTGAGAAAAGGCCAAAGTCCTCTTCTCGGAACCCGGGCGAGAAGACCAAAGACGGGCACTCGGCAGGCACGCAGTAAACTCTATATGTTTTGCGGGCAACGCCTATGCCAAAAACTTATCCTGCAGCTGCGCGATCTGCTCCTCGGTGACGCCCAGCTCCTGGGTAATGTAGCCCCGCACCGAGCCGTACTCCTTCTTGAGCCAGTCCAGCGCGTTGGTCATGATTTGGGGGAAGACCTGATCCCTGGCAATCATGACGTCGTCGACATCATCCTCGCTTACGCCGGCGTCCAGCAGCTCCTGCCGCTCCTGGGCAATTTGCTCGGCGTTGAACTCGTTGGTGAGCAGGTAGTCGCTCATGATGGTGTCCTCGTCCACGTCCAGCGCAGAGAGTATGAGCATGGCCGCACAACCCGTGCGGTCCTTGCCCTGGGTGCAGTGGAACAGCAGGGACTGCCCCTCGGGCAGGGTCAGCAGCTCCTTGAACATTTGCGCGTAGCCCTGTTTGCCCGCATCGTGCGAGAGGAAGTTGACGTACATCTGGTCGCCCACGATGCCGAGCTTTTTGATGGGCACGAGCTTTTCCACCGGATCGTCGGAAGCCCTCATCTGCTGCTCCTCGGGAGTCAGCGACTCACTCGCCTTCGCAAGGGCCTTCTCGTCGATGATGCGGATGTTGAGGTTTTTAACGCCGTCTATTTGGATCTCGGGGTCGGCCTCGACCTCTTGGCCCATGCGGAAGTCGATGATCTTGGACAGACGGTACGTATCCGTAAGGCGCTTGACGTCCGCCTCGGTCGCCTTGCCCAGCGACGCGGTGCGCAGGAGCACGCCGTCCTTAACGGTCTTGCCGCCCGCTCCCACATAGCCACCGAGCTGGCGCGCGTTGGCCACGCCCTCCAGCTTGATGCTTTGCTTTTCGGCCTCTGCCGAAATAGACGACTTCGCCTGGTCCTGGGTCTCGGACTGCGACTGGGTTTGGGTCTCGGACTGCGACTGGGTTTGGGTCTCGGACTTCGCCTGGTCCTGGGTCTCGGACTGCGACTGGGTTTGGGTCTCGGCCTGTGTGGCTGTACCCTGATCCTGCGTGGTCGTGTTGCCGCAAGCCCCCAGCCCCAAAAGCGCGGCCAGCGCCAAGGTGGCCATCGCTATTCCTGATTTCGTGCGCATCCGTCTTCCTATCATCCCCATTGACCGAACCGTACCTGCTTAACTTTATCATGCGAGAAAAGGAGCCTAAGCCTCTTTCTCGGCTTATTGCCACGCTTGCGATGAGGCTGACGGACAACGGCGCCAGGACGCTGGCTGCGTTTCGGCACGACCTACACCGGCACCCGGAGCCGTCTGGACAAGATTGGAACCCGAGCAAAAAAACCTGAGACGGCCACGCGGGCGGCGCGTAGTAAAGGTCGTCAGCAAAGAAGAGAGGGGCCGCCGGGGAGCGGCCCGACCGAAAGGAAAAGAACCATGACCAAGACTGCCAAGACCACCGCCAGCACCGCCCGCAAGTCCGTCGCAGCCGCCCTCGCGCTCGCCCTCGCCATCGGCGGTGCCGTCGCCGTGAGCGCGCCCAGGCACGCCCTCGCCAACGATGGCACCGAGGCCGCCGTCCAGTACGCCGAGCACTACGAGGGCGAGAACGTGACCATCTACCCCGGCGAGGGAGGGCCCGTCTACGCCGAGTGGCACCAGGTGGGTGGTAGGTGGGCCGCGACGTTCTGGACCTACAACTGGACGCGCGTGTACGCCTACCCGTCCGGAGGCGGCTGGACCTTCTGGGTCAACGACGGTGGCAACTCCGTCCAGGTGGTGCGCACCGCCGAGGAGGGCGTGGGCCCGCAGGGCACAAGCAGCCACTGGCGCGAGATCTACGGCATCGCGCGATACTAGTGCGGCGTTCAAATAACACCCAGGCACAATGGTAGGGGCCAAGGCCGAGAAAAGGGCCTTGGCCCCCTTTCTCGGCTTCGTCTTCGCGACAAAAACGTCGGACACGACACGGAATGGCCAGCTGCGATAGGGAGGAACCCCCGGCGTCAAGCTACAGCCGTCGTTGCAGGACGTAGCTGATGTACGCGAACGCAAGGCCGATAAGCGCCCCGGCCGACACGTCGCTGAGGTAGTGCGCCCCCAGCAGCATGCGGGTAAGCATGATGACCACTGCAAAACCAAAGCCCGCCCAGCAGAGCAGGGTTCTTTTTTGCTGCAGGCTCGGCACGATCCACGAGAGTCCCAGCATGATGGCGATGGTGCTGATGCTAAGAATCGCATGTCCGCTGGGGAACGACCGAAACTCGCCGGCCGCCAGCCCGAACTTTTCCATGAGCTCCGTGGGATCGGGAGAAATGTGGAACCAAGGAACGAAGCCGATCCCCCTCGTAACCCTGTGCTACGGTGCGGTAGCGCGGACGGTTGAACACGCCCTTGGTGAGCTGCATGAAGGCGAACGCGGCCAGCAGCACCACGATCAGACAGACGGCCCGCTTGAGCAGGGAATTGTCGGCACTGCTCGCGGCAAGCCGCAGGCCCACATAGAACAGCGGCCACTCGAGGACGAGGCTTATCGCAGCAATCACCGCATAATTCCTGTTGAGCATGGGGAAGATGCCACCCAGGCAGTCCGTGTCCACGAGCGAGGCGGCGCCAACAAATCCCACGACGAGCGCCACCACCGCCATGAGGACGCAGCCCGCCACCTTGGCTGCCTGGCCATTTACGCCGCGCAAGAACCGCTCGAACGCAACGCCCGCAAAGAGCACCGCGGCCGCTGCGAAGGGATAGATGCCCACCGTCGTGATGAGCGTGGCAATCACGTTGTGCGGCATGTACAGGGTCTTGGCCAGCGGTTCGTCGCAAAACGTGCCCACGAGCAGCAGCGCACCAAACACTGCCGCCATGATGGCAAAGGTGCCTCCCTCGCCCGGACTCCTCTCGGCCTTGGTGGTGGCGACACGCGCCTGCACGTTGCTATTCATGCTGCCGTTTCCTTTCTGACGCAACTGACGAATGGGCCGCCGAGGGCCGTCCCAAAACTGCTGCTAGACGGGAGACAGGATCCGCGGTGGCACGCCCTCGGCCACATACCAGGCATACTCCGCCGAGTCGGACGTTAGGTAGGACATGAGGCCGCACCCGCACAGCAGCGCAAACGCGACGCAAGCCACCGCGCACGTTACGACGGCCACCTTCCTCTGCGCCCACACCCCTGCCAGCACGCGGGACGCCCCCTGACGCCGGCACCGATCGACCAGGCCAACGACCTGGGCGTATCCCATGGTGGCAAGCGGCAGCAGCATAACGAAATACGGTAGCGTGTACTGCGCCTTTGCCTCCCAGCCCACATGGCACAAGAACCCACCCACAAAGGTGAGCGGCAGCACGAGCATGCGACGCATGCGCTCGTCGTCCCACCGGCACAGGACCGCCCACGCCAGCGCGCCCGCGAGCAGGGCGAACTGCACAAGGTTGAGAAACGCCACGGAGGCGTCCGTCGCCCGACGACCCACCAGATGACGCACCGCCGGGTCCAGCGGCCGCTGCGGCAGGCACACCTGCACCACCCAGCTGCCTTGGAAGGTAGGGTTGTTCCACTGCGACGCCACCTTGCGCGCAAAGAATCGCACGCCCGCATTGGGGACCTGCGCAAAGTGCTCCAGTGTGTTCGCAATCTCTTTCTTGGCCACCTCCGCCTGCACCGCCGCGTTCTCGCCAGCCTCCACGTAGGTCCTGCGGTTGTATTCGGTAAACCATCCACAGTCGGCATACACCTCCTGCAGACCCATGGCCACGTAGCTCCAAGGCGAGCAGCCGTCGGCAATCCGCATGCCCGACATGCGCTCCACGTACGCACGCGGCGCGATGCCCTCCAGCACAAACGCAACAACCAGCACGCAGGGCAGGAGCGCAAGGAGGGCCTTCCTGTGCACGACCAGCTCCACGAGCCCCGCGAGCAGCAGGGCGATGAGCACGATCTTGTTGTTCTCCTTCCACAGGATGGCCAGCGCAATGAACACACCGCTCAACACGGCCAGGCGCACGTCTTTCGCGACAAAGAATCCCACCGCGCAGCGCACGGAGAGCAGGGCGAGGGCCAGACCCCAAAGCGTCCCATACACAAACGTCACGTACTGCAGCAGCGGAAAGAACACCACTCCCAGCGCGATCACCAAGAGCTGCTGCAGCCGGCCCGACCCGAAGTGGGCCATCAGGCTGGCGAGCGTGGCGTAGACCACCACCAGCCCCACGGCGTTGAACAGCTCGTACGCCAACACCGCATGGCCGCCAAACAGCCTCACGAACAGGCGCATAACCAGCACGAACCCAATCTGGAACGGATAGACCGAGAGGTACCCGCCCCTCCCGAGCTCCGACCAGTCGCCGGCCAGCGTCTCCCGCGCGACGCGCCACACGTCCTCCTGGTCCGACCCGGGCAGCGGGCGCAGGAGCAGCACCCACGCGCACGCCAGCACGAACAGGAGCACGAGGAGCAGCGCGCGGGCAATCGCAAAGCCCCGGTCGCCCAGCAGCCAGGCGCGCACCCGGTCGAGTCGCGGATGCCGAGCGCCCACGTACAACAGCGCGCCGCAACCCAAGGCGGCAGCCACGTTGAGCATGGGGCTGTCGGGCAGCATGTAGCTCTTCTCGGACGAGAGCACCTCTATCACCGACGTGCTCGCCGCTGCGATGATGGTCAGCGTGGCGAGCACGAACGCAAAGCACGCGAGTGTCGCGAACACCCCGATGTTTGCAAGCTTGCGAAGAATGCGCATCGCGCCCCTCTCTTCGTCCTAGCCAATCCCGTTGCGCGTTGGGCCCAAGGGATGCGCCCCCAGCCCGGCATTCATTCTATCCGGCGCGGCGCCTGTCGCAAAGGGAGGCCACAAAACGCGCCTGCGCGGCGCGACCCGCCTCGTCCCACTTAAACACGCCCGCATCCTCCAACACGCCGGCGAACACGCGACCTATCTCGTCGCGCGTGAGGCGTCCCTCGTCCAGGTCCGCCTCCAGCCGCGGCGGCAGGATGGCCATGCCCATCACCTCTATGAGGCCGATGTTCTCCTTCTTTACGTGCCACTTGTCCTCGTGCGGATGGAACACGCCCAGCGGGTGCTCCGCGTTCGTAACGTTGCAGCGCAGCGCCAGGTCCAGCTCGTACGCATCGCCTCGCAGGCGGCAGATGGGCGTCACCGTGTTGTGCGGCGTGCCGTCCTCGTCGCAGGCGACCACGCCCACGCTGGCGTCGGACCACGCGCGCCACGCGCGCTGCACGTAGTCGGCCGCGTCCAAAAGATTCTCTCGGCTCGCCGAACGCAGGCGCAACACCGAGAGGGGCCACTCCAGCACGAAGCACGAGACACCCGGGTGCGCCGGCATGTGGAATTCGTCCAACTCGCGCGCACGCTCCATGGGAAACACGTGTCGACCGCCCTGAAAGTGGTCGTGGTTGAGGATGGACCCGCCCACGATGGGGAGGTCGGCGTTGGAGCCCACGAAGTAGTGGGGCAGCAGGTCAACGAAGTCGAGCAGGCACGACAGCGCCTCACGGTCCACGTGCATGGGCCGATGCTCGGAACTCATGGCGATGCAGTGCTCCGAGAAGTACGCGTAGGGACTGTACTGGAACCCCCACGGCTCCCCGCCCAGCTCGATTGACACGATACGCAGGTTCTGCCGCGCGGGATGCCCGCCGCCGACGGCGGCCGGCCGGCCGGAGTAGCCCTCGTTCTCCACGCACAGCATGCACGTTGGATAGGACTCGCCTGCCGGAGCCCTCATGGCGGCTGCGATGTCGCGCGGGTCCTTCTCGGGCTTCGACTTGTTTATGGTTATCTCCAGCTCGCCCCAACTCGTGCCGACCGTCCACTCAAGGTTGCGCGCGATGGCCGTGCGGCGCACGTAATTCACGTCGCCGCAGAGCGCGTAGAACCAGTCGGTGGCCGCCTTTGGCCCGTCGGTGTCGCACAGCCGCACGAAGCGACTCGTTACCTGCGATGGCCGGGGCATCATGAGACCCGCCACGCGCATGGCCGCCCGGTCGCGTCCCGCGGCGGAGTCCTCCACCATGCCGTTGGCCACGGCCTGGGCGGCCAGCGCGTCGAGCGCCGAGTCCAGGTCGAACGCCGCGCGCTCGCATGTGGGCAGGGCCGGACCATAGGCCCCCACCGCCTCGAGCATGCGGTTGTACGTCCACGTGCGATCCTGGGCATCCAAGAATCCCTGGAGCTGCGCCCAGTCCAGCAGCCATGCCGCCGCCCGGGCGTACGTCTTGGCTACAGCCACCATGACTTGGCCCCCTCGTGGTCCACGCCCAGCACGCCGCACGCCCCCTCGCCAAACACGGCGTCCATGCCCACACAGAACCGCTCCACCATGTCGAACGGCACGAATGCCTGGATGGTGCCGCCAAAGCCGCCGCCATGCACGCGCACGGCGCCCCGTTCGCCGAGCAGATTCTGTGCCAGCGCGATGGCGAGCATGGAGGGCTGCTCGCTTGAACCGCCGATGCTCACGTTTTGCAGGAACATGGCGGAACTGTTACCCGAGGCTCGCGTGAGGGCAAGGAAGCGGCCCATGTCGCCCGCGCACAGGGCCTGGGCGCGCTCATCGACCAGTTGCTCCTCAAAATAGTAGTGTAGCGCGCGCAGGACCGCCCGGTCACCGAGCTTCTTGCGCAGGCGCGGGATGGCCGCGACCACGTCGTCTTTTGCAACCTTGCTGAGCACCGAGGCACCCAGCTCGCGCGCCACGGCCTGCATCTCAGCGGGCACGGCCGCATAGTCGTCTATGTTGGCCGCGTGGTCGGCACCCACCGCCACAATGCACACGGCAAAGCCGTGCTGGGCAAAGTCGAAGTCGAGCCTTGTGGCCTGCAGCTTGCCGGCAACGCCAAAGTCCATGTGCTGGATGCCTCCCAGCGACACCGCAGCCTGGTCCATGAGGCCGCACGGCTTGCCAAACCACTCTCGCTCGGCCCGCTGCGCCATCATCGCCAACTCGTCGGGGGCAATTGTGCCGTCGGCCCACAACGCGTTCATGGCCTGGCCAATCTCCAGCTCGAACGCCGCGGAACTCGAGAGCCCCGACCCGCCCAACACGTCGCTGCGAATGCAGGCGTCGAATCCCTGCGGCTCAACGCCCCGCGCAACAAACTGCGCCGCCATGCCGCGGACGAGAGCCGCCGAGGTTCCACGCTCCGCGCCCCTGGCAGCGGTGTCGGCCACCTCGACCTCCACCAAGTCGTATCCCTCGCTGCTCACGCGGAGAACGCCCGTGCCAGACGCGCCAAAGACGCCCTGCACATAGCGGTTGACGGCTGCCGCAATCACGCTACCGCCTTCGTGGTCGGTATGGTTGCCCGCCAGCTCGGTGCGTCCTGGCGCCTGCACGGCGAGTAGCCTTTCGCCGCTGGCGTCGCCAAACGTCTGCGCGTGGGTCGAGCGGATCTTCTCAAAAACGTCCTCCGATGACATGCGAGCCTCCCATCTTGTCGGCAACCCGTTTGGCTTTACTGTACCTCATCGACTGGGCTTTAACGCCATGGCAGAGCTGCTACGTTGGGGATACACCTCCTGTGGCGAAGTGACACAAAAGGGATACACCTCCCCGCCGTGTCGCAAGTCCCAATAGCATATTGAAACGCTTTCATAGATAATCTTTTGTGATAATAAGACTTATGGCAATGTGTCAGTAGCCCCACAATGCAAAAATAGGTAGACACAAAAATAGGATTATAGCTAGCAATCTAAATCCGATTGAGCTATATTGATTTCGGAATAAGGTTAAGGAATGTAAACTGTGACTATGTAGCACGATTGGATGGTCTATGTTCAAAAAAATCGCTGCCGTGCAACCGTTCGCGCCCACCAAGCTCATCGTGTGGTTTGTGGATGGTGAGGCACGCCTGTTCGACGCCGCACCTCTCATTAGGAAGCGCGGCGAATTCGCTGCTCTCAAGGACGAGGAGTTCTTCTGCTCCGCAACGCTCGCAGCCGAGGGCTACGGCGTCTCGTGGGGGGAGGACCTCGACCTGGGATGCAAGGAAATCTACGAGGAGAGCACGATGGTGAGCGTGGTGGACGCCGAAAGCGTTCGCGTGATCTCGGAAGTCGTCGACTCGCGTCATGCCAGCGGCCTCTCTCAGGCAAAGCTTGCGGCCGCGGCAGGCGTAAAGCAGCCGGTCGTCGCACGGCTGGAGACGGGCGTCAACTCCCCGCGCCTCGACACCCTCCTTAAGATACTCACCCCCCTTGGCAAGACGTTGCAGGTGGTCGAGCTCGACAGCGCCCTCGACGTCAAGAAGCTGGAAGAGTCGTAAGCCGCACGCAATTCCCCTTTCGCAAAACGAAGGCGCTCCCCGCCGCATGTACCTAGGTACGCAGAGGGGAGCGCCGTTGTGCCCAAAGAGCCGCCGGGCAACCGGCGGCTCCGTCGCAGTTGCTACGCCAGACGCGCGGCAACGGCGTGGACGAAGTCCTGCGTGCTCACGCGGGTGGGGTTGGGCAGGCTCGTGATGGCGGCCAGGTCACCCGTCATGATGCCCGACTCAATGGTGTCGATGGTCGCCTGCTCGAGCTTGCGCGCGAACGCGACCAGTTCGGGCGTGCCATCCAGCTCGCCGCGCTTTGCCAGCGCGCCGGTCCAGGCAAAGATGGTCGCCACGGAGTTGGTGCTGGTCTCCTCGCCGGCCAGGTGCTTGTAGTAGTGGCGCTGCACCGTGCCGTGCGCCGCCTCGAACTCGTAGTAGCCGTGCGGGCTGACGAGCACCGAGGTCATCATGGCCAGTGAGCCAAACGCCGTGCTCACCATGTCGCTCATCACGTCACCGTCGTAGTTCTTGCATGCCCAGATAAAGCCACCCTCGCTACGGATCACGCGCGCCACGGCATCATCGATGAGCGTGTAGAAGTACTCGATGCCCGCCTCGGCAAAGCGGTCGCGATACTCGGCATCGAAGACCTCCTGGAAGATGTCCTTAAAGCGGTGATCGTACGTCTTGGAGATGGTGTCCTTGGTGGCGAACCACAGGTCCTGGTTGGTGTCCAGCGCGTAGTTGAAGCTCGCGCGCGCGAAGCTCGCGATGGAGTCGTCCAAATTGTGGACGCCTTGGGCCACGCCCGCCCCGGCAAAGTCGTGCACGAGCGCGCGCGTCGGGTCACCACCGTCGGCCGGGGTGTAGACGAGCTCCACCGTGCCGGGGCCGTCCACACGCAGCTCGACGTTCTTGTACACGTCGCCGTAGGCATGACGCGCAATGGTGATGGGCTTCTTCCACGTGCGCACGTACGGGTCGATGCCACGCACCACGATGGGGGCACGGAACACCGTTCCGTCGAGCAGCGCGCGGATGGTGCCGTTGGGGCTCTTCCACATCTCGCTGAGGTGATATTCGTCCATGCGCGCGGCATTGGGTGTGATGGTGGCACACTTTACGGCAACACCAAGGCGCTTGGTCGCCTCGGCGGCATCGACCGTCACCTGGTCGCGTGTGCGCTCGCGCTCCGTGAGGCCAAGGTCGTAGTACTCGGTCTTGAGGTCCACGAACGGCTCGATGAGCTCGTCCTTAATGAGCTTCCAGATGATGCGGGTCATCTCGTCGCCGTCCATCTCGACCAGCGGCGTCCTCATCTCGATCTTTGCCATAATACCTCCCGGCGTCGTGGTTGGGTTCGTCCCATTGTAGCGTGACCTGCTGCCAGGCGGGTTTGAACGAAGGGCGGGTTTTCTGCTCAAACCCACATACCACCCAACCTCGCAGGCAGGTCCTTGCCGTTTTGTACTTCCGCCCCGTCCAAAACAGGCCCCATGCACGCGCGGACGGCATCGGCTAGTGCCCTTCTGCCCCGTGTGAAGGCGCCCGCAACGCACAGTAGCAGAAGAGGCTCAATGTTAAAATCGCATAACCCCAGCTAGACGGTTTATGCGATTTGGGAAAGTTGTTACCGTGCGTTCCGAGAGCGCAATAAAAACGCACGGTTACAAAACGGCTCTACCCTCCGTTTGCAAAACCCCTGCTAGACGGCTTATGCGATTTGGGAAAGTTGTAAGTGTGAGCCCACCGGGCACAACCGTGGGTTCACACTTACAAACCGCATCTCCAAAAGGCTGTGCGCGGCCCTCCGCAGGCTGTCCACATGCGGGAATTATGCGCCGCGCTGCAATCCGGCACTCAACATGCCCAGCACGAGGGCGCTCACCATGAGCGCCAAAAAGGACAGGACGGCCACGCCAAGGCAAAACAGCACTTCCTGCTTGAGCGTGTATCGCCCCAGCGGCGTATGGGCCCGAATGCGTCGACGGTCCAGCAGCAGGTAACCCCCCATGGTAAACGGCACCACAACGGCAAACAGGTACATGGCCAGGCGCCCCACCAGCGGAATGTCCGTCGTCGTGTCGTTGGGTTTAAGGAGGCCCATACCCGTGGCAACAACGAACGCCGCCCAGACAACCAAGACCAAGGCGTTCCACACGCGTCCAAGAACGGAAAAGCGCCCGGAGGCCGCTGGCTTGATGGGCGTGGTTTGGCGCGTAGGCGCATCGGTGCCGGGAACGGTTGGGCGCGGCCGCTCGCCGGCGGAATGCGCCACGCCGCTCAACACGTCGTCCTTGAGCTCGCGCGCCGATGCGTAGCGGTCGCTGGGGTCGAATTGCGTCGCCTTTACGAGCACGGGGCGCACCTCGGGCGGAATGCGCTCGTCCACAAAGCCACCTTCCCGCAGCGAGGCGGTTGGGTCCTCCCCCAAAAGGCAGTAGGCAAACGTCATGCCCAGCGCATACACGTCGCTTCGCTCGTCGGTCTGGCCATAGCCATATTGCTCGGGCGGCGCATAGCCCGGCGTGCCATAGCGCACGGTGTCGTGCTCCGCCCCCTCCACATACGTCCTCGCGATACCCAGGTCAATGAGCACGATGCGGTCGCCGGTGAGCATGATGTTGGACGGCTTCACGTCCCGATGGATGATGGGTTGGTCTAGGCGTTCGTGCAGCTCGGTGAGCGCATCGCAGAGCTGCGGGGCAAGCTGGTCGTAGAGGCGCCTGCCCGGCCCCTCGCGCCGCACCACCTCGCGCAGGGTCTGACCGTACACGTACTCGGTCACCACGCACAGCGTGTCGCCCTCGCGAGCGCACTCGTACACGATCGGCTGGAACTGCAGCCGTATGCCGTTGGTCTGGGCACGCAGAATCTGGCCGTAGGCCGCACCGCGCCCCAGGTCATGCGCAATCCGCTTGCGAACAAAGGGACCCAAACGTCCGCCGCCCTCGTCGCGCCGATACACGACCTCGGTCGTCTCGTCGGCAGTCTGCTTGAGCGTGCGGTCGACCTCGTACCGGTCGTCCGTCACGCCATCGAGCCAAGCCGAAAGATCCTGTGAAAAGTCGCTGTCCATGGCACCAGTGTACCCGAACGGACGCACGGCGTGCGCACGCGCCCGCAGCAGGAAGTGCCACCAAAACGAACGGTGACCCGTCGCCTATCCCAGCGTCGCCTCGCCGCGCGCGTAAAGCTCCTCGTTCGCCGTTTGCAGCGACGCCCCCTTGCTCAGGCAAAAGATGATGATCGCGTCGCGACGATCCTTTACATACAGCCGACTCGCTCCAGCCGCACGCAACAGCCGCTCGGTCTCGCGAAGCGAGAGGCCCATGGCAAAGGCGAGCTGAAGCACCTTGTCCCGTCCGGGCTTGTCCTTCTTGCCCACAAAGAGCTCGTAGCCGTACGTCTCGTTGAGACCCGCCTCCCGAATGACGTCGGAGCGCACCAACCCGTGCGCGTCGAGCAACTCCGAAAGGTACCCCGAGAGCGTATGTGCGCCCACATCGTGTGCCTCCACATAGGCATCTACGCTTGGCGAGTTGAGCAGTTCCTCAAGCAGCTTCTCGGTCAACGGCTCGTCCACGACTCCCCCTTCGCATGGCGCTGCTGGTCCTCCGACCAACATGCAGAATCCCCTTGTATGATGGACAAACCGCAAATCGCGCGCAATAGCTGCCAGCTAATGTCATGCCACAACACAATCGCCTCGCTGCCCGATCGTGCGCAAACCATGCGCAGGAGGCGTGTTAAAAGACAGTGACGTTGGGCGCAACCACTTCCCGCACGCACATTTGACCCTATACTAGGGAACCGTCGAGGAACGGCCGGTGATTTGGAGGTCCTCATGGGTGCATTCTTTGGTGCGGCATCTCGCCGCGATGTTACTCTCGACGTCTTCTTTGGCGTTGACTATCATTCTCATCTGGGCACACGCCGCGCCGGCTTGGTCATGCGCGACGGCAACGGCATGTTCAACCGAGAGATCCATTCCATCGAAAACACCCCGTTTCGCACCAAGTTCGAGCGCGACCTCACCTCCATGCGCGGCTGCAGCGGCATTGGCTGCATAAGCGACGCGGACCCACAGCCCCTGCTCGTCCGTTCGCACCTGGGGGTCTTTGCCATCTCCACGGTGGGAGCGATTGCGAACGCCGAGCAGATCATCTCGACCTTTAGCGGAATCGGCCATCAGTTTATGGCCATGAGCTCGGGTGACGTAAACGCCACCGAGCTGGTTGCGGCTCTCATCAACACGCAGCCCACGCTGCTCGAGGGCATCCAGTACGCGCAGGAGCAGATCGAAGGGTCTCTCACGCTGCTCATCATGACCACGGACGGGGCCCTCATCGCCGCACGCGACCGCATGGGTCGCCTACCCGTGCTCATTGGCGCCGACGACGACGGCTACTGCGTGACGTTCGAGAGCTTCTCGTATGGCAAGCTGGGCTATCACGACGCCTACGAGCTTGGCTCCGGCGAGATCGTGCGCATTACCGCCGACGGCTTCGAGACGCTCGCGCCCGCGCGCGACGAGATGCGCATCTGCGCGTTCCTGTGGGTCTATTACGGATACCCCAACTCCAACTACGAGGGGCAAAACGTCGAGGTCATGCGCTATAGGAACGGCGCCCTCATGGCCAAGCACGATCGCGAGCTGGGGCTGCTGCCCGACGTGGACTACGTGGCCGGCGTGCCCGACTCGGGCTTGCCCCACGGCATTGGCTACGCCACCGAGTCGCAAAAGCCGTTCTCGCGACCCTTCGTAAAGTACACCCCCACATGGCCGCGCTCGTTTATGCCGGCCAACCAAGAGGTCCGCAATCGCGTGGCCAAGATGAAGCAGATCCCCGTACCCGAGCTCATCGCCGACAAGCGCCTGCTGTTCGTGGACGACTCCATTGTGCGTGGCACCCAGCTGCGCGAGACGGTCGACTTCCTGTACGGCGCCGGCGCAGCCGAGGTCCACATGCGCTCGGCGTGCCCGCCCATCATGTTTGGCTGCAAGTTCCTGAGCTTCTCGCGCTCGAACTCCGACTACGAGCTCATCGCGCGGCGCAAGATTCGCGAGCTGGAAGGCGACGAGGGGGAGCAGCACATCGCGGAGTACGCCGACGGGCGCACCGAGCGCGGCGGCTGCCTGCTTCGCTCCATCTGCGAGGAAATGGGCTTCGATTCGCTCAACTTCCAGACGCTCGACGGCATGCTCGAGGCCATTGGCATCGACCGCAGGAAGATCTGCACCTACTGCTGGACCGGCCGCGACTAGAACTGGCCCTTAGGGGACGGTCCCTTCCGGACCGGTCTATTGTTGCCGCAGCCAGGCGGGCAGGTCGCACGAGACGACCCGCGCGCACGTTCGCGCGCGCTCCAGCGAGAGAACCGCGGTCGCTGTGTGGCCACCCTCCGCACGCGGTGCCAGCACCAGCGCGTGGTCGACCTCCGCGCCGTCCAAGCGCAGTGGCACCAAAAGCCGCAGCTCGTTGGCCTGCGGGTCGTAGGCCGGCGTGCCAAGCCGGTAGTTGCGGGCAGTCGCACGAACTCCCCTCCACACTGCCGAGACGAGCGGGGCACCATACAGGAGCTCCAAGCGCGGCGCCACCACCACAGGCTCTTCGTCGCTTAGCGTCACATCCAAAAGCGAGCCGAGATAGGAGGCCGGCTGCGGGTCCAGCCCAAACGCATCCTCGGCGAATCCGTCGAACCGCCACGGGATGTCCCCCTCCTGGGCAACGAGCCTCATGAGGACGCGCTCGGCGTCCGCGGTAAGAAGACCGGTGTCGAAGGCTGCTGCCGCGCGATTGGGACTCACGGCCAAACGGTCCTGGTGCGTTACGCGACAGAACGTGAGCGCGAGATACTCCTTGAGGGCCGCATGGCCCTCTCCCCAGTCCTCGGGCGCGACGCGACCGGCAAGGTCGTGCAGCAGATCGTCCCACGGTCCAAGCGACACGGTTTGCGCAAGCGTGCGCAGGGGGCTCGCCGTTGCGGGACACGCACCCAACAAATCCGTCCACGCGCCCTCCTCCATTGCAGGCAAGCCGTCCAGCCCCACCTCTCCCACGTCGTCTGGGCCGTCGCCGATTGCGGTGAGCCTCCAGCGCTTGCCCGACGGCGTGGGCGCCATGCGGCGCATGTGCGCTCGCAGCGGCTCTGCACCCTCCGATCGCAAATACCTAAGCCCAAAGACAATCTCGCCCGATCGCTCCTCGAACTCCTTCGTGGACCGTGCCACGCGCCAGTCCTCGTCGAGCAGGGCCATGGGGTCCACGTCGAAGGGCAGCACCCCATACAACACCGAGAGGGGCTCGTTGGGACACACGACCTCGGCGGCAAAGTCCTTGGGCAACCCGGGATCGGGCTCCGGCTCGGGCTTGAGCTCTACGGGGGAATCAGGCTCGGACACGGATTCGGGCGCGGGCTCTGGTTCGGGCGCGTGTACGGGTTCCGGCTCCGGCTCGGGCTGGGGCACGGGCTCGAAGTCGATGCCCTCGTAGGGGTCGTAGGTAACGGTAAGCGAGATGCCCGCCGCGGCGGATGTGAGCGAGGACGTGGACGTTGCGGGCTCCGCCTCTGGCTCGCTCGCGGGCTCCGCCTCCGGCTCCGGCTCAGCTTCCGATTCCGCCACGACCTCCGACTCCGGCGCGCTTTGTGCGGCAACGGGTTCCGCTTCCTGCTCCGTCACCGGCTCGGGCTCCGCCACAACCTCCGGCTCCGCCACAACCTCCGGCTCCGCCGCAACCTCCGGCTCCCGCACCCGATTGCGTGGCCTGGGCTTCATGGGCCGCAACGTCTTTCCCGACCGCTTGCGTCGCCACGACTTGGGACCCGATCCGCCCTTTGGCTCAGGCTTCTCACTGCGAGCAAGCAGCTCGTCCCATTCGGGCCGAGCCAGAACCGTCGCATACACGCGCCCCCGCTTAAACACGGTCAGTCGCACGAACCCATCCAGGCGTTCCAACAGCTCGCGCGTGTCCGCACATCCCAAGTCGCACGGCTGCACGTCATCCGCCTGCAGCACCTCATCCACGCGCGAAATCATCGTCTGTTTGCCCACTCCAATTTCGCGGACTAACAATTGATATAAATAGAGTTCATTTGCTGGCGTAATGTGCGGCATGTCGGTGTCCTTGTTCGCGGCTGGAACGCACCTCTAGATTACCACCTTATTCAGTTGGGCGTATGCCCCCGCACCAAAGATGAGCCAAGCGGCTCGCGAACGGATAGACCTGCCACCGGCACCGCAGGCAACCGTCACTACCGCCACCCCCATGCATGGTGGAGGGAGTCCTGCCACGCGCTTTGTGTCATAATGGGCGCAATCGCAGGCAAAACACACTAAGGACACACCATCATGGCAGCCAAGCACTTCGCGCAATCCCCCACCCCCAACAATCCCCGCCCATCCAGCCGTCAGGAGCCGCGTGCGCGCAGGTCCAAGGGACCGATCATCGCCATCGTCTGCATCTTGGTCCTCACCGGGCTCGGCGTGGGCGCCTTCATGCTCGTCACCCACCTGCCCGTGAGCGTCTCGGTGAGCGGACAGCAGCGGACGGTGTTCAAGAACTCCTCCGTCGACGACCTGTACCAGTCCGAGAAGCCCCAGGTCAAGGCCGGCAACTACGTCTCGGTTACCGGCGAGGTGCTCCGGGAGGGCCAGGGCGACCCCTACAAGGCAACGGTCAACGGCGAGGAGCTCTCATACGCGCAGGCAAAGGCGCGCAAGCTCACCGGAAACGAGGTCATAACGTTCGCAGACGGCGCAAACGTGCTCGAGGAGCACACGACCGAGATCGTCGACGAGCAACCCAAGCTCGAGTATCGCGTGGCACCGGGCGTCGGCGAGAGGGGCAACCAGGTGCAGCAGGGAACCGTTCAGTACGTCCTGCAGTGGGGCAAGGCGGGCAAGCGCGAGGTCCTGCATGGCACGGAGTCTGGCGAGACCGGCACGGGCGAATCCGAGCAACCTGCCCAGAACTGCATCGTCGTGGCGCAGAACATCCATCCCGACAACGACCAGAAGCTCGTCGCCCTCACCTTCGATGACGGCCCCACCTACTTTACCGAGCCGTACCTCTCCATCCTTGCCGAGAAGAACGTGCATGCGTCGTTTTGCATCATCGGCGAGCAGATCGAGGACGGAGGCCCCGTGATTGCCGAGACGTCCAACGCCGGCCACCAGATCCTCTCGCACTCCTGGGACCACCAGCAGCTCACGACCCTCGACCAGGACGGGGTGCAGTTCCAGATTGGCGACACCGCCAGCGCGCTTAGGGAGGTCATTGGCAAGGACGTCATGTACGTGAGGCCCCCGTACGGCGACATCGACGAGGAGGTGTGGCTCAAGTCGGGCGGCAACATGTCGGTCTCGGTATTCTGGACCCACGACTCGCTGGACTGGGAACGCCCCGGCGTCGATGCCATCGTACAGAACAGCACGTCTTACATGGCACCGGGAAGCGTGATCCTCATGCACGACGGCGGCGGCGACCGCAACCAGGATGTCGAGGCGCTCCCCCGCATCATCGACGCGTGGCAGGAGGCCGGCTACACCTTCGTGACGATGGAGGAGCTGCTCAAGTCCGACAGTTCCATCAACCTTGAGGCCGTGCAGCAGGGAGCCATGCCGCAAGACGCCGCGTGGCCTACGGAGCTGGCATAACACGGTATAATCTCTGATACACCACCAAAAAGAGGGGGCGCGTATGGACAAGCTCATCACCTTTGCCATTCCCTGCTACAACTCGGCCGCATACATGGACCACTGCGTCCAGTCCATCCTGGACGGTTGCGACGAGGCCGAGGACGTTCAGATCATCATCGTGGACGACGGCTCGCAAAAGGACGAGACGCCCGCCAAGGCCGACGAGTGGGCCGCCAAGCTACCCCACATCATCAAGGCGGTCCACCAGGAGAACGGCGGCCACGGCACGGCCGTGCTCACCGGCCTGGCGCACGCCGAGGGCACCTTCTTCAAGGTGGTCGACTCCGACGACTGGCTGGACGCCGACGCGCTGCGCGCCATGCTCGCCAAGATGCGCGAGCTGGAGCGCTCCCAGGAGCGGGTCGACCTCTTTGTGACCAACTACGTGTACGAGCACACGGTCGACAACACGCAGAACGTCGTAACCTACACGCACGTGCTCCCCGAGGACCGCGTGTTTGGCTGGCGCGAGATCGGCCACTTCAAGATCTGGCAGAACCTGCTCATGCACGCCCTGTGCTACCGCACATCCGTGCTTCGCAACGAGGGTGTCCCCATGCCGCCCCACACGTTCTACGTCGACAACATCTACGCCTGGGTGCCCCTGCCGCGCTGCAAGTACCTGTACTACCTCAACGTGGACCTGTACCGCTACTTCATCGGCCGCGAGGACCAGTCGGTCAACGAGAAGGTCATGGCCGGACGCATCGACCAGCAGGTTCGCATAACGCGCATCATGATGACGTCCTACCACCTGTACGAGAACAAGGTCTACCAGCTGCGCAGCTACATGCTCAACTACCTCATCATGATGTTGACCATCTGCTCGATCTTTACCAAGCTCTCAGATCAGCCCAACGCACGCGAGGAGCTGGACAAGCTATGGCAGGACCTCCACGACTTCGACCATCGCATGTGGCGACGCTGCCGCCTGGGCGTTATGGGCATCGGCAGCAACCTGCCCGGACGGCTGGGCGAGAAGACCACCATCGCACTCTATCGGTTGGCCAACAAGATCTTTAAGTTCAACTAGCACGGCATGGCGGACTGATCCAACAGGGACCGTCCCTGTTGGATCAGTCGCGCGCCTATCTGCGTGCGTTGCGGTTGCGCAGGTTCTCCACCGTGCGCTCCATGCCATGCGGCACGTACCCGTTGGCAAAGAGGTCACCGGGCAGATATTCCACCAGGCTCAGCTCGGCCGTCTGCCGAGGATTCTGCGCCTCACGCGCCGGCGTCGCCCACACCTCGCGCACGCGTGCGCCCTGCGATGCCAGCCGCTCCTCGTACTCGCTCGTCGGATCGTCCGGCCGCTCCGCACGCGCATCGTCTGTGGACCACACCACGTCGTAGCCGGCAAGCTCAAACTGCGTGAGCGCGAAGTCGCGAAACGGCTGGCTGTCCGTACGCAGGCGTAGCAGCGCCCCCGGTGCCATTGCGTGCCGGTACTCCAGCAGCCGCTCTAAAATCACCAGGCGCTTGCCCGCCTCGCGCTTGCGCGGAAACGGCGTGGGAAAGTTCACGTACACGCACGAGAGCTCTCCCTCTCCAAACACGTCGCGCACCGCCGAGCCCTTCCCCGGCACAACGACCACGTTTCGCAGCCCGGCCTCCGTTACGTGCTGCGCCGTGTATGCAATGCACAGCGGCTCCAGGTCCATGCCCACAAACAGCACGTTGGGCTCCCGCGCCGCAGCCGCAACCAGGAACGCGCCCTTGCCACACCCCAAGTCGAGCCGCACCTCGTCAAAGCCGCCCAGGCCATCGGTCGTAAGCGGGGCGCAAGCCTGTGCCCAGCACCCGGCAAGGCGCTTGGGCTCCAGCTCGATTGCGTCTGCGTAGCGCGCAAGACGCTCCTCGAGCACGAAGTTGCGAGGTAGGCGCGCATGCATTCCGTGCATCCCACAGGTCCTCTCTGTACGGCCACGCGGGGCCGCGTCCCATCTTCCAAGACTTGTCTGCCAACCGTCCCACGCCTCTTCGCGGGTGTTGGCGGACACCAGTATATTCGTATTGAGCCGTGGCAAGTAGTCGCCAACGAAACGCCACGCCAACGCACACGCAAAGCATTCAAGAGACAATTGCAGGGCGCTTGGGGTTTTTCTTTCCATTCACGTCCCTTTTTACCGCCGTTTAGGGGATAATGGGTTGTGCTAAACAGGCGATTTTGCAAATGGAGAGAACGGGAGCTTGCCTATGCAGGAAGACCTCATGTCCATTACCAAGCGCATGCGCGCGCACATCGTGCGAATGCTGGCCGAGGCGGGCTCGGGACATCCCGGAGGCTCCCTCTCCGCAACCGACATCATCGCGACGCTCTACTTTGGGCACATGCGCGTGGACCCGGACAACCCCCGCTGGGAGGACCGTGACCGCCTGGTCCTCTGCAAGGGGCACGCGGCTCCCGCCCTCTACGCCGCCCTCGCCATCCGCGGGTTCTTCCCCGAGGAGGAGCTCCTCACCGTGCGCAAGCTCGGCTCCAGGCTGCAGGGCCATCCCTGCATGAACACCACGCCCGGCGTGGACATGAGCACCGGCTCGCTCGGCCAGGGCCTGTCGGTGGCCAACGGCATGGCGCTCGCCGGCCGGCTCGACGGTCGCGACTACTACGTGTACGCCGTCATGGGCGACGGCGAGCTGCAGGAGGGCCAGGTGTGGGAGGCCGCCATGAGCGCGGCGCACTACGGCCTGGACCACGTGGTCGCCTTCGTCGACCACAACGGCCTGCAGATAGACGGCGCCAACGACGACGTGATGCGCGTTGGTCCCATCGCCGACAAGTTCCGCGCGTTCGGCTGGAACGTCATCGAGCTGGCCGACGGCCACGACCTGGAGGCGCTCGACGACGCCGTGGTCCGCGCCAAGGCAAGCGTGGGCAGGCCCACCGCCATCGTGTGCGAGACCGTCAAGGGCAAGGGCGTCTCCTTCATGGAGAACGAGGTCGACTGGCACGGCGTCGCACCCACCAGGGAGCAGGCCGCGGCAGCGCTGGCCGACATCGAGGCGCTGTAGCGCCGGGAGAGGAGTGAGCATGAACTCAGCAACACGCGAGGCCTACGGCGCGGCGCTCGCCGAGCTCGGTCGCACCAACCCCGACGTCGTGGCCCTCGACGCCGACCTGGCCGGCTCCACGAAGTCGGCGACCTTCGGGGCCGAGAACCCAGGCAGGTTCTTTGACATGGGCATCGCCGAGGCCGACATGGTGGGCACCGCGGCCGGGCTCGCCACCTGCGGCAAGGTCCCGTTCGCGTCGTCGTTCGCGGTGTTCTGCACGGGGCGCGCCTTCGAGCAGATCCGCAACTCGGTGTGCAACCCCAACCTCAACGTGACCGTGGTGGGCAGCCACGCCGGCCCGAGCTGCGGCGAGGACGGCAGCTCGCACCAGGCCGTGGAGGACATCGCCATCATGCGCTCGCTGCCCAACATGTGCGTGGTCGTTCCCGCCGACGACGTGGAGGCCCGCCTTGCCACCATCGCGCTCGCGGAGCACGTGGGCCCCGCCTACCTGCGCGTCGCGCGCCTGGCGAGCCCCACCGTGCACGACGAGGACTACGAGTTCGACCTGCTGCGCGGCGACCTGCTGCGCGACGGCGACGACGTGACGGTCGTCGCCTGCGGCATGATGGTTCCGCGCGCGCTCGAGGCGGCCGAGCGGCTCGAGGCCGAGGGCGTATCGGCCCAGGTGGTCAACATGCACACCATCAAGCCCATCGACGCCGACCTTCTCGAGGAGTGCGCGCGCAAGACGGGCAAGGTCGTCACCATAGAGGAGGGCACCATCGTGGGCGGCCTTGGCACCGCCGTCGCAGAGGCCCTCTCGGAGCGCTACCCCGTGCCCGTGCGCCGCATCGGCATGCCCGACGTCTTTGGCACCTCGGGCGGTGGCGCGGAGCTGCTCGACCACTTTGGCCTCAACGCCAGCCACATTGTGGAGGTCGCGCACGAGCTCTGCCAATAGGACAATAGGACGCAGTGGGTTGCATCCGCGACTCGCCCGCAGGGGACCGTCCCTTCCGGACTAGTCCGGAAGGGACGGTCCCCTGCGGGCGAGTTTTTGCGGCTACGCAAACATGTTGCGCTCGGCGAATTCCGCCTCGACCGTGCTAAACATCAGCTCAACGTCGTCAAGGCCCAAGTGCCGCTCCTTTTGGTTCGCGGCAAGCGTCTTGCGCCGACGCGCCCAAGTCTCCAGCGCCGCAGGCTTTGCGTCGTGAGGCAGCGTGCGCACCTCCGGATCGATCCTGCGGCAGATGTCGCGCGTGTCCACGATCACGATCTCGCCCGCCTTGCGCGCCTCGGCGTACCCCTTGAGCTGCAGCATGAACCACGAGTCCTCAAAGGCCGCGTTGTGCGCCATGTAGGGATAGCGCTTAAGCGCCTCGAGCAGCGCCTCCTGCAACTCCTGGTTCTCCCTAAAGGGCTTCTTTCCCTCCAAGTCCCCCCAGCTGATCTGGTGTATCTCGGCGAGCGGCACACCCTTCTGTCTATACATTTCGGGCAGCCCGCAATAGGCGGCGTAGCCGCGCTTGGCGCGACCCTTGGGAGCGAGGTTCACAAATGCCAAGCCAACGTTGATGATGTAGCCGCGGTCGGGATAGCGCTCGGTCGTCTCGATGTCCACGCCGGCCACCATGCCCGAGACCGTGGCCTCCACGTAGGCCACGCCCATGTCGCGCAATCCCGGACCGGCCGTGCGAATTACCTCGGACACGTCGCGATGCTGCAGCGCGGCCGCCCCGGCCAGCAGATCCTGGTCGGAGAGGTGCTGCGACAGGCTCGTGCCCCGCTCGTTGCGCAGGCGCTCGGTGCCAATGATGTCGCACAGCTCGCGATTGCGGTCGGCCAGTCCCCGAACCAGGTCGAACGGGAAGGGCTCCTTGCCCAGCGGCGCCTCCATCCATGCCTGCGACAGCAGCGAGATGGCCTCCTCGTTCTTCTCGCGCTCCGTTGTGCGCGCCAAGTCGTCCGACAAGAACGCGGGAAAGACAAACGCGTTGGCGTGCTCTATGGCCTGCGAGAGATTCATGCGCCCACCTCGCCCTCGACAGCGCCCTCGCTTATGGTGGCCGCCACATCGTCCACACCCGCAAGCGCGGCGTCGAGCAGCGGCGTGAGCGAGCCCTGCGCCAGAATCGTGGCCTCGTGCATCGCACGCGAGATGACCGTGTACAGGCGCCGACGTGCCAGGGGGGTGTCTGGGTACACCGCCGCTTGCGCGTCGGGCACGATCACGTGGTCGAACTCCAGTCCCTTGGCCAGCCGCAGGTCCAACAGCACCACGCCGGTCGAGGGCAGCACGTCGCTCTTGCGCACAACCTGCACGGCGTCACCCAGCTGCTTGGCAAGCCAGCTCACGCGCTGACCATCTGCGGCTATCACGGCAGTAAGGCCGTCCTTGTCGTTGGACGCCGCCACAACGGAGCGAAGCTCCTGGAGGTAGGCGTCGGTATCGTCGAACGAACGAACACGTGGCGCCACGCCCGCACGGCGCACCGACGAGAGCGTGCCGCGCTCCTCCTCCGTAAGCAGGCTGCTAAACAGGTCGGTAATCTCGGGAGAGGAACGATAGCTGGTGCGCAGCGCACACTCGTCCACCGAGCCGCGCGCCTGCACAAACACCTCGCGCAGCTCGTCCCAACTCGCCGTCCCTTCCCTAATGGCCTGGTTGGCATCCCCCAGCAGCAGCAGATGCGCCCTGCCGAAGAACCGCTCGAGCAGCATGAGCTGCGACACGGTGTAGTCCTGCGCCTCGTCCACATACACGTAGCGCACGTCCTTTGCGCCGTAGCCGCACAGGATCAGGCGCAGCCACAGCCACTCGCAGGCGTTGAGCGAGCCTCCTCCCAGCATGCGCGAGCCAATGCGGTCGATCCGCAGCCAACCGCACTCGTCTATGAGGTCGTGGGCGGAGCCAAACAGATGGGCCACGTAGGTGCGCGTGCAGTCGATCACCTCTCGCTCGGTGTCGGGGCTGATGGTCTCGCCAAAGATCCGGCTCTGCTCGTCCACGTCCAGCGTGAGCATGCGCTCCTGCATGTCCTCCCTGCGCGCAAGCGTCGAGAAGCGCCGCTCCAAGCGGTCGTGCAACTCGTCTCGCGTGAGCGTCATGCGACGCGGCCCAAACGGGAACTGCGAGAACTTGTCAAGCGCGCTCGCAATCTGTCCGGGTTTGAGCAGCACCTCTCCGTCCAGGCGGATGTCCTGCACGTCCTGCACCTCAATCTGGAGCGTGTCCAAGCCGCGCTCGAGCGCACGCAGCGCCTCCGGATCCGTGTTGGCGCCCGCATCGCGACCGCCGAGCCCCTGGCTCTCCACGAAGGTCCGCCAGGTAAACACGCGCGGGTTTGTCTCGCCCAGGCTGGGAAGCACCGAGTCGATGTAGTGCTCGAACACCGCATTGGGCGTGAACAGGCACACCTGCTCGGGACGCAGGTTCTCGCGCTCCTGGTAGAACATGTAGGCAATGCGCTGCAGAAGCACGGAGGTCTTTCCGCTGCCCGCAATGCCACTTACCAGAAGCACCGGCACGTCGGCGTGACGAACGACCTCGTTCTGCTCGCGCTGTATGGTTGCCGTAATGGCCTGCAGCTTGGGCGAGTGGTGACGCTTGAGAGCGCCAAGCAGCAGCGAGTCCTGAATGGCGACGGTGGTGTCAAAATACATGCGCAACACGTCGCGCTCAATGTCGAACTGCCGCCGCAGCTCCAACGTCACGTTGCGCGTGCGCCCGTCCACCACAAACGACGTGGGGCCGTTCTCCTGCTTGTAGTAGGTCTCGGCAACGGGGCTGCGCCAGTCGACGACCAGCGGCGCATGGTTCTTGTCGGTTAGGCCCACGACCCCAATGTACACGTCGCGCGGCGGGCGGCCGGGACGCATCTGCAGGCGCACCATGGCAAAGTAGGGCTGGCGCAACAGCGCGAGCACACGCTGCATGCGCTCCATCGCAAAGTCGCGTCGCTGGTTGTATGCGTCAATAACGGCATTGAGCGTCTCGATGGCGGCGAGCGTCTCCATGGCCTCGTCGGCCTCGATGCCCGCGACGTCGGGACGCAGCTCCTCGCTCATGTCGCGCAGGTCCTGGGCCATCGTGGCCTGCTTGACCTCCAACTCCTCCGTAAGCTCATCGCGCAGCGAGACAATCGTCGCGTATACCTCGCTCAGGTGGCGTTGCTCGTCCTCGAACGTCCTGTCCATGCAGCCTCCGCTATGCCCGCCTAAAGCACGTAGCCGTCATGCGTGCCACGGGCGTGTCCAACTCGTCGCGTACGGTCACCGTGTAGAAGCCCAGGGAACGTCCGCTCTTGTTGGCGTCACATGTGGCGATGAGCGTGTTGCCCCGCACGGCCGACAAATATTCTATGGTATTGCTCACCGAAACCGTGGGGTTTTCGCCTATATTGCACGCAATGGCTAGCGAGAAGTCCGCCAAGGTAAAGATGGCGCCTCCCATAACGCGACCATGGGCGTTGCGATGCACGGGCTCAACGTCGAACGCACACACCGCATGGCCACGAGACGCCTCGAGCACGCGGCACCCGCATGCCTCGGTGGCAAATCGGTCGTTGGCAAAGTACGTGCGCACCTCTTCTATGGGACAGCTCTCGTCAATCATGGATACTCCTCTCGCGCGGCGGCCAACCCCAAAATCATGACCACCCGCATAGCGGGTGGTTTGCACAAAGGGTATAACCCTATGGCCCCGGGCCAGGGACTCAAGTCCCTGGCCCTCACTGCGTTCAGGCC
>CADBCS010000005.1:32490-159437 GCA_902793195.1 uncultured Coriobacteriaceae bacterium | reverse complement strand
CAGCACGTCGAGCAGGAGCTGGTAGACAACCGGCCTCAGCCGCTCCATGCCAACGGTGCCGACCTGCGTGACGAGCACGTCCTCGTACTTGTCCACAACGAGTCCGGGCACGCCGTCGGCCTCCGAGAAGAGCACGCGACAGCACGTCGTGTCGGGCTCTGTCCCGCTCAGTCCGCGCGTGCCCATCGTCGTCAGGCGATGCTGCCATGCCCAGTTGATGCGGCGACGCCAGAAGGCCTCGTCAAAGCGGTCGTTTGCGTTGCGCGAGACGATGCGGATTCGAATGACGCTTCTCGCGGAGATGAGCCCGGTGCCCTGCCAGGACCCGCGCTCGTCGAACACGTCGACCAAGCTTCCGTTCGATGCCTCAAGTCCGCTGGTGGGGGAGGGTTCGAGGCGCAACACCTCTGTGGCGTATACCCAGGGATGGCCACCGCGAAGCGAGCGCGCGGCCTTGCGGGATACGACGACGCGGGGATACGGGCGTGTCTGCTTCATGCGAGCTCCCCGTGGCTCCTAGTAGTGCCTGCCGTAGCGACCGCCGCCAATGCCGCGGCCGCGGGAGCGCGTCCCGCTGAACATGGTGCGCTTTGGCTTGATCGCGGAACGGGTGACACCGGGAACGATGCGTCCTTCGTCGTATGCGAATCCGGGCAGGTCCCAGGTGGGTATGAGCTTGCCAGTAAAGTACTCTATCTCGCGCAATGGGGTCACCTCGTCGGGCGCCATAAAGGTGTAGGCATGCCCCGTGGCGCCGGCGCGTCCCGTGCGGCCGATGCGGTGCACGTAGTCCTCGGGGTCGAGCGGCACGTCGAAGTTCACCACGGCGTCTATGCCGCTCACGTCTATGCCACGGCTCATCACGTCGGTGGCTACCAGAACCTGGCACTTTCCGGCGCGGAACTTGGCCAACGCGCGCTCGCGCGCCCTCTGCGGGCGGTCGGCGTGCATCACGTCAACCTCAAAGTCGGCGTTGGACAGCGTCTTGCTCACGTCGTCCACGCGCTGCTTGGTGCGACAGAACACCAGCACGCGTTCGGGGGTCGTGCCCTGTTCGGCGCCTCCCGTGCGAATGAGCTCCTTGAGCAGCTGTGCCTTCTGCCCTTGGGTAATGGGGCACAGGTGCTCCTCCACCGTGTCGGCGGTCTCGCCCACGCGGGATATCTCCACGTTCACTGGGTCGGTGAGCATGGCGTCGATGGTCGACTTGATGCTGGGCGGAATGGTAGCCGAGAAGAGCAGGTTCTGACGCTGGGCGGGGAGTGCTCCCACTATGCGGCGCACGCTTGGCCAGAAGCCCATGTCGAGCATGCGGTCGGCCTCGTCGAGCACGAGTACCTCCACGTGGCTCAGGTCCACGTGGTCATGCTCCATGAGGTCGATGAGACGGCCGGGCGTCGCAACGAGCATGTCGCATCCCGCCTCGAGCTCGCGAATCTGCCGGTCGAACTTGGCACCGCCCATGATGATGACCGCACGTTGCCCCGTGTGCTCGCAGACGACCGAAACCACGCGGTCGATCTGTTGCGCGAGCTCGCGGGTGGGCGTGATGACCAGGGCGAACGGACCGAAGGGATGGGCGTCGGGGTTCGCGGTGCGTGCGTTGGATACCTGTGCGGCGGGATTCTTCTTGCGACGGCGCCTGCGACGACGTTTGCGCTTGGGGGCAGCGGGGGTATCGCTCCTCTCGTTGCTCGCGTCCTCGGGCTGTGGCTTGCCGGATGGGGCTTCTTCGGTGCGTGCGGGCTCTGCGGACGTGCTCGTCTTGTGCCGCCGGCGCCTTCTGCGGCGGCGCGGCCGCTTTGGCTCGGGGGAGTCGGCAGGCTCGGAGGCGGATGCCTCGGTGGAGTCGACCGCGAGGGCCTGGGGCGCATCGTCTTTTGCGGGTGGCGTGTTGCGGATGTACTCCTCGCGCGCCGCCCGCGACGTGGGCATGATGCGTTGGAGGACGGGCAGTGCGAAGGCGGCCGTCTTGCCCGTACCCGTTTGTGCCGAGGCGACGACGTCGCGTCCCTCGAGCACCGCAGGTATGGCTTGGGCCTGTACGGGGGTGGGTGTGGTGAAGCCGAGGGCGTCTACCCCGGCCAGAATCTGCTCGTTTAGCCCGAGCTCGGCAAATGTCTTAGTATCCATGCGTTCAGTATGGCCCAAAAGGCGCTCGACCTCCCAATTGTGCACAATAAATGCGTCAGCTTGGCGCGCTCGGCATGCAGCATCCACCCTGAGATGAGTATCTGCTGGCAATGCCAAGCCCAGGTGCAGATTTCGCCGGGACTTAACGGGACCGCCTCGATTGCGGACCTGACAAAGTGGCTATTGAACCTCAAATACGGCACCGGTTTTCACTTTGTCAGGTTGGGCGTCACCTCCAACCTGACAAAGTGAACAAACCCATCGATTTTGGCCCCAAAAAATCACTTTGTCAGGTCTGTATTCCCATACAGCATGTCCACAAGGACGATAGGCCTGACAAAGTGAAATTCTTTTCCCAAAAACGGCCATTTTCGTCACTTTGTCAGGTTCGACCCCCACCCCAACCTGACAATGTGACGAAAAACGCCAAAAACGACCTGCTTTTTTCACTTTGTCAGGTCATGTCGGCTCAGTCGAGCCGCGGTGATGCTGCCCGCCTACCCGGACGTGGAAACATCAATGGCAAATCGAATGTTTCGGTCTTCGTTTGACGCTGCAGCGCTTGCGCGTATTGGTGTAAGGTAGTTAGTCGCTGGCAAAAGGCGCTAAGTATGCTCGACTACGAGAGGGAACCTATGAACATCGCTCTTTTGGGATTTGGAACCGTTGGTCGTGGTGTGGACCAGATCATTGCCACACGCGTTCCGAACATCGCGGTCACACGCATCCTCGAGCTTCCCGACAGGATCTGCGACGAGCGCATGACCTCGAACTTCGCGGACATCGTGGGCGACGAGGACATCGAGCTCGTTGTGGAGTGCATGGGTGGCATCGAGCCCGCACATACCTTCATCGCCGAGGCGTTGCGTGCGGGCAAGCACGTGGTGACGTCCAACAAGGCCGTCATTGCCGCTCACTTTGCCGAATTCGCGCAGCTCGCGCGTGAGCATGACGTGGCCTTCCTCATCGAGGCCTCCGTTGGTGGCGGCATCCCATGGATCGCGAGCATCGAGAAGGCACGTCGCGTCGACGAGGTGCAGTCGTTCTGGGGCATCATGAACGGTACCACCAACTTTGTTATTGACTCCATGCGCAAGGAGGGGCTCGACTTCGGCGTGGCTCTGGCGCAGGCTCAGGAGCTGGGATACGCGGAGCGCGACCCGTCCGCGGACATCGATGGTATTGACGTGGCTAACAAGACCATCATCACCGCGTGCGTATCGTTTGACGTGGACTGCGTGCGCGACCTCCCGGTTACGGGCATCGCGACGTTGCAGGCCGCAGACATCGTCGCGCTGGCCGAGCGCGGCCTTACCGTCAAGCTCTTTGGGCGCGGCGCCCAGCGGGACGGCGCCTATGCCGTGGCGGTCGAGCCGGTGGCCGTCCCCGTCGATTCGCTGGAGGCGTCGGTTCCCACCAACTTCAACCTCATGTCCTTTGTGGGCACGACGGTAGACGAGCTCAAGTTCTATGGGCAAGGTGCGGGCAGCCTGCCAACGGGAAATGCCATCGTGCAGGACATCATCGACGCCCATGGCGGAAAGCGCCCCTGCTACGACTTCTCGCGCTCGCTCGCCTACGACCCCACGCTGCTTGTGGGAGACTACGTGTATCGTTCGTCGGTGGCACCGCAGGGGAGCGAGGAGTGGGCGCAGGGCTATTGGCTCGTGCGGAACCAGACGCCCGTTGAGGCCCGCGCGTTGCTTGAACGGCTTTGGACCGAGGATGCGTCCGCCTTTATGGTGGCGCTGCCACAGAAGGGATAAACATGATCAAGGTAGCAAAGTTTGGCGGGTCGAGCGTCGCTGACGCATCGCAGTTTCAAAAGGTGCGTAGCATCGTAAAGGCCGACGAGGACCGCAGGTTCGTGGTGGTCTCCGCCGCAGGCAAGCGTCATGGGGGAGACAACAAGATCACCGACCTGCTGCTTTTGGTGAACGCGCACGTGCAGTATGGGGTCGACTGCACCTCACTGCTCGCCACCATCGAGGAGCGGTATGTCGAGATAGCCGCCGAATTGGGCCTGAGCTTTCCGGTGTCGGAGGAGTTCGCCAAGATCGTCGAAAAGATCGAGACTGCCACGCCGGAGTATGTGGTCTCGCGTGGCGAGTGGCTCACGGGCCAGCTCATGGCGGAGTACCTGGGCATGCCCTTTGTGGATGCCGCCGACGTAATCGTGTTCCATCACGACGGCAACGTGGACATGGAGCGCACACAGACGCGTCTGCGCGAGGCGGTGTTGTACAACGGTGGGACGTTCCTGCTCCCGGGCTTCTACGGCGCCACGGTGGACGGCCAGATCAAGCTCTTCAAGCGCGGTGGTGGCGACATTACCGGCGCGATCCTCGCCCGTTGCATCGACGCGGGCCTCTATGAGAACTGGACTGACGTCTCGGGATTCCTCGCGGCCGACCCGCGTATCGTGGACAACCCGCGCGGCATCCACCGCATCACCTTCGAGGAGATGCGCGAGTTGTCCTACATGGGTGCCTCGGTGCTCCAGGAGGAGGCGATCTTCCCGGTGCGTGAGGTCAACATCCCCATCCAGATAAAGAACACGAACGCACCCGACGACTTTGGCACGATCATTCGCGAGACAGCCAACAAACACACTCGCGAGCATCTCATCACCGGCATCGCGGGCAAGAAGGACTTTGTGGGCATCTACGTGCAGAGGGCGCACATGTCCAACGAGGTGGGCTGTGTGCGTCGCGCGCTCAGCATTCTCGAGAACTACAACGTTTCGGTGGAGCACATTCCCACCGGAGTCGACTCGTTTGCCATCGTGGTCAACGGTGACGACGTAAAGGACACCATCTACGCCATCGTCTCCGACATCCAACGCGAGCTCAAGCCCGACTCCATCAACGTGCTTCCGGGCCTGTCTCTCATCTCGGTGGTGGGACGCAACATGAGCCGTCGCGTTGGCACGTCGGGCCAGATCTTTGGCGCGTTGGGCCAGGCTGGCATCAACATCCGCATGATCACGCAGAGCTCACAGGAGATCAGCATCATCATGGGCGTGCAGAACGAGGACTTCGAGCACGCGATCCGGGTAATCTACGAGCGCTTTGGTGACGCGGTGGTCGTTAGCGATTAGCGTCAGCGCCAGAGTTGCGGTTTTGGCCTCCCAGGACGGATGCGCGCCACGCTGTCTTTGAAGTTCTCTGCGTACTTCGAGGCATGCGCGGCGCGAAGCCGCCTGGGAGGTCGCGTATAATGCGTGGGTAGTTTGTATGCTCGGCGAGTTTGGTATGGGCGCATCCGATGCAGTTCGGGTCGCCGTGAGGAGGGAGAGTACATGAGCGAGAAGGTCGTGGCCATCCTTGGCGCCACCGGTGTGGTGGGCCGCCAGATGAGTGAGCTCCTGGAGGAGCGCGAGTATCCCGTAAAGGAGCTCATTCCGCTGGCGAGTTCGCGCTCGGCAGGGAAGACGATGCAGTTTCGCGGCGAGGAGGTTGCGATTCGCGAGGCGACACCCGAGGCGTTCGAGGGCGTGGACGTGGTGCTGGGTGCGGCGGACGATGCCACGGCCAAGCGTCTGCTTCCGGAGGCGGTAAAGCGCGGCGCCACGTGCGTCGACAACAGCCATGCGTTCCGTCTGTACGACGACGTGCCCCTGGTGATCCCCGAGATCAATGCCGAGGACGTAAAGTGGCACAACGGCATCATCTCCAACCCGAACTGCGCCACCATCATTGGCCTGTTGCCGGTGTGGCCCCTGCATCAGGTCGCAGGCGTGACGCGCCTGATCGTCTCCACGTATCAGGCGGCCTCGGGTGCGGGCATGCCCGGACTCACCGAGCTGCAGCGCGAGATGTCGCTCGTGGCCGCGGGCGAGGACGTGGGCGAGACCGCGCCGTTTGCCTATCAGCTGGCGGCCAACCTCATTCCGCAGATCGGTGGCTTCAACGAGGTGGGATACACCTCGGAGGAGATGAAGATGCAGAACGAGGGGCGCAAGATCTGTCACCTGCCCAACCTGCTCGTCAACTGCACCTGCGTGCGCATCCCAGTGATGCGGTCGCACTCCGAGTCCATCACCATGGAGTTCGAGCGTCCCATCGATCCGGACACGGCACGCGAGGTGCTTGCCAAGGCTCCCGGCATCCGCGTGGTGGACGACCCGGAGGCGCTGCGCTATCCCATGCCGCTTGAGGCGAGCGACCAGGACCTCATCTATGTGGGCCGCATACGTCGCGACCTCTCCGCTCCCGAGGGCGTAAACGGACTCACGCTCTTCTGCTGCGGCGACCAGATCCGCAAGGGTGCGGCTACCAACGCCGTCCAGATTGCAGAGCTGCTCTAGCGTGGCCCTGTACGGCGAGCGTACGAGAGGAGAAGAACATGGCAGCAATCAACGAGGTATGCGAGTTTCTCAAGGGTGCGGGGACGTACTACCTGGCGACCGTGGACGGCGACCAGCCGCGCGTGCGCCCCTTTGGCACAGCCCACGTCTTTGAGGGAAGGCTCTACATCCAATCCGGCAAGTCCAAGGACGTGGCCAAGCAGCTCGCGGCAAACCCCAAGTTCGAGATCTGCGCCTTCAAGGACTCGTGGATTCGCGTGAGCGGCACGCTGGTGGAGGACCCGCGCGTCGAGGCACAGGCGTCGATGCTCGATGCGTATCCCGAGCTCAAGCGGATGTATGCGGCTGGCGACGGAAACACCGTCGTGTACTACGTACAGGACGGCGAGGCGACCTTCGCGTCGTTTACTGAGCCACCGCGCACGGTGCGGTTCTAGGGCCGCAACAAGGAATGGGACGGTCCCCGATGGGACGGCCCCCTTTCCTTTTGATACAAAGTGCCACGTCGGGGAGTGTCCCCAACGTGGCACTTTTGCTTCTCCCACGTCGGGGAGTGTCCCCAACGTGGCAGCTTTGCTCTTATGCCTGATTGGGCAACGATGGCGCAAACCCATCCTCGCGGGTAAAGATGCGCATGAACTCCTCGCCGGTGATGGTCTCCTTGCGTTGTAGGTAGCGGCTGATCTCGTGCAGCTTGAAGCGATGGGCGCGCAGCGTCTCGAGCGCGGTCTTGTGACCTTCCTCCACGATGCGCTGCACTTCGCGGTCGATATCCTCGGCCGTTCCCTCCGAGCAGGTCAGCTCGGACCCGCCGCCCAGGTAGCGATTGCGCTTCTGGCCGAGGGCGACCATGCCAAACTTGTCGGTCATGCCGTACTCGGTAACCATGGCACGGGCGATCTGCGTGGCCTTTGCGATGTCGTTGGAGGCGCCGTTGGTGCTTTCCCCAAAGATGAGCTCCTCGGCCGCACGTCCACCGCACAGCACCGCGATTTTGTTGCGCATCTCCGTTGCGGTGGTGAGGAAGTGCTCGTTCTCGTCCACCTGCATGGTAAAGCCGAGCGCACCCGAGGTGCGTGGCACGATGGTGATCTTGCTCACCGGCGCCGAGCCCTTTTGCGTGGCCGCGACGATGGCGTGACCCGTCTCGTGGTAGGCGACGACCTGCTTCTCGTGCTCGCTCAGCACGGTGGACTTCTTCTTCTCGCCTGCTATGACCACGTCCACCGACTCGACGAGGTCCTCCTGCGTCACGAGCTCGTGTCCCAGACGCACCGCGCGCAGCGCCGCCTCGTTGATCATGTTGGCGAGGTCTGCGCCCGAGGCGCCGGGCGTGGCCTTGGCGACCACGCTCAGGTCGATGTTTCGCTCCATCTTCACGTCGTTGGCGTGAATCTTGAGGATGGCCTCGCGTCCTGCAAGGTCTGGCAGCTCCACGGGAATGCGACGGTCAAAGCGGCCGGGACGGGTGAGGGCCACGTCGAGCGAATCGGGCATGTTGGTGGCGCCCAGCACCACGATGCCCTTGTTGTTGTCAAAGCCGTCCATCTCGGTGAGCAGCTGGTTTAGGGTCTGCTCGCGCTCGTCGTTGGTGGTGAGGCCCATGTCGCGGCGCTTGCCCACCGTGTCGATCTCGTCGATAAACACGATGCAGGGAGCCTTCTCGTTGGCCTGCTTAAAGAGGTCGCGCACCTTGGCGGCACCGCGCCCCACGAACATCTCCACGAACTCGGAGCCCGAGATCTGGAAGAAGGGCACCTTCGCCTCGCCGGCCACGGCCTTGGCGAGCAGCGTCTTGCCCGTTCCCGGAGGTCCCACGAGCAGAGCTCCGCGCGGGCAGCGCGCGCCGATGTCGGCATACTTCTGGGGATTCTCGAGGAAGCTCGCGATCTCCTGGAGGGACTCCTTAGCCTCGTCCTGGCCGGCCACGTCGGCAAAGGTGACGCCCGTCTCCTTCTCGCCCACGATCTTGGCGTTTGACTTGCCGAGCCCGCCCATGCCAAAGCCGCCAAAGCCACCGCTAAAGTCCATGGAGGGGTCGTCGCCGTCCATGGCCTTCTTCATGCGGCGGTTGAGGCGCCAGCCAAAGAACACGATGATGCCAATGGGCAGACCATACGTGAGGAGCATGTACAACCAAAGGTCGTTGCTCGTGTCGGGAATCTGGGCCGAGAAGTTCACCTCGTGCTTGGTGAGACGGTCCACCAGGCCGTCGTCGTTGGGGAACAGAGACGTCTCGTAGACCTGTGTTCCCTGCTCGCCCTTCGTGCCGTCGTAGAAGCGAATCTTGCCCGTGCCAGTGTTGAGCTCCGCCTCTCTCACCTTGTTGCCGTCGACCATGCTCAGGAACTCGCTGTAGCTCACGGTCTTGATCTGTTGGCGCTGGAGTGTGGCCCAGGACTGACTGAAGGCAAACACCACGGCGATCGCGATCAGGACATAGAGGAACATCCATTGGCGACGTTTTTCGTTTTTTGTCTTCATCTGCATAACTCCTTGCGTTATCGTGCATACGAAATCTATGGTACCCGCTTGCGGGCGCGTTTTTCACGACGGCACGAACAAATGTAAGCGTTATGGACTCACATCTGCGCATGGACTGCCCCAGAAGGGACGGTCCCCGACGGACTGATATGTAAGTCCGGAAGGGACCGTCCCCGACGGACCAGCCAACGGGACTCGGGTTGCAAGAAGCGGCGCGTCGCGTGGGTATCAGTCTCGTAAACGGTACGATTCGCGCTGCAAACGGCGTCTAAGCATGCTAGAATTCCGTCCGTCCCCCATCGCGTTGTGAGGAAGGATTCTCTCGGATGGCAAACAAATACAAGAAGACCACCAATCTGCCGCGCACGCGCTTCGCCATGCGCGCGAATCTGGCGCAGAACGAGCCCAAGCGGCTCGCGGCTTGGGAAAAGGCGGACGTCTATGGTCTTGCGCTCAAGAAGAACGAGGGTCACGAGCGATTCGTGCTGCACGATGGTCCTCCCTACGCGAACGGCCCCATCCATCTGGGCCACGCACAGAACAAGATCTCCAAGGACATCATCAACCGCTATTGGATGATGCAGGGACGCGAGGTTCCCTACGTTCCCGGTTGGGACTGCCATGGCCTGCCCATCGAGCACAAGGTGGAGGACATGGTCGGCCAGAAGAAGTTCCGCGAGCTTCCCACGGCGACGATTCGTCGCCTGTGCCGTGAGATGGCCGTGGAGCAGGTGGACACCCAGCGCCAGGGGTTCAAGCGCCTTGGCGTGCTGGGGGAGTGGGACAACCCCTACCTCACCTACACCAACGACTACGACGCCACCGACGTGGAGATCTTCAAGGCCATCTGGGACTCCGGTGCCATCTACCGCGGCCGCAAGCCCGTTCACTGGTGCAGCCACTGCCACACGGCGCTGGCCGAGGCCGAGATAGAGTATGGCGACGAGACGAGCCCGGCGATCTTCGTGCGCTTTGAGCTTACGACCGTTCCCTCTGGCCTGGAGGCTTGGGAAGGCAAGGTCGACGTGGCCATTTGGACCACGACCCCATGGACACTTCCGGCCGATGACGCCGTTATCCTGCATCCCGAGGCCACCTATGTGGCCGTGGAACACGAGGGCCGGGCGGTCATCTTTGCCGAGGCGCTGTGGGAGCGTTGCGTCGCCAAGTTCGGCTGGGCAGACGTCGCGCTCGTATGCGGCGACAGCGGAGAACCCTGGCGCGCCACCGGCACCGAGCTTGCCGAGAACCGCTACAAGCAGCCCATCTTTGGCGACCAGGGCGAGACCGGAAAGTTCATCTATGCCGACTACGTTACGCTGGACGATGGCACGGGCATCGTGCACGCGGCCCCCGGCCATGGCGTGGACGACTACCTCGCCGGCATGCAGTTCGACGTGCCCGTGGTCATGCCCGTCGATGACGACGGACGCTTCTTCAAGGGCGACGCCATGGGCACCGGCGGCCCATGGGGCGGCATGGAGGTCAACGAGGCCAACCCGCTCATCATCGAGTGGCTGGACAAGCGGGGCTCGCTTATCCTGCACGAGGACATGGAGCATAGCTACCCGCACTGCTGGCGTTGCAAGAACCCCGTCATCTTTAGGGCAACGAGCCAATGGTTCGTGTCGATGGACGAGACCGGCCTGCGCAAGGAGGCGCGCGAGGCGCTCGATCACGTGTCGTTCTACCCGCCGCATGCCGTCAAGCGAATCGGCTCCATGGTGGAGGGCAGGCCCGACTGGTGCATCTCGCGCCAGCGCAACTGGGGCGTCCCCATCCCTGCGTTCACCTGCCAGGACTGTGGCGAGTCCGTGATGAACGACGACACGCTCGATGCCGTTATCAAGCTCTTCCGCGAGCAGGGCTCCGACCATTGGTTTACCGACGAGCCCGCAAGCTATCTGGGTGACGCGTGCGTGTGCCCCTCCTGCGGCAGCCACAACCTCAAGGCCGACCGCGACATTCTGGACGTGTGGTGGGACTCTGGCGTCTCCCACACCGCCGTGTGCCGCCATCGCGACTACCTGGGCTTCCCGGCCGACATGTATCTGGAGGGTTCGGACCAGCACCGCGGCTGGTTTATGAGCTCGCTCATCACGAGCATCGGCGCCTATGGCGAGGCACCCTACAAGGCCGTCGTGAGCCAGGGCTTCACGCTCGACGGCAAGGGCCGCAAGATGAGCAAGTCGCTGGGCAACGTGATCGACCCCAACAAGGAGTGCGCCACCCGCGGCGCCGACGTGCTGCGCCTGTGGGTCGCCTCGGTCGACACCTCGGTGGACGTGCCGTGCGACGCGCAGATCCTCAACCACGTGGGCGAGGCCTATCGCCGCTTCCGCAACACGTTCCGCTTCCTGCTCGGCGAGATCGAGGACCAGTTCGACCCGGCAGTCGACGGTGTCCCCATCGAGGAGCTGGAGCCCTACGACCGTCTTGTCCTCGCCAGGCTGTGCGAGGTGCACGAGCAGGTAAGCGCGGCATATGCCGAGTATCACTTCAACCAGGTCTATCGCACCCTCTACGACTTCGTGATCACCGAGCTCTCCAACGGCTACCTCAACGCCACCAAGGACCGCGTGTACTGCGATGCCCCTGCGAGCCACGCCCGCCGCAGCGCGCAGACGGTGTGGGCCCACATCCTCTCGATGCTGTTGCGCGACTTGCAGCCCATCCTGGTCTACACGACTGACGAGGTCATGGCATATCTGCCAAAGAGCATGCGCGACGACCAGCAGTTCGCGGCGTTGCTGGACTGGTGGCAGGCGCCCATGGGCGAGGCGCAGTATTCCCCGTATCTCCCCGTATACCATGCGGTCGTGGAGGCGCGCGCCGCCTTTACCAAGGCATACGAGGATGCCATCGGCAGCGGCGTCATAACCGAGAAGACCACGCAGGCGGCGCACGCCAACCTCACGGTGACGTCCGAGCAGAACGAGCTTCTGGCGGGTCCGCTGGGCTGCGAGCTCGCCGAGCCGTTCGTGTGTGCCGAGGTTACGCTCACGCAGGGCGACGAGCTTGCGTGCGAGGTCGTGCCGGCCTCCGGCGAGAAGTGCGAGCGTTGCTGGAACTGGCGCGAGCTGGACGAAGACCACCTGTGCCATCGCTGTCACGATGCCATTGAGGGTTTCCAGGAGTAGGGTAACGAAAACGTGAGCCTTTCCGCCTTGGGGCGGAAAGGCGTACGAGGAGGACGTGTGGACTCGCATCTTTCCATCTTCCACGGTAGGGGAATGCGTACGATCGTGTTCTGGATAACGGTGATCTTGGTGGTCATCATCGACCAGTCGGCCAAGGCCGCGGTCGAGGTCATGCTGGCCAAAGGCCCCAAGACCATCGTGCCCGGCGTTCTTGACCTCGTGCTTGTCGAGAACACCGGTGCCGCATTCTCGTTTGGACAGGGGGCGGGGCTGCTATTCATCTGTGCCGCCGTCATATTCGTGGCGGTGTCGGTGTTTCTCGTGTGGCGATCCCCGGACATGCCCATCCCGCTGGTCATCACCATCGGGCTCATCGCCGGCGGCGGCGTGGGCAATATGGTCGATCGCATCATGAAGGGCTCGGTGACCGACTTCTTTGCCACGACGTTCATCGACTTCCCCGTGTTCAACGTCGCCGACATCTGCATAACGGTGGGTATCGTCTGCTCGTTCGTCGGCTACATGATGTGGGAGTCTCGCCGCGGGCAAGAGGAGCGAGTTCCCGTTGCCACGCTCCACGACGACGGCGCCGACAGCGTATAGCGACGGAAGTGCTCCATGGAAAGCCGCGTGGTAGATGCATTGGTGGATCCCGTCGCCGACGGAAAGCGCCTTGATGTCTTTTTGGCGGCTCACCCCGAGCTTCCCAGCCGCTCCGCATGCGCCCATCTCATTGAGTCGGGGGCCATAACCATTAACGGCACGTTGGCGACCAGCAAGTCGGAGCGGGTCGTCCTTGGCGACCGGGTCCAGGTGGAGCTTCCGATCGAGGAGTCCGAGCGGCATGTGCTTGCTCCCAACCATAGCATCCCGCTGGACATACGCTTCGAGGACGACTATCTCATCGTGCTCTCCAAGCAGAGCGGTCTGGTTTGCCATCCCAGTCCCGGGCATGTGGACGACACGCTGGCAAACGCCTTGGTCGCCCATTGCGGCTACGAGCGGTTGGGGCTCTTGCAGGGAGACGACCGTCCGGGCATCGTCCACCGTCTTGACATGGACACCTCGGGCCTCATGCTCGCGGCCAAGGATGACGCCACCCAGCAGGCATTGCAGGACCTCATTCGCCTGCGCGTGCTCGACAGGCGCTACGTTACGTTGGTGCAAGGGTACGTGGCGCCCGACGAGGGCATCATAACGACCGGCATCACGCGCTCGTCGCGCGACCGGATGCGCATGATGGTGAGCGACGACCCACAGGCACGTGAGGCCATCACCACCTTCCGCACCCTCGAGCGGTTCGAGGCGGGGCGAAGGGACGATGGGTACACCTTGCTCGAGTGCCACCTCTACACGGGTCGCACGCACCAGATCCGCGTACACATGCGTCACATAGGCCATCCCGTCGTGGGCGATCCGCTGTATGGCGTGACCGCGCGAAGGGTACGGGCAAAGTGCCGCGACCTGGGTCTTGAGCGCCAGTTCCTCCATTCGTGGCGCTTGGTCTTCGACCATCCCGTTACCGGGGAGCGTGTGGAGTGCGTGGACAAGCTGTCTGCGGACCTCATCGACGTGCTGGAGCGCTTGGCGCCATTGTCGATGGGCCGGACGGACGTGGGAAAAACGATCTGTACACAGTTGGTGTAGCTGGGTTTGCGCCGGTCCGCATTGTTCCTTGCGCTATACTGAGTGCGTAATCAAGAAGGAAGGCGTCTTGTGGAACTCAATAGCGTTGGCTTCACTCCCATTGTCATCATTAACACGATTATCTGGGCATTCTTTACAGTTGCCTATTTGTATCAGATAATCTATATGCTATATGTGTTTAAAAAGGGCACGGTGAAGTTTCCCCCCGCAAAGCGCAACCACAGCTTTGCCTTTGTGATTGCCGCCCACAACGAGGAGCCGGTCATCGCGCATCTGGTGCAGTCGATCCTCACGCAGGAGTACGACGGAATAGTTGACTGCTTCGTCGTTGCCGACAACTGCACCGACGCAACGGCCGCGGTCGCCCGCGAGGCTGGTGCCACCGCATGGGAGCGCAACGACCTGGTGCGCAAGGGGAAGAGCTGGGCGCTGGACTACGCCTTTGCCCGCATCATCGACGAGTATGGCGACAAATATGAGGGCTTCTTCGTAATGGACGCCGACAACATCCTCTCGCCCACGTACGTCAAGGTTATGAACGAGGCCTTCGACCAGGGATATCTGGTGTGCACGAGCTACAGGAACTCGAAGAACTTCGACTCGAGCTGGATCAGCTCCGCCTATGCCACTTGGTTCTTGCGGGAGGCTCGCTACCTCAACAACGCGCGCGTGATGCTGGGAACCAGCTGTGCCATATCCGGGTCCGGCTGGCTCGTGCATTCCTCCATCGTTCGCGGCATGCACGGCTGGCGCTTCCACACGCTCACCGAGGACATCCAATTCTCCACCTTCTGCTGCGCCAACGGCATCCAGATCGGCTATGCGCCCGCCGAGTTCTTCGACGAGCAGCCCATTACGTTCAAGGCCTCTTGGATACAGCGCCTGCGCTGGACCAAGGGATTCTACCAGGTGTTCTTCTCGTATTGTGGCGAGCTGCTCCACGGCATCGCCTCGGAGCACCGCTTTGCCTCGTACGACATGCTCATGACCGTGGCTCCAGCCATGCTCATCTCGTTGTTCTCGGTTCTCCTCAACGGCGGCTATCTGGTGGTGGGATGGCTGAGCCACGGGTTCTTTGCCACCGAGGGCGAGATTCTCATGTGCGTGGGATCGCTCATAATGACGTTTGGGTCGGTGTACGTGTCGTTTTTGCTGCTTGGCATCATCACTACCATCAGCGAGCGCAAGCGCATCTATGCCACAAAGCGGTGGCGCATCTTCACGAACATCTTTACCTTCCCGTTCTTCATGATGACATACATTCCCATTACGGTCGTCGCCCTGTTCAAGAAGGTCGAGTGGGTGCCCACCAAGCATGACATAGCCGTGAATTTTGACGACGTGGTGAAGTCTGCGTAGCGGCACACTTATTGAATGCTGCTACAATGCATGTGTAGCTCTAATCGACAGACGGTAACAATATCTCGGCGAGAGGGGATATACACATGGCCACGTTCTTCGAGGGCGAATCCCACACCTTTAGCGAATACCTCCTTGTTCCTGGCTACTCTTCGGTGGAGAACGTTCCCCAAAACGTGACGCTCAAGACCCCGCTGGTTCGCTTCGCGCGCGGCGAGCAGAGCGCCATCACGCTCAACGTTCCCATGGCTTCGGCCATCATGCAGTCGGTGTCGGGACCTGCAGTCGGTGTCGGGACCTCGCCTTGCGGTGGCGCTTGCGCAGCAGGGCGGCATCTCGTTTATCTATGGGTCCCAGACGGCCGAGGACGAGGCCGACATGGTGCGCGAGGTAAAGGCGTCCAAGGCCGGCTTCGTGGTCTCGGCGGTCAACCTCACGCCCGACATGACGCTCGAGGAGGTTATGGACCTCAAGCGCACGAGCGGCTACTCCACCATGCCCGTAACCGACGATGGAACCTCCCACGGCCATCTGCTGGGCATCGTAACGAGCAGGGACTGGCGTCCGAGCCGCGATCCCCTGGACAAGCTGGTCCGCGACTTCATGACGCCTCGCGAGCGCCTGGTGGTGGCCTCCGACGAGGCGACCCTCAGCGACTGCAACGACATCATCTGGGATCACAAGCTCAACGCCCTGCCCATCGTCGACAAAGACAACCGTTTGGTCTCCATCGTGTTCCGCAAGGACTACGACTCGCACAAGTCCAACCCGCTCGAGTTGCTCGATGAGCACAAACGCTATCTGGTTGGCGCGGGAATCAACACGCGCGACTACGCGGAGCGCGTGCCGCTGCTCGTGGAAGCCGGTGCCGACGTCTTGTGCATCGACTCGTCCGAGGGCTATTCGGAGTGGCAGAAGCTCACCATCGACTGGATTCGCGAGCACTATGGCACCGACCTCAAGGTGGGTGCGGGCAACGTGGTCGACGGCGAGGGGTTCCGCTACCTTGCCGAGTGTGGCGCGGACTTCGTGAAGGTCGGCATTGGCGGCGGGTCGATCTGCATCACGCGTGAGCAGAAGGGCATCGGTCGCGGTCAGGCGTCGGCTCTCATCGACGTGTGCGCGGAGCGCGATCGCTATTTCGAGGAGACGGGCATCTACGTCCCCGTGTGCTCGGATGGTGGCATCGTGTACGACTACCACATGACGCTCGCCCTGGCCATGGGCGCAGACTTCCTCATGCTCGGCCGCTACTTCGCCCGCTTTGACGAGAGTCCCACCCGTCGTCTCAACGTGAACGGCAACTACGTCAAGGAGTACTGGGGCGAGGGCTCTGCCCGTGCGCGCAACTGGCAGCGCTACGACCTGGGCGGCAAGAAGGGTCTGACGTTCGTGGAGGGCGTCGACTCGTACGTGCCGTATGCGGGTGCGCTCAAGGACGGCGTCGAGGGCTCGCTCAACAAGGTGCGTCACACCATGTGCAACTGCGGGGCGCTCACCCTGGAAGAGCTCCGCGACAAGGCCAAGATAACGTTGGTATCTGCCACCTCGCTGGTAGAGGGCGGCGCGCACGACGTTATTCTCAAGGACAGCACGGAGTCCAACTTCAGGTAAATAACGGTTTACAAAGAGATGCCCCGGCCTTCTTCCCATGACTCAGATAGCTCGCTGCGCGAGAACTCGCATGGTAAGAGGGCCGGGGCATCTATGGGATGCGACCCAGTTAGGCTATCTGCGCCTGCACGGCGGTGATGGCAACGACGCCCACGATGTCCTCGGCGGAGCAGCCGCGCGACAGGTCGTTGACGGGAGCGGCAATGCCCTGCAGCACGGGGCCGTATGCCTCGGCCTTGCCAAAGCGCTGGACGAGCTTGTAGCCAATGTTGCCGGCAGCGAGGTCGGGGAAGACGAGGACGTTGGCCTCGCCCGGAACGGGGGAGTCGGGGGCCTTGAGCTTGCCCACGCTGGCCTCGAGGGCCGCATCAAGCTGCAGGTCGCCGTCGAGCAGCAGGTCGGGGGCCTTCTCCTTGGCGAGGCGCGTGGCCTCCTGCACCTTGGTCGCCGTGTCGCCACCGGCAGAGCCCATGGTGGAGTAGGACAGCATGGCAATCTTGGGCTCGGTGCCGATGAGGCTCCTCCAAGTAGCTGCCGATGCGATGGCTATCTCGGAGAGCTGGTCGGCGTCCGGGTTAATGTTGAGGCCGCAGTCGGCAAAGAGCAGCGTTCCGTCGTCGCCGTACTCGGTGGGGGTGCACATGATGAAGAACGAGCTCACCAGCTTGGTGCCAGGTGCCGTCTTGAGGATCTGCAGCGCGGGGCGCAGCGTGTTTGCGGTGGAGTGACATGCTCCAGAGACCAGGCCGTCGGCATCTCCCATCTTGACCATCATCGTGCCAAAGTAGGTGGCGTCATCCATCTGCTCCAAGGCCTGCTCGAGTGTGACACCCTTCTTCTTGCGCAGCTCGGCGAACGCCGCGGCGTACTCGTCGTGCTTCTTTGCCGTCTTGGGGTCGATGACGGTGGCGCCAGGTACGTCGATGGTCTGGGGGTCGCCCAGGATCACAAGGTTCGCGATGCCCTCGGCAACGATCTGGCGCGCCGCATCGATGGTGCGCGGATCTTCGCCCTCGGGCAGCACGATGGTGCGCACGTCGGAGCGCGCCGCATCCTTCATCTTGTTTAGGAAGTCGCTCATGATGTTCCTTTCCCATTCCAGGTTGGTCATTTGATGAGACTGTATGCCCATTATATGCTACGTGCTAGAATGGCGTTGTTTGCAGATTTCGTAGACCTGTCTGTATTTGCCGCGGCAGGGTGGCTTTGGACACGTGGGAACCGAGGTTGTTATGGGCATTGGGCGTGACCTCATCGCTGACTTTGTTCCCTCGGCCTACGATGCAATCGTGGTGGGGGCAGGGTTTGCCGGTGCTGTGTGCGCTCGCTCCCTTGCCGAGCGCGCCAACATGCGCGTAGCCGTGCTCGAGCGGCGAGGAAACGTCGCCGGAAACGCCTACGACCAGGTGGACTCCGCGGGCATCCTCGTCCATCAATATGGACCGCACATCTATCACACCAACGACGAGCGCGTTCATCAGTTCCTCTCGCGGTTCGCCACGTTCAACGACTACCAATACCGCGTTCTGGCCGACGTCCATGGGCTGCGCATGCCCGTTCCGTTTAACAAGCGATCCCTGCTCCTTGCCTTTGGTCAGGAGGAGGGCAAGCGACTGTACAAGAAGCTGGTGCGCACGTTCGGCAAGCACAAGGCAGTCACCCTCATGAGCCTGAGAAAGAAGAACGACGAGGACCTTGTGCGCATTGCGGACTACGTGTACGAGAACATCTATCGCCAGTACACGATCAAGCAATGGGGAGTCCTGCCAGAGCAGGTTGACGAGGAGATCATCGGTCGCGTGCCCATATGGGTGGGGAAGGACGACCGCTATTTCCCGTGGGCGACGTATCAGGGTGTTCCCACGCAGGGCTACACGGCACTGTTCGCGCGCATGCTCGACCACGACCTCATCTCCGTCTTTCTTGGCGTGGACGCGCGTGACGTCCTGCGCGTCGAGGACGGTCGCCTGAGGGTGTGCGACGAGCCCTATGGCGGCGAGGTCGTGTATACCGGGGCGTTGGACGAGTTCTTCTCCATGGATCTTGGGCCACTACCGTATCGAACGGTCGAGATGGAGTTCCTCACGTTCGAAGTGGACCAGTATCAGCCCGTGGGGACGATTCACTACACGGTTGACGAGGAGTACACGCGCGTCTCGGAGTTCAAGCACATGACGGGACAGGAGCTCGCCGGAAAGACCACCATCGTGCGCGAGTACCCCAAGCCGTATGTGCCCGGCAGCGGACAGACGCCCTGCTACGTAATGCACAGCAGCGAGAGCGTCCGGCTCTACAAGCAATACTATGAGCGTGTTGAGAACGTGCTCAATTTCCACGTGGTGGGCAGGCTCGCAGAATACCGTTACTATGACATGGACGGTGCCGTCGCCTCGGCACTTGCACTCTCGGACGAAATCATCGAACAGCGATAGGAAGTCATGGACAAGACAATTACCTTCGGCATCCCCTGTTACAACTCGGCGGAGTACATGGACCACTGCATCTCCTCGATCGTGGAGGGCAGCGGCTGCGCCGAGGACGTGCACGTGGTGATTGTTGACGATGGGTCAACCAAGGACGATACGCTGGATCGTGCCCAGACTTGGCACGATCGTTATCCTAGCATCGTGGACGTGGTACACCAGGAGAACGGCGGGCACGGTCGCGCCGTGATGACTGCCATCGAGCATGCGAAGGGCGTCTACTTCAAGGTCGTCGATTCGGATGACTGGGTGGATGCCGAGGCGCTTGGTGAGCTGCTCGAGCACCTTCGCTCCTTCGTCGCATTCCAGACGAGAGTGGACCTCGTGGTTACCAACTACGTCTTCGAGCATGCGGAGGACGGCAAGAGCAGAACGGTAGAGTACAGCTTCGCGCTTCCCAAGGGCAAGATCTGCGGATGGCGCCAGATCGGCCATTTCAACATGACCCAGTACATGCTCATGCACGCGCTGTGCTATCGCACGGAGGTGCTGCGTGAGTGCGGGCTCGACCTGCCCGCGCACACGTTCTACGTGGACAACATCTATGCCTACGTGCCGCTGCCGCACTGCAAGACGCTCTACTACCTGGATGTCGATCTGTACCGATACTTCATTGGCAGGGAGGACCAGTCGGTCAACCTCGACGTTCAGATTTCTCGCATCGACCAGCAGATTCGCGTGTCGCGCATCATGATACGGGCGTATCACCTCTACGACGACGTGCCGGAGAAGCGTCTGCGCTCATACATGATCGGGCATCTCACGCTCATGATGTCGGTTTGCTCCGTCCTCTCCAAGATGTCGGATGCGCCCGACGCCCGCAAGAACCTGGATGACTTCTGGCACGAGTTCATGCGCTTCGACATACGCATGTACAACCGCGCCCGCCATGGCATCGTGGGTACGTTTACCAACTTCCGCGGGCCGGTGGGGGAGCGCGTGACCATTGGGATCTATCACGCCGCCCAGAAGATCATGAAGTTCAACTAAGGGAGCTGTGAGGTGAGAAAAGGGGCCAAACCCCTTTTCTCATATTTGCCGCAAAATGAGAAAAGGGGTTTGGCCCCTTTTCTCACCTGGCGGCGGGAAGCCCGTAGGCTGGCTTGGCGGACAGAGCCGCGTCGACGATGGCCTGCTCGAGAGCACGTGTTGCCAGCATGCCCACCATGTCCACGCCCGCATCGACCTCTCCTGTGGCCATCACAAAGATCGTGTCGCCGTCGCCTGTGGTGTGCGTGGGGTCAATGGCGTGTGCGTAGGCGTCTGCGGCCATCTGGGCGACCTTGGTGGCCTGTGCCTTGCTCAGACGCGCGTTCGTGACGACGCAGGATATGGTGGTGTTCTCGCGCTGCGAGAACGAGAAGCGATAGGCTGCGTTGCCAAGAAGCGCCTCGGTGGTATGCGTGCCGTCGCTGGGATTGGTGTAGCCGGCCAGGAACTCGTTGGTTTGCGGGTCGCGCACGTCGCCGCACGCGTTGACGGCGGACACGGCGCCGCAGACGATGTCTCCCGCCGAGACGACAGCCTCCCCGAGGCCGCACTTCATCACATGCGAGAAGTCCACGAACTTGCCCACGGTGCACCCGGTTCCCGCGCCCACGTTGCCACGCTCGAGCGGGGTGCGCTTGCCAGGCTCCACGTCGCACTCGACGAGGGCCCGCCTCACGGCAAGGGCGCCGTCGTCGGCGGTGGGGCGAGCATGTGGGTCTCCCACGGCGAGGTCGAACAGGCATGCGCTGCTCACGATGGGGACGACGCCCACCTGCACGTCGAAGCCGATGCCCGCCCGTTCGAGCTCCTCGGCAGCGCCGCACGATGCGGCGAGGCCAAAGGCGCTGCCACCCGAAAGGACGACGGCATGCAGCTGTTGCACCGTCTCCTCGGGCCTGAGCAGGTCGGTCTCGCGCGTTGCCGGTGCGCCTCCCCGCACGTCCACGCCTCCTGTGGCACCGGCAGGGCAGACGATGACCGTGCAACCCGTGCCTCCCTCCTCGTTGGTGACATGGGCCGCAAGGATGCCGGGAATCTGGGTGATGCTCTCAATCATCTTGTCTCCTTAGCACTGTCGCTATGCGCTTGCCAGCGACATGAGCGTCGCAGGAAGGCCCTTCTTGTGAGGTATGAGCGCACTGAGCTCGCGAATGACCCTGCCCACGGGCAGGCCCACCACATTGGAATAGTCGCCCTCTATGCGGCGGACGAACACGCGGGCACGGTCCTGGATGCCGTAGGCACCGGCCTTGTCCATGGGCTCTCCGGTTGCCACGTATGCGCGAATCTCGTCGTCGCCTAGCTCGAAGAAGGTGACTGCCGTCGTCTCGACGAACGAGCATTCCCGCAAGGACCCGCCGTCGTCTTGTGCGAGCAGGCATACGCCCGTGGAGACCTGATGCGTCTTTCCCGAGAGCCCTTGGAGCATGCGTATGGCATCCTCGGGATCGCGTGGCTTGCCCAGCACGTCGTCTTTTGTCCAGACGATGGTGTCTGCGGCGAGCGTGACGTGCGAGAAGGCATTGCTCGCGAAGTCGCGGAGTGCCGCATGGGCCTTGTCCTCGGCAAGCCTCCTCACCAGGTCGGTGGGGGACTCTCCTGGCAGACGCGACTCGTCTATGTTGGCGGGATGGACCGTAACTCGAAAGCCCGCCTGACTGAGCAGCTCGAGGCGGCGCGGCGATGCTGATGCCAGAATCATGGCAGATGCCTCACAGTCTGTGATTGGTGTTGGGATGCAAACCTCTGAAAACAGAAGCCGGAGGCCGACGCTCGACCTCCGGCTCACAAGGTGCTATAGCACGAATCGGGTGTTACTCAGCCTCGATGGCAGAGACGGGGCAGTTGTCGACAGCCTCTTGGACCTCGTCCTCGTAGTCGGAGGCATCATCGATGATGACCTCGGCAACGCCGTCATCGTTGATGGCGAACACGTCAGCGGCGGTGGACTCGCACAGACCGCAACCAATGCAATCCTCATTGACGGTAACCTTCATGTTGGTTCCTCTCACTCGTGCAGGGCGGTTTGCCCTGGCGCCTATGCGGCTCGAATCCCATCCGAGCCTGGAGGCGGGCTCCCTACCCGCACTCACATCTCTTTTGTACACCCTCGCACGCTTTTATGCCACCCCCAATTTGTGAATGAGCAAAATATCGCGGGGCCATATCGTTTGATTATTGACGCTACCCAAACGGAAGTGCCCCCTCGTATTGGCACCGATCAACCCTCTATCAGTCTTTCGAGCGTGTCGAACAGCATCTCCGGGTCGACAGGCTTGGACAGGTGTGCGTCCAGTCCCGCCTGCATGCTGCGCTGAACGTCCTCGTCGAAGGCGTTGGCGGTAAGGGCGATGATCGGAATCTCCCGTGCATCCTGTCGGTCCATGGCCCGTATGACCCTCGTTGCCTCCAGTCCGTCCATCTCCGGCATGCGCATGTCCATTGGTATCCGGTATGGGAGCGTAGCTGAGCGTCTCATGAATCCCGTTGTACGTAAAGGACACGACACCCTTGTTGCCCTCGGCGAAGTCTCGCCGTACCTGCTCGAACGAATACTCCGGCTCGTACTGTGCCTGCTCCAAGGCTTCCAGAAGGTTGTCCTCCGTCGCGAGTCCACCGAGCACGGTATTGGTGAGCGCGATGCCGTCGGAGGTGTAACAGTTGCAGAATGTCGTCCCATTGTTCTGGGAGGTCACGGATATGTTTTTCAACATTACATCCATGTCGATTTCCATGAAGCAGGCAACGAGTTGCTGCCCGTCGATGTACAGGTTCTTGTCGCGAACCGGCACGGTAATGACGACCTGCTTGTTCGTGGTATGCGGGTTCTTGATGGTTATTGAAGGGCCGTCAAGGGTTGTGGGTCAAACGAATAGTCGGCAAGTCATTCTGAATGCCTTCGTCAGCCGTATACACCACTACCGCCTTGGGGGATGTGGTCGCACCTAATCTTTCTTTTGTTCGCTACGCGGCTTCTTATAATGGAACTGCGCGTCCAGCTGTTTGATCAGCTTGTCGTAGCTGCTGCGGTCCTTGACACTTCCATCGAATACGTATTCGATGTCCATTGTCGTTTGCATCTCATCAACGGGAATCAATATGTCATGACCCATGCACAGACCCTCTGGCTCCTGATCCTCTGGCGCACCAGTACCAGTGGTGAGTGTTGTGTACCACTTGCCGGTAACGCCGTCGATATCGATTGTGCCATCATCCAGTAGCCCCCCGGTTTCATCCCAGGCCATATCATTGTAGAGCTGCTCCGTTTCCTTCGCCTCGTTTCCTGCCAAGAAGACGACCTGCGTGGATTCCGTGTTGCCTGTCGCGCTCGTTTCCAGCGTCGCATAGTCGAATCGTCTCGGATGCATTCCCTCTGCAGGAATCTGAACACCACCGATTGTAATACAGTCTTTCCGGATTACATGGTCTAGACTATCGGTGAATCTCAACCCGTTTAGGAGCTCCTTGAAGAAGGCATCTGCCTTTTCCTTGTTCTCTTTCTTTTCCGTATCCTCTAGTCCAACGTTGTGCTCAATCACAATGTATTTGTTCTCCTCGGCCTGCGGGATGAGCAGGGTCATACGTATGTGTTCAAAACAGTCGGACCCATCGTACGTGTTATACCAATAACACTCTTTATCACCAATGGATATCTTTCCGGAGGATGTCTTTTCGAATTCCTCCTGTTTGGAATAGGTTTCCCCGTCATCGTATGCCTCGAGAGCCTCCTTAAAACTTGTTAAGGCAGCCTCCTGCCACACTGCTTCGAGACTTCGTTTCGTGTGTTTGCTGCGTATCTGCAGTTCGTTGTTTTCATCGCCAGTGCCAAGCTGATCGACGGTGAACGAGTAACTCCAATCGCAATCAGATCCGTCTGCCGGATCGTCGCTTGAGTAGCCGTACATAGCGTCTTCCGGATCGTCGCTTGAGTCGTCGCCCACAATGGATCCGAGTACCGGATAGCTGAACCCATACGCCTCATAACTGATTGGTGCCCGTGCGCTTGTGTCACTTTTCTGGCCGGTTGGCTGTTCCGTGCCGCCCTCTTGGCCGGAGGGCTGTCCCGTGCCGCACGCCACCAGGCAGGCCGCCAAGGCCACGATGGCAAAGAGCAGTGTCAACGTCGTCTTCCGTTTTCGCATGGTCGCAGCCTTCCTTTGCAGTGGACGGACGTGAAATCCTCGGGGTTCCTTGGCCTTGAGCATTCCGGGGTTCCTACCTTCCTATGTTCTTGACAGCAAGGCGACGCACTCCACGTGATACGTTTGCGGGAAGAGGTCGACGGGCGTGACGGACGAGGGCGCGAAGGTCCCCTCCTTCGCGAAGCGGGCGATGTCGCGCGCAAGGGTCGCCGGGTCGCAGCTCACGTAGGCGATGGCGCGCGCGGGCTGCGCGCTCAGCTGTGTCACGACGTCTGCGGAGAGGCCCGCTCGCGGAGGATCCACCACGATGACATCTGCCTGGGTGTCGGGAAACTCGCGCCCGGCATCACCACCAATGGGGTCCACGTTGGCGATTTGCGCGCCGTCCAGATTGCGACGCAGGTCGCGTACGGCCGGTCCGTACGACTCGACGGCACTGACCCACCCGGCCTTTCGGGCAAGGGGCAGCGTAAAGGTGCCGGCCCCACAGTACAGGTCCATGGCCTCGTCTTGCTCTGTGGGTGCCAGCCCATCGAGCACCAGCTGCACGAGCTTCTCGGCCCCGGCCGTATTGACCTGGAAGAACGATGGTGCCGAGAGGCGCATGGTCTCGTTGCCTATGCGCTCGCGCCAATGCCCGCGACCCGAGAGGACCTCGACGCCCGCGACCTTGCGGGCCTTGCTCGGACCCTTGGTCATTACGCGAACGACCGAGGTCGCCTTGGTGGCGTCGACAAGGAACTTGGCCGCTTGCGCACGGGGAAACGCGCCCGGCTTGGTCCAGAGCGAGATCTCGACGTCTTTGGTTCTGGCCGAGGTGCGAATGCCCACCCGGTCGAGCTCAAGCTCATGGGAGCCCGCCAGATATCCCAGGGCCCCCGAGACGGACTTGACCAACTTTTGATATCGACGCTCCAGAAGGGGGCAGGCATCGACCTTTATGATTCCAGCTGGCGATCCGACCCCTGCGGCATGCATGCCCACGTGTGCCCTCTTGCCCTTGCGGGAGAACGCGAGCTCGACCTTGTTGCGATAGCCCCATGCCGGGCTGGGAGACAGGCAGTCCAAGACCAGCTCCTCCGCAACTTGCCGCTCCATGTGGGCAATGCGCACGAAGGCATCCACCACGTTGTTGCGCTTGGCCGCCCGCTGCTCCTCGTACGCGAGGGCTGCCCAGGGACAACCGCCGCACAGGTTGGCATAGGGACAGGGTGGCGTCACGCGGTTGGGGGACGCCTCGAGCACACTGGTCGTCTGGGCTCGGGAGAAGGTGTCTGTGTCTTGGGTTATGCGCGCATCCACGACGTCTCCCGCAACGGCTCCCGTCACGAACACGGTCTTGCCCGAATCGTCGTGGGCTATGGCCTCGGCGCCGTATGACATGCGCTCGACGCTCAGGCGGAGGGTCTGGTCCTTAGCCATGTGCCACTCGCCCTATCGCCGCGCACGGCGCGGTCGGTCCGACTTGTTCGCGTCGGCCCCCTGGCTTATCGCGCGGCGCATGTCGTAGGCGTGGGCGATGCTGCGCAGGTCGAAGTCCTGGTCTCCCGCATAGGTCTGGATGCGCACGTCTGCGTAGTCAAATATGCGCCCAAACACGTTGGGGTCCACCGTGACGTCGGAGATGCTGCTGAGGTCGCACACCTGGTCCTTTATGTCAACGATGCCGGTGCGCGCATAGAGCCGCCGGTCGGACACGACAACGTCGGTGTCGAGGTTGGCGATAATGCCGGGGATGCGCGTCGCCACGGCGACGACGAGCGCAACGGCAAGGATCATGAGTCCAATGTCGCTGCGCGAGAAGGCCATCGACGAGACGACGAGCCCTACGATGCCCAACAGCAGGAAGGGGATGCCTCCCAGCACGAGGGGGACCCAAGACTCCTTTGCGTGGAACACCTCGCGCTCGCCGGGCGAGTCAAACTGTATGCCACGAAGCTTTCGCCGCGCTTTTCGCTCTGCCATCCTGTTTGCTCCTTACGTTGGCGTCGAATGCACTAAGCTGATGTTACAACAGTTGGAAGGAGTGATGTATGGACGCAGCACAACGTGCCGAGCGAGCGCGAGAGAACTTCCTTGGAGGATGCAACTGCCCACAGTCGGTGGTGCTGGCCTTCGATGACGTGCTGGCGAAGTGCGGCATCGACGCGGACACGGCCGCCCGGCTCGCCTCGCCGTTTGGCGGCGGGATGGGACGCATGCGAGAGGTGTGCGGTGCCGTTTCGGGCATGCTCATGGTGCTTGGCCTCGTGGAGGGCTATTCCGATCCCGAGGACTTCGAGGCGAAGAAGGAGCTCTATGAGCACGTGCAGGAGCTTGCCGGGCAGTTTAGGGATGAGCATGGCACCATCCTGTGCCGGGAGCTCTTGGAGCTTGGCAAGGGACCCGACGCGCCCGTGCCCGAGAAGCGTAGCGAGGCGTACTACCACGAGAGGCCCTGCGCCGAGTTCTGCGCCACCGCGGCTCGGGTGCTCGGCGAGTACCTGGCCTAGACTGCCACAGGGGGAGATACTCCCCAACGTGTCAAAGTGCCACGCCGGAGATACTCCCCGACGTGGCACTTTGGTCGTAGCGCTTGGGTTCGGCAAACTCTAGTCGCTGCCAAAGAGCGTGCGCAGACCCGCGCCAAACAGCCTGAGGGCGCGCTGCATGCGGCTTCCTGCCGGCTGTGCGGGCTCTGCGGTCTCTGCGATGGCGTCGAGCGTCTCGATGTGCGCGCGCGTCCGCTCTTGGGCGCGGGCGATGAGCGATGGGGCGACCGGACGGGCGGGCTCGCTCTCGGCGTTGTCCATAAACGCGCGAGAGGGCCCCTCGGGCTTTCCAATGCTGTCGGGGTCCAGCTCTATGTCGTCTGCCTCAGCCATCACCATCTCGTGGTCCCTGTCACCATGCAGCACCTCGGGTATTGGCGGCATGACGGACGCCTCGGGCACCAGCGGCACGTCCTCGTTGTCGCGAGCCTTGCGCGCGCGGTCGTAGGCGAGCACGATGAGGGACTGCTGGCTGTCAACCAGAGGCACCCCCTCCTCGCGTGCGACCTTTTCCCACGTCCCCTCCGAGGTGAGCTGACGCGCCTTGACGTTGTCTGCGAGCTGGATGTTCATGTACTGCAGCACCAACGCGCGGCAGGTGGGGTCGAGCACGGGGTAGGCGATCTCCACGCGATGCTCGGTGTTGCGCGTCATCATGTCGGCTGACGAGAGGTACACCGTGTCGACGTCGGCGCCAAAGGCATACACGCGCGCGTGCTCCAGGAACCGTCCCACGATCTGTCGAATGATCAGGCCCTCTCCCGTGCCGTCCACGTCCACGATGCAGGTGATGCCGCGAATCACAAGTATCACCTTCACGCCCGCGCGACAGGCCTCGACGATCTTGTCGATGACGTCACGGTCGGTAAGCGAGTTCATCTTCATGAACAGCTGCGCGGGCTGCCCGGCGCGTGCGCGCTCGATCTCGCGGTTCATGCCGCGCACGATGAGCGGCTTGAGGCCCTCGGGCGCGACGCCCAGGTAGCGGTAGGTGCCACGAAGGTTGCCGAGCGAGAGGTTGCGGAAGAAGACGTTGCCGTCCTCGGCAATGCCCTCGTGGGCGGTGAGCAACATGAAGTCGGAATAGAGCTTGGCGGTCTTCTCGTTGAAGTTGCCGGTACCCAAGCACGTGATGCGCATGATGTTGCCGTCCATGTGGTAGGTGACCTGGCAGATCTTGGAATGGCACTTAAAGCCCTCCGAGCCATAGATGACCGTGCAACCGGCCGCCTCCAGGCGCTCGGCCCACTCGATGTTGTTGGCCTCGTCAAAGCGCGCGCGCAGCTCCATGAGCACGGTGACGTCCTTGCCGTTCTCGGCGGCCTGTATGAGGCTCTCGCACAGGTGCGACTGCTTGGCCACGCGATAGAGCGTGATCTTGATGGAGATGCAATCGTCATCCGAGCTTGCCTCGCGCAGCAGGTTGAGCAGCGGACTCATGGACTCGTAGGGATAGAACAGTAGGATGTCGTGGTCCTCCACCTGCTCGCGCATTGGGCGGGTGAGGTCTGCCATGGGGCTGGCCTGCGGCTCCACCGGCTCGTTGGTCAGCTCGCGATGGTGCTTCTCGGGGATCTTGCCCTCGAGGCCATAGACGTACGAGAGATCGAGGGGTACGTTGCGCACGAAGACGCGCGCCTCGGAGAGGCCGAGCTCCTCACGGATGAAGTGCTTGAGGGACTCGTCGAACTCACCCTGAATCTCGAGGCGAACGGGCTGCAGGCGCAGGCGCTTCTTGAGCACCTTCTTCATATGCTGGCGATAGTCCTCTTCCTCGCCAACGCCCTCGCCGTCGGGATCCACGTCGGCGTTGCGCGTTACGCGGATGATGGCCGTGCTCGTGGACAGATAAGCCCCAAAGCAGCTGTCTGCCTGCGAGGCGATGGCGTCCTCGAGCAGGATGAAGCGGAACTTGCTTGGACGGGAGGGGAGCTGGATCACGCGCGGGAGACGATGCGGCACCTCGATGATACCCAGCACGCCGGTCTCTTCCTGCCCGTCTAGGGCACAGACCACATACAGCGACCCGTTGCGCAGGTTGGGAAATGGATGACGCGGATCCACCATGAGCGGGGAGAGGATGGGTGAGAGGTTCTTCCTAAAGTACGTCGCCACGACCTCCGCGTCCTCCTCGGTCATGGTGTTGCGCGTCACGCGATTGAGGCCGCGCGTGCGAAGGATTGCCTCGAGGTCGAGCTGCGCCTTCTCCTGGCGCTCGACGAGCGGCGGCAGCATCTTGAAGATGAGTTCGAGCTGCTGGGAGGGCGTGAGGCCGCTCTTGTTGTCCACGGGTTCGTGCTTGAGGGAGGCGAGGTCCGAAAGGCCGCCGATACGGATCATAAACCACTCGTTGAGGTTGGAGCCAAAGATCTCCACGAACTTGAGGCGCTCGAACAGCGGAACCGTCTCGTCGAACGCTTCGTCGAGCACGCGGTTGTTGAAGCGCAGCCAGCTCACCTCGCGGTTCTGCGTGTAGGAGGTGTCCAGTCCGCCGCCCTTGCGGTGCTTGCCCGCGCCGAGGCGGTCCATGGTCTCCTTGATGGCCTTGCGGGTCTTCTTGGACGACTCGTGCTCGTACGCGCTCGTTGTGGCGGAGTACTTGTCGACTTGCTCCCCCTTGGGGGTGAGCTTTTCCTGGCGTGCGGCCTCAATCTCGGCCAGCTCGCGGGTCTTCTTGTCTTTCTTTGCCATGGCATCCTCCCGTGTGCGTGGTGATACGTCATTATCTCGCGAACCGGCTCCGTTCGCTATGGCTATTTTGCGAGGAACGATGGAGCCAAGGGTATTGCCATGGAATTGTATTGTCATAGAATCATATGTGCACAAGCAAACAGACCGACGTTGCTGCGCGGAGGGGAGCACGCATGAGACACCGGGGATGGTTTGCGATCGGCATCGCGCTTAGCCTTGCCATGACGTTGGGCCTGTGCCCGTCGAGGGGCATTGCGCAGGAGGTAGAGGTGTGGCCCGGGGGCGACGAGACGGTCGTCGAGGTCGAGAGCGGGGCGGAGGATGCGGCCGCTCTTGAGGCGCAGGATGCGCAGAAGGTGGCGATGGTCCAGGCCGCCAAAGAGGGTGGCATCCCCGAGACTACGTATTATTCAAGCGTGGCTGATGCGCTCAGTGTGTGGGCGAATATCATGCCTGGCAACCTTGAGAGTGGCAGTGCCTCGCTCATCCTTCTGGACGACTGCGAATGCGACAAAACAACGTTTGCTGTCTATGGTTACTACAAGACGCTCGACCTCAACGGCCACTCCCTCAACATGAATGGTGGCACGATCCAGCTGATGGAGTACGCCTACAACAGCCCCACGTTCGTCCTGGAGGACAGCACCGGCTCTGCTGCGGGCGATGCGGCCGGCGTGTTGGAGAACTGTTGTGTCTCAATCTTGGACGCGAGCGCGAGCACGTTCGTCATGAGGAGCGGAACCATAACGTACCGCGGCCCCGTAAACGCAGGCACAACGAATGCTTGCGTTAACGTTGATCCTAAGGGAAGGCTCATCATGCGGGGCGGCACGATCAGCGCCGTCGACGCGTATGCCGTGCGGTGTAGTTCGGCCATAATGGTCTCGACGCTGCTTGGTGGCGTGATTGATGGCGAGGTCTTGTTGCAAGGTCGGTCTTCGCAAGAAGTGCATCGTGTCAACTTTGCCATGAGCGGCGGTACCATCACCAACGGGCATGGCGCCGGCGTGGTCGTGGGCCAAAATAGCGTGTTTACGATGACCGGCGGCACCATAGAGGGCTGTACGGGCGGTGGGGTTTGCGTGGACCCGGGCGAGCAGAGTGTGTTTGCGGTGAGCGGTACGCCCGTGGTCACGGGCAACACGAAGGATGGCCAGACGGGCAATGTCTGCCTACCCACTGGCAAGACCGTCACAGTCGCCGGCGCGCTTGCGGATGGCGCGCACATCGGCGTGACGACCGCGGATGTGCCCTCTGCGAGCGAACCCGTCGTGACGTTCACAACGGGCTATGGCGCGAACAACCCGGACGTCTTCCCGACGAAGTACTACTTTAGCGATGTGGCCCAGGCAGACGCCGGTATCTACTGGAACAACGATGCTACGAAGGCGGAGGCCGCCCTTAAGTATCACCAGCACGACTGGACATGCGACGTCGCGGGCAGCGTCCTTACCGCGACGTGTGCCACAGAGAGCTGCATCGCCGAGGGCGGCGCCGTCCAGACGCTTGAGCTCGTGGCGCAGGACAAGGACTACGACGGAAGGCCCGTGGCTACGAAGGTCCAGACGAGCGCGGGCTGGGCCGCGACCGGGGCGGTCACAGACGTTACCTACTACGAGGGAGGCAAGAAGCTCGACGCCACGCCCAGGGATGCGGGTACGTACGAGGCGAGGGCGACGGTGCGCATCGCCGGTGGCGAGCAGGTCGTAAGGGCCCCCTTCACAATCCGGCGGGTCGCCCTCATCGTTGCCGCCCAGGACAAGGCGATCGCCTACGGCGAGGCCCCAGCGAACGCCGGCGTCTCGTACGCGGGCTTCGTCGGCGGCGAGGACGCGTCCGCGCTCTCCGGCACGCTCGCCTACGACTACGGCGGATATGCGGCCGGCTCTCCTGCGGGAACGTACGCCATCACCCCCTCGGGCCTCTCGTCGGCCAACTACGACATCACGTACGAGGCCGGCGTGCTTACGGTAAGAGCCGCGCCCTTGCCGAACCCGGCTGCATTGCCTGACGTCGTGTCCGTGAGGGCGGTCGCTCATGTGCAAAGGGCGGGCACGCTGCCCGTCTCCACCGGCGTTGGCCAGGTCGTGGGCACGACGGGCAAGTCTCGCAGGCTCGAGTCGATGCGTCTGTCGCTCTCTGGCCAGTCCCTCTCGGGCGGCATCGAGTACCAGGCCCACGTGCAGCGGACTGGCTGGCAAGGCTGGAGGGCAAATGGGACCATGGCGGGTACCCAAGGGAAGGCTCGCCGCATCGAGGCGATTCGCATCTGTCTTACCGGCCAGATGGGGGAGCAGTACGACGTCTGGTACCGCGTCCACGTGCAGCGCCACGGCTGGATGGCGTGGGCCAAGAACGGCGCGGCTGCCGGCACCACGGGCAAGGCCCTGCGTGCCGAGGCGGTGCAGGTGGTGATCGTCCGCAAGGGCTCGCCGGCTTCGGAACAGACCTACAACGGCGTGGCCCAGGCCTACAACAAGGCCTTCTTGAGTAAATAGTCTGGCCGTGGCGGGTACGATGGCCCGCTTCGCCACCGTCGACGCATGCCTGACGGCAGGGAGGGAGAACACATGAGGCAATGGGGGAGAATCGCGCTTGGCGTCGCGCTCGCCGTCGTCATGGTGTTGGGCATGTGCCCAGCGTGGGGACTTGCGGAGGAGGGCGTCGAGGTCGCATCGGGCGGAGAGGGCCAGGCTATGCAGCCCCAGGATACGTCGGAGAACGACGACATCCAACTCGAGCCGCAGTACGCGGACGTGGTGGAGGTAACGATTAGGGGGATCGAGCCGCCCCAAGAGCCCCAATGCTATGGCGACCTGGTCGTGGCGCTGCGCCTGCTGAATACTACTGATTATCCGAATCGCACGGTAACCCTCAAGCTCGTGAACGACACGACCGTCACGCAGGACTACTATGATGCTTCCCAATTCTTCAGTCTCCAGCAGGCCAACACCACGATCGACCTCAATGGTTGCACAGCCAACATGACCGACCATGAGCTGAAGGTGGCCAACAGATACACCGGTCCCACACTCACGATTACCGACACCGCTGGGGGCGGCGTGCTTGACGCATGCTACATCCTTGTTGACGCCTATGCCTACGAATCCTTTGATTCGATTCCTGGTAACCTCGTCATACGCGGCGGCACCATAAACGGCTGCGTGAAGCTGAGCCGTAGTCATTACGGGCAACGCAGGGCCGAGTGCCTTATGACCGATGGCACCATAACCAACAAGAACAGTGCCATGGAGAACGGCGTTGGCGTGGACGTGGGTGGTGACTATGCGAGTACGTTCGCGATGGCCGGCGGCAGCGTGACGGGCTGCGTGGGTGGCGGGGTCACCGTGGGCGCGAACGGCACGCTCAAGGTGAGCGGTACACCTGTGGTCACGGGCAACGTGAGGGACGGCCGGGCATGCAACGTCTACCTGCCAGCGGGCAAGACCATTGCGGTTGCTGACACGCTCGCGGACGGCGCGCACATCGGCGTGACGACCGAGACGAAGCCCACGGCCGATAGCTCGGTGGTCTTTACCAGCGGCTTTGGCGAGCACAATCCCGGTGTCGACCCCGCGCGCTTCTTCGCGAGCGACGACCCCGGCTACTATGTTGCCTTGGAGGGCGGCGAGGCCGTGCTCAAGCCCCACACGCACGCCTGGCAATGGGAGGCGAGCGGCAACGTGCTTACGGTCACCTGCGCGAACGAGCACTGCACGGCCGAGAGCGGCAACGTCCAGACGCTCACGCTCGTCGCCGAAGACAAGACCTACGATGGCGGGCCTGTGGGCGCGACGACGCAAGCGAGCGCGGGCTGGGAGGCTACCGGTACGGCCGCGGGAGGCGTTGCCTACTATGCCGGCGGCAAGCAGCTTGCCGCCGCGCCCAGGGACGCGGGCGCGTACGAGGCGAGGGTCACGGTGAGCGCCGCGGGCACGCCTTACGAGCTTGTCGCGCCCTTCTCCATCAAGAAGGCCCCTCTTACCGTGGCCGCCAGGGACAACGCGGTCACATTCGGTGAGGCTCCGGCAGGTGCCGGCGTAACCTATTCGGGCTTCGCTGCGAGTGAGGGCAAGCAGGTCCTCTCCGGGACGCTGGCATACGACTTCGGCGGCTGTCAGGCGGGCTCGCCCATCGGCACGTACCCAATCACCCCATCGGGCCTTTGGGCTCCGAACTACGAAATCAGCTACCGGGCCGGCACGCTCACCGTGTGCGCTTCCTATTCGTGTCCCGTCACCGCTGTCGCCCACGTGCAGCGCAAGGGCACGCTTGCGACATCTACCGGCGTGGGAAAGGTCGTGGGTACCACGGGCAGTTCGCTACGCCTCGAGTCGCTGCACTTGAGCCTCTGTGGCCAGCAGCTTCCCGGCGGCATCGAGTATCGCGCCCACGTGCAGCGAATCGGCTGGCAGGGCTGGGTAGCCGATGGGGCCTTGGCCGGCACGCAGGGGAAGTCTCGTCGCGTAGAGGCCTTCCAGATGCGTCTTGCTGGTCAGATGGCCCAGAGCTACGACATCTACTATCGCGTCCACGCGCAGCGCTACGGCTGGATGGCTTGGGCGAAGAACGGCCAGGGGGCCGGCACCCAGGGCAAGTCCCTGCGCATCGAGGCCATACAGGTGGCGGTCGTGCGCAAGGGCAGCCCCGCCCCGGGAAAGACCTACAACGGCGTCACGCAGACCTACGCCAAGGCGTTCGTGAAGAAGTAACCTCAAAAGTCAAAAGACAGTCCCTTACCGGCAAATTACCCACTGGGGGTTTCCCCCAGTGGGTAACGCCCCTCATGTAGGACCCTGGCCTCCTCGAGTGCACATACCTCCGCATGTGCCGCGGGGTAGCTCCTGCTCGCCCTTGGGACGGCTTGTGCCTCTGCGCCCAAAAGAGCCACCAGACCTCCGAGACACACATGCGCGGTGTGCGTACTGTAATAAAAGGCCAACGTGGCACCTGGGCACACGCCGTTTTGGGAGCCGCGACGGCGCAACCATGCAGAAGACAAGAACGCGGGAGACGTTCGCAGACACAGGAGGCAACATGGGCACATCCTCGAAGTTCCTGCGCTATCGCGAGCGCGGGCAGGAGGCAAACACCGTCAACATCGAGCGGTTCGGCACGCCGTCGCACTCGCTCTTCATCTCGACCAACTTCTGGTCGTTCAGGCAAAAGACCAAGATTATGGAAGAGGACGGGTCGATTGCCTACCGCGCCAAGTCGCGCTCCATCTCGCTGCACGACAAGACCTACATCAAAGATGCGCGTGGCCAGCTCGTCGCCACGCTGGAGAGGAAGGTCCTCACGCTGCGCGAGTACCACCGCGTGACGATGGCGGACGGCACCCGGTTTGACATAGCGCACGAGCTTTTGCAGGTCTTGGACGACACGGCCGAGATCACCGACCTGGGATGGACGCTCAGGGGCAACTACGCATCGCTCAACTTCGAGCTGTACGACCAAAACAACGAGATTATTGCAGTCGTTGGTAAAAAGCTCATCTCCATCAAGGACAAGTACGCCATCGACATATATCGTCCCGAGCTCGAGCAGGAGGTCGTCGCAGTACTCGTGGCGCTGCAGCACACGCTGCGAGGTCGCACCAAGAGCGGCAGGTCATCCTCGTTGGTGCTCGACGTCATGCGCAGACTTTAGCGCGACGCTGTAGTTATCTGGGCACAGTGGACGCCTCGCGCGGCCACCTCGTCGCGAGTGGATGGCCATGTGCTCTCGCACTGTTGGCGCAAAGAGATGGGCACCCCGAACGGATTCGGGGTGCCCTGTCCGGTTGGGAGGACCGGACGTTCTGCAAGTGTGCCCAGACGGGAGGGGAGAGGATCCTCCGGATAGGGCCTGCCATCGTGAGGGGGTTTGTTGGACCCGCCTCTTTCCTGACGATTGGTACTCTAGCATAAGTTAGACGTATGCAACTTAGAAAAGTTAGATTAAGTAAACATTGTGAAGACAGCCCATTCGTCGGATTGATGGATGAATAGGAGTTAGCCATAGATAACATTCAGTTTGTAAAGGAGTTAGCCAAAACTAACTCATGGACAAACGAAAGGAGCCAGCATGGCGAAGATTACCAACGTATACGGTCGCGAGGTCCTGGACTCACGTGGCAATCCCACGGTCGAGGTTGAGGTAACCCTCGAGGACGGAACGTTCGCCTCCGCACTCGTCCCGTCGGGCGCATCCACCGGTGACTTTGAGGCCGTTGAGCTGCGCGACGGCGACAAGGCCCGCTATGGCGGCAAGGGCACCCTCACGGCTGTCGGCCACGTGAACAAGGAGATCAGGGAGGCCATCGTCGGGCTCGACGCCCGCGACCAGCGACTCGTCGACGAGACCATGATCGCCGCCGATGGGACGCCCAACAAGGGAAACTTCGGGGCGAACGCCATCCTGGGTGCCTCCCTCGCAACCGCCCGTGCCGCTGCGGCATCGGCCAATCTACCTCTGTACAGCTACATCGGCGGGGCTGGCGCCCACACGCTGCCCGTCCCCATGATGAACATCATGAACGGCGGCGTCCACGCCACCAACACCGTGGACTTCCAGGAGTTCATGATTATGCCCGTCGGTGCCCCGACCTTCTGCGAGGCGCTGCGCTGGTGCTGCGAGGTCTATGCGACGCTCAAGTCCGAGCTCGCCAAGGCAGGGCTTTCCACGGGCGTCGGCGACGAGGGCGGCTTCGCTCCCGACCTCAAGACGAACAAGGACCCCCTCAAGTACATGAGCCAGGCCGTCGTGGATGCCGGCTTTGAGCTGGGCAACGACTTCCGGTTTGCGATGGATCCGGCCGTATCCGAGCTCTACAACAAGGAGACCGGCCTCTACGAGCTCAAGGGTGAGGGCCTTACCCTCTCCGCCTCCGAGCTCATCGACTACTGGGACGCCCTCACCGACGAGTTCCCCATCATTTCCATCGAGGATGCGCTCGACCAGGACGACTGGGCCGGTTGGAAGGAACTCACCGAGCGCCTCGGCACCAAGATTCAGCTCGTTGGCGACGACTTCTTCGTCACCAACACCAAGCGGCTCTCGCGCGGCATTGAGGAACGCTCCGCCAACGCCATCCTCATAAAGGTGAACCAGATTGGCTCGCTCACCGAGACGCTCGACGCCATCGAGATGGCCAAGCGCGCGGGCTACACCGCCGTCGTGAGCCACCGTTCGGGCGAGACCGAGGACTCCACCATTGCCGACATTGCCGTTGGACTCAACACCGGCCAGATCAAGACGGGTGCTCCCTGCCGCACCGACCGCGTCGCAAAGTACAACCAGCTGCTGCGCATCGAGGACCGGCTGGGCGCCGATGCCATATACGGTGGCATCGAGTCCTTCTACAATCTGCGTTAGCGCAACCAAGGTTTTGACGGAAAGGAACAGACATGAGTGTGGCAATCGTGTACTGGTCGCAAACGGACAATACCGGGGCCATGGCCAACATCTTGGCCGAAGCGTGCGGGGGAGAGGTCTTCGAGTGGGACGGATTCTCGGCGGACCAAGTTGCAGACTTCGACGCCCTCGCGTTCGGTTGTCCCGCCATGGGCGATGAGGAGCTCGACCCCGACTTCGAGGAGCTGTGGAACGACTGCACGGACGAGCTCGCGGATAAGCCCGTCGTGCTCTTTGGCTCCTACGACTGGGGAACCGGCGAGTGGATGGAGGCTTGGGCAGACTCCGCACGCGACGCCGGCGTAAACGTCGTGGAGACCGTGATCGCGCACCTCGAGCCCGATGACGAGGCAGGGGAGGCCCTCAAGGCGGCAGCGTCCAAGCTGGCATAGCTCAGGACCAAGACATTACGCAAGAGTGGCACGGAGGGGAGACTCCTTTCGCGCCACTCTTGGCATGCGCCACTGGGAGGGCCGCGGGCCACAGCCCCCGCCTGCCTCCCGATGTTCGGACGGCACCATGGAGCGGCTCGCATGGGGTTAGCCTATGCGCGACTACTCCTGTGCCTTGAGCGCGAGTGACAGCGGCACCTTGCGAATGCGTCGAACGTGAAGCGCCGCAACCGTCGCATAGGCAGCCATGCCAACGACGACAAGAAGTGCCAGGCGATCGGGCGGAATGCTGATGGGGAAGTTGCCTGCATAGCGACTAAAGACCACCTTGAGGAGGCCGGTGAGCAGCGCGATGATGAGCGGAATGCTCGCCAGTAGACTAAAGAGCACAAAGAGCGTGATGGGGTGGATGTAGAGGCCGTCGACCTCGCCGCTGTGATAGCCAAATACCTTCATATAGCTGATGGAGCGTGCACTGCGATCGATGACCGTCTTGGTGAGCAAGTAGAGCAGGATGAGGTAGATCGGCACGGCCATGAGCATCATCATGGTCATGATGTTCCCCATGGACTCCTGCATCTGGTTGCTGATGTCGTCCATGTCCTCGGGGACGATGCTCGTCGCAACGTAACGGTCGTCGAGTGCAAGCTCCTCGGCGCTTGCATACGCGTTGAAGTAGTCGGCATCGTTGCCAAACAGTCGGTTGAAGTCATCGATGCTCATGTATAGGTTGGTGTCGGCCGCATTGGACGCCTCTTGCGCAATCGTGACTTCGTACACCTCGCCTTCTCGTCGGTCGAACATGGTGACGGGTGCACCCACCTGTGCTTTGGTCTTTTCCGTGAGGCCACGGCCGGCCACGACGGTGCCGTTTGCCACGGGGACGTTGGTCCAATAGGCACTGTTTGGCTGAATGCCGTAAACCGAGACCTCCTCGCACTCGCCACCAAACGCGCGCTCGATCTCCACGGTGGCAAGGGCGTACTTCTCGGCCTGGGCAATGGCGTCGGCACTGTTTGCCTGCGTGTTTACCACATGGGCATCCTCGTCGATGTCTGCCGCAAGGCGCAGGTCGTCCAGGAGGTCGCGGTCCATGGAGCGCACGAGGTCGACGTCTGCCAGCGTTGCCTCGTCGAGGCCCATGAGCAGCTCCAGGTCGTCCTTGGTCTGCCCTTCGGCCTTGGTAAGGAGCTCGAGGTCAGCACGCGTCTCGTCGTCGAGGTTGGATACGAGCTCGAGGTCTGCGCGAGCCTGCTCGTTTGCGTTTGCCACGGTTTGCAGGTCGTCACGTGTTTGCGAGTCCATGTTCGCAACGATTTCCAAGTCGTACTGCGTCTGCTCGTCGAGATCTGCGGCGACCTCCATGTCGGAACGGGTCTGCTCGTCCATGCCGGCGGCAAGCTGGAGGTCTTCGAGGGTTTGCTCGTCCGCGGTGGCCAACGTCTGCATGTCGGCCTTGGTCTGTTCGTCCATGTTTGCGACCACCTGCATGTCGGCCTTGGTCTGTGCGTCGACCTTGGCCATGAGTGCCATGTCGGCCTTGTCTTGCTTGCTGAGGGTTGCCACGAGGGCGAGGTCGGCACGGGTCCGATCGTTGACCTTGGACATGAGTGCAAGGTCGCGGCGTGTCTGTTCGTCAGCGTCCAAGACAAGCGCGAGGTCGCCGCGGGTCTGCTCGTCCGCTGCCAGGACGATTTCCAGGTCCGCTCTGGTGGCATCGTCGAGCTGCGCCAAGAGCGCGGCGTCCTCTTGCGTGCCCGCGCCTTCGGCCACGCGCTGCGCAGCGGCGACGACGTCGGGCATGTCGGCCAGCCGTTGCGCCGCCTCCACGACGTCCTGTCTGTCGGCCAGCCGTTGCGCCGCCTCCACGACGTCCTGCTTGTTTGCCAGTCGCTGCGCGGCTGCCACCACATCCTTTTTGCTCTGCAGCCGCTGCGCCGCGGCCACAGCGTCCTGTCGCCTTGCAAGTCGCTGCGCGGCTGCCACCACGTCTTGCTTGCCCTGAAGGCGCTGGGCGGCAGCTACCAGATCCTGCTGGTCCGCGAGTCGCTGTGCCGCCTCCACGATCTCCTGCTGGTCTTGCAGCCGCTGCGCTGCTTCGACCAGATCCTGTTGCTCGAGCAGCCTCTGCACGGCATCGACCAGATCCTGCTTGGCTTGGAGGCGTTCGGCGGCATCTGTCAGCTCCCGCTTGGAATCGAGCCGCTCTGCCGCATCCATAAGCTCCGTGTCGTCGCGTAGGCGCTTGATGGCATCCATCAGGTCCGAGTTGGCCTGCAGTCGCTCGATGGCGTCCATGAGCCCGGTGTTGTCTTGCAGGCGCTTGAGCGCGTCTGCAAGAGGCTTGTTCTTCTGCAGCCGATCGAGCGCATCGACTGCCGGGCGGTTTGCGTCCATGCGATCTGAGTCCTGGGCGAGGCGTAGCACGGCGGCGTAGGCCGCGCGGTCCTGGTTGGTGCCTTCGAGCTCCAGGGGAGCCTTGAGCACGTATTGGTGCGGCGCGGCAACGGTCTCGCGCAGCGCCTGGGAATAGTTGTTGACCACGGGAAGCATGCAGAGGCCAAAGAGCAACAGCAGACTTGCAAACATGATGCCAAAGAACAGCGTCACAAAATGGCTGGCGTTGCGTGCGAGCACGCGTACCCTAAAGCGCGTGACGTATCGCAATCCTTCGGGCAGCCGCAAATGGCTGTTTCGTCGACGCCCTGCGGCCTCGTGGCGCAAAAACTGCAGCGGGGTAAAGCGCAGGTTCTTGAGCAGCCCCGCCAGCGTGATGCCCACCAGCAGCAGATAGGGGAGGACGGCGGTCACCAGCACGATGCGCGCATTCCAAATGGTGTGATAGGGCGGAAGGCTGTAGCTGTGATAATACAGGTCCTTAAAGGGATCGCACAGCAGGCACACGCCAATTGCAAGGCCGATGACTGAGGCGAGGAGCCCCACGACGGCTGGCAAGAACAGGTAGTGCAGCACCAGCTCTCGCTTGCGCCAGCCGCTTGCCAGCAGGGTTCCCAGCACGGCGCTCTCTTGTTCGATGGTTGCGCTGGAAAGCACCACGAATACGAATCCCATAATAACGACGAGCAAAAGCCCTGGTTGTCCTCGGCGTCGATAAAGCTGGAGAGCGACGCGTCGTGATCGGAGAGGACGTCCATCATCCGCTCCTCCACGTCCGTCCGCTGCTCGCGCGTGAGGGCCTGGTCGTCGAAGACAAACGCGTAGTTGCAGACCTCGCCCCTGGTTCCTAAGGCCTTGTATCCCGCGGGGTCGGCGACGGCCACCGCAAAGGTGAGTGCATTGAACATGAAGCTGTTGTTGTTCTGAAAGAGCGCCTGGTAGTCGGGAAGCGTGACGATGCCGCAAATAGTGAATGCCGAGTCGCCGAGTCGCACGACGTCGCCAACCTCGAGCCCGTGGTTCTCGCAAAAGACGCGGTCGAGCGCGATCTGGCGCGGCGACCCGGGAGCATGACCCTGGGCGTATGCGGGTAGGTTGACGTCCGTGCGCGTGGGATAGACGCGACACGTTATGCCGCCGGCGCCGTCGCCACCCTCCAGCGTGGCGTTCACGTGCTTGTAGAAGTCTGGGTACAGCGTCACGCCCAGCTCGCGGACCGCGGCCAACGCGTCGTCCGTGGGCTCGAAGTCGCACGCGAAGCGGCCGTCCTCTATGCGATAGGTCTCCCTCATGTCGTTGACGATCGTCTCGATGCTGCTTGCTGCCAGCAAAAAGCCGCTGGTAAACGACACGGCAAACGCCATCATCAAAAAGAGCCCGACGTACTTGCCCAGGTTGCCCAAGAGCTCGCGCCCGTGTCGCCTGAAGAGTGGGCTGCGCATGCTACCACTCCAGTTTTGCGGCGGGCCACACGTCGTGGTTGACGACGTCCTCCACCAAAAGGCCGTCGCGCAGGCGTAGGACGCGATGGGCCATGTGCCTGATCGCGTCGTTGTGCGTGACGATTACGATGGTGCATCCGTACTTTCGATTGACGCGCTCCATGAGTTCCAGAATCTCCTTTGAGGTGTTGTAGTCGAGCGCCCCGGTGGGCTCGTCGCAAAGCAGCAGGCTCGGGTTCTTGACCAGCGCACGCCCAATGGCGCAACGTTGCTGCTGTCCGCCCGACACCTGGTTTGGAAACTTCGAGCGATGCTCCCAGAGGCCAAGCGAGTCCAGCAGGTCGTCGAGGGGCAATGGGTTGGGCGAGAGGTACTCGCACACCTCGATGTTCTCGCGTATCGTGAGGTCGGGGACGAGGTTGTAAAACTGGAAGACGAAGCCGAGCTGGCTGCGTCGGTACTCCACGAGCTCGTGGTCGCTCAGTGTGGTGAGCTCGGTGTGCCCGATGCCGATGCTTCCGCCGTTGGCTGGCTCGAGGCCACCGACGAGGTTGAGGAACGTGGATTTGCCGGAGCCGCTGGGGCCAAGCAGAACGCAGATCTCGCCGCGACCGAGCGAGGTGGTGATGCCGCGCAGCACCTCGACACGCGCCTCTCCCTCGCCATAGTGTTTGCGCAAGTCGGCAATGCGCAAGAATCCGTCCGACATGGCTCCTCCGTGTCACATAAGTAAACGTGAGGTAACTATAGGACAAATCCGACAAAAAAGTTTCCCGAACTTAACAAATTTCGCAACATAAAGAATTACGCTATAGGAGCGTAAGTGTTAGTCGTGGTAAACAAGGAGGAAACTGCCATGGGACCGACGATTCGTTTGCTGTTGGGCGGGGCTGTGCTTGGGCAAGTGGTACCAAGGATTCTTGCGAGTGATCCGGCAAAGCGTTGCTACGTGCAGTGCATCGCCGCAGGAATGCGTGCGAAGGCGAGCTATTTGGACCTCGTGGAGCAGGCGCGTGCCGAGGTTGGCGACATGGTTGCCGAGGCAACCTACATGAACGAGCAGGCAGCCGCCGCTGGCGACTCGGAGTAACGACGCATGTACTATTCCATAGCGCACGAGGTGCCCGGGCGCCTGCGTGTGCGACTGAACGGCGTGGTGCGCCAAGACGACGTGGATCCGCTCCTTAGGGTGCTGCTCGACTGCACGGCGATACAGGGCGCAACCATATACCCGCGCATCGGGTCGATTGCCATCACGTACGGTACGTTGGAGGGTGCCTCGACGCGCAGGCGCGTCCTCGACTTTCTCGATGCCGTCGACGGCACGCAGCTCGATGCGGTCCGTTCGGACTATACGTATGCCTTGGCCACGCGGACCCACGACCTCGTGCTCGACCTCGCGTGCACGGTAGGCGGCTTTGTGGCGCGACGGCTGTTCCTGCCTGCGGCGCTCAACATGGTGTACGCCATCTGGCAGTACCGGCACTTCCTGCGGCTGGCGCTCGGCTCCTTGGCCAAGGGCAAGCTCGACGTGGCGTCGCTGGACGCGGCCGCAATCGGGGCGTCGTTTGCGCAAGGCGACGCGTCGACGGCGAGCGAGACGATGTTTCTCTTGGACGTGGGCGAGGTGCTGGAGGACTACACGCGCGCGCAGTCCGCCAACGAGCTCATCTACTCGCTGCTGAGCGTGCCCGACCTGGCATCGCGCGTGGGGCGTGGGCAGGAGATCGGCGTGCCCGCCACCGACTTGGCCGAGGGCGACCTCGTAGTGGTGCGCACCGGACAGCCGGTTCCCATAGACGGAACGATCGAGCGGGGCGTGGGCATGGTCAACCAGGCGGCGCTTACGGGCGAGCCGCTGGCGGTGGAGCGTGCGGTGGGGGACTCGGTGTATGCGGGGACCTCGCTGGAGGAGGGCGAGATATTCGTGCGGGTTTCCAAGCCCGCGAACAAGACGCGCCTGCGCTCCATCGTCTCGCTGGTCGAGCAGTCGGGGGAGCAGAAGAGTGTCGCTGAGGCGCGCCGAGAGCGCCTCGCGAATGGCATCGTGCCATGGAACTTTCTTCTCTCGGCGCTCTACCTCGCCGTGGACGGCGTGCTGGTGGGCGTGCTTGGCATCGAGGACCCAATAAAGAAGGGAGCGCGTCAGGCGATTCGCGACTTGCGTGCCCTCGGCTTCGACCACGTGGTCATGCTGACGGGCGACAATCGGGCGGCTGCCCAGCGCGTGGCAGAGTCCGTGGGCGTGACCGAATGGGTCGCGAACATGCTGCCCGAGCAAAAGTACGAATACGTGCGCAAGCTGAGAGCGTCCGGCCGTCGCGTGGTGATGGTGGGCGATGGCGTAAACGACTCGCCGGCGCTCAGGGAGGCGAATGTGGGCGTCGCAATGGCGGCGGGCACCGCCATCGCGCGCGAGGTCGCCGACATCACGCTCACCGATCCCGACCTGGGATCGCTGGTGCGTCTGAGAAAGCTGAGCCAAGGTCTGATGCGCAGGCTCGACAGGAGCTTCTGGGAGATCATGCTGTGGAACTCGGGCCTTCTGGCAGCGGGCATCGGTGGCACCATCAGTCCGCAAACGTCGTCGTTGCTGCACAACACCTCAACCGTGGTACTCGGAGCCTCGGCCATGCGCAACTATCTTGTCTGACGTGTGGGGCGCCACCGTCGTTTGGGCCTATTCCCATCCACCCGCCCGCTCCCTTCTGTGGGTTTGTCGATAGAATGGGGGAGAGGTCGGGCAGGGACGACCGACAAGTGGGGCGTGGGGGCCCTCGACGGGCAATGGGGTGAACCATGGAGCTGCTCAAGGAGTTCTGTGCCGAGAACATGACGCTGGTACCCGCTGCGGTCGCAGCTGGGGCGCATCGTATCGAGCTGTGCGACAACCTTGCGGTGGGCGGCACCTCGCCGTCTTATGGCGTCACGAAGGCGGCCGTGGCCTTTGCGCGCGAGCATGACGTGTGGGTTATGGCCATGGTTCGCCCGCGTGGGGGTGACTTTGCCTACGATGTCCGTGAGCAACGGATGATGTTGGACGACATTGCCTGTGCCCGTGCGCTTGGCGTTGACGGCGTGGTCTTTGGTTGCCTACGATACGGCGACGCTCGGGCCGCGCTAGACGCGGAGCTCGCCAAGCGCCTCGTCGACGCGGCCAAGGGGCCTGGCTCTGGCCTGAGCGTCGATGCGCCCCCCGTGCAGGTAACCTTCCACATGGCGTTTGACGCGTTGGACGGCGAGGCACAGCTCGATGCCCTGGACGTGCTTGCGTCCCTTGGCGTCGAACGCGTTCTCACGCATGGGGGGCCGGCCGGCACGCCCATTGCGGAGAACGTCGAGCATCTCCGCGAGCTCGTGGCCCATGCGGGCACTCACCTCATCATTCTCCCTGGTGGAGGCATCTCTTGGCAGAACGCCCGACAGGTCGCAGATCTTGTTGGTGTCCACGAAGTCCATGGGACCAAGGTCGTGCGATGCGTAAAGCCATGAGTCGCGGGTGAAAAAGGCTTGACCCCACTTCCAGTTGGCTACGCCGTGCGTGACCTGCCACTGACGGGCGGTCTTAGAGCGGACGGGTGTGGGACGAACTTCCCCGTGCCCCGCCTCTTGTAATAAACTTGGGACATATGCGGCGGCAAGGAGGTAACCCATGCAAGTCAAGCTGTGTGTGCACAACGAGATAGGTCGACTTCGCACGGTAATGCTGCATCGACCCGGAGACGAGCTGCTCAACCTGTCTCCGTCCAACCTCGAACCCCTGCTCTTCGATGACATCCCGTTTTTGGAGACCGCCCAGCAGGAGCACGACACGTTTGCGCGCATGTTGCGCGAGGAGGGGGTCGAGGTCATCTACTTGGAGGACCTTCTCACCCAAACGCTTGAGGGCTCCACGATTCTGCGCAGACAGTTTACGGAGGACTATCTCAGCGAGAGCGGCATCGTGGGTTCGCGCACGAGGTCGGCGGTGGCTGAGTGCCTCGATGACATAGCGGATACCCGTGCGTTCGTGAACAAGATCATATGCGGCGTGCGTCGTGACGAACTCGACATGTCGCACGCGCATGCCAGAGAGCTCGCCGACTTGGTGGGCACCGCGCAAAGCGGCAATCCCGACCTGGTGATCGACCCCATGCCCAATCTCTACTTTACACGTGACAATTTCACCATTGTGGGAGACGGCGTGAACCTTAATAGCATGCACAGCGTCACGCGCCGCCGAGAGACGCTTTTGGGCTACTACGTGTTTACGTATCATCCGTTATATCGCGACACGCCGGTGTGGTACAGGCGCAACAGCGCGTATCAGCTGGAAGGTGGCGATTTCCTCAACCTCTCGGAGCGCGCGGTCGCCATTGGCATATCGCAACGTACCATCTCGGCGGCCATCGACCTCTACGCCAAGAACATGTTTTGGGGCGGGGAGTATCGTCCGCCGATCGAGGAGATCTATGCGTTCCTCATTCCCGAGACGCGCGCGATGATGCACTTGGACACGGTGTTCACGCAGCTCGATGTGGACGCGTTCCTGTACCACCCGGGCATTCTGGACACGCTTGAGGTGTTTAGGGTCACGCGTGGCGCACACGTTGGGGAGTTGCGCATCGAGCGTATGGACTCTCCGCTGTCCACGGTGCTGGCGCACATTGTTGGGCTCGACTCGGTGCGCCTTGTGCGCTGTGGTGGTACCGACTCCATAGCCGCATCGCGCGAGCAGTGGAACGACGGCTCCAACACGCTGGCCGTCCGTCCCGGCAGGGTGTTCGTGTACCAGCGCAACTCGGTGACCAACGACATTCTGTACAAGGAGGGCTTCGAGTTGCTGGAGATTCCGTCGGCCGAGCTCAGTCGTGGCCGCGGCGGACCTCATTGCATGAGCATGCCCTTTGTGCGCGACGAACTGTAACCGGCTGTAGTACAGTGGAGTGCGCATGTGCGGCTCTCCCGAAAGGATGAAAGATGAGTGTAGACATTGCGGGACGCAGCTTCCTCAAGCTCTTGGATTTTACGTCCGACGAGATTCGGTATCTCATAGACTTGTCGGCAGATTTCAAGCGCCTCAAGCACGACGGAACTCCCCATCGCTATTTGGAGGGAAAGAACATCGTGCTGCTCTTCGAGAAGACCTCCACGCGCACGCGTTGCTCGTTTGAGGTGGGTGGCATGGATCTGGGCATGGGCGTGACCTACCTCGATCCCGGCAGCTCGCAGATGGGCGCGAAGGAGTCGATAGAGGACACGGCTCGCGTGCTGGGCAGGATCTACGACGGCATCGAGTACCGCGGCTTTGGACAGGACATCGTCGAGGAGCTTGCGCGCAATGCGGGCGTTCCGGTGTGGAACGGGCTCACCACCGAGTTCCATCCAACGCAGATGATCGCGGACATGCTCACCGTGCAGGAGAGCTTTGGCAGACTCGACGGTCTTAAGCTCACGTTCTTTGGTGACGCCCGCAACAACGTGGCAAATTCGCTCATGGTGGTCTGCGCAAAGCTGGGCATGCACTTCTGTGCGTGTGGCCCCAAGCAGAACATGCCCGAGCCGGAGCTGGTGAGCACGTGCGAGGAGATTGCCGCACAAACGGGAGGTTCGGTCACGCTCACCGACTCCGTGGAGGAGGGGGCGTCTGGCGCTCATGTGATCTATACCGACATCTGGGTTTCGATGGGGGAGCCCGCGGAGCTCTGGGCCGAGCGCATCCGTCTGCTCTCGCCCTATCAGGTCAATGCCGCGGTTATGGGCATGGCGGCAGACGACGTCATCTTCATGCATTGCCTTCCCAGCTTCCATGACACCAAGACGACCATCGGTGCTGACATCTCCAAGCGGTTCGGCATCGATGAGATGGAGGTAACGGACGAGGTGTTCGAGTCTTCGCGATCCGTCGTGTTCGATGAGGCCGAGAACCGCATGCATTCAATTAAGGCGATCATGTATGCGACGCTAAAGTAGACACACCGCCGTGCGAGAGGAGCGAGACATGTCCGAGCAGAAAGAGGTGGCCGGAGTCCCCGTAGACGAGTTGGAGAACGAGGCGAGGTTCTTTGCCGCAATGCATTCGTATCGTGCGGCCCAGAGGTCGGGGGACCAACAGGCGACCCAGGATGCGGAGGACGCCTGGCGGGAGCAGGTCCGAGCCGAGCTCATCGCGCGCATGGGCGGGGAGTAAGGTGGGGCCTGCCAGGGTCGCACTAAGTTGGATTAGAACGGAAACGCGTTATCGGGATAGGGCCCGTGCAAGAGCTTGTCCGTGCTCAGGCAGCTCGCTTCGCGAGAACTGCGCCGGATAAGCTCTTGCATGGGCCCTCAAATCGCTTGGCGTGACCTTGTCACTCCGTTACCAGCTGCGGTCCAGCCAGAGGAAGTCCATGAGACGAGGGAGCTGGCGCTCCCAGTCGGCCTCGCGGTGTCTTCCACCGGGCTGGTAGTGCGTCATCACGGCCGCGCCGCGCTCGCAGAGTCTGTCGCCTATGATGTGCGTCGCACGCGCCTCGGCGCTGTCCCAGGCGGGGTCACCCGGTTCCCCGTCGTGCGAGTAGAGCCTGCCGGCCTCCCGCTCGCCCCAAGAGATGAACACGCGCGTGTCGGAAGAGACGGTTGCGGTCGTGAGGTCTCTTAACAGGTCTCGTCGGCTGAACCGTATTCCGCCGGAGAGCGCAGCGGCCTTACCAAACGTCTCGTTGTGGCAGATGACGCCATACAGGCTCATCAGCCCGCCCATGCTCGATCCGGCAATGCCGGTCGCCTCGCGATGGCCCCATGTGCGAAACTGCTGGTCGATGGCTGGCTTCACGTCTCTTATGACCCACTGCATCGTCTCTTCGCCCAGACCCTCGGCATGGCGGCCGAACAGGCGCCTGTCGTAGGGGTTGTACTCGCTCAGCCGCTCGTTGCCCTTGTGGCTGCATTCCATTCCCACCACTATCATGGGCTTCTCCCAGCGAGCCAAAAAGCGCTCGAGGCGCCAACTCCTGCCATAGGTGGCGTGCTCGTCAAAGAACAGGTTGTGCCCGTCGAAGAAGTACATCACCGGCAGGCGCTCGTTGGAGTCGTAATACCAGTCGGGTAGGCAGATGTGCAGAAGCCGGTTTGATTTATGTGGTTCGTACCAGCAGTCTTGCCAAACAATCACGTGCGCTCCCATCCCATGGCATCCATACCATACAAGAAACCCGCCCCCTGCTGCCAGTATACGTCAAAGGCAGCGGGGGGCGGGTCGTTGGCAGCACCTTGGATGTGGTGCCTGGGCACTTGCCGAGATGCTAGATCTTCTTCTTGATCTCGTCGATGTCGTCCTTAAGACCGTCCAGACGCTCGGTGTTCTCCTCGATCCAACGCTTGATCTGGGCCACCTTCTCGGGGTTGAGGGTCGACTCGAGGCGGGTGGTGAGCGTCTCGTTTTGGTCCTTGAGGTGCTCGATCTGCCCGCTCTTGCGCTCGACTGCCTCCTGCAGGCGTTCGGAACGCTCGCGACGCTGCTGGTTGCGATGGGCGGAGTTGCCCTCCCAGTACGAGTTCTGGGCGGCGCGAAGCTCCTGCCACAGCGTGTCGTTTGCCGGCCTGCCGGCATAGCCGATGGCCTTGTACTCGTCGTTGAGCGCGCGCATGCGCTCGCTGTTCTCGCGGGTGTACTCCTCGGACTCGGCGATGGCCTTTGCCTCGTCCACGAGCTTGCGCTTGGCATCTGCGTTCTCGCGCTCCTTTGCGCGGCGATCGGCGAGGTCGGCCTTGCGGCGGTTGCGGAAGTCGCGACGGATGCCGTTGAACTCCTCCCACAGCTGCTGCTCGTTCTCGCGACCGGCGTTGCCGGCCGCCTTCCAGCGGTCCATGAGCCCATTGAGGGCGTCGGAGGTCTTGATCCAGTTTTGGATGTCGGCCGTAAGCTCCTTGGCCTCCTCGATGATGCCCTTCTTCACCTTGATGACCTCGGCCTGGTGGGCGCGAAGCTCGGCATAGTGCTCGTCGCGGCGGGTGAAGAACGCATCGCGTGCGGCGCGGAACTCCTCCCACAGCTTGTCGTTGAGCTCCTTGCCGGCATATCCGGCCGCGCGCCACTCGTCCATGAGCGCACGCTGCGCGTCGGATGCCTTGCGCCACTCGGTAGAATCGGACAGCTCCTTGGCGCGCTCGATGAGCGCCTCCTTGGCGATGCGGGCAAGCTCCATCTTGGATTGCGCGGGTGCGACGTCGGCGGTGGCGACGATGGTGCCGTCTGCCTGCGTCCCATCCTCTGCCGAGGGCTCCTCAGTCGCCGGTTCGGCCGCCGAAGGCTCCTCTGCCGTAGGCTCGGCCGTCTCGTCCGCAGAGGGCTCGGCGGTCGCCTCGTCGACGAGCTGGTCCTGCGTGGGTGCCACGGCGTCTTGCTGGACAGCTTCCGTGGCCTCGCTCGACGTCTCCGCAGCCTCGGGCTGGGCAGTCGTCTCGTTGGCGTCGAGGTCCTGCGAGAGGTTTGCTTCGGACTCCATGGCACATCCTTTCACAAGCGCGCGGTCAATGTCGCGCGGCGAACATACATACAAAGCGCTATTGTAACGTTTGGTCCCAATAAAATAAAGGTGCGGCGCTCAGATGATTTGAAGCCACCGGTGGCATCTCTCATCCGATGCCTAGCGGTAGCGCATGAGCACCTTGGATAGCTCCTCCTTGCCGTCGATGTAGTCGGCCAGTGCGTCCTCGGGATGCTCATGGCGGAAGAGCACGCAGAGGCCGCACGACTCGCAGTTCGAGATGCACGCGTAGCGCTGTCGTACATACGCGAGCCGCTCGTCGCGCGTGGATGAGTCGATGCCGGGACGAGACGTTGGGTACATGGCTTGCTCCAAGAAAGATGGGAGACGGCTCTGGTCTTGACGGATGTTAAACAACTATAAGTGATATTCATGAGTGTATTACGGGTTCGACGGCGCCGTTTATAACTGCGTGCCCGTACGTGGTATGCTAATGCTGCGTTTAGACAACAGCTAGGTGAAATGGGTTGCCCACGCGAGCTCCATCGGCGGGGAGGCGCTCGAAGGGTACGGGGCGTACGGCAGATTGCGACGCATGTGGACGCGGCGGTAGGAGAGTTGGCATGGGCATACTCATAGGCGCGATGATCTATGCGGGCAGCGCGCTCATGGTATACAACATCATACGCTGCTATCAGTTCGTGATGCAGGTGCGCGACCTCAAAACGTGGAAGTACTCCCGGGTGTTGTTCTACGTGCCCCTGGGGTTGCTCGTCTCATTCCTCATTGGATACCTCATCGTCGGCCTGTTTGGAAACCCCGACCTCGTTATGGCGGGAATCCTCCTTGGTGGCAGCGTGTTCGTGTTCGTGCTGCTGAGCATCATCTTCGAGATAGTTGCCCAGCTCCGCGAGAGCGACAGCCGTTCCAAGGCACTCTATGCCGGGATGAGCGAGGACCTCGACAGCTTTACCGAGGACTGCGTGGCGGTGTTTCGCGTCAATCTCACCACAGACGAGATCGAGGACCGCCGTGGCACGCGGCTCTATCCGAGCGACTGCGTGGCGCAGACGTACACGGAGCTCATGAACTCCCGCGCACAGTACCTGTTGTCGGACTCCAAGACGATACAGGGTATCGGGTTGCTTACCCGCGAGGGGTTGCTGCGCAGTTTCAAAGCCGGACGCACCGAGCTGGAGGATACGGTCTGGTGCAGGATCGACGAGAACCTCACGGGGTTCGTGCGCGTTCGAGTTCGCATGGCTGCCATGCCAGGGTCCGCGGATGTCATCGCTTTCATCATCGAGGAGGACTGCAACGACGAGCTGGTGACCAAGGCGCTGCTCAACAAGGCGCTCATCGGGCAGTTCGACATGATCACCTACCTCATGGACGGTCGGTACAGCGTCGTGATCGGCGACAAGGACGCCATCGAGCGCGGCAGCATCTTCCCCAACCAACGAAGCGGGTGGTACGAGCAATACCTCAGCGAGCAGCTTGCCCCCGTCATCGCAGGGACCGAGGAGGAGCGCGTTGCCCTTCTTGAGTCGTTGAGTCTGTCTAACGTCGAGCAAGAGCTTGCCACCAGAGAGCCGTATGTCGTCAATATTGCCTGCCTCATCGACGGGGAGACGTTCTACAAGCGGTTCGTGTACTACGTCGTAGACTGGGAGTCCCGGTTCTTCCTGCTCCTCAAGTCGGACACGACCGACGCGCGCGTGGAGGAGATGGAGCGCAACCGGCGTCTGCGGGAGGCGCTCGAACAGGCCCAGAGGGCGAGCGCGTCCAAGACGACGTTCCTCTCGAACATGTCGCACGACATTCGCACGCCCATGAACGCCATCGTTGGATACACCGACCTCGCCGAGCGCAGCGAGACCCTCCCCGAGGTCCGTTCGTACCTCGCGAAGATCGATGCGTCCAGCAAGTACATGCTGGCGCTCATCAATGACGTTCTGGAGATGAGCCGCATCGAGAGCGGCAAGATCGACCTGGAGCCCGAGGACACCGACCTCCTTGAGATGATGGGTGACCTGCGCGACATGTTCGAGGTGCAGATGGGCGAGAAGCACATTGCGTTTACGGTCGATTCCTCGGCCATACGCAACAGGTACGTGCTCTGCGACCGCACGCGCCTCAACCGCGTGCTTCTCAACCTGCTGAGCAATGCCTACAAGTTCACCCCGGATGGCGGTGAGGTGCTGGTGGTCCTGCGGCAGCTGGAGGAGGCGCCCGAGGGATATGGCCGCTATGAGCTTGTGGTGCGCGACACGGGAATAGGCATGTCGCCAGAGTTTGCCGAGAAGGTGTTCGATGCGTTCGAGCGAGAGCGCAACACCACGACCAGCGGCATCCAGGGAACCGGTCTTGGCATGGCAATAACCAAACGCATCGTGGACATGATGAATGGCAGCATACTCGTTAAATCCGAGCAGGGTGCAGGTACCGAGTTCGTGGTTCGCATCCAGCTGGAGCTCATGTCGACGGACATGGGCCTCTCGCGCGAGGAACCGACCGAATACGTTGAGCCTGCGCTCGTCGATCTGGAGGGCAAGCGAATCCTGCTTGCCGAGGACAACGAGATAAACCAGGAGATCGCCTGCATCCTGCTCGAGGAGCTTGGGTTCGCGATCGATGTCGTGGGCGATGGCAGACAGGCCGTCGACCAGCTCTGCGCAAAGGGCCCGGGGTACTACGACGTGGTGATCACAGACATCCAGATGCCCGTGATGAACGGCTACGAGGAAGCCAGGGCCATCCGATCCCTGGACGATCCCGAGCTCGCGAGCACTCCCATCGTGGCGATGTCGGCCAACGCGTTCCAAGAGGACATCGAGGCGGCTCGACAGGCTGGGATAGACGGCTACGTTCCCAAGCCCATCGACGTGGGCACCGTGCTCGACGAGCTTACCCGCGTTCTTTCGTAGTGACTGCTGGGGGAGTGCACCCTGATTAGATTCAAAAGTGGACAATCGTTTAGTTTCGTTCTGTATAACCCCAGTTGATGGGGAGTCTGTGCAAATCGATTGTCCACTCGCTATTTTACCGAATGGACAATCGTTACATCAAAATCGGTAAAACCCCAGTTGGGCGTTGTTCTGCGTAAAACGATTGTCCACTTTTGGTGCCTGGTCTGGTGTATACGCCACCAAGGAAGTGCCCCCGACAGGACGCAACGTCCTGTCGGGGGCACTTCCTTTAGGTGACCTTGGTGAGATTTAAGCTACTCCAGCGGTAAGCCACCCTTAGCCTGGATTCCGGGCACGGCGGGGATGGTGGCGAAGCCAGCCTCGAGCTCCTCGTCGGTAGGCACGTGATCCACCATGCGACCCTCGTTGTACGCCTCGTAGGCGGTCATGTCAAAGTAGCCGGTGCCGGTGAGTCCAAAGAGGATGGCCTTCTCCTCTCCCGTCTCCTTGCATGCCAGCGCCTCCTCTATCGCCACGCAGATGGCGTGGGCGCTCTCGGGAGCGGGCAGGATGGTCTCCAGCCTGGCGAACTGCTCCGCGGCGGCGAACACGTCGGTCTGCTTTACGGCAACGGCGTCCAGGTAGCCGTCGTGCCTGAGTTGCGACACGACCGGGCTCATGCCGTGGTAGCGCAGGCCGCCGGCGTGGTCGGGGCTGGGGATGAAGCCGTTGCCAAGCGTGTACATCTTGCACAGCGGGCAGGTCTGGCCCGTGTCGGCGAAGTCGTAGGCAAAGCGACCGCGCGTGAGCGACGGGCAGCTTGCGGGCTCGACGGCGACGAAGCGCGTGTCGGGGCGCACGCCGGTGAGCTTGTCGCGCATGAACGGCGCGATGAGGCCGCCGAGGTTGGAGCCGCCGCCCGCGCAGCCGATCACGACGTCGGGGTATTCGCCGAGCTGCTCGAGCGCGGTGTAGCTCTCCAGGCCAATGACGGACTGGTGAAGCAGCACCTGGTTGAGCACGGAACCCAGCTGGTAGCGGCCACGGTTCTCGGGCACGTGTAGGGCGCGCTCAACGGCCTCGCTGATGGCGGTGCCCAAGGAGCCGGTGCGGTTCTCGGGGTTTTGGAGCATCTTGCGACCGATCTCGGTGGTGTCGGAGGGGGAGGGGGTGACGTTGGCGCCAAAGGTCTGCATCACGGAACGGCGGAAGGGCTTTTGCTCGTAGCTCGCGCGTACCATAAACACGTCGCAATCCAGGCCAAAGTGTGCCGCCGCCTCCGAGAGGGCAGTGCCCCATTGGCCGGCGCCGGTCTCGGTGGTAATGGTCGAGAGGCCCTGCTCATGGGCGTAGTAGGCCTGTGCAAGCGCGGAGTTGAGCTTGTGCGAGCCGCTGGTGTTGTTGCCCTCGAACTTGTAGTAGATCTTGGCCGGGGTTCCCAGGGCCTGCTCGAGGTTGTATGCGCGGCACAGGGGGCTGGGGCGATACACCTTGTACATCTCGCGGACGCCCTCGGGAATGGTCACGAACTCGGTGTCGTCGTCGAGTTCCTGTCGACACAGCTCCTCGGCAAAGACGGGGGTGATGTGGGCGACCTCGGCCGGAACGCCGTTGGGAAGCAGCATGCGACCGGGCTTGTTGGGCATGTCTGCCCGCAGGTTATACCAACTCGAGGGAATCTGGTCCTCGGACAGGTAGACGCGATACGGATCCTTGGCAAACTCGCTGGCGGTCATAACAGCCTCCTTCTCAGACGCCAAAGCGTCTCAAACCGTGAGGACCGGCAACAAAAAACGCCCGTCCTCAGCCAACTAGGACTCGAGGACAAGCGCGTACGCCTGCGGTGCCACCTCGATTAGCGAACGCGCACGTCCGCTCTCTCTGTGGGAGGCCGCTACCTCCCTGCTCTGTAACGGGAGCGCCCGTCGCGACTTCCTCGGACTTGCCGGTTCTTCGCGCCCTCTGCGGGTCCATTATGCCTGCCTGCCACTGCTCGGATCTCAGCTGCCCGAACTCTCTGTATGCGCACCAACAGGTTTTACTTCCGCATCGTCGGTTTGGGTGACGCTATGCGATTAAAGGGATAGTACCTTTGGAGCGGATGCTTGCCAACGGATGAAACGACATGGTAACAAACGTTTGGAGAACGTTGTCATACTCGGCTATGCAAGCGATGGTAGGATGAGAGACGTATGCAACGCACCATCGATCGCCACGTTGGCCTTACAAGCGAAGGAGAGGCGCTTTCCCATGACGTGTATTGGCAAGCAGGACAGGTCGCTCATGCTCAAGACGCTATGCGCATGCACGGTCCTGTGCATTGCGGGGTTGTGCGTGGGCACGTTCTTCGACCTGCAGATATCGCAAACCCTCTACCAGCCCGCCAATCCGTTTGCAATCTTCTTCTCCATCGTGGGGCTTCTGCCCCTCACGATTCCCGCATGCGTCTTCCTGGGTGCTCTGGCCCAGCGGCAGATGGTGGGCGAAAAGCCCGTGGCACTGCGGGTGCTTCTCGCCATCGTATGCGTGGCGTTGGCATGCGTGATTGCCTACGTTGCCGTCAAGGGCTTGCCAACGATTGGCGGGCCGGAAGTGTCCATCGAACTTTCTGGCATCGCGCTGGTGATTGCGAGTCTCGTATTGGGCTTGGGCTGCGTCGCCGCAGGTTTTGTTGCCGCGCGGAAAAATGACGAGGCAGAGCTCGTTCGTCGCCTTCTGCTCGCCATCGTGGTGCTCGCCGTGTCGTATGCGTTGGTCGAGCTGGGCAAGGCAATCATGCATCGCCCGCGCTACTATACCGTCGTGGCGGGGATAGAGGGGGTCTCGTTCCAGCCTTGGTACAAGCCGTTCAGCGGTTACAAGGAGCTTATCGAGAGCGGCGTGATTGGCGACGCGTTCAAGTCGTTCCCCAGCGGGCATGCGGCACAGGCAGGGTCGTTTTTGTCGGGGTTCTACGGGCTTACCGCGCTTTTTCCCTCGCTTAGGAACAAATGGCGCGTGGGAATAGTCGTGGGACTCGTGCTGGTGCTGGCCATCTGCGTGAGTAGGATCGTTCTGGGGGCCCACTACCTCAGCGACGTGTCGGTTGGCGTGCTCGCTCCCGTACTTGTCGCGTTCGTTATACCCACCCGTGCGAACACATAGATGCGAAAGGATCGCCATGAACGCAACGCTTAGCAACAACGTGCTCACCATTCACCTGGAGGGCCACATCGACTCGAACAACGCCCAGGCGGTGGAGGCCGAGCTTCTGGCCGCGGTGGACGAGCACCCCGGTGCGGGTCTCTCCCTCGACGCCGCGCATCTGGAGTACATCTCGTCGGCCGGCCTGCGCATCCTCATGCGGCTGCGCAAGCGTGCCAAGAGCGCCATTCCCGTCCTCGACGTCTCGCCCGAGGTCTACGAGGTGTTTGAGGTCACGGGCTTCACGGAGTTCCTGGACGTGAGGAAGCGCCTGCGCGAGGTGTCGGTCGAGGGTTGCGAACTCATCGGGTCCGGTGGCTTCGGCAAGGTCTATCGCACCGATCCCGAGACCATCGTTAAGGTGTACAACCCCGGCATCCGCTTGGAAATGGTGCAGCACGAGCGCGACACCGCGCAGAAGACGTTCTTGGCGGGCGTGCCCACGGCCATATCCTACGACGTCGTGCGCTGCGGCGAGAGCTACGGCGTGGTGTACGAGTTGCTCAACGCCAAGACCGTGGCGCAGGTCATCGATGCCGACCGAAGCCGCGTGCCCGAGATGGCACAGAAGAGCGCGGCCCTGCTCAAGGAGCTGCACGAGATCGAGATGCCGGGCGGGGCGCTGCCCAACCGCAAGGCGGAGTTCCTGGAGTGGCTGCCCAACGTCGAGCCAGTGCTGGAGCCCGAAGAGGCGCAGGCGATTCGTGCCTTCATCGAGTCCGTGCCCGACCGCAACACCTTCCTGCATGGCGACTTCAACTCAAAGAACGTCATGGTGACCGAGGACGGCGAGTTCCTGCTCATAGACGTCGGCGACGCCGCCGTGGGCCATCCCGTGTTCGACGTGGCGGGCCTCGTCCTGCCGTACGTGTATCTGCCCAGGTCCCAGATGCCCGAAGATGAGAAGAGCCGCCTGCTGGGCTTCTCGCTCGAGGACGCGCCCGCGATGTGGGCAGGTATGTGCACGGCGTACTTTGGCGTCGGCGTGAGCGAGGTGGGACGCATCACGCAGGACACCAGCCCCTACGCGCAGCTGCTGGTCAGCTATCACGGGACGCGCCGGAGCGGTTTCAACCAGGACTACATGCGGAGCACGTCGGTTCCGGGCATGCGACAGCGCCTGTTCCCACTCATTCAGGCCGCAAAGCCGCTGGACTGGTAGGCTGGCACGCTCGCCATTCCCGCATGATGCCATACCCCGCTTTGGTCGATTCAAAGCGCCGTGTTTCGAATCGACCAAAGCGGGGTATATGTATGTTCGTGTGCACGTAGTACGTAAGAAAGGAAGCACCTCATGAAGGAATTTAGGACGGAGAGCAAGAAGCTCCTCGACCTCATGGCCAACTCGATTTACACCAATCGCGACATCTTCCTGCGCGAGTTGGTGTCGAACGCGTCGGATGCCATCGACAAGCTCTCCTTCCAGAGCCTTACCGACTCGTCCGCCAAGCTCGGCGACGAGGACCTGCAGATCCGCATTGCCTTCGACAAGGACGCACGTACCATCACCATCTCGGACAATGGCATCGGCATGACCGAGGCCGAGCTCGAGGAGAATCTGGGCACCATCGCGCACTCCGGCAGCGAGCAGTTCAAGGAGGAGAACGCCGATGCCCAGGGTGGCGAGGTGGACATTATCGGTCAGTTTGGAGTAGGCTTCTACTCGTCGTTCATGGTGGCAAAGAAGGTGCGCGTGACCAGCCGCGCCTTTGGCTCCGACGAGACCTACGTATGGGAGTCCGACGGCGCCGAGGGCTACACCATCGAGCGTGCCGACCAGAACCGCCCCACGCATGGCACCGACATCGTCCTTACGCTGCGCGACGAACCCGAGACTCCCGCGGACGGCGAGGAGGCGGACAAGGGATTCGACCACTATCTCAGCGAGTGGGGCCTGCGCGACCTGGTGACGCGCTACTCCAACTACGTGCGCCATCCCATCCGAATGATGGTCACCAAGAGCCGCGAGCTGCCAAAGCCCGAGGATGCGGGTGACGACTACCAGCCCCAGTACGAGGACTACGAGGAGCTCGAGACGCTCAACTCCATGACGCCCATATGGCGCAAGCGCAAGCAGGACGTCGAGCAGAGCGACTACGACGAGTTCTACAAGTCGACCTTCCACGACTGGGATCCGCCCGCGCGCACCATCCCCTTCCACGTGGAGGGCACGCTCGACTATCACGCGCTGCTCTTCGTGCCGGGTCGTGCACCGTTCGACCTGTACAGCAAGGACTACCAAAAGGGCCTCGCGCTGTACTCCTCCAACGTCCTCATCATGGAGAAGTGCGCGGACTTGGTGCCCGACTACTACAACTTCGTGCGCGGCGTCGTGGACTCTCCCGACGTGAGCCTCAACATCTCCCGCGAGACGCTACAGCAGAACCGTCAGCTGCGCGCCATGGCCCGCTCGGTGGAGCGCCAGATTACGCGGAACCTGCAGGACATGCGCGACAACGACCGCGAGGCGTACGAGAAGTTCTTCGACAACTTTGGTCGCGGCATCAAGTTTGGCATCTACAACAGCTACGGCGCCAAGGCCGACCCGCTGGCAGACCTGTTGCTGTTCTGGTCGGCGCGCGACGAGAAGATGGTCACCTTTGCAGAGTACGTCGCCGCGATGCCCGAGGGACAAGACGTCATCTACTTTGTGGCGGGCGACTCTAGGGACCGCCTTGCCAAGATGCCCATCGTGCGCACCGTGCTGGACAAGGGATTCGACGTGCTGCTATGCACTCAGGACGTGGACGAGTTCACGTTCCAGGCCATGCGCACCTATCACGCGAAGGCCGTTGCCGGCGACTCCGAGAACAAGGGCACAGACGAGCGTGACTACGACCTCAGGAACGTGACGTCGGGCGACCTCGACCTCGCCACCGAAGAGGAGAAGGAGGCGGCCCAGAAGGCGACCTCCGAGCACGAGGACCTGTTCTCGGCGTTGGCCAGCCAGCTGGGCGACAAGGTCGAGAAGGTCGTGGCTGCCGCCAATCCCACCGATGCCCCGGCGCGCATCACCACCGAGGGACCGGTTTCGCTCGAGATGGAGCGCGTGCTCGCACAGGGTCCCGAGGGCATGCAGGCGCCTCACAGCCGCCGCGTGCTCGAGCTCAATGCCGGCCACCCCGTGTTCGAGAAGCTCGTGGCCGCGCAGGAGGCGGGCGACGACGAGAAGCTCGCCCTGTATGCCAGCCTGCTCTACGACCAGGCACTGCTGGTGGAGGGCCTCTCGGTGGACGATCCCGTGGCCTTTGCGCAGAACGTCTGTGCTCTGATGTAGGGGGGTCGCGGCCAGGCGTCTCCCCGTGCTCAAGCAGCCGCGCTTCGCACTCTTTCGATACAGGTGGCCTGCCGATGATCCCGTGCTCACACAGCCGCGCTTCGCGCGGAACTGCGCGCGGGACCTCGGCAGGCCACCTTTTTGCGCCCAACGCGGTACCTCGGCAGGCCACCTTTTTGCGAACAACGCGGGACCCCGGCAGGCCACCTGATTGGCACCGCGCACCATTTCTGGTAAAAAACAGTCCCTACCGCGTACGATTCGAGGTCAATATCGTACGCGGTAGGGAGCGTATTTGTCACGAAATCGTACGCGCCAGGGTCCCCACGGAAGGCGAGAAAAGAGGCCAAACCCCTTTTCTCGCCTTCGTGCTATCGGTTGTGCCAGGACTCGTCGGCATGGGACTTGTCCACGCCGTGGGAGTGCGTCTTCTCGTCTGTCACGCCGTCACGCGTGCGGATGAGCTTGCGCTTGATCTTGCCGCCAACGGTTTTGGGCAGCTCGTCCACATATTCCACGATGCGAGGGTACTTGTAGGGCGCCGTCTCCTTCTTGACCCAGGTCTGGAGCTCCTTGGTGAGCTCGGGGGAGGGCTCGAATCCGCGCGCGAGCACGATGGTCGCCTTTACCACCATGCCACGAATGGGGTCGGGGGCAGCCGTAACGGCGCACTCCACCACGGCCTGATGCTTGACCAGGGCGCTCTCCACCTCGAAGGGGCCAATGCGGTAGCCGGAGCACTTGATCACGTCGTCGTTGCGTCCCACAAAGAACACGTAGCCGTCGATGTCGCGCCAAGCCATGTCGTGCAGGTTGTAGTACTCGCCGCCAACGGCGTCGGCCGTGGCCTCGGCGTTGTTGACATAGCCCACGAACAGGCCTGGGGGATAGGCCTCCTTGAGCCCCGTCACACAGATGGCGCCCTCGTCGCCATCCTCGACCTCGTTTCCGTCGTCATCAAGAAGCTTAATATTGAGCAGGGGAGAAGGCTTGCCCATGGAGCCCGGCCGCGGCTCGATCCAGGGATAGGTGGCGAGCAGCACGGGGCCTTCGGTCTGGCCAAAGCCCTCGCGAATCTTCTTGCCCGTGTAGCGCTCCCACTGGATGGTGACCTCGGCGTTGAGCGGCTCACCTGCGGTTGCGAAGTTCTGGATGCTCGAGAGGTCGTAGCTGGCCACGTCCTCCTGCAGCATAAAGCGGTACATGGTGGGAGGCGCGCAGAACGTCTTGAGGTCGTAGTCCTGCATGTGCTGCAGGAGCTTGGTGGGAACGAACTTCTTCATGTCGTAGCAGAAGATCTCGGCGCCGCAGATCCACTGGCCATAGATCTTTCCCCAGCCGAACTTTGCCCAGCCGCTGTCGGTCACGCTCATGTGGAGGCCGTTCTCGCGGACCTGCTGCCAGTACTTGGCCGTGAGGATGTGCCCGAGCGGATGCGCGAAGTTGTGCATGACGGCCTTTGGGTTGCCGGTGGTCCCGCTGGTAAAGTAGATGAGCATGATGTCCTTGGAGCTGGTGGCGTCATTGCCCGTTGGGCGTGTCCACTCCTCGGACTCGCCTGCAATAAGCTCGTCAAACGACAGCCATCCCTCGCGGGAGCCGGCAACGCACACCTTGTTCTGGATGGTAGGGGAGTCCTCGACGGCACCTTCTGCCTGGGTGCACACGTAGTCGTCGTCCACGCACACCAGCATGCGCACGTTCGCGGTGTTGGCACGGTACTTGATGTCGTGCGTGGTGAGCTGCAGCGTGGCGGGGATGATGGTGGCACCAATCTTGCACAGCGCGGTCGCCACCACCCAGTACTCCCATCTACGACGCAGGATGCACATCACCACGTCGCCCTTTCCAATGCCGAGCTTCGCGAAGGCGTTTGCCGCACGATTGGACAGGCGGCTGATGTCGGTGAAGGTGAACTCCCGCTCCTCGCCGTTGTCATCGCACCACATGAGTGCCTTTTTCTCGGGCTCCACGCGCGCCCACTCGTCAACGACGTCGTAGCCAAAGTTGAAGTCCTTGGGCACGTTGATGACAAAGTTGTCGTAGAAGTCCTCGTAGCTGTCAAAGTCGATACGCGGACAATACTTGCTCAAAATGTGATTCATGGTCTTGCTTCCCTCTGTTGCTTGGCGGCTCGCTACGTTGTCGCCGTTCGATCACTCGGCGATCACGGTCACAAACCGTGCGGGTACCTCGCCGCCGCAGCGCTGGCCATGGGGGACGGTCGGGTTGAAGTAGATGCTGTCACCGGGGTTGAGCACGAACTTGCGGTCTCCCCACACGACGATAAGGGTGCCCTCGAGCACGAGGTTGAACTCCTGCCCGGAGTGAGAGACGAGTTTGGCGGGCTCGTCGGACGGTCCGATGGTGACCTCGAGCGGCTGCATTATCTTGTTGCGATAGCGAAATGCCAGATCCTCGAAGTGATACCCGGGATAGCGCTCCACCTCGCGTCCCTCGCCTGCGCGCACCACCTGGAACGTGTCGAGTTTGGCGGCGGTGCCGGTGAGAATCTCGGTCATCTCGACCCCAAAGCGCTGGGCCATGTGGTAGATGGCCGAGATGGGCACGTCGGCTCCCGACTCCTCCCACCCAACGTAGGTCTCGAGACTTACCTCGAGGTCGGCGGCCATGTCCTCACGCGAGACGTCGCATGCCTCGCGAAGGCCACAGATGCGCTCGCCTATCTCCCTCAGTGCTTGCTCGTCTGTTGACATATTTGCGATCCCTCCATGCACGTGCACGATCGTCGACAAAAAGGCATGTCGCATGCTGCGGACGATGGCAGTTCCTGCCAGCCCCATAGCGTGCAAAGCAGTGTACCATTCTCGCGCTTTTGCCCACGAATGTAAAACGTAAGTGCGCATACCCACACAATCGGTAACCAATGGGGCGGGTGGGAAAAGGGCTATGGCTCCTCTCGCTAACGGGAATTGCCCACGTGCTTGTCGTATAATCGCCCTTACGCAACGTATGGAAGGTGCTTGGCATGTTGCTCAAAGGTTCCAATATTGTGGTGCGCACGCTGGTGGAGCAGGGCGTGGACCTCGTGTTTGGGTTTCCCGGTGCCACCGTCATAGACATATACGACTCCCTCTTGGACCACCAGGCCGAGCTGCGACACGTGCTGGTTGCCCACGAGCAGGGAGCGGCCCACGCGGCCGACGGCTATGCCCGCGCCACCGGCAAGGTGGGCGTGTGCCTGGCGACGTCTGGCCCGGGGTCTACCAACTTGGTCACCGGCATCGCGGCGTCCTACATGGACTCGACTCCGCTGGTCGTGATCACAGGCAACGTGGCGACGTCGCAGATCGGAACCGACAGCTTCCAGGAGATAGACATCACGGGCGTGACGCTTCCCATCACCAAGCACAACTACTTCGTCGAGGACGTCAACGAGCTTGCCGACGTCATGCGCGACGCGTTTCGCCTTGCGGTCTCCGGTCGTCCTGGTCCGGTGCTCGTCGACATACCCAAGGACGTCCAGCAGGCGATGGGGACGTTCGAGCCCGCGGGACGCATCGTCGCCAGCGAGCCGAGGCTCGTGGACGTCGAGCAGATCGAGGCTGCCGCCGCCTGCATAAACGCCTGCCACCGTCCGCTCGTCTATTTTGGCGGTGGCATCTTGGCGGCACGGGCAGAGCACGAGATCCTCGACCTCGCGGCGAGAATCGACGCTCCGCTCGCATGCTCGCTCATGGGGATCTCGGCCATTCCCACCGACCATCCGCGGTTCCTCGGCATGGAGGGCATGCATGGGCGCTATGCGGCCACCATGGCGATGAAGAACGCCGACTGCATCGTTGCGTTGGGCTGCCGCTTCAACGATCGCTCCACAGGTGATCGCGAACGGTTTGGTGCGGCCGTCCACATTGTCCACATCGACGTGGACGGCTCCGAGATCAACAAGACGACCTCGGATGACTTTGGAATCGTGGGCGACGTCCGTCTGGCAATCCAAAGACTGATGCCCCTTCTGGAGCAGGCCGACCACCGTGGCTGGCACGAGCTGCTGCACAAGATGCGCGCGGACGAGGCGTCCCAGGTCGACGCGAGGTTGGGGATGACGCCCTTCAACGTGCTCAAGGTCGTGGACTCCCATCGCGAGAGGGATGCCGCGGTCGTCACCGACGTGGGACAGCACCAAATGTGGGCGGCACAGCACCTGACCTTCGACAGGCCGCGCTCGTTCGTCACCAATGGCGGCTTGGGGGCAATGGGATTTGGCCTGCCCGCATCGATCGGCGTGGCATTGGCCACCCGAAGGCGGACGCTGCTGGTCGTGGGTGACGGTGGGCTGGGGATGAGCGTCCAGGAGTTGGCTACGGCCGTGTCCGAGCGAGTTCCCCTCACCATCCTGCTCATGAACAACGGCGTCTTGGGCATGGTGCGGCAATGGCAGCGGCTCTTCTACGACCACCGTTATGTGGGCACCACGCTGTTGGACCATAGGCACACGGACTACGTGGCCGTCGCCCGGGCGTTTGGTGCCAAGGGCATGCACGCGACGAGCATCGACGACCTCAGGCAGGCGCTCGACGAGGCGTCGGCATGCGAGGGCCCCTATCTCATAGACTGCGTTATAGACAAGGACGAGCTGGTGCTACCCATGCTGGCGCCGGCCGGTGGGCTCGACGACATTATTGTTGAGGTGAGGGCATAGATGGGTCGCTACACGTTCGCTATTCTGGTGCACAATCGATTTGGCGTGCTCAACCGCGTTACGAGCATGTTCAGGCGTCGTCGCTTCAACATCGCATCGCTTACCGTGTCCGAGACCGAGACGGCCGCCTACTCGCGCATCACGGCCGTGTTCGACGGAGACGACGCCGCCAAGGAGCAGCTCATGAGGCAGCTCTACAAGCTGCCGGACGTGGTGATGGTGCGTGAGCTCGACGGCGACGCCTCGGTGACGAGCGAGCTCTTGCTCATCAAGCTCGCCAACCAGGAGCGGGACAAGCGAAACGACATCCTGGATGCTGCCACCGCGTTCGAGGCGAAGATCATGGAGTACAGCCGCGACGACATCATCCTGCAGTTGGTGGGAGACACCGCGCTCATTGACAACTTCATCGACCTGATGCGCGACTACGAGATTCTGGAGAGCTGCCGTACGGGCGTCATCTCGCTCTCCCGTGGCGTGAGCACCATGCGCGACGACATAACGGCATAAAGACCACCGCTCCGCACGTGGTCCGTGCATGGTTTTGGTTGTGCTGCGGTATGTCCGCTAGAAGAGGGCGCGGCAACGCCAGATGCTGCCCTCGGTAACGAGCACGTCCACGGGAATGTCGTGGTCGTCGTGGGGGAGGGGATTGCTGCTTACCTGCACGGAGCGCACGAGGCCGATCTTCTCGCCGGGATAGTAGGCCAGGAACTCGTCGTAGTAGCCAGCGCCGTAGCCCACGCGATGTCCCTCGCCGTCGAACACGAGACCGGGCACGAAGCAGACCGAATCCAGGAAGTCCCACTCGTCGAGCGGGACCGCATCTGGGGTCGGGGGCTTCGACAGCCCGCGCGCACCGCGCGTGATCTGCTCGGGCGATTCTATCTCGTAGAATGAGAGCTTGGCGGCTGTGGTGTCGAGGAAGGGCAGGGCAAGACGCTTGCCTGCTGCAAAGACATCGTCGATGATGGGCTTGGTGTCTATCTCCTCGTGAACGGGAAGGTAGCACAGAACGAGCGGTGCGTTGCGATACGAATCGAGCATGCGAAGCATCGTGCGCACCTGTCCGTCGATGCGCCCCGAGAAGTCCTTTGGCATGTGTTCGCATAGTGAAAGATAGGTCTGTCTAAGAGAGGCCTTGCTCGCATCGGTGCCCTGTGAACTTGCCATATACAACCTCCTTGCAATCGTATATACGATAACCTACTCTTGGTCGTCGCATACCGAAAAAACCGTTTCACACTGGAAAAATGGGGACTAGCGGAAGGAGTCACCTTTGGCATCGCAGCGATCAGCCCCCTCCTTTTTGTTGGAAGTGGACGGCTTGAAGATCGTGGTGTCTCGCAAGCGCGTTAAAAACGTCAACTTTCGCATTGGCAGCGACGGCGTCGCACGCATGAGCGTGCCCGAGCGCATGTCGCACGAGCGCGTCGTCGAGATGGCGAGGAGCCGGGCCCCCTGGTTCGCGGAGCACATGCGGAGACGCGACGAGCGACGAAGCGCCATGCCGCAGGACTGGGAGACGGGAGAGACGCTGAGCGTCTGGGGCGAGGAGGTCGTGTTGCGCGTGGAGCGTGGCGTCGACGAGCTGGGGTGCCGTCTGGCAGGCGGCACGCTGGTGCTCGGGGTACCCCATGGCTCGACCCGCGAGGGAAGGGCGTCGCTTGTGATGCGCTGGCTTGGAGAGCAGCTGTCCGCGCGTGTGGGCGAGCTGCTGCCGGACTGCGAGCGTCGGGTGGGAAGGCGGGCGACTTCCATAACGTTCAGGCGGATGAAGACGCGGTGGGGGTCCTGCACGCCCAGGACCGGGCGCATCCGCATCAACCTGGCGCTGGCGGAGTGTCCGCCCGACTGCTTGGAGATGGTGCTCGTCCACGAGCTGTGCCACCTCGTCGAGCCGAGCCATTCGGCTCGCTTCCACGCCCTCATGGACCTGCACTGTCCAAGTTGGCGGGTGTCCCAGCGATGGCTCGACGAGCATCCGCCTGAGGTGTGGTAGGCGAGTACGTGATAGAATGACTCGGTCAACAATTGAAAGGATGATTCTATGCCCAACGAAGGAAGCTATGAGGTGGCACTTCGCCGCAGCAATCAGATTCAGGCCGACTTGGCCGAGAACCCCAAGAAGTATCGCATGCTCACCGGCGATCGCCCCACGGGTCGCCTGCACTTTGGCCACTACTTTGGCACGCTCGTCGAGCGTGTGCGTCTGCAGGACCTGGGCGTAAACACCAACATCATCATCGCCGACTACCAGGTGATCACGGACCGCGACACCACCGAGCACATTGCGGACAACGTGCACAACATGGTCGTCGACTATCTTGCGTGCGGCATCGACCCCAACAAGACCATGATCTTCACGCACTCGTCGGTGCCCGCGCTCAACCAGCTCATGCTGCCGTTTTTGAGCCTCGTGAGCGAGGCCGAGCTCCAACGCAACCCCACGGTCAAGGCGGAACAGGAGGCGAGCGGCCACGCGCTCACGGGCCTGCTGCTCACCTATCCCGTGCATCAGGCATGCGACATCCTGTTCTGCAAGGGAAACATCGTGCCCGTCGGCCGCGACCAGCTCCCGCACATCGAGCAGACGCGCCTCATCGCGCGCAGGTTCAACGAGCGATACGGCAAGGTGTTTCCCACGGTGGACGGGTTGCTCACCAGCACGCCGATGCTGCCCGGCCTCGACGGTCGCAAGATGAGCAAGTCGTATGGCAACGCCATCGCGATCTCGATGACCGAAGGCGAGACCGCAAAGCTCATTCGCAAGTCCCGCACCGACTCGGAGCGCAACATCACGTTCGACCCCGAAAACCGCCCGGGCGTCTCGGCCTTGCTCACCACGGCGGGCATCTGCACGGGTCGCGATCCGCAGGAGATCGCAGACGAGATTGGCATGGGCGGCGCGGGGCAGCTCAAGCGCTACGTTACGGAGTCGGTTAATGCGTACTTCGCCCCGATTCGCGAGCGCCGTCACGAGCTCGAGAAGGACATGGACTACATCCACGACGTGCTCGTGGATGGAAACCGCCGTGCGAACGAGATTGCGAACGCCACGCTCGACGAGGTCCGCGCAGCCATGGGCATGGTCTACTGATGACGCCGTCCAACCCTGCCCCCGCCTGCGGCGGGAGCGGCGCACGGTAGCGTGGCATGTTGAGGGAACGCCCTCGGAGGCGTGCGCGAATCCAGCGCACCTCCGGGGGCGCCTTTTCTGCGCTCCATGTTTCGAGGGACTTTGCCTACAGTTGCCTTGCGAGGCGCTCGATGGCCAAACGATATCCGTTGACGCCCTTGCCGGCAATGCGCTCGATACGCTTGTCCTCGGTGGTGTATTCGAACGGTGCGGCGGGAGGCTCGAAGAGGTTCACCACGACGGTATGGATTCCCACGGCACGAATCGCCTCACACAGGGCGGGTGAGAGCGTGTTGCGCTGGCCGGGGTTGATGATCATGGCCTCGTACATCCCAAAGGCATCCTGCACGCGGTCAATGAGGTCTCCCTCATGGTTGGACTGGTAGCAGTCGCACCTGGTAAAGCCGGCGGCACGAGCTTCGTCCTTGCACAGCTCGAGCAGGGACGGATAGTCGACGATGGGCACCTCGTCGCATGCGTCTCCGATGAGCATGTTGATGTTGGGACCGTTGACCACAAGAAGACGCGCGTCGTCCGTGCCTTCGCGTTGCCCTGTGCCCTCCATCGTCTCTGCGGGTTCGTCCACATCGCCAAAGAGGTCGTCGAGCATGTTCAGCTCGTCGCTGTCCATGAGCGGTTGACTCTCGGCCACCGGATCCGTGTTGGAACGCGGGGCAGGATTGATATGGATCCGCATGCTGGACTCTTGCCGAGACATGGGGAACAGCGCGTCGGTGCCCGCCTTGACCCCGGTGAGTTTGACGAACGAGTGGTAGACCCCGTCGATGATGCGCGGACCAAACACCACCTCGAGTCCGTTGTAACCCCTGGTGGCGGTGCCCAGCACGCTGTTGACGCCGTTGAGCTGTTCGTAGTTGACTATGGAGGGGTCGACGAGCGTCACGCGTAGGCGCGTCATGCATACCGTGTTGTACTGGATGTTCTCCTTACCGCCGAGGGCGATGAGGACGGCTTGGGCTATGTCATCCTTCACCAATCCAACCACCTCCTCGTGCTGTCGGGCGATAAAGGTTAGACGGTTGGTGTGAATTATATGGTCTACGTGCGGTTTGTTGTCCACAGACCATGTTTGAGTCCGGTGAGTGACAAGCACGGTGCGGTGAGTGACCGGGCGCGAAACGGCACGGCCGCGCTACAGGTCGAGCATGCTCCTGACCTCAAGCGCATCTCCCTCTGCAGAGCCGGTGCAAGGCAGCACGATGTCGGCCCACTCCCGATACAAATGCATGCGTTCGCGCGCCAGACGGGCGACTCCCTTCGATTGCGAGAGGGGACGTTCCTTGGTCGCGAGCTCGTCGATGGGACGGTCGAGCATGATGATGGTCCCGTTCTGGTGCAGCAGCGGGTAGTTCTCCTCCCTGGTGACGATGCCACCCCCGCAGGCGATGACAAGGCCGGACCTCGAGCCATAGGAGGCGGCGGTCTTGGTTTCCAGGGCGCGGAACGCCTCCTCTCCCTGGGTGCGGATGCACTCGGCGGGAGAGATGCCGTGATCCACGGCAAAGCAGTCATCCAAGTCCACGAACGGTCGACCGACCATGCGGGCAAGCCGCCGTCCGGCGCTGCTCTTGCCGCTGCCGGGCATGCCGATGAGAACGACGTTGCGCGTTTGGCTGCGAATGTCGTGCTCGATCTGCTCGACGAGGCTCTCGGGCAGCGAACGGTCCAGGAAGACCTCGCTCGCAAAGCGTGCCTGGGCCACGAGCATGGCCAGTCCCGACTCGAAGGGGATTCCCAATCGTTGTGCCATCATGCACAGGCTGGTTCGCTCGGGGTTGTACACCACGTCAAGCACGCCGCAAAGTTGCCTTAGCTCGGCGAGGTCCTCCAAGCTGACGGGACTCTGGGGGCAGGAGGGATACATGCCCACGGGAGTGGTGTTTATAACCAATAGCGCGTCGGTGTGGCTTTGGGTGATGGATTCGTACGTGTTGGGTCCGGATCGCGATATCACGACCGTGCATGCCCCCACGTCATCGAGCGCGGCCCGAACCGCCTGGCTCGCCCCGCCAGATCCCAGTACCAGCACCTTTTTGCCGCAAAACGCCTCGCGCGCACCCATGCCCAGCTCGCGGACGCAAAAGCGCTCGAGCATCCACGAGAACCCAAGGACGTCGGTGTTGTCGGCATAGATGCTCCCGTCCTCGCGACGCACGAGCGTGTTCGCGACGCCGAGGGCCCGCACGCGCTCGCTGCACTCGTCGGCGAGCTCTGCGGCCCGACGCTTGTAGGGGATGGTCACGTTGATTCCCCTCCACGACCCGTCGCGGACGAACGCAGCGACGTCTTGCGGCTCTCGCTCGAACAGGGCGTAGGGGGTGCTGCCCAGCGTCGCGTGGATGCGGGGGGACCAGCTGTGCCCCAGCGTGCGCCCCAAAAGGCCAAATGGCTCGCTCCCGTTTGTCGTCATGCTACACCACCTCCGTGTATGAGCCGAGGTAGCGGAACTCCTGGCACACGTCCTCGAGCGAGTTGATGAGAATCGCGAACTCGGGAGCCGCCGCCGGGCACTCGATGTCGAAGTAGAACATAAACTCGAAGTCCCGGTGCGCGATGGGGCGACTCTCGAGCTTGACGAGGTTTATGTCGAGCGCGTAGAAGCTGGCAAGCACGTTGTACAACGCGCCCGGCTCGTGGTTGACGACGGCCATGAGCGAGGAGCGCTCTGCGCCAGGGTAGATGGTGAGGTCCTTGGAGATGCAGGCGAAGCGCGTGTAGTTGTTCTGGTTGTCCTGCACGCTCTGGTCGGCGATGTCGAGCCCATAGAGGTCCGCGCAGGAGCGAGAGGCAATCGCGGCGACGTCGGGGCGGTCCGACTTGGACACCATCTCGGCGGCCCGGGCGGTGTTCTCGCACACGTGGACGCGGCAATTGGGAATCGACGCAAGGTAGTCGGCGCATTGGCTTATGGCCTGCTGGTGACTGTAGACGATGCGCACGTCCTCCTTGCGCGTATTTGGACGGACGAGCAGGTTGTGGTCGATCTTGAGCCGACAGCTGCGGACGATGTGGAACTCGTGGCGCATCATGAGGTCGTACACGTGGGTCACCGAACCGGCGGTGGAGTTCTCGATGGGCAGCACGCCAAAGTCGGCGGCGCCGGACTCCACAGCGTCGAACACGGCCTCGAACGAGCCGAAGAAGTCCAGCGTGGGGTGGCGAAACATGCGGTCGCAGGCAATCTGCTGGTAGGCACCCTCCACTCCCTGGCAAGCCACGTGCGGGCGGAACGGGAAGAATGCGGGACTGTGCTCGAGCGCATGCTCGATGCTGTTGGACGTGGCGCTCTTGCGACCCAACGCCTTGTGCTGCGCCTCGCGTGAGGCCTCCATGAGGACCGACTGCAAGACGGCAGCGTAGCTTGCGTACTCCGCGGGCACGCGGCTGCTGGCGGCGGCTATGTTCTGGCGCTCGCGCGTGCGGTCGTAGATGGGCATGCCGGTTGCCCGCTTGTACTCCGCGACATCGGCAGAGACAGCCATGCGCTCGAGGAACAGTCGGGAGAACTCGGTGTCGATCTGGTCGATGCGGGCGCGGATTTCCATAAGGTCCTTCATGCTATCGCCAATCACTGGGAGGGAACGTGAGCCAACTGTCCAGAAGGGCAAGTGCCGTGGCCGCCTCGGCAATGGGAACGGCGCGTGCCGCGACGCAGGGGTCGTGCCGACCGCGCACCTCCAGCGTGGACGGGGTCATGGTCGCAAGGTCGACGGTGTCCTGCGCCCGCGCGATGCTGGGCGTTGGCTTTACTGCCATGCGCCACAGCACGGGTGCGCCAGAGGAGATGCCCCCCAGGCTGCCGCCGGCATTGTTTGTGGCGGGCTCGCACATGCCGTCGACAACGCGGAACGGGTCGTTGTTCGCAGATCCCGTGAGGCTCGCCACCTCGAAGCCCCTGCCAAACTCCAGCCCCTTTACGGCGGGGATGCCAAAGACGATGCGAGCGATGGCGCCTTGGATGCCGTCGTAGCGAGGTCCTCCCACACCTGCGGGAAGGCCCGTGGCCACGCACTCCACCACGCCGCCGATGGAGTCCAGGTCTCGACGCGTCTCGTCGATGAGCCGAGCCATGCGCGTTGCCGCCGACTCGCTGAGCGTGGGAAAGGCGTCCGTGGGAAGTGCCTCCAGGTAGTCCAGCTGTTCGCGCAGGTGGCTCTGGGCCCTTGGTCCCATGTCCAAGGCGTCGAACCGCTCGTCGTGCTCGCTGCCCACCTGCGCCACGTGGGCGCGGATGCGCACGCCACGGCTCGTGAGGACCTGCAGGGCTATGCCGCCCGCGACGCACAGGGGTGCGGTGAGACGGGCCGAGAAGTGCCCTCCCCCCGAGACGTCGTGCCAGTCGCCCCACTTTGCCCAAGCGGCGAAGTCGGCGTGGCCCGGACGTGGCTTGCGCCGCATGTCGCCATAGTCCGCCGACCGCGTGTTGGTGTTCTCAATGATGGCCGCAAGCGGCGTCCCGCACGTCTGCCCCCGCCCGTTGAGACCGGAAACGATGTGCGGCGCGTCTGCCTCGCGTCGTGGGGTGGACCAGGCGGTCCTGCCCGGCGCGCGGCGATCCATGAACGACTGCAGCCGGTCCATGTCGATCGCATAGCCGGCGGGAAGTCCCTCGACGACGCAGCCGATGGCCTTGGAGTGCGACTGTCCGAACACCTGCACTCGCAACGTGGTTCCAAACGACGAGGACATGCTACGCGTCCCTTCTGTGCACGATGCCGCCAAGCTGCTCGTAGTCGTCCCAAAAGTGGGGATAGGACTTCGTTACGCAGTCGGCCCCCAACACGGTTACGGCATCGAGCGCGTGGGTCGCCATCACGGCTGCCATCATGGCGATGCGATGGTCGTTCGCGGCGTCCACCACGCCGCCCTGCAAGCGTTCGACCCCCGTCACGACGAGGTCATCGTCCTCTATGCGTGCCCTCCCGCCGAGTGCGGAGATGGCGTCGCAGATGGTTTGGAGGCGGTCCGACTCCTTTAGGCGGAGCCTGCCCGCGTTGAGGAAGGTGCTGGTGCCCGGGGTCGTGGCGCACACGGCGGCGAGGGGAGGCACGAGGTCGGGGATGGCGCTCACGTCGATATGCGCCGCCCTCGGTCTGTCGGACGTCGCGCGCGCGGCGTCTGCCTTCCGCGCTATCCGGGCGCCCATGCTAGCCAGCGCGGCGAGTATCGTCCTGTCTCCCTGCGAGCTCGCGAGGTTGAGGCCCGTGACCGTGAGGCCCTCGCGCTCAAGCGCCCCCGCGCAGAGCCAGAACGCCGCGTTCGACCAGTCTCCCTCCACGCGAAGCGATGGGGGAGGGTCCAGCTCGCAGGGCTCCACCACAAAGGTCTCGTACGAGGTGTTCGCATGCTGGATCCTGCCGTGCGAGGGCGTGACGCCAAACAGGGAGAGGGCGTCGAGGGTGATCGCGATGTAGGGGCGTGAGTGTACGGGCGTCTCCAGCCAAAGCTCCATGGGCTCGTCGAGCATCGGAGCCACCATGAGCAGGGCGCTCGCGTACTGTGACGAGATGTTTCCCGGCAGCACGAACCGACCGCCGTGGAGGGTGCCTCCCACCACCAGGTCCTCCCCGTCCTCCTCGATGCGCATGCCATGCGCCTCGAGCTGTCGGGAGAAGCGGCCGATGGGACGCGTGGAGAGGCGTCCGTGCCGCGCCATGCGCCCGGGCACGGAGAGCGCGCCCATCACGGGGAGCAGGAATCGGAGCGTCGAGCCGGACTCTTTGCAGTCGAGCGATGCCGGGACCTCCGCCGCGACGTACGCTCCGCTGTGCGGGAGGCGGGAGTCTGGCAGACCAAGAGCCACGAGGCACGATGCGGTTGCCTCTATGTCGGCAGAGGTCGTGGGACAATCGAGCAGGCAGGGATTGTCCGAGAGCGCGGATAGGATGAGCAGGCGATGTGCCATGGACTTCGAGGCGACGGCCTCGATGGCACCCGAAAGCGATGATGGTTGGATGACTGCGTCCATGTGCGTCCTATCTCGTGCCGCATCCAAGGCGGACTATCGTTTCGAGCTCGTCCATGCCAATGCGCCTGAGCGCCACCTTGCCGATGCGCTGAGGGACAACGAGGTTTACGGTCTGCCCCCGGCGCTTCTTGTCGTGAGTGGCAAAGGACACGATCGTGTCGTGCGCGAGGTCGGTGTCCGTGGGTAGGCCATGCGCCTCGCAGACCCGCTCTATGCGACCCGTGGTGCCCGCCTCGGTCCAACCCATGCGCTCGGTGGCCCGAGAGACGCAGCAGAGGCCCGCCGCAACCGACGAGCCATGGCCAAGGGCGTAGTCACTTCCCGCCTCGATGGCGTGGCCGAGCGTGTGGCCCAGGTTGAGGGTCTGGCGTAGGCCCTGCTCGCGCTCGTCGGCGTTGACCACGTCGCGCTTTATGGCCACGTTGCGTGCCACGATGCGGGCCAGCTCGTCGCTGTCGGGCCTCATCGAAGTCACGGGCCGTGCCGCTAGGGCGTCGAACAGCTCCTCGTCGGCCAGGACGCCATGCTTGATGATCTCGCCGCAGGAGTCGGCGAGCAGGTCTGGCGAGAGCGTGTTGAGGCAGCAGACGTCCGCTATCACGACGCTGGGCTGCAAAAACGCCCCCGCGAGGTTCTTGCCGGTCTTAAGGTCGACGGCCGTCTTTCCGCCCACCGAGGAATCGACCATGGCGAGCAGGGAAGTGGGAATCTGGGCGACCTGAATGCCCCGCAGGTACAGGGCTGCCGCAAGCCCCGCCATGTCGCCGGTCACACCGCCGCCAAGGGCCACCACGACGTCGTTGCGCGAGAGCCCTGCCGCAGCCAGGCGCTCGAGCAGGGGAACCAGCGTGGAGAAGCGCTTGTTTCGCTCGCCGGCCGAAAACTCGAGGTATGCCGTGCGGTAGCCGGCCCGCTCCAGAGACGCGAGCACGCGCCGGGCGTAGAGCGGTCCCACGTTCGAGTCGGCGATGACCGCGGCCATCTGACCGCCGGCGGACTCGCGCACCAGCTCTCCCGCTCGGTCGAGCAGGCCGTGTCCCACGTGCACGTTGTAGGACAAGGACGGCGTCTGCACGCTCACGACGGACGGTCTGGCGTCTGCTTGGTTGTTGCTCATTGGCTGTCGATCTCCCTCTTGAGTCGGTCGCCCTCCTCGAGCAGGCGCTTGAGTCGTGGGGCGTCGTTGTCCACGATGGCGTCGCGGTACTGCTGCAGGTGGCGAATGAGAATGTCGAGCTCTTCCGACAGGTAGTCGCCGTTCTCGAGGAACAGCTCGGTCCACATTTGCGCGTTGAGCTGCGCCACGCGCGTGAGGTCCTTGTAGCTGCCGGCCGAGAAGCCCTTGTGCACGCCGGCGGAGGGGCTCTTTACGTATGCGTTGGACACCACGTGGGCGAGCTGCGAGGTGAATGCAATCACCTGGTCGTGGTGGCTGGCGGTCGAGAGCGTAAACGTCCCAAAGCCGCAGGGCTCGAGCAGAAACGTGAGTCGCTCGAGCACGTCGAGCCTCACGAAGTCGTCTATCTCGGGCGGGACCACCACCATGGGGGCGCCGCAGAACATGTCTGCGCGGGTGTATGCGAACCCCGAGTTGTGGGTGCCCGCCATGGGGTGGCAGCCCACGAACGTCCAGTCGTGGTCCTCGGCAATGGCGAAGCAGGCGTCGCAGATGCTGCGCTTTACGCCCACCACGTCCATGACGATGGCTCCAGGTGAGATGAGCGAGGCGCATCTGCTCAGCCATTCGATGCTGACCTGCGGGTAGCCCGCGAGTATGAGCAGCTCGCAGGTGGGGATGGCGTCGTCGTCCAGATAGCCGTCCACGCACTCGATCTTGGCGAGGTCCACGGTCGCCTTCGTGCGGTTCCAGGCATAGACCTCCACGTCTTTGGCATGGAGCGCCTTGGCAAACGACCCGCCTATGAGTCCAAGGCCGAGCACGCCAACGCGCCCGGGTACGAAGGTTGCGCTTGCGGGGATGCTGGGATGCTTGCCCGGCTGGTAGGAGGGCTGTCGCATGACTACTCCCCGGACTCGTCGAGCGGGGCCGTAACGGCCTCGCGGATGAGGCGGATGCGGCGCATGGCGTCGGCAAACTGGCTGGGGGTCAGCGCCTGGGCACCGTCGCTGAACGCCTGGGATGGGTGGTCGTGCACCTCTATCTCCAGCCCGTCGGCTCCTGCGGCCGTCGCGGCATATGCCGCGGGGCGCACATAGCGGGTATAGCCCGTCGCGTGGCTGGGGTCTCCCACCACCGGGAGATGCGAGAGGTGCTTGAGTACGGGGATGGCGTTAACGTCGAAGGTGTTGCGCGTGCGCGTCTCGAAGGTCCGGATACCACGCTCGCACAGGATGACGTTGGGATTGCCCTCGCTCATGATGTATTCCGCCGCCATGAGCAGCTCGTCCACCGAGCCGGAGAGGCCGCGTTTGAGGAGCACGGGCGTGGTGGTCCTTCCCACCTCCTTGAGCAGCGAGAAGTTCTGGGCGTTTCGGGCACCCACCTGCATGACATGGACGCCCTTGTCGAGGAACAGCTGCACGTCCCTGGGGTCCATTACCTCCGACACGACGGGCATCTCAAGGGCGCGGGAGGCTTCGAGCAGCAGGTCCAGGCCTGCAGGGCCCATTCCCTGGAAGGCATAGGGAGACGTGCGCGGCTTGAATGCGCCGCCCCGCAGCATGGTCGCACCGGCGTCCTTCACCTGCGTGGCGATGTCCATGAGGTTGTCTCCCTCAATCGAACAAGGCCCGGCAATCACCTGGAAGTTACCGCCGCCCAGAAGGACGCCATACCCGCAGTCCACGACGGTATCCTCGGGGTGGAACTTGCGGTTCGCCTTCTTAAAGGGCTCCGACACGCGTTGCACACGCTCGATGATGCTCATGGACTCCAAAAGGAACGGGTCGATCTTGGTGGTGTCGCCAATAATGCCCACGATCGTCTCGTTGTCGCCCTTGGACACGTGGGTGCTAAAGCCCCGGTCCTCGATCCACGAGATAAAGTGAGCGAGCTGTTCATCTGTGGCAGACTGCCCGACGACTGCAATCATGTGTTGCCCCCCTTAGTAATGCATTTGCATCGACCGATAGTAGCATGTTGGGGATGTGCCATGGGAAAATGTTATGCGGCGTACACAATGGCATGCGGAGGTCGACGGACTGCACCAGAAGGGACGGTCCCCGACGGACGACTGCACCGGAAGGGACGGTCCCTTTTGGGTCAGTCGATCCGGTTGGGATGGGCTTACACGTCGTCGGGCACCTTGAGCATGGCAAAGAACCCCGCAACAAAGAGCACTGAGATGGAGAGCACGCCAAGTTTTGGGTCTTTCGTGAGGAAGGTGAACGCCGAGACCAGGCCGGTTCCCAGGATGGCCGCGTACTTGCCAAAGATGTCGAAGAAGCCAAAGTACTCGTTGACGTGCTCCCGTGGGCAGAGCTTGCCAAACAGCGATCGGCTGAGTGCCTGGATGCCTCCTTGGAACAGGCCCACACAGATAGCGAGGATCCAGAACATGACGGCGGGCTCCAGCCCGAAGAAGATGGCAATCTCCCGCATGAACGAGGCGAGAAGCGTGATGCCAACGTAGCCCACGATGCCAACAAGGATCATCTTCTTGGTGCCCACCGTGCGACCGAGCCTGCCGTAGATTATGGAGGCGGGCCATGCCACGAACTGCGTGACCAGCAGGGCGAGTACGAGCTGGGTGCCCTCAATGCCCAGGCTCGTGCCGTAGCTCGTGGACATCTTTATGATCGTGTGCACCCCGTCAATGTAGAAGAAGTAGGCGATGATGAAGTAGCGCATCGCCTCGTAGCGCCAGATGGAGCGGAGCGTGGACCCAATGCCCAGGATGGCGTTGCGCATGGCATGCGGTCGCTTGGGCTTGAAGCTCTTCTGCTCGACGTTCTTGAGCATGGGTATGGTAAAGACGACCCACCACGCCGAGGTGATGCAAAACGCTATGAGCATCGCCGTCTGCATGCCAATGCCAATGGTGGAGGCATTGAGCACGATGAGCAGGCACGCGATGAACGGGATGCATGAGCCAACGTAGCCCCACGCGAATCCTTGGCTGGATACCTCGTCCATGCGCTCCGTGGTGGTTGCATCTACCAACAGGGCGTCATAGAACACGAAGGATGAGTTGAGCATAATGCTCGACAGCACGTAGATAACGAGGAAGGGGAGCCAATGGGTGGGGAATCCCATGGCCACCGTGGCCACGGCGCCGGTTCCCACGCAGCCGACGATGAACTTCTTTCGCATGCCCTCCATGTCGGCGATGGAGCCAAGTATGGGCATGAGCAGGGCGATCACGAGCGAGGCTATGGTCTCTCCCGTGCCCCAGGCCCCCACGGCAACGTCCTTGAGGGTGGGATCTGCGGATGCGAGCCCGGTAAAGTAGATGGGTATGACGCTGGTGGCGAGCAGCACGAGTGCGGAGTTGCCCACGTCATACAGAATCCAGCTCTTCTCGGCCTTGGTGAACTTGGTCCTTTGCATCGGGCTTCCTTTCTGTGACGCCTTGAAACCGCGAGCAAAAACGTCCCGCGTCGTTTTGCGCCTCTCAATAACCAAGACTCATTGTAATGAAGGTTTGGCGCCCTGCAATTGATACAGCACCAAAAGCCCGCCAGCGACGCCCGATGGTTGCCATGACCCTTTTGATACAATCCCTTGTGGGTAGGGGACAAGGAGTCGTGCCCTTTGCGGGCACATTGCAAGCGGAATGCACAAGGAGGTTGCCATGCCTGCCATCATGACCCACGATTTCTTTGGACAGGACGCCTTTGGGTGCGCGACCGAGGTTGTTGGTCTGTACACCCCCAGCGAGCGCGATGCGTTCTTGCTTGGCAACCAAGGGCCCGATCCCCTGTTCTACATTCGTCTTATTCCCGCGTTCGATGAGTTCGCGCAGCTGGGGTCACAGATGCACGCCGCCCCACCTGCCGAGCTGTTCTGCTCGCTTCGCCAGGCGGTCGACGAGCTGCCGGACGACAGGCGTCCGGTGGGCAGGGCGTATCTGGCTGGCTTTGCCTGCCACTATCTCCTGGACCGGGCGATGCACCCCCTCGTGTACTTTTGGGAGCGTGGAATCTGCCAGGCCGGCGTCGAGGACCTCGACTTCTCCGATGCGGGAATCGTGCACGCAGAGATCGAGCGCGACCTCGACGAGATGGTGCTCTATGCAAAGAGGAACCAGACCGTGCGCACGTACAAGCCATACGAGCAGGTGCTGCGCGCCGACGACACGACGTTGGACACCGTCGGTGACGTGTACTATCCCACCATGGTGCAGTCGCTCGGCGAGGAAGAGCCCTCGCTTGCGCGGGTGTTCCCCCTGGCGGTGCTGTGCTTCCGAATCGTTCAGCGCATCTTCTGGTCTCCCGGGCAGCGCAAGGCCTCGCTTCTGGGTCATGTGGAGGGACCGTTGTTCCATAATAGGTATTCGCTCGTGCGTGCCATGTCGCATCGGGTCCGAGAGGAGTCCACGAGCGACTTCGACAACCGGGACCACAGGCCCTGGCGCAATCCCTTTACCCGGCTCGTGCGCACCGATTCGTTCTGGGACATCTACAATGCGACGCTGCTCGAGGTTCCCAAGGCTTTGAACGTAGTGTTGGCAGAGGACTTCAGCGAGGAGGAGCTGCGGGCTTTCATGGCCCAGCAGAACTTCAGCGGGGAGCTCGTCGAGTAGGGGAGCGTTTCTGGCCTCGTTGTTGCGTGTGGGAGCGCGCGGTTTTAAGGTGCATTGTAGGGATTGTCTCGTTTTCCGTCCCTGTCGTGCTTACGCATGCAAATATGACTCATACTGTCCCCAAAGACTAGGGGAGGAGACATATGCACGCCCATCTCGAACGCATCGAGAGCCCGTTGGACGTGCGCCGACTCGATGTGTGCGAGCTGGAAGAGCTGGCCGCAGAGATTCGGTCGGCGCTGGTGCAGTCCATCGGGACCATTGGCGGTCATATAGGGTCCAACCTCGGATTCGTCGAGGCGACCATCGCGTTGCATTACGTGTTCGATACGCCAAAAGACCAGTTGGTGTTTGACGTCTCTCACCAGTGTTACACGCACAAGATGCTCACCGGCCGCGCCGAAGGCTATTTGGATCCGCAGTGCTACTCAAAGTACTCCGGCTTCACCAATCCCGACGAAAGCCCGACGTACGACCTCTTTCGCGCCGGCCACACCTCGCAGGGGGTAAGCCTCGCATGCGGTCTGGCCAAGGCTCGCGACCTTGTGGGCGAGCGTCACAACGTCATTGCGGTGCTCGGTGACGGATCGCTGAGTGGCGGCGAGGCGTTCGAGGGACTCGACAACGCGGCGACGGTGGGGACCAACCTCATAGTGGTGCTCAACGACAACGAGATGTCGATCGCGCCGAACTCCGGCGGCATCTACGAGAACCTTGGGGCCCTGCGACGGACGAACGGATCGCATCCAAACAACTTCTTCCGGGCGCTCGGCCTCGACTATCGCTACGTTGAGGACGGAAACGACCTTCGCGCCCTCATTGCGACGTTTCGCGAGGTCAAGGACATCGACCATCCGGTGGTTGTCCACATACACACGCGCAAGGGAAAGGGTCTCGCATGGGCGGAGGGCGATCCGGAGGCGTCCCACTTCGTTCAGCCCGCTGCATCTGTCCCACCCAGGAAGGGCAAGACCTACCAGGAGCTCACCCGAACCGTGTTGCTGGACAAGATACAGCGCGACCCCAGCGTCATAGTGGTCAACGCAGGCGCGCCGACAGGCGTTGGTCTCGTTCCCGAGTTCCGTCGTGCCTGCGGCTCCCAGTTCTTCGACACGGGCATAACCGAACAGCATGCCGCGGCGTTTTGCGCAGGCCTTGCCAAGGGCGGTGCCAAGCCGGTCTTTATGGTAATGGCCACGTTCGCCCAACGCGCCTTCGATCAGTTCGTGCAGGAGCTGGGTCTCAACCACAGCCCCGTTACGGTGCTGGTGTTTGGCTCGGGCTTCTACGACATAGACGCCACGCACGCCGGTACGCTCGACATCGTGATGACCGGAAACATCCCCGGACTCACCTGCCTGGCGCCGGCGACGCGCGAGGAGTACCTCGACATGCTCGATTGGTCCATCGACCAGCAGGAGCGTCCAGTCGTCATCCGCGTTCCCGAGCGCATGGTATGTGGCGGGGAGGGCGTCTTTAACGGTGCGGCTCCCGGTCGGTGGCATGTGGCCCAACCGGGCAGCGGCATAGCGTTCCTCGCGTTGGGCGGGACCATCGAGCTTGCCAGACGCGCCGCCACGATGCTCGGTGAGCAAACGGGAGTCTTGCCCACGATTGTGGAGGCGCTCAACTACTCGAGCTTCGACGAGCCCCTGCTCGACAGCCTGCTCGACGCGCACGATGTGGTGGTTACCCTTGAGGCCGGCATTCTTTGCGGAGGCTTTGGCGAGAAGGTGGCGCGCTACTTTGGCAAGACGGGCATGCGCGTGATGTGCTATGGCGGCAAGAAGGAGTTCCTGGACCGCGTGCCCACGGAGGAGTTCTTCAAGATCTACCACTTTACCGCCGAGGACATCGTGGCCGACATCAAGGCGCTTGGAATTGGGGCGCAGTGAGGTAAGCGTGGCCACGCGCCACGTTATGCAGGCCAACAAGAGCAAGAACACCAAGCCGGAGCTCGTGGTGCGCCGCATGCTGCGCGCCGCTGGCCTTCCCGGCTATCGCCTGCATTGGAAGAAGTGCTCGGGTCGGCCGGACATCTGCTATCCGGGCAGGAAGGTGGCCATATTCGTCAATGGCTGCTTTTGGCACAGGTGCCCGCACTGCAACCTGCCCACGCCCAAGAGCAACGTGGAGTTTTGGGAGGCGAAGTTCGCCAGGAACCGCGAGCGCGACGCGCAAAACCACCGCGAGCTCGTCTCGGCGGGCTGGACGGTCCTCGTGGTGTGGGAATGTGCGCTCAAGAAGTCTCGCCTGGAGTCGACGATCGCGCGTCTGGTGCGCGAGATAGAGCTGAGCGACACGGGGCTCATGCCCCACGGCCGCGTCGTCGAGGTGGGATACATGCCCGCATGGCGGCACCGCGTCGCCTGGCACCGATTCCGCCGATAGCACCGCAAGCAGACTGGTCCGTCGGGGACGGTCCCTTCCGGGCTAGTCCAGAAGGGACCGTCCCCGACGGATGGTTTTGGTGACGGGTGGGACGTACGTGGTTTTTTGGGAATTGGCGTTCCACTTGTGAAGAACCGAGACTTTGGGTAAAGTACCTCGCAGGAGGTCATGGCATGGCGACATACGTCTTTTCCGACGTTCATGGACATTTCAAGACGCTCGAGCGGCTGCTCGAGCGCGTCTCTCCCGCTGACGAGGATGTGGTGTGGACCTTGGGCGACATGGTCGACCGCGGTCCGGATCCCGTCTCGGTCATGCGGGTGTGTCGCGAACTCTGCAAGGATCACGTGCTCATGGGCAACCACGAGGACATGATGATCGACGCGTTCCACCATCCCGACGACGCGATGACCGTCTTCCAATGGGAGATAAACGGCGGTGGCACCACGCGCGCAGGCCTCGAGTCCCTGTCGACGGAAGACCGCATCGACCTCGTGTCGTGGGCGGAGGAGCTGTCGCTCGGCAGCCATGTGGAGGTTGGCGATCGCAAGTACCTGTTGGTGCATGCCGGCATCAGGCATCTGGGCTTCTCCTCGCACAGCCGTTGGACCGACGCGACGATGGATGCCCTGATCCGCTACCAGGACCGCGAGGACGTCCTTTGGATCCGTGACGAGTTTTGGGGACAGCCCACGGGGTTTATAAACGAGCGGGGCGAGGGGCCGGTGGTCATTGCCGGTCACACGCCGGTGCCGTATGTGGAGGACCTCGCCGACGTGTACGACCGTTCGGCGAGAGATGACGACGGCTACTGCCGCGTCATGCACCTGGGCGCTACCGAACAGACGGGCGGAGTGGCAGACAGGTGGGCCATAGACTGCGGAGCCGCCGGAGGGGCCCACTGGGGATCTGTGGCCATGATTCGCCTCGATGACGGGATGGAGTTCTACGAGCCCGTGCTCGAGGACGAGTAGGAGAGCCATGCGCGAACGAGGCATTAGGCTGGTCGCGGTCGACGAGGACGGAACGTTCCTGCGCGACCACGTGCATTACGACACGGAGCGCTTCGAGAGGCTCTACGATCGCATGTGCGACTTGGGCATCCGGTTTGTGGTGGCAACGGGAAACCAGTCGTATCAGGTGCAGGATCTCTTTCCCAAACAACGGGAGGAGCTAGGCATCGTATCGGCGAACGGGGCCTACGTACTCGACGGTGGTCGGGAGGTCTATGCCGCACAGGCGTCCAGACACGCCCAGGCCAAGATGATCGAGGCCATCCACGAGCGTCCGCACATTCCGTTCTCCATGCTCGGCGTGGGCGGAGCCTACATCGAGCGCGGGTGCGATCAGGCCTTCTTCGACGACATGGCACAGTATTGCCACAGGCAGTACTGGGTCGACTCCTTCGAGGACGTGGATGACCAGATCTTTATGTTCTCGTCGGTTGTCGATGCCCGCGAGGTCGGCGAGTGCATCGAGCTCTTCCGCTCGATCGTGGACGGCAGCATGGATGTCGTCGGCTCGGGCGACGGGTACTTCGACGTGGTGTGCCCTGGCGTGAGCAAGGCATCTGGTCTCAAAATGCTCATGGAGCGTTGGGGGATAGATCCGAGCGAGGCCGTTGCGTTTGGCGACTCGCACAACGATCTGGCAATGCTCGAACTCGTGGGGACGGCATATGCCATGGAGAATGCCCCCCAAGACATCAAGGACGCCGCCGACCGCGTTGCGCCGCCGTGTACCGAGGACGGCGTGCTGCAGGTTCTGGAGGAGCTGCTGTTTTAGCCTGCGGGCGGTCCCGTGCGTCTTGTTGGGACCGCGGCAACACTCCCTCTTCTTGCATGGGGCGCGCGGGTGTAACCTGTAAGGCAGTCAGGATGCGACTATGTGTGCGGAGTGTGGAGAAATGACGACGCGTGACGGCTTGACCAACCCCTTTGCCCCCCATCTCACCGGCGAGCTCTCCGACTCTGCGCGCGAGCAGGTGTCGCGCCTCATCGCGGGTGCCGAAACCAACCCAAACGCCACGAGGCATGAGCAGGCCATCCGTCGCGACGGGGCAGACCGCGACCGAGACTCGGCGCTGCGTCCCGCGTTCGTGCGTGACGCCGAGAAGATCATGCACATGCCCTCCTACAACCGCCTTGCGGGAAAGACCCAGGTGTTCTCGTTTCGCGAAAACGACGACCTCACGAGGAGGGGCCTGCATGTGCAGCTGGTGGCCCGCGTCGCCAGGGACATCGGTCGCGCACTCGGCCTCAACCTCGACCTCATAGAGGCGATTGCCCTTGGGCACGACATCGGCCACACGCCGTTTGGGCATGCGGGGGAGCGCTTCCTCAACGACGTGTTCCACGAGCATACCGGGCTGTGGTTCTTCCACAACGTCCAGAGCGTGCGGGTGCTCGACGTCCTGTACGGCCGCAACGTGAGCATGCAGACGCTCGATGGCGTGATCTGCCACAACGGCGAGTTCGAGCAGCAGGTACTGCGCACTTCCAGCTTGTCTGGCATGGAAGACTTCGACGCGATGGTGGGCGACTGTTGGGCGCGAGGCGACGCCGCGATCGCGCACCTTGCCCCCTCGACGCTCGAGGGATGCGTGGTGCGGGTGAGCGACATCATCGCCTACGTGGGCAAGGACCGTCAGGACGCCATCCGGGCGGGGATTGCGGACGAGGGCACCTTCGACGACGGTCTGGGCGGTGCCTACAACTCCTGGGCGCTGCGGGCGTTCGTCGCGGACGTGGTGGAGAATAGCGTCGGGCGAGGGCGAATCGCCATGAGCGAGGAGGCCTTCCGCGAGATGCGCCGTGCCAAGCGCGAGAACTACCAGAAGATCTATGGGGCCCAAGAGGTCAACGGGGACCTGGACCGCGGTATGGCCGAGCTGTTTTGTCAGCTCTACGAGCAGGTGCGAGACGACCTGGTGGCGGGACGCACCGAGGCCCCGGTGTTTCGCCATCACGTTCGCTACGTTGAGCAGTGGCTCGGCCACTACGGGCACCACTACGACTGGGAGGCCGACCTCGACCTCACCACGGTGGACTACATCTCCTCCATGACCGACGGGTACTGCCTGGCCATCCTGGAGCACCTTTACCCGGGGTCGAGGAGGATGTTCCCCAGTCGCGAGCACTTCTAGCAAACATTCGGCCGTTGGAAAAACGGTCACGCGTGCGACCCCGTTGCGCAAAACCCCAGTTGGAGGCGAAGAGGCCATGACAGCGTGGCCGTTTTTGCCCGTCTTGGCAAGGCCACTCGCCAATCGAGCGTTACAATGGTTCCATGGACACGCTCTTCTCCCACATAGAACGGCAGACGCGCAACGCCAACGCCCCGCTCGCCGTGCGCATGCGACCACGCACGCTCGACGGATACGTGGGCCAACAGGAAATCGTTGGTCCCAAGTCGTGGCTGCGCGTCGCCATAGAGCACGACACGCTGTCCTCCGTGTTGCTGTATGGTCCTGCTGGAACGGGAAAGACGACGCTGGCCCGCATCATCGCCAACACGACGCATGCGGAGTTCGTGGAGGTGTCCGCGATCACCGGCACCGTCAAGGACCTGAGGCGCGAGATAGAGGCCGCCGACTCCCGTCTGCTGGCGAGCGGCCGCCGCACGATCCTGTTCGTCGACGAGATTCACCGGTTCAACAGGTCCCAACAGGACGCGTTGCTGCATGCCGTGGAGAACCGCACGGTCGTGCTCGTTGGCGCGACGACCGAGAACCCCTTCTTCGAGGTCAACTCTGCGCTCATCTCGCGCTCGCGGGTCATCGAGCTCAAGCCGTTGGGCGACGACGACATCCGACTGATCGTGAGGCGGGCACTCGAGGCCGAAGAGGGGCTGGGCGGACGCTTTGCGCTCCAGGAGGATGCGCTCGAGGAGATCGTGGGCATGGCTGGCGGCGACGCGCGCTCGGCGCTCACCTCGCTCGAGCTGGCCAGCCAGATGGCCGCGCCCGCAGATGGGTCCGCGGGACAGGGGGATGGCGGAGGGGACCGGGTGTTGGATATTACGGTCGCGCATGTGCGGGAGGCGAACCCGCGCCATGGCCTGCCCTACGACAAGCACGGGGACATGCATTACGACGTGATCTCCGCCTTCATAAAGTCGATGCGCGGGTCCGATCCCGATGCGGCGCTGTATTGGCTCGCGCGCATGATAGACGCGGGGGAGGACCCCAAGTTCATTGCGCGTCGCATCTTCGTGCTCGCCTCCGAGGACATTGGCAACGCCGACCCGCAGGCACTGCTCGTGGCGGAGGCGGCGTTTCGGGCCACGGAGGTCATCGGCTACCCGGAATGCCGCATCAACTTGGCCCAGGCCGCGTTGTACATGTGTCTGGCTCCCAAGAGCAATGCGGCGGAGGCGGGCATAGACGCCGCGCTGGAAGAGGTGAGGAGCGGTCCGCGTCGCGAGGTCCCCAACCACTTGCGCGACCGTCACCGACCTGGGTCGCAGGACTATGGTGCCTATCTGTACCCGCACGACTACCCGGCGGGATGGGTGGAGCAGCGCTATCTTCCCGAGGGCTTGGAGCGGGGAACCTTCTTCAAGCCTGGTTCGCGTGGGTGGGAAGCATGGCGATTGGAGGCTGTGGCCCGTGACCGCGCCAATTTGGTTTAGAATAAGGTAATAATGCGTCGTTTCGCACCCGATCGACGTTTGGCATCGACTTAGAAAGGTATGGGTGGAGATGAACGTCCTCCGCATCGTTCTCGAGATTCTCATCGTCGTGGGAATATGGGTTCTCGTGGAACTCGCCCTCACTATTCGTAAGACCCGCGCATCCGTCGACGACATCACCAAGCAGGCCGACGACGTTGCGACCTCGGCCAACGAGACCATCGAGCAGTTGCAGCCGGTCATCACCAAGGCCGATGGCATACTGGCCGACCTCGAGCCCGCGGTCAAGAAGGTTGACCCCCTCCTTGACAAGACGGCGACCGTCATGGACGTGCTGACCGTAGACCTCGCGTCCGTCAACGACATCCTCATCGACGTGTCATCCGTAACGGACACGGCCTCGAACGTGACCAGCACGGTCTCGAAGGCCACCAACAGCGCCGTGAGCGGCGTTGCCGGCGTCGTGGGCAAGTTCACGGGGCGTGGTGGCAAGAAGAGCCGCCGCCACCGCATCATGGACAAGTCGCACGGCGAGAAGGAGCAGGGCGAGAAGGAGACCCCGTCGGTCGACCGTCATGCCATCCCCGAGATCGATCTGCCGAGCGACGAGGAGCAGGCCGAGCAGCACCACTACGTTACGTATGGTGGCTCCGACTCTGCACAGGATTCGGAGTAGCTGCCTATGGATACGCGTGTCGTGCGGCTTTCCGTTCCGCCGGAGGCGACCTTTGCGCGTTCGGTGCGCATGATGGCTGCCAATCTTGCCGTGTTGTGCTCCATGAGCGTCGACGAGGTGGAGGATGCCCGCATGGTCGCCGAGGAGGCCTTCGTCTTCTCGTGCGCGACCCGCCCCGACCTCTGCGAGATCGACTTCTTCGTGACGGACGAGGCCCTGAGCATGGAGATCTGCCTTGGGGCGGCCATGCCTCCGCAAGACCCCACCGACGCCAGCCACATAGAGCTGGCGCAGCTGCTTCTCGAGGCGGTGAGCGACTCGTGCGAGATCGTGCGAAACAATACGGTGCTGAGGGTCACCAAGCTGGTTGGGGGCGTCCATGACGCAAGCTGAGCCCACGGCATCGAGGACGCGAGGGCACACCACGCGGTCGAGACCTGCCTGGGACAAGGGGCGCACACGCGACCTCTTTCGTAGGTACAAGGAGGAGGGTGACGAGGAGGCGCGCGAGCAGCTTGTCGTCAACCACCTCAACTTGGTGCGCTATCTCGCCTCAAAGTTCAAGAACCGGGGCGAGCCCCTGGAAGACTTGGTTCAGGTTGGCACCATTGGCCTCATAAAGGCCATCGATCGCTTTGACCCGTCGCGGGGGCTCGAGTTCACCACCTATGCGACGCCCACCATAATGGGGGAGATAAAGCGGCACTTCCGTGACAAGGGCTGGTCGGTTCGCGTGCCACGGCGACTGCAGGAGCTTTCCGCAAAGATCAACCGGGTGACCGAGGAGCTCACGCATGAGCTGCGGCGCTCCCCCTCGATCGACGAGATAGCCGACAGCGTGGGGGCGAGCGTCGAGGACGTGCTCGAGGCCATGGAGTCCTCAAGCGCCTACAGCTCGGTTCCGCTGGAGGGTGCCGGCGACAACGACGAGGACGTTCCGTCCGTAATAGACCAGTACGCAGCGGAGGACAGCGTGCTGAGCGCATCGGACGACCGCATCCTGCTCGAGGACGCCATACGCGACTTCTCCACGCGCGAGCGCGACATCATCCGCATGCGCTTTGAGGAGGGGCTCACGCAGGTCGAGATAGCCGAGCGACTGGGTGTGTCGCAGGTTCAGGTGTCCCGTCTGCTGCGCCGTACCCTGGCGCGCATTCACCAGAAGATAGACCCAACGGGTGCGGGGCAATAACCCCAGCCGTTCAACAAGAAAACGAGGAGACCCATGAGTGCAGACATACGCTACATGACGACTGCGGAAATTCGGAAGAACTTCCTTGACTTCTTTGAGGACAAGGGGTGCAAGCGGTATCCGTCGTCCTCGCTCATCCCCGACGACCCCTCGCTGCTTTTGTCCAATGCGGGCATGAACCAGTTCAAGGAGTACTACCAGGGGCTCAAGACCATGTCCGAGATCGGTGCCTGCTCGTGCCAGAAGTGCCTGCGCACCAACGACATCGACAACATTGGTGACTCGCGCCACCTCTCGTTCTTCGAGATGCTGGGCAACTTCGCCTTTGGCGGATACACGAAAGAGGACGCGATCCGCTGGGCCGTTGAGTTCTGCACGCTGCCCGAGCATCTGGGCCTGCCCATGGACCGCCTGTACTTTACCGTGTTCACCGACGACGACGAGTCGATCGCGCTCTGGCAGAAGTACGGCGCAGATCCCACCCACATCACGCGGCTGGGCGAGGAGGACAACTTCTGGGCTGCAGGCCCCACAGGACCCTGCGGGCCCTGCTCCGAGATCTACTTCGACCAGGGCAAGGAGTATGGCTGTGGGAGCCCAGACTGCGCGCCGGGATGCGACTGCGACCGCTACCTCGAGTTTTGGAACCTGGTGTTTACGCAGTACGACCGACAGGAGGACGGTTCCATGCCGGACCTCCCGCATCGCAACGTGGACACGGGAATGGGCCTGGAGCGCATCGCCGCTATCATGCAGGGCCAGCACTCCAACTACGAGGGCGACGTCCTCAGGAGCCTGCTCGGCGTGGGCGAGCGCCTTTCGGGGAAGACGTACGGCGGACAGGCAGTGGGGGCCGACCGCTCCCTGCGCATCATCGCCGACCACTCCCGTGCGGTCACGTTCATGATCAGCGACGGCATCCTCCCGTCGAACGAGGGCCGCGGATACATCCTACGCCGCCTGCTGAGGCGTGCGGTCTACCATGGCCGCCTGCTGGGCATCACCGGCGCGTTCCTCATGGAGTACGCACACGAGGTCACCAAGGTGATGGGCGACGTGTATCCGGCACTCACCGAGAACGCCGCCCTCATCGACGGCATCATCTCTGCGGAGGAGGAGCGCTTCAACGCCACGCTCGACAAGGGCGAGGAGCTCCTCAATGCCGAGATAGCCAAGCTCGGCGACGGCGAGGTGCTGGCGGGCGAGGTTGCCTTTACGCTCCACGACACCTACGGCTTCCCCGTGGACCTCACGCGCGAGGTGTGCGAGGCCCACGGGCGCACGCTCGACATGGCGGCCTTCGAGACGGCGATGGAGGAGCAGCGAGAGCGTGCGCGTGCCTCCGCGAACCGCGACGCATGGGGCACGTTCAACAACGTATGGACCTCCCTCTCCGACGAGCTTGAGGCGACCGAGTTCTGTGGCTATAACAACGACGTGGTCGACGATGCGCGGGTGTTAGCTATCGTGAGCGATGGTGAGCGCGTCGGCGTCGCGGAGCAGGGTGCCACCGTGGAGGTCGTTCTGGACAAGACCCCGTTCTACGCCGAGATGGGTGGCCAAGTGGGCGATACGGGCACCATCTGCGCGGATGGGATCGAGGTGGCCGTCTCGGACACGCTGAGCCGCGAGGGAGGGCTTTACTCCCATGCCGGAACGGTGACAACTGGCGCGCTCAGGGTGGGAGAGACCGTCTCGGCCTCCATCGACGTGGGCAGGAGGCAGCTCATCCGTCGCAACCATACGGCGACACACCTGCTCGACGCCGCGCTCAAGAGCGTGTTGGGCGAGCATGTGAGCCAGGCGGGGTCGTTGGTCATGCCCGAGCGCCTGCGCTTTGACTTCACGCACTTCGAGGCGCTCACGCGCGACGAGATCGAGCGCGTCGAGGGCCTGGTCAACGCGGAGGTGTTCGCCGCCGAGCCCATCGTCACGCAGGTCATGGGCATCGACGAGGCTCGTGCGAGCGGCGCGGTGGCGCTGTTCGGCGAGAAGTATGGTGACGTGGTGCGCGTCGTATCCACGGGAACCTCCTCAAAGCCGTTCTCGCGTGAGCTGTGCGGCGGAACGCATGCCTCGAACACGGCCGAGATCGGCATGTTCAAGATCGTCTCGGAGGGTTCGGTCGGCGCCAACACGCGTCGCATCGAGGCCGTCACCTCCGTGGGCGCCATATCCTACGTGGACGAGCGCCTGGCCATTCTGGACAAGCTCTCCTCGGCACTCAAGTGTCGTCCCAATGACATAGATGCTCGCGTGTCTCAACTTCAACTTGAGGTTCAGACTGTGGCCAAGAAGCTCAAGGATGCGCTGACGGGTGGATCCTCCAGCAAGGTCTCCAATGCCATCGAACAGGCCGTCGACCTGGGCGGTTACAAGCTCGTGGTCGCCAAGCTCGACGGGATGTCTCCTAACGAGCTGCGCGGCGTGTGGGACACGATTCGCGACCGACTGGGCATGGAGTCCGCATGCGTGCTCGCATCTGTCGTGTCCAAGGACAAGGTCGCTCTTCTGGCCGCGGGTACCGATGCCGCCGTTGCAGCAGGATTTGGCGCCGGCAACGTGATACGCCAGATTGCCGGTCTTGTGGGCGGCCGGGGTGGCGGTCGTTCCACGATGGCCCAGGCGGGTGGCCGCGACGCCTCCGGCGTCGATGCGGCTCTGGCTGCCGCCAAAGAGCAATTGGGTGCATGAGGGTACTGGCACTCGACATAGGGGACGTTCGCTGCGGCATAGCGGCAAGTGACGCCACGGGCACGATCTCGTCGCCCGTGTGCGTGCTCCCCACTGCCGAGGTCGTCTCCAACGCACGAACATGGCGACGGGTGCTCGAGGATTACGAACCACAGATGCTCGTGTGCGGTCTGCCCGCGACCTTGGCTGGGGAGGAAGGGCCGCAGGCCGCGCACATTCGCGAGGTCGCACTCATAATCTCCTCAACTTGCGGTATTCCTCTGGAGTTTGTGGACGAACGCCTGTCATCTATAGAAGCAAAGCGTATCCTTCGGAGGAAGGGACTCGACGAGCGGCGTATGCGAGGCAAGGTAGACATGGTCGCTGCCTCGCTGTTTCTACAGACGTGGCTCGAGGCGCAGAAGAAGTGAGGGCCAGTCATGCCCAGCAGTCGAAGGCGACGTTCTGGCGGCAAACGCGAGAATGGCCTAAAAACAACGAGCACGGACTCCCGCTCCCGGTGGGGTAGGACCGAGAAGCCCGCTCGCCCGCATCCGCGCGTCGACGGTTCGACCGGTTCCGCATCCAGTACCAGCCAAAGCCGTGTTCAAGCATCGCGCAGGGAAGACAATCGCTCCGGGAGGCGCAAGGCACGTCACTACAAGCCCACCCACGCCAAGGCACGTCCGCGCAGGGGTGTCCCGCGCGCCCTCGTGGTCCTCATCGTTCTCGTGGTGCTTGCCGGGGCAGGCGTTGGCGGATTCTTCCTGGTGCGCCACATCATGCATCCGTACGAGGGTGCCAGGGTCGAGGACGGCCAGGAGGTCACGGTCGTCATTCCCGACGGGTCGTCCGGCTCCGACATCATCAAGATCCTGCTCGACGCCGGCGTCATCCATAGCAGCAAGGATTTTCGGCAGGCCGCACACGACCAGAATGCCGACACGAGCCTGCAATGCGGCACCTACACGTTCGTGACGGGTATGGATCCCGCCGAGGTGGTGCGGCAGCTCGCCGCTGGCTCCACCTCCAAGGAGGGCAAGCTGCAGATCCCGGAGGGCCTTACCCTGGACAGGGTCTCCACGCTCGTGGAGGAGCAGCTGGGCATTCCAAAGAACGACTTCCTTGCGCAGGCGAAGGCCTCGAACTACGTCAACGAGTACCCGTTCCTCAAGGGGGTGGGCAACGACTCGCTCGAGGGGTTCCTCTATCCCAAGACGTACGACTTCGCGGGCCAGAAGCCCACTGCCGACCGGGTGATACGGAGCATGCTCACGCAGTATGCGGACGAGATGCATGCCTACGACACCGAGGCGGCACGGGCCGAGCTCCAAAAGCGCTACAGCAACATCACCCTCACCGACTACGACCTCCTCAAGATGGCGTCGATCATCGAGAAGGAGGCGGTGACGGAGGAGGATCGCCCACTGGTCTCGTCGGTGTTCTACAACCGCCTCAACTCGGGCATGATGCTGCAGAGCGACGCGACCATGGGCTACGTCACCAACGGCGCCGCCACGGCCGAGGACCTCAAGAAGGAGAGCCCCTACAACTCGTATCTCAACAAGGGCTTGCCGCCGACCCCCATCTGCTCGCCGAGCGCATGGGCACTCGAGGCGGCCATGAAGCCAGCCGAGAGCGAGTACCTCTTCTTCTTTATCATCGACAACGAGAAATACCAAAACCATACGTTCAGCAAGACGTATGAGGAGCACGACGAGGCCTATGCCAAGGCCTTGGAGGAGCAGGCCGCAGCCGAAGGCAAGGATTCGTAAATGCCCATCTTCCGGCCAAACCGCTACATAGCCTCGGTCGACTGCATCCGCGCGGAGGAGCTGGTTGAGGCAGGCATTCGCTGCGTGCTGCTCGATCGCGACAACACGCTCGTGCCACGTGACACGAAGGAGGCGCCTCCCGAGGTGCGTGCGTGGCTGGATGACTTGCGCGGACATGGAATCGTAACCTGCATGATCTCCAACAACTATCACACGAACGAGGTCTGCGCGTCGGCGCAGAGCCTCGGCTGCGCGGTGGTGCATCACGCCATGAAGCCGGCGCCCGTCGCGGTCTATCTGGCGCTCACGTACATGGGGGTTCCCGCAGAGCAGAGTGTGCTTGTGGGTGACCAGCTGTTTACCGACATGATTGCCGGCAACCTCGCTGGGGTGAGCACGATCCTCGTGCGTCCGCAGTCGCAGGAGGATCTGTGGTACACCAAGCTGTTTAGGAAGGTCGAGCAGGTCCTGTTGCGCGACGTCTCCTTTGAGGATGACTGACGTTCCCGTTTGGCCTTGCGAGTCGGTGGCTTCTCGTACGCGAAGGATGGTAGAATCTTTTGCGAACACTATGCGTACGAGAGACGGCACAACTATGGAACACGATGGCTACGTGACGCACGAGGGGTGTGACCACATCTTCTTCGTGGGTTTTTTGGGGGCCGGAAAATCCACCCTCGCCCGGAATCTGGGAAGACTCTACCGACGTACCTACGTCGACACCGATCGCATGGCGGAGCGCCTGTTGCGCAAGACCGTCCGCGAATGCTTTGAGCAGGACGGGGAGTCGGCGTTTCGCGATGCCGAGACGAGGGTGCTCGAGCAGCTTCGCGCCGAGAAGTCACTGCTGGTGAGCTGTGGCGGCGGAATCGTGGAGCGCGACGGCAACTGTGCGCTCATGCACGAGATGGGCGTGGTGGTGTTCCTGGACGGGGACCTGTCGGATTCCCTCAGGCAGATGCAACATCCCGAGAAGCGGCCCGACTTGGGCATATGCGACGTCGAGGAGCTGTACTGGCGCAGAAGACCCCTGTTCAAGCATGCCGCCGACTACGTGATTGACATTCGGGACAAGTCGTTCTTGGAGGTAGCGGAGGTAGCGGGAAACCTCCTGTGGGAGGAGGGGCTCATATGAGCGGAGACGCCAGACGCATGCTCTCGCGGCAGTGGATAGCCATCCATGGCGGATCGTGCGACGTGCGCATGGGACCGGGCGCCCTGTCGCAGGCCGAGACGATGCTGCGCAGCTCGGTGGGACGGCCAAGGCTCTGCATGGCCGTCGTTCCAACGAACATGGACGGCACGCTGCGCGAGACCCTTGCGCGCCAGCTGGCCGCTGCCGGGTTTGCCGTCCATTGGCACGAGGTCTCGCGAGAAGGCTCCCGAAACCTCGACGAGGCATGCAGGCTCGCGGGGAGCCTGGGCGAGCAGGGCGTCACGGGCGACGACCTGTGCTGCGCGTTTGGCAACGAGGCCATCCTCTCGATGGTCTCCCACGTGAGCGGCTCATGGTGCGAGGGCATCTCCCTCGTGGCCATTCCCGAGGACGCCGCGGCCTTCTTGGAGGGGGCGCTCGCCCCACAGGCCCTCGACGTGGGGGACAGGCCATGCATGCTCTGGGTAAGGCCGTCGGTCCAGCACGTCCTGCTCGACTACGACCTGGTGTGCGGGCAGGTGCGCGACGAGGCCACCACCTATGCCCGCGTCCTCATGGTAGGTGCGGCCATGTGCGCCTCGGAGCGCGACTTCTCCGCGCTGTGGGACAGCACGGCGGAGCTCATGAGCGGTGACGAGAACTCCTTTGCCGATCACCTCGTCGCAGCCGCAAAGGCACGCGGGAAGATCCTCTCCTCAACCGCCGCCGCAATCCGTCAGTCCATCTGGTACGGAAAGGACTTCGCACGAGCCCTGGGAACGCTCGTGGGCGCACGCGTTCCCGAGTCCACGCTCCTCGCAGAGGGCATGCGGTTCTCGGCTCGGCTGGCGGCGGCCGAGGGAAAGCTCTCGGTGGACGACATGCTCGCGCAGGACGAGCTCCTCGATGTTGTTGGTGCCGGATATGCCTCCTGCGACGTTGACCCTCACCAGCTCAAGGAGGCCCTGCGCCAGCAGCGATTTGCAAGAACGAACCGGTGCATGCTGCCCGTGCCGTTTGCCATCGGCCGCGTGCGCATGATGACGGTCGAAGACGGCCTCATGCTCGAGCATGCGAGCGCGTGGTGCGAGGCACGAGGGGAATACCGGTAGGGAGGAGTGACGCATGGACGCAAGGTCGGTGGCACACAAGAGGCTCGGACGACTGAGGAACCTCATGGACGAGCGTGGATACGATGCGGTGGTCGTGCGCAACGTCGCAGACATACGATGGCTCACCGATGCCGCGCGCGTTGTGGACGACGAGTGCGCCCATACGATGGTGGTGACACCCGAGAGGGCGTGGCTGCACACCGACTCGCGCTACTTCGGCTCCTTTGCGACCGCGATGCAAGACCAGTCTGCGATTGCCGTCGACATGGAGTCCGTGTCGCATCCCACGTGGATAGCGCAGCGCATCCTCGAGGCCAAGGCCCGCGTGGTCGCCGTGGAGGACACCCTCACCCTAGGGTTCTACCAGAAGTTGAACAACGCGATCGACGAGCTGTCGGTCGGCTGCCTGTTTGCCCGCATGCATGCCGACGTGTGTGCCATGAGGATGGTGAAGGACGAGCGCGAGATCGCCCACCTGCGCCGTGCGCAGCAGATCACCGACGAGGCCTTCGCGCACATCTGCACGTTTATCCGGCGCGGCATGTCGGAGCTTGCGATTCGCGCGGAGCTCGAGGGATATATGCTCAGCCATGGCGCGCACGCACTCTCGTTTGACTCCATCGTGGCGTCGGGCCCGAACGGGGCGAATCCCCACGCGAGACCGAGCGAGCGAGAGGTGGGGGAGGGCGACCTCGTCGTGATTGACTTCGGTGCCGTCTATGCGGACTATCACGCCGACATGACCCGCACGGTGTGTGTGGGGGTGCCTGGCGACGAACAGCGCCGAGTGTACGACGTCGTGCGCGAGGCGCACGAGGCCGCTGCCCAAGCGGCTAGCCCAGGCATGGCGGGGAAGGACCTGCATGGTATCGCGGCGCGCGTCATCACCGACGCGGGGTATGGGGACTGCTTCCAGCATGGGTTGGGACATGGCGTCGGCATCGAGATACACGAGCGTCCCGTGGAGGGCCCACGCTCTGCCGACAGCATGCCCGTGGGGTCTGTGTTCACCATCGAGCCGGGAATCTACCTACCGGGCAAGTTCGGCATACGCCTCGAGGACTGCGGGGTCATGCGCGAGGGGGGCTTCGAGCCCTTCGCCTCGTCCACGCACGAGCTGGTGAGCGTCGGCTAAGGTGCCTTGCTCCTTTGTCAGGCTGCATGGCTGCTGCACAGTGTGGAATCGTTTCCATAAGGTATTTCAGCTATTTATAATGCGCGGCGTTTTGCCCGCTCAGGGAAAAAAGCCGCCACATCCCAAAAAAGACCCGTACTTTTCGTTGCGATGGAAATGAAGTGGACATATAATGCTTGAATTGTGAAGGGCCTATGGAGGTCCGGGGGGAAGATGGGCGGCATCCCGTGTTCCCTTTTCGAGTTCGGATGCATTGGAAAAGGAGGGAACGTATGGTAAGTATTGTCCTAGCAAGCCACGGGGCGTTTGCCGAGGGCATCAAGCAGTCTGGCCAGATGATTTTTGGGCCGCAGGAGGCTGTTGAGGCCGTCGTACTTACGCCTGAGATGGGGCCGGAGGACCTACGAGCCAAGCTGCTCAAGGCTATCTCGACGTTCGAGAACCAGGAGCAGGTGCTGTTCTTGGTCGACCTGTGGGGCGGCACGCCGTTCAATCAGGTCAGCTTGCTCCTCGAGGAGCCGGGACACGAGAACTGGGTTGCGGTCACAGGCCTCAACCTGCCCATGCTGGTTGCTGCCTACGGTGAGCGCCTGGGTGACGTCGAGTCTGCTGCCGACATCGCCAAGGCAATCTATCCGGAGGCTCAGGGTGGCGTAAAGATCAAGCCCGAAAGCATCCAGCCCGCTAGCGCCGCTGCTCCGGCAGCCGCTGCTCCCGCCGCTGCGCCTGTGGGCGCAATCCCGCCGGGAACGGTTCTGGGCGACGGTCACATCAAGATCGCGTTCGCGCGCATCGACACCCGTCTGCTCCACGGCCAAGTGGCAACGACCGTCACCAAGATGGTCAACCCCGACCGCATCATCGTGTGCTCCGACGACGTCTCAAAGGACGAGCTGCGCAAGTCCATGATCGTTCAGGCTGCGCCTCCGGGAGTCAAGGTCCACGTGGTGCCTATCTCCAAGATCATCGAGGTCTCCAAAGACGTTCGCTTTGGCGACACGAAGGCCATGTTGCTGTTCGAGACCCCGCAGGATCTTCTGCGTGCGCTCGAGGGCGGTGTGGACATCAAGGAGGTCAACCTCGGTTCGATGGCCCACTCGATCGGCAAGGTCGTCGTCACCAACGCCGTGGCCATGGATCAGGCTGACGTCGATTGCATCGAGAAGATTGCAAGCATGGGCGTCAAGTTCGACGTGCGCAAGGTGCCCGCCGACAATCCCGAGCCGTTTGACGCCGTCATGAAGAAGGCCAAGGCCGAGCTTGCAGCCCAGGGCTAGCAGAAGGAGGTAACAGCAAATGTCAGGTATCGCTATAGTCTTGGTCATCTTGGTGGCCTTCCTTGCAGGTATGGAAGGCATCCTGGATGAGTTCCAGTTCCACCAACCGCTGGTGGCATGCACCCTCATCGGCCTGGTTACCGGCCATCCCACCGAGGGCATCATGCTTGGTGGTTCCCTGCAGATGATCGCCCTTGGCTGGGCAAACGTCGGCGCCGCCGTGGCTCCCGACGCGGCACTCGCCTCCGTCGCATCTGCCATCATCATGGTTAAGGGTCTCGGCGACGGTACCGCCACCGATCCCTCCGTGGCCATCAACACCGCTATCGCACTCGCCGTGCCTCTGTCCGTGGCCGGTCTGTTCCTCACCATGCTTTGCCGTACGATCGCCATCCCCATCGTCCACTTCATGGACGCAGCCGCCGAGAAGGCCAACTTCCGCGGCGTGGAGATCTGGCAGCTCCTGGCCATCGGCCTGCAGGGCATCCGTATCGCCATTCCCGCGGCGATGCTGTGCCTGATTCCTGCCGAGGCAGTTACCACCATGCTCCAGTCCATGCCCGAGTGGCTGTCCGGTGGCATGGCCGTCGGCGGCGGCATGGTTGCTGCAGTCGGTTACGCAATGGTCATCAACATGATGGCCACCGCAGAGGTCTGGCCGTTCTTCGTGCTCGGCTTCGTCATCGCCGCTCTTGGTGACCTCACGCTCATCGCTCTCGGCGCCATCGGCGTTGCTCTCGCCCTCATCTATGTCGGCCTCAAGGAACTCGCCAAGCAGGGCGGCGGCTCTGGCGGCGGCTCGGGCGATCCGCTCGGCGACATCCTCAACGATTACTAAGCCGAAAGGAGTGTGAATCACTATGGCAGAGATTAAGCTTTCTCAGAAAGACCGCATGGCGGTATGCTGGCGTCACCAGTTCCTGCAGGGTTCTTGGAACTACGAGCGTATGCAGAACGGTGGTTGGTGCTACGCAATGATTCCCGCCATCAAGAAGCTCTATTCCTCCAAGGAGGATCAGGCGGCGGCTCTTAAGCGTCACCTCGAGTTCTACAACACTCACCCGTACGTGTCCGCTCCCGTCATCGGCGTCACCCTCGCACTCGAGGAGGAGCGTGCCAATGGCATGCCGGTCGAGGACCAGGCCATCCAGGGCGTCAAGGTTGGTATGATGGGCCCGCTGGCCGGCGTCGGCGACCCCGTGTTCTGGTTCACCGTCCGCCCGATTCTCGGCGCACTCGGTGCCTCCATGGCTCTGGGCGGCAGCATCGTCGGTCCGCTGCTCTTCTTCTTCGCATGGAACATCATCCGCATGGCCTTCCTGTGGTACACGCAGGAGTTCGGCTACAGCGTGGGAACCTCCATCGCCAAGGACCTCTCCGGCGGCCTGCTCGGCAAGGTCACCGAGATCGCTTCCATCCTCGGTATGTTCATCATCGGCGCGCTGGTGCAGCGCTGGGTGTCCATCTCGTTCACCCCGGTTGTCTCCACGGTCACTCAGGCCGAGGGCGCCTACATCGACTGGGCCAGCCTGCCTGCGGGCGCCGAGGGCATCAAGAGCGCTCTCGAGCAGTACTCCTCGCTTGGCGCCACCGGCCTCAACGTCGAGAAGGTCACCACGCTCCAGGGCAACCTCGACCAGCTGATCCCCGGTCTTGCTGCCGTGTTGCTCACGCTGCTGTGCTGCAGGCTCCTCAAGAAGGGCATCTCCCCGATCGTCATCATCCTCGCACTCTTTGCGGTTGGTATCGTGGGTCGCTTCTTCAATTTCATGTAAGATAGAGCCTCGTAACTCGTACGCGGGGGCACGCCTCTTTGCGAGGCGTGCCCCCGCGTTCATGTGTCAGGAAAGGAGTGCCGCATGGCGCAATCGATGAACACCAAGGTGGACCTCACCATTAAGGCCACGTCCTACCACGGGCTCGCCACGTACGGTGACATGATGGTTGGCGACAAGGCCGTGGAGTTCTACAACGAGAAGAACGTCGAGGACTACGTGCAGATCCCTTGGACCGAGGTCGATCACGTGGCTGCCTCCGTAATCGGCGGCAAGCACATCGCGCGCTTTGCGGTGTTCACAAAGGAGAGCGGCCACTTCTCCTTCTCCACGCGGGACAACAAGAAGACGCTGCGGGCCATGCGCCCCTACGTTGGCGAGGACAAGCTGGTCCGTTCGCCAAACTTCCTCGACGTCTGCAAGGCCGCCATCAAGGGGATTACCCATCGCAACAAGGAGTAGTTGCGTGGTTCTGCTTGGTTGGGTGTAGAACCTTTTACAGCGAAACGACTTTGACCTATAATCCCAAATCGTAGAGAAGACGGTCGCGCATGCGACGAGACAGAAAAGAGAGCATCCATGGCAACGCTTGGTATGAACGATCTTCGCGCCGGCATTGGCGTAAACATCAAGGGTAACGATTGCGTCGTTCTTGAGGCGCAGCACGTCAAGCCGGGCAAGGGCAACACCTACGTGCGCACCAAGTACCGTAACATCCGCACCGGTCGCGTGAACGAGGAGAACTTCCAGCAGTCCGCGAAGTTCGAGAGCGTCGACATGCGCACGCGCGAGATGCAGTACCTCTACAGCGACGGTGACATCTACTACTTTATGGACACCACCACCTACGAGCAGATCGAGGTCAACGACTCGCTCATCGGCGGAAACGCCAAGTGGATGAAGGAGAACGACATCTGCCTGCTCAACTACGCAAACAACGTGCTCTATGCCGTCGAGCCTCCCATGGTCATCGAGGAGGAGATCGTCGAGACCGACCCTGGCTTCAAGGGCGACACGGTGCAGGGCGGCACGAAGCCCGCAGTCATCGAGACCGGTGCCACCATTCAGGTCCCCATGTACCTCAACCAGGGCGAGCGCGTCAAGGTGGATACACGCACGGGCAAGTTTGTCTCGCGCATCTAGCGCAACGGAAGCGTCTTGCTCCAGGAGAAAGGAAGACCCATGCATAGTGAGCTCGTCATTTCCGGCATCGGCGTGTCGAAGAACGTGGTGGCAGCAATCGTCTCGCTTGCGGCCGAGCGTGTGGAGGGTGTTGCCTCGGTGGGGGAGAACGCGATTGCGTCCGGACTGATATCGGTGTTCACCTCGCGTCCCGTGTCCAACGAGCCCGCGGTCGAGTCGGAGGTCGTCGATGACAAGCTGTCGCTCACCATTCGGCTTTCGGTGTTCTATGGGTATCCCTTTACCAAGCTGGCAGCCGATGTCCGTCGGGCCGTTGCCTCTGCGGTAAGCAGCCAGATGGGCGTTGAGGTGGGATGCGTGGACATCTGCATCGACAACCTCGTGTTCCCCAAGGAGTAAGTTCGATTGTCTGCACGCAAGTTCATGGGACGCACGCTTGCCCGTAGCCAAGCGTTGCAAATACTATTTCAGGCTGAGGCTACCGAGAGGTCGGTAGCCGATGTCTTGAATGGCCCCTTCGCGCTCTCGGAGGGACCGCTCGATGACTACGCCAGGCAGCTGGCATTGGGCACCGACGAGCAGCGGCACGATCTGGACGCCGTCATTGGATGGGCGTCGACCAACTGGTCTGTCTCCCGCATGCCCTCGGTCGACCGCAACCTGCTGCGTCTTGCCCTGTTCGAGATGCTCGATGTCGAAGAGGTTGCGATTGCCGTAACGATCGACGAGACGGTGGAGCTTGCCAAGGCGTATGGCACCGACGAGTCCCCACGGTTCGTAAATGGCCTTTTGGGTCGTGTCGCATCCAGCCTCGAGGAGGAAGAGGATGTCGTACAGATTGCCCGCAAGGCTCACGTCGAAGAAGAGTAGCCATGGCCACCAAGAGGATCGACACGTCGGAATACACCACGTTCGCCCAGATCAAGGAGCGTCTGGACGACATTGCGGGGCAGGTCAAGCGCAAGGACGTGCCGCTCGAGCGTTCCCTGGACCTGTTTGACGAGGCCATAGCCCTTGGGTCGAAGGCAGTTGACTTCGTTGACACGGCTCCTGCCGACGAGGCAGAGCGCGCGAGCGCGCAACCGGACTCCGATGATGCCAAGCAACCCGAGGCCTAGCCGCAAGGGTCCTAGGCGCAGGCGGCTCGATGAGGAGCTCGTCGTCCAAGGCTTCTTTGAGGATGCGGGCGAGGCGATGCGCTCGGTGATGGCCGGCGAAGTGTGCACCACCAACAGGAGAATGGAAAGGCCTGGCGAGCAGGTTCGGCCGGGCATCGAGCTCTTTGTTCGGGGCCACGACCGCTTTGTGAGCCGCGGCGGCATAAAGCTCGAGCATGGGCTCAGGACCTTTGGCCTGGACGTGGACGGGATGAGCTGCTTAGACGTGGGCGCTTCGTCGGGTGGGTTCACCGACTGCTTGCTTCGCCACGGGGCGGCGCACGTGCATGCCGTGGACGTGGGCTATGCCCAGTTCGACTGGAAGCTCAGGCAGGATGAGCGCGTAACGCTCATGGAGCGCACCAACGTGGTGGACCTTCCCCAACGGCTTCCAAACACCCAGTTCGACCTGGCCGTGTGCGACGTCTCCTTTACCTCGGTGCTCACGATCCTGCCGGCCGTTCGCGCCATGCTCGCGCCAGGCGGACGTTTCCTCACCTTGGTAAAGCCCCAGTTCGAAGCCGCCCGCGAGGATGTGGGCGAGGGTGGCATCGTTCGTAGCGAGTCGGTGAGGCACGCGGTTCTGGAGCGTGTGCGCGCGGGCATGGAGGAGAGCGGGTTTTGCGTGGAGGGTGAGTGCGAGTCACCCATCCGTGGCAAAAAGGGCAACAAGGAGTTCCTAATGCTGGGGAGCTTGTTTGGTACACTGGAGCAACGTTCCTAGGCTCGCGCTCGGTCCATGGGCGACGACGGAACGTCTCGTTGGCGCGGCAGTGGGAAGGAGTGGTTTGTTGTGAAGGTGCTTATCGTTCCCAACTATGCGCGTGACGACGCCATCGAGGATGCCTCCAAGCTGCAGAGGTGGCTCGAGGGCGAAGGCATCGACGTCGTGTGGGTAAAGGACAACCGCCAAACCCAGGTGAGCGACCCCGACCCCTCCGACCTCGACCTCGCGATCTCGCTGGGAGGGGATGGCACCATCCTGCGCGCCGCTCGCACCGTTGGGTACAGCGGCGTGCCAATCGTGGGCATCTCCTACGGGCATCTTGGGTTTCTCACGTGCTCGGGCCCGGAGGACCTGTTTCCCACCGTGTGCGATGCGCTGGCGGGGGAGCTGCATGCCTCGCGTCGTGCGACGATCGACATAACGGCACAGTTCGACGACGAGCAGGGCGTCCCGTTTGAGGTGAAAAAGATGGCTCTCAACGACCTGGCGCTCAGCCACGGGTCCCATGGGGATGTCATCTCGTTTGAGGTGAGCGTCTCGGGCAATCACATCGACAAGCTTCGCGGCGACGGTTTCGTGGTGTCCACCGCAACGGGATCGACCGGCTATGCGCTCGCGGCTGGCGGACCCATCGTCACGCCCGAGTTTGGGGGCATGGTGTGCGTGCCGGTGGCGCCGCACACCATCATGGCGCGTGCGTTCCTCACGGCTCCCTCGGACGTCGTGGAGATTGGCATCGATCCCGAACGGCCGGTGGAGACGTGCGTGTTCGCCGATGGACAGCCGCTCGGGCGGGGTGCGCGTCTTACTCACGTTGCCTGCAAGCGCGGTCGTGGGGACGTGATACTTCTTGACTATCGCGCCCAGAGCTTCTATGGCTCGGTGTCCCGAGTGTTCTATGGAAAGGCGAGAATGCGATGATTGACGAACTTCGCGTGGAAAACGTCGCCCTCATTCGCGAGGCGACCATACGTCCCGCCTCGGGCATGACCGTGCTCACCGGCGAGACCGGTGCGGGCAAGAGCGCCCTCTTGTCGTCGGTCAAACTCCTCATGGGGGAGCGTGCCGACGCAGGTGCGGTTCGTGAGGGAGCCGATGCCCTGGTGGTCGAGGGCCGCGTGTTTGTGGATGGCGCAGACCCAGATGGCGTGATCGTGCGTCGCAGGGTGGGCGCCGACGGGCGTGGTCGCGTGTCCATCGACGGTCGCATGGCCTCCGTGCGCGAGCTGGCAAACGGCGTGGGCGCTGCCATCGACCTGTGTGGCCAGCACGAGCATCAGCGGCTGCTTTCGCAGGGTAGTCACGTGCATCTCCTTGATGCCTGGGCGCAGGAGGACATCGCTCCCGCGCTCGATGCATACAAAGAGGCCCTTCGCGACGCGCGCTCCGCCGCAAAGGAGCTGGATCGCGTGCGCGAGACGTGCCGTGCGGCGGCAGAGCGCAAGGACGAGGCAACCTTCGTGCTCGGTCGCATCGACGAGGTGAATCCCTCAGCTGGCGAGCTCGAGGAGATCGAGGCGATGCTGCCCAAGGCGGAGCACGCCGAGACCCTCATACGCGCCGCCATGTCCGCTCGCGATGCGTTGGTGGGGGATTCGGGCGTTACCGACCTCATGGTGGACGCCATCGACGAGATCCGTTCCGCACGTCGCTTCGACGGCGAGCTCAACGCATTTGTCGCCACCCTCGAGAGCGCATTGATAGACATAGAGGACGTTGCGGGCGAGCTGCGCTCGTATAGGGACGCCATCGACTTCGATCCCGTGCAGCTGGACGAGATGCAGGGTCGCATGGCCCAACTTCGCGGGCTCATGCGCACCTATGGGCCCAGCATGGAGGATGTCCTCGCGCGCAGGGAGCAGGCCGAGCAGATCGTGCGCGCCGCCGATCACGGGGACGAGCTCTTGAAGGCCGCCCAGGCCGCTCGCGACTCCGCCGAGCGCAGCCTCGCCGCTGCCGCCGACGCCGTGGACGCGGCCCGCCGTGCCTGCGCGCCCCGCTTTGCCCATGCTGTCACGCAGCAGATGGCCCTTCTGGAGATGGGAGGGGCGGAGCTGGAGGTGTCGATGGAGCGGCTGCCGCGCACGCAATGGACCGCCGACGGCCCGAGCAGGGTCGAGTTCCTGTACCGACCGGCACAGGGCATGCTGGCAAGGCCGCTCAGGAAGATCGCCTCGGGTGGCGAGGTCAGCCGAGTCATGCTTGCGTGCAAGGTGGTCCTGGGCGACGCGGACGCCACCGAGACGCTCGTGTTCGACGAGGTGGACGCAGGGGTTGGCGGGGCGACCGCGTTGGCACTGGCAAACGTGTTGGCAGAGCTCGCCCGCACGCATCAGGTGATCGTGGTCACGCATCTTGCCCAGGTCGCGGTTAAGGCGTCCACGCACTATCTGGTGCGCAAGTCCGCAGGCGATACCGGGGACGGCATACCCCAGACCACCATCGAGCCCCTCGAGGGTGACGCGCGCGTCGTCGAGATCGCCCGCATGCTCTCGGGTGACGAGAGCGAGACGTCCATGGCACACGCGCGCGAGATGCTCGACCGCGCCTAGCGCGGCTGCCCGCAAGACTGCCATTTGGTGACAGTGCGGTGAATACTGCGTAACGGGCGCCATGCCCATGCGGGCACATGCGGTTTTGGGGGGATAGAATGAAGTCCCGTAGGAACGAGAGGCTCTTGCGGGAGGTATGTATGGTTAAGCATGTGTTCGTAACGGGCGGTGTCGTCTCGGCCCTCGGTAAGGGGATCACCGCCGCCTCGCTTGGCAGGTTGCTCAAGGCACGTGGGTACCGCGTGTCCATGCAAAAGGCCGACCCCTATCTCAACGTGGACCCCGGAACCATGAGCCCCTTCCAGCACGGTGAGGTGTTCGTGACCGAGGATGGCAGGGAGACGGACCTCGACCTGGGCCATTACGAGCGATTCATCAACGAGAACCTCAATGCCGACGCGAACTTCACGTCGGGCCTGATCTACCACGACCTCATAGAGCGCGAGCGTCGCGGTGACTTCCTGGGGGGCACGGTGCAGGTCATTCCCCACGTGACCAACGAGATCAAGCAGCGTTTTTTGCGGATGGAGGAGCAGAGCGGTGCCGACGTGGTGATCACGGAGCTCGGCGGCACCATCGGCGACATCGAGGGCCAGCCCTTCGTGGAGGCCGTTCGGCAGTTCAGGAAGGAGAAGGGTCCCGAGAATTGCTGCCTCATACATGTGAGCCTGGTGCCCTACATCCGCGCCGCGCACGAGATCAAGACGAAGCCCACCCAACACTCGGTCAAGGAGCTGCGCTCCATGGGCCTGCAGCCCGACCTCATCGTGTGTCGCTCGGACCACGAGGTCAACGCCGACGTGCGTGCCAAGATCGCCGGGTTCTGCGACGTGGACGAGGACTGCGTCTTCGAGAACTCGGACTGCCCGTCCATCTACGACGTGCCGCGACACCTCGCGGACCAGGGCTTCGACGTGAGGGTGTGCGAGAAGCTGGCCCTCGATCCCCGTACGAGCAACATGAGCAGCTGGTACTCGTTTACCGGCGCCCTGCACGAGGCGGAGATGCTCAGGGACGTCACGCACATCAAGGTGGTGGGGAAGTACACGCAGCTTCCCGACGCGTACCTGTCCGTCATCGAGGCCATCCATCACTCCGGCGTGTTCTATGGCCGCCATGTGGACATCGACCTGGTTGACGGCGACACGCTGAGCGACGAGAACGTGCGCGAGGTGCTGGGTTCGGCCGACGGCATACTCATACCCGGCGGATTCGGCCACCGGGGGTTCGAGGGAAAGATCTGCGCCGCCAGGCTCGCTCGAGAGGATCGCATACCGTTCTTGGGCATATGCCTGGGCATGCAGGTGATGGTATGCGAGTTCGCGCGCAACGTCTGTGGACTCCGCGATGCCACGTCGACCGAGTTCGACGCGAACGCCGCCCATCCCGTCGTCGCTCTCATGTCCGAGCAGGCCGAGGTGTACGACAAGGGCGCCACGATGCGGCTGGGCGCCTATCCATGCGTGATGGCCCCCAACACGCTCGCGCGCGAGGCGTACGGCCGCGAGCTCGTCCACGAACGCCATCGCCATCGCTACGAGGTCAACAACGCATACGTGGAGGCGCTCGTCGCGCAGGGACTCGTAATCTCCGGCCAAAGTCCCGACGCAACCCTGGTCGAGATGGTCGAGCTGGGCGAGGACGTGCATCCGTGGTACGTCGCGTGCCAAGCCCATCCCGAGTTCAAGAGCCGGCCCAACGCCCCGGCGCCGCTCTTCCGTGAGTTCGTGCGCGCGTCGATCGCGCGGCACGAGGGCAAAGACCGTCACGAGCTGCAGGTGGTCGGAGTTCCGGTGATACCGGACGAGTAGGAGGCGGCATGCTGCTGAGCGACGCGCGAGACGAGTACCTGTCATATCTGGTGGTGGAGCGTGGCCATGCGCCCAACACGGTCGAGGCGTATGGGCGCGACACCGCGCGATACGTGCGGTTCCTGGCCGATCGCGGAACGCGCGACGTCGACGAGGTAACCCGCGTCGACGTGGAGGCGTTCGTCGCGTCGTTCGCCGAGCTCGAGTATGCCATCTCTTCCACGGAGCGGGCCCTTGCCGCCGTGCGCGGCTTCCACGCCTTCCTCGTCGCGGAGCGGCTGGCCAAGTCCAATCCGGCACGCGTCGTCCCGCTGCCCAAACGCCCCCACCAACTGCCAGAGGTGCTGTCCATAGAGCAGGTGCGCGCGTTGGTGGAGCAACCGTTTCCCCCAACGCCCGCAGGCCAGAGGGACCGTGCGATCCTGGAGGTGCTCTATGGGTGCGGCCTTCGCGTGTCCGAGCTCTGCGGTCTGGACGTGGCGGACGTCATGCTTGACGACGAGCTGGTGCGCGTGTTCGGCAAGGGCTCCAAGGAACGGGTGGTCCCCATCGCCGGCGCGGCACGCGAGGCGCTGGGAACGTATCTGGACTCGTGGCGACCGTCCATGGTGAGGGTTGGCTCCCCCTGCGACGCGGTGTTTCTCAACATGAGGGGAGGTCGCCTGTCCCGACAGTCGGTGCACGCGATCTGCGAGCGTTCGGGACGCGTGGTGGGAATCAGTGGCCTGCACCCGCATACCCTGCGGCACTGCTTCGCGACGCATCTGGTGGAGGGTGGGGCCGACCTACGGGTGGTGCAGGAGCTACTGGGCCACGCCAGCATCGCGACGACCCAGATCTACTCCCACATAGACCGCACGCACATCCGGTGGGAGTATCTAACCGCGCACCCGAGGGCCAAAGGGCATGCGTAAATGTAATATTGCTATTCATTCAAGTACAATTTTCGAACAAATCCATATTGTCTACATATCTTGTTCTTATTTGAAGGGGCACAACACCTGCGGGTTTGTGTCCTGTCTTGTTCTAAAACACAAGATATGGGGTGCCGTGCGTTCGATTCCAAAATGTGGGTCAAAACCAATAAAGGGGGGAAGGTGTCGCTAAGTGTGGATAGGTGTATTATATGTTCACGCAATCGAGGGGCACCCCTCGTCGGAAGGCCGCACAACACCATCGCAGCAAAAACGCAGCAGCACACACCAAGGCTTTCCGCGTGATGCAACGGAGAGGAGACGTGAGGCATGTACCTAACAGGCTCCAAGCGATTCAACTTGGATGCCAAGGCGCGTCTCACGCTGCCAGCGAACTATCGCAAGGAGTTCGACGGTCAGGTAACCCTCATCCCGCTTCACGATGCGCTGTATGGGTTCACGCCCGAGGGGTTTGGCCAGTGGGTGAGAAGCTTCTTCGAGAAAGGCGGGAAGAAGTTCGAGCCGGGCAACCGTCAGCACGTGGCGCTGCGTCGCAAGCTTACCGGCAGCGCGGTGACGGTGGACATCGACTCGGCTGGGCGCATTGCGCTCGGCAAGGTCGATGCCTCGGACCCAACGGCACGGGAGAAGCTTGGCTTGGCCCGTGACGTGACGGTCGTTGGCGTCGAGGATCACTTCGAGGTGTGGAACACCGAGAGGTGGGAGGCCGAGCAGGCCCGACTCGACGAGGAGCTCGACGCACTCATGTTCGACGTGCTCTAGGGAGTGAGCGACTTGACAAACGAATATCGGCATGTACCTGTACTCCTCGAGGAAGTCCTGGACCACCTCAACCCCCAGCCGGGCGAGACCATGTGCGACTGCACGCTTGGGGGAGCGGGACACAGCGTGGCGATCGCGCGCGCCCTTGCGCCCGACGGCATGCTGCTGGGAATCGACCAAGACCAGATGGCGCTCGACGCCGCGCGCGTGCGCCTGGAGGCCGAGGCTCCCCAGACGATGGCCAGACTGCTCAAGGGAAACTTCGGCGAGCTGGACAGCCTGCTCGTCGGTGCGGAGATTCCCGGCGTGGACGGATTCCTGTTCGACCTGGGCGTCTCCAGTCCCCAACTCGACATTGGCGAAAGGGGCTTCTCGTATCACGAGGACGCCCCCTTGGACATGCGCATGGACCCGGGCAAACACACCAAAACGGCAGCAGAGATCGTGAACCACTACAACGAAGCAGATCTCGCCCGGATTCTGCGATTGTATGGCGACGAGCGCCATGCGCGGCGCATCGCACGCGCCATCGTGCGCCAACGCGATAGGCGACCCATCGAGACGACGCTGCAGCTGGCAGACGTGGTGCGCGAGGCGATTCCCGCCAAGGACCGCAGGCGTGCGGGCCACCCCGCCCGCAAGTCCTTCCAGGCGATTCGCATCGAGGTGAACCGGGAGCTGGAGGTGCTCGAAACGGGACTGCGCGCCGCAATACGCTGGCTCAACCCCGGTGGGCGCCTGTGTGTGATTGCCTACCACTCGCTCGAGGACAAGGTGGTCAGTCACATCTTCCACGAGATGAGCAAGGGCTGCGTGTGTCCACCCGACCTCCCCGTGTGCGTGTGCGGGAACGTGCCGATACTCGATGTTAGGACGAGAAAGCCCATCCGTGCGTCGGAGGCGGAGGTTGACTCCAATCCGCGAGCGCGAAGCGCGCTTTTGCGCGTCGCCGTGCGACTCGACACCACGAATGCGTAGTAGTACCACCTTGACGCCACGCTCTGCGTGGCGTCTGGCAGCTTAAACGAACCAGTACGTACCTGCGTGGGGGTTCCCACGAGATGGAGGCGAGCATGAGACGCGAGGGATCCGAGGCATACCGCATGGACGCGCCGGCTTATGGGGTTGGCGCGTCGGGACGCGAATCCTTTGTTGCGGTGGAGGGCGGCAGGCTCGACGCCGAGGCGCGCAGCGGCGTTCGCCCCCTGTTCGTGAGGGTCGCCGCATGCGTGGTGACGGTCGCTCTCGCATCCTTTGCCCTGGGCGGCGTCGCGGTGTCGCTCACCTCGGGAACCGTCTCCATGCTTCAGGAGAACAACGTGCTCTCCTCCCAGATCAAGAGCGAGCGCTCGCTCAATGGCGACCTGCGCATCGAGCGCTCCCTGCTCTCCCGTTCGGAGCGCATCACGCAAATCGCGACGCAGAACCTTGGCATGGTGTACGCGAATACCGCCGACCAGCTTGACCTGGGCTAGCGTCACGGGCCAAGTGGGGAGGCTTGCACGTGGCGCGCAATAGGGACGGCGGCAGGAGGCCCAACCGCGAGAGCGAGACCTCCTACGACACGGAGGCTCACAGGAGGTTCGGCACGGGTGGAGGCATCTTTGGCTTCGGCCCGGGTGGCAGTGGGCTTCCATGGGTGTTTGCCTTCTTGGCGGTTGGAATACTTGTGGTCTGTGCGCGTCTGGTGGTCCTTCAGGTCCTGGACGCGCCGCGCTATGCGCAGGAGGCCTCGCAGAGGCGCGAGAACGAGCTCGTGCTCCAGGCGCGCAGGGGCACCATCTACGACCGCAACGGCAACGTGCTGGCCATGAGCGAAGAGTGCTACGACGTGTACGGGAACCCGCAGGCGATCAAGGATGCCGACACCGTGGCCAACGTGGTGGCGGAGTTCCTCGAAGGCGAGGTGCAGGACTACCGTCCGCTGCTCGACGGCGACGGGACGTTCGTGTACCTGTGCAGGAAGGCCGACAAGGAGGCCTGCGAGTCCATGCGCGACGAGCTCATCGCCCGCAAGCTCGAGGGCGTGTACCTGCTGCCCCAAATGCGTCGCGTCTACCCGTACGGGCAGGTGGGCGGTCAGATCCTGGGTATGGTCGACGTGGACGGCAACGGAGTGTCGGGACTCGAGGTCGCCTACGACGAGCAGCTCTCGGGCACCAACGGGACCATGATCATGGAGACGGGCCTGGGCGGCATACCCATTGCCGGCGCCACGGCCCAGACCAACAGGCCCGTTGACGGAAAGGACCTCGTGCTCTCCCTCGACATCGACGTGCAGCAGTTCGTGGAAGCACAGATGAAGGAGGCGGCCGAGTACAACAAGGCGGAGTCGGGCATGTGCATGGCAATGAACCCGAAGACCGGCGAGATCATCGCCGCCTGCTCGACGCCCTACGCCGACCTCACCAACACCGACACCATATCCAACGAGGCCCTCAAGCTCAAGGTGGTCTCGGACTCCTACGACCCCGGCTCAATCTTCAAGGTCCTTACGGCGGCCATAGGACTCGAGAGCGGATCGGTGCAGACCAGCACCTACTTTAGCGTGCCCGCCACGATTCTGGTGGGGCAGGGCATCGTCTCGGACGACGATGGTCGCATGGAGACCATGGACATGAACCTGAGGGAGGTCCTAAGAAGGTCCTCGAACGTGGGTGCGGCGCTCATCGCCCAGCAGGCCATAGGTGTGGACGCCTTCTTCGAGGGTGTGGCCAGCTTTGGTATAGGCACTCCCACGGGCATAGACTTTCCCGGTGAGTCCAAGGGTCTGGTACGTAGCAAGGAGGAGTACGATCCGTCCCTGCTCGGCTCGATGGCATTTGGCCAGGGCGTGACGATACCCATGGTGCAGATGGTGCGCGCGGTGGGCGCCATAGCGAACAAGGGCGAGATGCTCACCCCACACTTCGTGACGTCGGTCGGGGGCAAGCCCACCGAGTGGCCCGAGCCGGTCCGTGCCATATCGGAGGACACCGCCAACAAGGTGGGCGACATGATGCGCACCGTCGCCGAGGACGGAACGGGAACGACCTCGCAGGTGGACGGGTACGACGTGGCGGTAAAGACCGGTACGGGAGAGCAGGCGCGAGGTGGCGAATACATCAAGGACAAGTACCTCGCGTCGGTAATTGGGTTCGCTCCCGCAAGCGATCCCGAGGTGTTGCTGTATGTAGGCTTGAACGAAACTCCATATCTCTCATATTCCTCTGCAGGCCCCGCTTTCTCGGCTATCATGAGTGAAGTTCTTGCGGACATGGGGGTCCTCTCTCCGCATGGGCTGTGAGGAGTGATGTGATGATTCGTATGAGTGTTTCGGACGTGCTGGCCGCCACAGGCTCGACGCTTGTGGAAGGTGATGGCCAGACGACGTTCGAGGGCATGGAGATAGACTCGCGCCAGGTGGGTCCCGGCATGGCGTTCGTGGCGTTTAGGGGCGAGCGCGTCGACGGTAATCGCTATGCCGCCAGCGCCCTAGAGGCCGGCGCGGCCCTCGTGGTTGTGACCGACGACCCAAGCGAGGAGGCGCTCGAGGCCGCTCGCAGGCTTGGAGGGGCCATCGTTCGTGCGCGCGATGACGACGGCGAGGAGTTCATGCTCCGCACCGCCGGGGCGTGGCGTGCGATGAACCCCCAGTGGACCGTGGTCGGCGTCACCGGCTCGGTGGGCAAGACGACCACCAAGGAGATGCTTGCCGCCGCCATCGGCTCGGCGAGACGGGTGCATGCCACACAGGGTAACTTCAACAACCTGCTCGGTGTCCCGCTCACGCTCATGCGCGCCCCGCGCGACGCCGAGGTGCTCGTCGTGGAGATGGGCATGAACCATGCGGGCGAGCTGCGCCGCATTGCCGCATGCGCGCGTCCTGCCGTGGTGACCATCACCAACGTGGGCACCAGTCACATTGGCAACCTGGGATCGCGCGAGGGCATCGCGCGCGCGAAGGCAGAGGTGGTCTCGGGCATGGAGGGCACAGGTGACGTTCGCGCGTCTTTGGTGCTCACGGCCAACGACGACTTCTCCGACTTCATCGCACATGAGTTCGCGGAGCCGGCCGGCGTGGCGGTGCTGCGCGTGGGCGCGGGTGCCGAATCGTGCCTGTGGGCCAGCGACACGACCCTCGACGCGGACGGGCTGCCCTCGTTTAGCCTCATGGTCGCAGGCGAGTCGCCCCTAGGGGGCACGCTCTCGTTGCCGGGACGTGCGATGGTGGCCGACATGCTGAGCGCCATGGGCGTCGTGCATGCCCTCTCGATTCCCAAGGAAGAGGCGCTCGAAGCACTTTGCGCGATGAGGCCCGCGAGCATGCGCCTGGAGGTATGCCAGAACGAGGGCACTCCGCGCGTGATAAACGACTCGTACAATGCGAGCCCGAGCTCCATCGCCGCCGCGCTCGACGTGCTGTGCTCGGTGAGCTGCGCGGGGCGCCGCGTTGCGGTAATCGGCCAGGTGGGCGAGCTCGGATCCGAGTCCAGGCGTCTGCACGAGCTGGTGGGTGCCTACATCGCGGCCAAGGACGTCGACCTGCTCGTGCTCGTTGGCGACGAGGGGGCGCAGGCCATGCGGGAAGGCGCCCGCACCATGGGATACTCGGAGGACAAGATCGAGGTCTTTTCCAACGCCGCCGAGGCGGCGCACACCATCGCCCCCATCCTTACCGAGGATGACGTCGTTCTCGTAAAGGCGTCCAGGGCGATCGGTCTCGAACGCTTTGCTCAGGAGGTGCTTGGATCATGATCGGCATGTGGATTGGCAACCCCGCGTATCCAACCTACCAGGTCTTTCTTACGGTGTTCATCGCCGCGCTCATTACCGGCCTGCTCATGCCGCTCTTCATCCGCCTGATGAAGAATGGCGGCATTGGGCAGCAGATACGCGCCGACGGCCCGCAGCGACACCTCATAAAGCAGGGAACGCCCACCATGGGCGGCCTCATCATGATCATCGGCGTCGTGATTACCTGCGTGATCATGGTTCCCTGGAGCCCAGACCTCATCTGTGCGATGCTGGTCATGCTCGTCACGGGCTTCTTGGGCCTGTTCGACGACATCGAGTCGGTTGCCCACAAGCGGTCGCTGGGCCTCACTCCCGCGCAGAAGATGGTCGGACTCATAACCATCTCGGTGCTGTTCTGCCTTGCCGCCATAAACTGGGTCGGCGTTCCCCCCACCATACGGTTCCCTGGTGGGTTTCCCATCGACCTCGGGGTGTTTACCACGGTCATAGGGGAGGGACCACACGCGTTTCGCATTCCATGGCTCTACATGCTGTTCGTCTTCCTGCTCATGGCGGGACTCTCGAACGCCGTTAACCTCACCGACGGGCTGGACGGACTCGCCCGCGGCACGGTGCTCATGGCCATGCTGGGCATGGGCATGGTCGCCTTCAAGTACGGCGAGCTTCCCCTTGCCGTGTTCGCCGCCTCCATTGCCGGTGCGTGCATCGGCTTCTTGTGGCACAACTGCTACCCTGCGTCGATCTTCATGGGCGACACCGGGTCGCTTGCCCTCGGCGCAGCGTTCGCGGCCTGTGCGGTGCTCACCAAGACCGAGGTCATCTCCCTGGTCATGGGAGGGCTGTTCGTGGCGGAGGCGCTCTCCGTCATCATCCAGGTCGTGAGCTTCAAGCGCACGGGAAAGCGCGTGTTCCTCATGGCCCCCATCCATCATCACTTCGAGAAGCGCGGGTGGAGCGAGAACAAGGTCGTCATTCGCTTTTGGATCATCTCGGCCGCGTTCGTCGCGCTCGGCTTCGCCCTGTACTTCCAACTACGCTAGGAGCTTCACATGGTTGAGCATTCCTCACAAGATATGGACCCGCAAGACGATACGCTGGGAGACGTGTGCGTCCTTGGCGCCGGGGCCACGGGCATCGCCGTGGCGCGCTATCTTGCGGCATGCGACAAGACGCGCGTGAGCTCCGTCACGCTCGTGGGCGGGGAGAAGTCTCGCAAGAGCGACGATACGGCACAGCTCGAAGAATCGGGTGTGCGCGTTGTGCTGGGAACCGAGCAGATTGACGACGAGTACGACCTCGCCGTCGTCTCGCCGGGTATCCCGGAGTCCTCGGCGTTCTTTTGCGGTGCGAAGACCCACGCCCGTGAGGTGATTGGCGAGCCCGAGTTCGCATGGCGCGAGAGCCCCTGGCGCTGGCTGGCCATTACCGGCACGAACGGCAAGACCACGACGACCAAGCTCACGCAGCAACTGCTCGTCGCCGGTGGCCTCAGCGCCAAGGCGGTGGGAAACATCGGCCTGGTCGCCACAGGCGAGGTTTTGGACCGACCCAAGGACGAATGGTTCGTCGCCGAGCTCTCGAGCTTCCAGCTCGCCACCTCGCGTCGCCTGCACCCGCGCGTCGCCTGCCTGCTCAACGTGACTCCCGACCATGTGGAGTGGCACGGCTCGCTGGAGGCGTACGCCGATGCCAAGGAGCGCGTGTTTGCGAACCTGGACGAGGGTGACCTCGCCGTCGTCTCGTGCGAGGACAAGTGGTGCCGCACGATCATCGAGCGCCTGGACGAGCGGGGGTTGCGCACCTGCCGCGTGGCGGTCCATTCCGAGCCCGAGACCGCGTGTGCCGCCTTCGTGCGCGACGATCGGCTCGTCGTTCGTCTGGATGGCGAGGAGCACGTGCTCGTGTCGGTTGACAGCCTCGCCATCAAGGGAGAGCACAACGTGCAAAATGCACTTGCCGCTGCCGCCTGCGCCCTTGAGGTGGGCGTGCCGGATGGGGCCGTGTCTCACAGCCTCATGGTGTTTCGACCCTTGGAGCACCGCATCGAGGAGGTCGACACGGTCGGGGGCGTGCGCTACGTCAACGATTCCAAGGCGACGAACGTGGACGCAACCATCAAGGCCCTCACGGCCTTCACGCCCGGAAAGGTGGTCGTGCTCCTTGGCGGGCACGACAAGGGAACCGACCTCAACCACCTGTCGCGTGCCGTGTCGGCGCGCTGCAAGGCGGCCGTGTGCTACGGGGAGGCCGGGGAGCGCATAGCCCAGTCGCTCGAGGAGATCGACGCCCAGATGGGGCTGGACGTAAGGCGTGTGGCAAACATGCGGGAGGCGACCAGTCTCGCGCGCGAGCTGGCCGATGCGGGTGACGTCGTGCTTCTCTCGCCGGCGTGCTCGTCCTTCGACGAGTTCTCCAGCTTCCGCGAGCGGGGTACCGTGTTCAAGGAGCTGGTGGACTCTCTCGCACACGCCGACGGCGGACAGTCATGAGCATGCTCGCCGCCAAGTTGCGTGGGTTCGGTGGCCTGACGAGGCGCAGGGAACGGTCGGCGTCCCCTGCGCGGATCATGATGCCGCGGGTCATCTTCCTCATGACGTCGCTCGGCCTCGTCATGTTTGGCCTGCTCATGATCTACTCGTCGTCATCCATCGTGGGCCTCACCTCGCAGGAGTATGGCAACGACCCCGCATACTTCCTCATAAAGCAGCTCACGTATGTGGGCGCCGGTACCGTTGTGGCAATAGGTCTTGCCGCGGTGGACTATCACAGGTGGACCGACACGGCCCTCAAGGTGGTGTGGGGCGTCACGCTGGCCTCCCTGCTGCTCGTCTACACGCCAGCGGCCCAGGGTGCCTATGGCGCCACGCGTTGGATACAGGTTGGCTCCGTTTCGCTCCAGCCCTCCGAGTTCGCCAAAATTACCATCATCCTGGTGGGTGCCCGCATTTGCGAGGAGTACTTCTGGGCTGGCTCCATCGACAACAGGGAGGCTATCAAGCTCTCGATCGGAGGGCTTGTCATCCCTCTGCTTCTCATACTCAACCAGCCGGACAAGGGCACCACGGGCGTCCTTATGCTCACGCTGCTGGTCATGTGCTACCTTTCGGGCGTGTCTGGTCGCATCATCGTCGCCATCGCGGCGCTTGCGCTGGTCGCAGCGCTGGGCTATGCCCTCAAGGACGAGTACTCCCGTGCGAGGATCCTCACCGTGTTCGACCCGTTCCGCGACCCCTATGGCGACGGCTATCAGCTCATACAGGGACTCTACGCGTTTGGTTCGGGCGGTCTCACCGGGGTGGGCCTGGGATTCTCCAGGCAGAAGTACAACTACCTGCCCATGGCGCACAACGACTTCATCTTTGCGGTCATAGGCGAGGAGCTTGGCCTGGTGGGCACCGTGGGCGTGCTCGTCGCCTTTGGCGTCTTGCTGTGGGCCGGCTTCAAGATCGCGGAGAACGCGCCCGACCTCATGGGGAGGCTCATCGCAGCCGGATGCACGTCGCTCCTTGTCATCCAGATGCTGCTCAACGTGAGCGGCGTGGTGGGCATGTTTCCGCTTTCGGGCAAGCCGGTCCCGTTTATATCCTACGGCGGGTCGTCGGTCATATGCTGCCTGATGCTCGTGGGGCTGGTCACATCGGTGTCGCTTCGCTCGGAGCTGCCCGAGACGGCCGCCGATCGTCGCCGCGCCCAGCTGCGTGCGACCGACCAGGGCGAATGGGGCGGCGCCGACGCGCTCGAGTCGGACGTTGGCATGCCGACGCCCCGCTCCCTAAGACTTGGAAACGCGCCGTCGTCGAATGCGAGCAGGACCTACGCGCCAGCACGCTCCTGGCGCGTCATCGATGGGGGCGAACGTCCCACGGACTCGACGGGGGAGTCGGGTCGAGTGAGGAGGGGGGCCAACGGTCGCGCAAGAATCGATCTGGGGCCCTCTGCAGCTGACCGCCTGCGGGGCTCGGGCTCCAAAAGGGACACTTCTTATGGCAGGAGGAAATGATGCAGAAGCTCGACGTTGCCATTGCGGCAGGAGGCACGGCGGGTCACATCAATCCCGCCTTGGCGCTTGCCGAGGAACTGACCTCACGTGGGCACCACGTTGCCTTTGTGGGACAGGAGCGAAAGCTCGAAGGGCGGCTGGTGCCCGATGCGGGCTATGAGTTCACAGACATTCGCGTTACGGGGTTCGATCGCGCCCGACCTTGGACGATTGTGTCGGCCCTCGTGAGGCTGAGGCGCGCCAAGGGCGAGCTGGATCGCCATTTTGCGGAGGTCGGTGCACCACAGGTGGCCATAGGGTTTGGCGCCTACGTGGAGCTTCCGTTGCTCCGCTGGTGCGAGGCCCACGACATCCCGTATCTCATTCACGAGCAGAACTCCGTGCCGGGGCTGGCAAATCGCACGAGTGCAAAGGCGGCAACCACCGTGGCGGTGGCGCTTCCGGGTGCGCGCAGCGCATTCGAGGACCACATCGGCCCCAACACCTCGCTGGTCGTTACCGGAAACCCGGTCCGCCAGTCCGTGGTCCATGCGTCGCGGACGGCCGGGCGAGAGATGTTTGGCGTGCGTGATGACGAGACCCTCCTCCTCGTGTTTGGGGGGAGCCTGGGGGCGCGCAACCTCAACAATGCCGTCGCGCGGCTCAAGGACGAGTTGCTCTCGCGCGACAAGCTCAGAATCGTGCACTCCACGGGCGAGGAGCTCTACGACGAGGTGTGCGAGCAGCTTGCCCTCACGGATGCGCAGCGACAGCGATGGCAGGTGCTGCCCTACATCGACCGGATGGGGGAGGCGCTGGCGGCCGCCGACCTCGCGCTCTCGCGCTCCGGCGCATCGTCCATAGCCGAGATCGCCGCCTTGGCAGTGCCGTCGGTTCTCGTTCCCTATCCGCTCGCGACGGCGGACCACCAAACGACGAACGCGCGATATCTGTCCGACTGCGGGGCCGCACGGCTCATCCCAGACGACCAGTTGGAGGATCCGGTGTTCGAGCAAACGCTGCTCTCGCTGATCGACGACGAGGGCGAGCGGGAGGAGATGCATCGCATCGTGCGCGACCTCGCGCAGGACAGGGCGGCATCCGCCCTTGCCGACCAGGTCGAGGCTGCGGCACACGCCATCGCATAGCCCGCAAACAGGATTTACGTTACAGGAACGACGAGGAGATTGCTATGACACAGCAACATCGTGCATCTGTTATAACTAGCGCACACTTTATCGGTATCGGCGGCGCGGGAATGAGTGGCATCGCGCTCGTGCTTCACCAGCGCGGTTGCGTGGTTACGGGTTCCGACCTCAAGAAGTCCCACTACGTTCGCGAGCTCGAGGCAGCCGGCATCGACGTTCGCGTGGGACACGTTGCCCAAACCATCGACGAGACCAACCCGGACGTCGTGGTCATCTCGACCGCCATCCCCGAGACCAACCCGGAGCTCGTGCGCGCACGCGAGCTGGGCATTCCCGTCTGGCCACGCGCAAAGATGCTCTCGACGCTCTCGGAGAGCGCCACGACCGTCGCGGTTGCGGGCACGCATGGAAAGACGACCACGAGCTCCATGGTTGCCACGATGCTCGACAAGATGGGTCTCGACCCCTCGTTTCTCATTGGCGGCGTGGTTGAAGGCTACGGTACGAACGGCCGCGATGGTCGCGGAGGCTACTTCGTGGCAGAGGCAGACGAATCCGACGGCTCATTCCTGTTCCTCAATCCCAACGTGATCGTGGTGACCAACATCGAAGAGGACCATCTGGACCACTATGGCACGCTCGAGAAGATTGAGGAGACATTCTGCGAGTTCATGAACCTCGTTGGTGACGGGACGATCGTGATCATGGGCGACGAGCCGCATTACGTGGAGCTCGCGCAGTCCACCGGCAAGCGTGTCGTCACCTATGGCTTCTCCAAGGGAAACGACTACGTGTGCCAAAAGACCGGGTCCTCGGGCCTGGAGATGTCGATGACGGTGGATTTGCCAAACGACCGCACGGTTGACGTCACCATCAGCTCGAACCCCGGGACGCACAACATCCTCAACGCCACGGCCTCCATCGCCGTCGCCGACGTACTTGGGCTCGACGCCTCGGCGGCCGCGGAGGCGCTGTCGCGGTTCAAGGGCGCCCGGCGTCGCTTTACGAGCGTGGGAAAGGTGGGCGGCATCACGGTCGTGGACGACTACGGGCATCATCCCACCGAGATCAACGCCACCCTCGAGGCCGCTTCGACCCTCGACTTCGAGCGTGTGGTATGCGTCTTCCAGCCCCATCGCTACTCGCGCACGCAGCTGCTCCGCGAGCAGTTTGGCAAGGCGTTCGACCACGCCGACGTGCTGTACGTGATGGACGTCTTCCCCGCCGGCGAGACCCCTATCCCCGGCATCTCGGGCAAGACCGTCGCCGAGGAGGTCATGCGGCAGGGCAGCGTAAAGATGGTCTCCTATGTCGCCAACAGGCGGGCGCTGATCGATCGCCTGTGCGTGGAGTGCCAGCCAGGCGACCTGGTGATAACCCAGGGTGCCGGAGATGTGACCCTTATGGGACCCGCCCTGATTGCCGCCCTGAGTGAGCGCGTGGAGAAGAAGTAGGACATGACCGCACGGAACACGCTTCATGGCAATGGGCAGCGGCATAGGTCCGATCACTCTACGAGCGTGGTTGGCTCCAAGGTCGGTGACACCGGCGGGATTCTGTCGGGTCGTCGGCTGCCGCGTGGCGGCATACGTGAGGAGAGTGGGCTGTCGGTAGCGGACGGCGCCCTGCCGGATTCCACCCTGATCGGCAGGGCGAACGTACAGGAGACAGGCATCTCCGTGCTGAGGGCCGTTGCCATCGTGTGTACGATCCTCCTCGTCATCCTGGTCGTGGTGGCCATCGCCTTCGCCATCCTTGCGCACACCTCGGCATTCGTCATCGACTCCGTGGAGGCGGTGGAGACCGAGCATGCCAAGGCGGAGGACATCGTGCGGTTGGTCACCCTCGAGGAGGGCGCAACGCTGCTGAGCGTGGACGAGGCCGCCGTGAGGGAGGCGGTGCTCAAGAACCCATGGATCGAGTCGATAGAAATCGAGCGCGTCTTCCCGGGAACGCTGCGCATCCACGCCACCGAGCGAACGCCCAGGGCCCTAGTCGCAATGGGTACGGGAGGCATGGCATGGTTGCTTGGCAGCGACGGACATTGGATCGAGCCAGTCTCGCTTGAGGTTGGCGCGGGTGAGGCCACCAGGGATGCGGCGCTTTCAAAGGCAGGCGAATATGGCGCCGACCTCATCACAAACGTCCCAACGGACGTGGCGCCCGTTGCGGGCTCGGCCTCGACCGACGAGAGCATCTTGGAGGCGCTCTCCTTCGAGGAGCAGTTCTCGCAGGAGTTTGCCCAGTCGGTGGTGAGCTACTCCGCGCCGGGTCGCGACGACATCGCCTGCGTGCTCTCCAATGGTGTCGAGGTTGCCTTGGGGTCGGCCACAAACGTCTTGGCCAAGGAGCAGATCGTGCAAAACGTCCTTGGCGAATACGGCGGAAAGGTTACCTACATAAACGTTCGGGTTCCGTCCAGACCGACGTTCCGCTATGTGGACTCCCCCTATGTTCGCGAGGGAACGGGAGCCAATGGCGAACCCGCGGTGGAGGAGCGCACGCAGGAGCATGTGGGCGTGGAGTCTTCCAATGGACAGGGTGAGGACAAGACGACGACCAACGAGCAGGGCGAGCTGACCGATGGGGAAGGCCTGTCTGGCATGGGACAGGAAGGTTCCTCGGACTCCTCCATAGCGGGGCAAGACGGTGGCACGAGCGACCAGGGCGGCACTTACGGGCTCGATTCCTATGGGTACGACGATGGCACGTCTGGGACGTATGCCAATGACGGGTCGTATGGTCAGAGTGCGTTCTGATGACTCCCCAGCATAGACTCAGGGTTTAGAGTTGAGGGTTCAGCGCGCGAATTCGGCTCCAAAAGATACGAAATATGTTTAAGGCTCAGCTTGAGATTTATACTTTTTGCAACTTCAAACAGTAGTGTTTACCTGCGGAATCCATAATTTCTACAAAATCATTGACTTTTCGTTTTGGGTTGTGTAATTATTACCCGCTTTGCAAGAGGCGTTGAGGTTAACTAGAGGTTGAAGGTTCAAACCTCGGCAATTCGAGCCAGCACACAGCACGACGAATCGAATAGGCACCACCAACGCACCACCAACGCACCCCAAACGCACCAGCACGCAGCAAAGAACGTACCAAACAGGAAAGCTAAGCACCAACGCACCACCCACGCACGCCAAACGCAGCATTACAACAGGAAGGATGGCGGCACCGCCGCACAAGGAGGAAGCATGAACGAGACAAACATCCCCAACAACTATCTCGCCGTGATCAAAGTGGTTGGCGTGGGCGGTGGTGGCACCAATGCCGTCAATCGCATGATCGAGCAGAACATTCGCGGCGTTGAGTTCGTTGCGGTAAACACCGACGCGCAGGCGCTTGCTCTCTCCGATGCGGACATCAAGGTACACATTGGCACCGACATCACCAAGGGCCTCGGCGCCGGGGCGGTGCCTGAGGTCGGAGCCGAGGCTGCGGAGGACTCCCGAGACGAGATCAAGGCAGCCATCGCCGGGTCCGACATGATCTTCATCACTGCCGGCGAGGGTGGCGGCACGGGCACGGGCGCCGCTCCCGTCGTGGCCGACATCGCCAAGAACGACGTGGGTGCCCTCACGGTCGGCGTCGTTACCAAGCCTTTCACCTTCGAGGGTCGCAAGCGTGCCAGCAACGCTGCAGACGGCATCCGCAGCCTCTCCGAGAACGTCGACACGCTCATCGTCATCCCCAACGACCGCCTGCTCGACCTTTCCGAGAAGAAGACCACCATGCTCGAGGCGTTCCGCATGGCCGACGACGTGCTGTGCAAGGGCACGCAGGGCATCACCGACCTCATCACGGTACCCGGCCTGATCAACCTCGACTTCGCCGACGTGTGCACCATCATGAAGGGTGCAGGCACGGCCATGATGGGCATTGGCATCGCATCTGGCGACAATCGCGCGGTTGACGCCGCCGAGGAGGCCATCTCCAGCCGCATGCTCGAGAGCTCGGTCGATGGCGCCACGCGCGTCCTGCTCTCCATCGCAGGCAACAAGGACCTGGGCATCCAGGAGATCAACGACGCCGCCGACCTCATCGCCAAGAACGTCGACCCCGAGGCCAACATCATCTTTGGCACGGTCGTGGACGAGAGCCTGGGCGACCAGGTGCGCGTCACGGTTATCGCGACGGGCTTCAGGGACGAGAACGTGAGCGGGCCGACCCCCACCATCACGCGCGAGTCCCGCCCGAGCGCACCGCGCAACGAACGCCCCAGCCGTCCCACCGGCGCGGGCGCGAACGCCGGCCGCGCCAGCTCCTCCGACGCCTTCGACATTCCCGACTTCCTCAAGCGCAGCACGCGCATGTAGGTTGTGAACGGGATGCCCGCACCGCAACTCGTGCGCATGATGTCCCATGGAGTGACCCTGCTGGGAGACACGACGTGTCCCGGCGGGGTCGCCTTCGCTTTTACCGAGCGGACGGGAGGCGTGAGCTCGGGGTGCCATGCGTCGCTCAACCTGGGCGCGAGCTGCGGAGACGCCCCCGAGCTGGTTGCCGAGAACCGGCGCAGGGTGCTTGAGGCCATAGGGGCGCTCGACTGTGCCGACGCGCTCATAACAACCGCGCAGGTCCATGGAGATCGCGTGCTGGTGATAGGGCCGCAGGCGATGACGCCGTCCGAGGCCAGGCAGGCGGGACGCGAGGGTGCCGACGCGGTGGTCTGCACGCAGCCAGACGTGCCCGTTCTCCTTTGCTTTGCGGATTGCGTGCCCGTGATCTTGGTGGCACCGTCGGCGTTTGCCGTGATCCATTCCGGCTGGCGAGGCACGCTTGCGCGCATCGCGGGCAAGGCGTTTGCCGCCCTTGTGGATGCGGCCGCATGCGAGCCCGATGACGTGCGCTGCTACGTGGGCCCGCATGTGGGTCCAGACGACTACGAGGTCTCGCGGGAGCTCTGCGACAGATTCGTGGACTCGTTTGGCCCGGGCGTGCGTGTGGGGGAGCGCAACCTCGACCTGCACGTAGCCATCGTGGCCGCGCTGGTCGACGCGGGCGCGCGCGAGGACTCGATCGCCCACGCAAACGTCTCGACAGCGTCGCATGTGGATCGGTTCTACTCGTACCGCGCCTCCGGCGGCACCTGCGGCAGGCACGGGGCGATTGCCTGCCTCAGGCGGGTGCACCACGCGACGGTGCTGGGGGGAAGCCGCACGATGGAGGTGGTCTAATGTGTGAGGGACAAGATGGGCGCACGTACGCCGAGTTTGTGCGGAACAGGCGCAACGAGCTGCTCGAACGCATAGAGCGGGCCGCGACGAGCGCAGGCCGCTCCGCGGATGAGGTGACGTTGCTCGCCGTCTCCAAGACGGTTGGGATCGACGAGGTTCGCGTCGCCTTCGACTGCGGCTATCGCGTCTTTGGGGAAAACCGCCCCCAGGAGCTCAAGCGAAAGGTGGGCGTCGCGCGAACGGATCCCCGTTTGGCCGACGCCCGCTTCGACATGATAGGCAACCTGCAAAAGAACAAGATTAACCAGGTGCTGGGAAACGCCGCCTGCATCCATTCCGTCTCGTCGAAGACCCTCGCCGAGGCCATCGCGACGCGAGCGTGGCGCCGTGGCCTCCGCGTGCGCTGCCTGCTCGAGGTTAACGTCTCGGGGGAGCAGTCCAAGTCGGGGTTCTCGCCAGACGAGGTTCGCGATGCCGCGCAGGCCATCATGGAGATGGAGGGCATGGCGGTCGAGGGGCTCATGAGCATGGCTCCCGCTAGCGACCCGGATGCGGCGCGCAGGTGCTTTAGTGGCCTGCGGGAGTTGCGCGACGAGCTGGCGGATCGCACCGGCAACCCCCTGCCAACGTTGTCCTGCGGCATGAGCGGGGATTTTGAGATAGCGGTGGAAGAGGGGTCGACGCTGTTAAGACTTGGCAGAATCGTGTTCGATCCGGCCTTTGGCAATGAGTAGGGTATAATGCACGCGATGTCACGCTGGCACACGTGCCTTGGACAGGAATGAGAGGACACCATGGGACTGCTGGACAACCTGCGCGACAGACTCAGCGGGGGATTTGGCGACGACTACGATGACGACTACTACGACGACTACGACGACGAGGACTACGACGACGAGGACGAGCCCTCCGGCACCGGCCTGTTGGGCAACACGCCGCGGCCCGAGGCGGAGAGCGTCGCCGTGTACACTCGGTCTGGCCGTCCGGTGACGTCGACTCCAGCCGGTCAGGACACGCAGCGCAGGAGCACGAGCTCCCGCTCGACCGACTATTCCTCGCGTCGGAGCACCAGGGGCAGGAATGACTACGACAAGGGCTACGACGAGTACGAGCCCTCCGGCTCCTCGTATGGCTCGAGTTCGTCGGGAACCCCCACCTTCAACGCATCCGGCCAGCTTCCTCCGTACGTGCTTCGCGCGGAGGCATACGAGGACGTGCAGACGGTCGTCCGTCGCGTGAGGACCAGCCAGCCCGTGTATCTCGTGCTCAACGACACCCCATCCGATGTCGCCCAGCGCATCCTGGACTTCTGCTTTGGACTCTCGTTTGGCCTTGGCGGCGAGGTTCAGCCGGTGGGGGACAGGGCGTTCTTGGTGCTTCCGGAGGGAATACAGGTGTCCCAATCGGAGCTTGACCGCCTTGCGGACGAGGTGTCCTAGCCATGTGCGTCGATTCCGCCTCGGTGGCGATTCTGGGCTGTGGTTCCATGGGCGGCGCCATTGCGCGCGGGCTCATGGAAAGCGGCACGATCGCACCTTCGAGTCTGTTGGCCTTCGATCCCGACCCCACGTGCCTGGGATCGCTGGTCGAGCTAGGCGCCCGTGCCGCGACCTCGGCAGAGGAGCTTGCGGAACAGGCGTGCGACGCCTTCGTGATTGCGGTCAAGCCGCAGATTCTCGCGGGCGTGGTGAGTGGGCTTAGCGAGCGCCTGGCCAACAAGCTGGTGGTCTCCATCGCGGCAGGCGTGAACCTCAAGACGCTCGAGCAGCTTCTTCCCGAGTCCCGGGTCGTTCGCGTGATGCCCAACCTCCCCATTCAGGTGCGTTCGGGCGCGACCGCCATCGCCCCGGGTACGGCTGCGACGAAGCACGACGAGGATCTGGTGCGCACGCTCTTCTGCGCCCTGGGTTCGGCACAGGTTATGCGCGAGGACCAGCTTGACGCCGAGGGCGCGGTGGTGAGCTGTGGCCCTGCCTACGTGGCGTTGTTCGTGGACGCGTTCACGCGCGCCGGCGTGCGCGCCGGTCTGCCCGCGAACGTGTGTCGCGAGATGGTCGAGTCGACCGTCGCCGGCGTGGCCCAGACGCTGCTCGAGACGGGGGAGCATCCTCGCACCTATATGGAGCGCGTTACGTCCCCGGGCGGCACGACCGCCGCGGCCTTGTACGAGATGGAGCCGCTCATGATGGAGGCGGCCTACGCCGCCGCGGATGCGGCGCTTGCGCGCACGGCAGAACTCGCCGGAGGCTCATAACGATGTTTGGCATGATTGGCGTTGCGGTGTTCGTGTCGCGACTCTTCTCGTTCTACCAGATTCTCATCGTAATCTGGTGCATCCTCTCATGGTTGCCCGCGCCGCGAGGTGGCGCGCTCCAAGGCATCGTGGGAGCCATAGACACGCTCGTCCGTCCCTACATCGGGTTGTTTCGACGTATCATTCCGCCGATAGGGGGCCTGGACTTCTCGCCCTTTGTGGCAATCATCGTTCTTGGCTTCATTCAACGGCTCATTATGGGTATACTAGTCTAGCGGTAAGATGTCTGAGCGTTGTGCTGTGCTCGGCACTATGGAATCGAAAGGGAACAAGATGGCAATCACACCAGCTGACATTGAACAACTTACCTTCTCCCCATCCAAGCATGGCTACGACACGGAGGAGGTCGACAACTTCCTCGAGCAGCTGACTGTCGAGATTGACAGCATGCTGCAGAAGATTGCCGACCTTAAGGGAAGGCTCAACGCGTCTGACTCTCAGCTGCAGGCATCCCAGGCTCAGGTTGCTTCGCTGCAGCGTGAGGTCTCCGAGCTCGAGATCGAGATCTCCACGCGTCCCACGCCCGCTCCCGCCCCCGCTCCGGCACCGCAGGCCCCCGCCCCCGCGCCGGAGTACAGTGCCTCCGAGCGCCAGATCTCGCAGGTGCTCATCGTGGCCCAGCAGAGCGCCGACAAGCTGATCTCGGACGCCAAGGACAACGCAGACCGCATTCGCAACGAGGCTGACCAGAAGGCGCGTGAGGTCATTCGCCAGGCGCTGGCCGAGAAGCAGTCCGAGCTCGACGAGATCGACCGCCTCAAGCAGTCCCGCGAGGACTTCCGCACGGAGTACAAGCGCCTGCTGCAGCACTTCATGGACGATGCCGACTCGGTGTTCCCCAACCAGATGGATGCCCCCGACACCTCGGCGGTTTCGATGCCGTCCATGCCCGTGTCCGATCCCGCTCCCGCTGTGGAGCCTGCAGACGAGAGGATGCCCGAGCCCGTTGCCAGCGACGCTGCCGCAACTGCCGTCTCGCAGCCGGTGGTAACCGCCCCGTTCGCCTCCTCCGCGGGCGAGGATTTCAGCGACCTCGACTAGTTTCGCACTCTCAGTTCGAAGGTGACCGTGGCACCCATTGGGTGCCACGGTTTTTTTGTGGCGGGAGGCGTGATTTCGTCTGATGCGATAGCGGTGTATCGAAAAACCCCATGGCGATTTCTAAAATCCTACTTGATTGGTAGGAATATAGGTGGCATGCTACCTATCAACGATTCGCACACGATGTGAGGAGAACACCATGCATGCCGCGAAAGACGTTTTGGGACTCATCGGCAACACCCCTCTCGTTGACCTCTCGACGCTTGCCAACAACAAGGCTCGCCTCTTGGGAAAGTACGAGGCAACCAATCCCGGCGGTTCGGTAAAGGACCGCATTGCCCGCGCGATGGTCGAGGCGGCAGTCCGCGACGGTTCGCTCAAGCCGGGTGGAACCATCATCGAGCCCACCAGCGGAAACACCGGCGTGGGCCTGGCGATGCTCGCCGCGTCGCTTGGCTATCGCATGATACTGGTGATGCCCGAGACCATGTCCATCGAGCGGCGCCGGCTCGCGGCGTCCTATGGCGCGCAGATAGTGCTCACGCCCGGTGCCGAGGGTATGGGCGGGGCGGTACGGCGTGCCGACGAGCTGGCCGCCCAGACACCTGGCGCCATCATTGCCGGGCAGTTCGTGAACCCCGCAAATCCCCAAACGCACTACCAGACGACCGGGCCGGAGATCTGGAGGGACACAGATGGCGCCGTCGATGCAATAGTGGCCGGCGTGGGAACGGGTGGTACGGTCTCGGGTTCCGGCAGATACCTTAAGGAGCAGAAGGACTCGGTCCGGGTGGTCGCCGTCGAACCGGAGGAGTCGCAGGTCCTGGCGGGCAAGCCGTCCGGCGCTCATCGCATCCAAGGCATTGGTGCCGGCTTCGTGCCCAAGACGTACGACGCCTCCGTGGTGGACGAGGTCATGCCCATCTCGTCTGCCGATGCGATCGCCACGAAGAAGCGCCTGGCCGAGGAGCAGGGCCTTTTGGTGGGCATCTCGTCCGGTGCCGCCGTTGCGGCCGGGTTGCGATTGGCCGAGCGTCCCGAGTTCGTCGGAAAGACCATCGTGGCGGTGCTTCCCGACACGGGTGAGCGGTACCTCTCGATGGATCTGTAGCCTCACGCAGTTCTGGGAAGTAAAAGTCGCGATTCACTCGCATACTCGCCCTCATGTTTGGTTTTTGGGTCTCGTTTTCCCGTATGGACCGTCAGGTGCCCACTTAATGCGCAGGT
>CADBCS010000005.1:0-32440 GCA_902793195.1 uncultured Coriobacteriaceae bacterium | reverse complement strand
GGGGGTCGTACATACGACCCCCGCATTTTTGTTGCCCTAGAATTCAAACATGAGGGCGAGTTTGGAAGCGAAACGGCCCTTTTACTTCCTAGTGGGAGGAATCTTGCCCATCACATCTGCTAAGCCGGTGCAGAGCTGGCACGGGCGAGCTGCGACACCTGCCCGTGAGATCGTGTTGGCAGAGACCGTGAATCTGCGCCCGCTCAGTCACCGAGGTATGCCTCGACATGGGGGTTAGACCGCACTATGGACGAAAGACGGTCGAGGTAGCGTTGCAGCAAACGGCTTGGTTTCCGCTCGCGGTGCATGAGGTATCCCACGCGCATGCGCTCTTCGGTGTCGAAGGGAATCGAGACGATGCTGCCCAGCTGCATCTCGTCCGAGAGCACTCCCGACGAGAGGAGGTAGCCGTCGTGATGTGAGAGCAGCGTGGTCATGGTGCCACGGTCGCTCACGCGAATGAGCTTTCGGTGGGGCAGGTAGCTCATGGGCTCCTCGCTAAAGTAGAACGAATTCTCGGTTCCCTGCTCAAACGTCAGGCAAGGCCACGGCTCCAGGTCCTGCGCCCGTACAAGCTCCTTGCGTGCTAGCGGGTGACCGGCCCCCACAAACACATGGATTCGCGCGTCAAAGAGGGGATGGAACGTTACCCCGGCATCGGAGAAGGCCTTGCTGAGTACGCGGCGGTTGAATGCGTCCACATAGAGGATGCCTACCTCGCTGCGAAAGCTCCCCACGTCATCGATGATCTGGCCGGTGGACGTCTCACGCATCACGAACTCGTAATCATCCGTGGCACATTCGGCTATGACGTCCACGAATGCCTGGACCGAGAACGCGTAGTGCTGGGCGCTCACCGCGAGGCGCGTCCGACTGGTGTCGCCCTTGACATAGCGACTCTGCAGCATGTCGGCTTGCTCGACCACCTGACGGGCGTAGCCAAGCAGCTCGGTTCCCTCGCTGGTGAGCGTAACGCCTCGGTTCGATCGCCTAAAGATGGTTATGCCAAGCTCGCGCTCGAGGTCGCGGATGGCGGTCGAGAGGTTCGATTGGCTGGCGTAGAGGTTGTATGCCGCCGCGTTCATGGAGCCGTATTCCGCGATTGCGATGAGGTAGCGCAGTTGTTGCAGGGTCATGGGTTCCTCGATTCGTTGGTGGATGAGGGTGCTGATAACCGTCAATCTATTATACATATAACTAAGCTATTGCAGATTACGATTAATGCCATTACTATGCCGTTATTCGGATTAACGACAAGCGACCAAAGGAGACACCATGTCCTTCGAGCTCAACCCCGCATTCGCCCAGTCCCCCGCAAACCACTTCGACACCCTGCAGATACATGCCGGCTTTAGTCCCGACCCCACCACCGGCTCGGCGGCGCTTCCCATCTATGCCACCGCGGCATGGCAGTTCGACGACGCCGACGACGCGGCCCAGAAGTTCGCGCTCTCGCGTCCCGGCAACGTGTACAGCCGGCTCACGAACTCGACGACCGATGCGATTGCCGCGCGCGTGGCCGCCATCGAGGGCGCTTCGGCAGCGGTTGCGGTGAGCTCCGGCCACGCGGCCGAGATCCTTGCCTTCACGAACATCTGTAAGGCGGGCGACCACATCGTGGCATCCGACTCGCTCTATGGCGGTACGTGGAACATACTCCTGCACACGTTAGACGACCTAGGCATAAAGACGACCTTTGTGCGCAACAACGACTTCGACGCCTTCGTCGCGGCCAGCAAGCCAAACACGAAGCTTTGGTACGTCGAGACCATAGGAAACCCGCTCGTCGACGTGGCGGACGTCCCTGCGCTCGCGGAGGCAGCCGCCTCCCTGGACCTCCCGCTGATCGTGGACAACACCTTTGCCACGCCGTATCTGTTCCGCCCGGCCCAAAACGGCGCTGCCGTGGTCATCGAGTCGCTAACCAAGTGGCTGGGCGGTCATGGCGCCACCATTGGCGGCGCGGTGGTGGATGCGGGCACCTTCGACTGGGAGGCCGTGCCGGGCAAGTTCCCCACTCTCACCGAACCGGATGCGTCATACCATGGTGCCGTGTGGACCAAGGCGGCGCCAGCCGCCCCGTTTGGGACGCGTGTCCTCGCTCAGCGCCTGCGCGACCTCGGTCCCACGCTCAGTCCGTATGCGGCGCAGCTCGTGGGCTTGGGAATCGAGACGCTCAGCCTGCGCGTGCAGCGCCATAGCGACAACGCGCTGGCCGTCGCGAAGTTCCTCAAGGACCATCCCAAGGTCGCCTGGGTCCGCTACTCCGGGCTAGAGGACGACCCAAGTCACGAGGTCGCGAGCCGCATTCTCCAACACGGCTTTGGCGGCGTGGTGGTGTTCGGCACCAAGACGGGCCGTAAGGGTGGCCTTGATGTGATCAACAACGTGAAGCTCCACACCCTGCTTGCCAACGTGGGCGACGCAAAGAGCCTCATCATTCATCCCGCGAGCACCACGCACAGCCAGCTCACGCCCGAGCAGCTTGCGGACGCCCATGTCCCCGAGGACCTCATCCGCGTCTCGGTTGGCCTGGAGAACGTCGACGACATCATTGCGGACCTCGACCAGGCCCTGAGCCACGTATAGGGAAGGGTGATGGAGGCGGGAAGGACCCAAGGGACCTTCCCGCCTCGCGGCCTGCGATTGCAAAGTGGGCCGGTAAGCCGGGTTCTGTCGTGGACGATCATTTATCTACGACCAATGTCGCCATTGGCCTCGAGCGCGCAACCCGAGCGCGGTGCGGGCCACACCATGGCGCTCCTATTCGCGTTTGCTCCGGAAGGGGCTTGCCAAGCCACCCTGTTGCCAGGATGCTGGTGGTCTCTTACACCACCGTTTCAGCTTTTCTCTCACCCGCCAAGGCGGGCAGCGGGAGTCTTCTTTTCTGCGGCGCTTTCCGTCGGGTCACCCCGCCCGGCCGTTAGCCGGCTTCCTGCCCTCTGGAGCCCGGACTTTCCTCATGACCATCGAGCGTGAGTAAACCCGCGCGACGGTCCCGCGATCGTCTGGCCCACTTTGCGCAAAGCATTGTACCACGGACGCTCAACGCGAACCATAGGCAACCCAACGGTGACTCGTTTTGGGCCCTCCCTGCATGGGCACGCGTTTGATTGCGTTGACTGCTATAGTTGGTGGTGAGTCGTTGGGCCGCGCGGGAGTCGCGGTCCGCGGGAAGTCATGGACGACGGGGGTGGAGATGCGCGGCTATACCACGCTTGCGGCATCCGTGGAGGCGACGGGCGAGTTCCAAGAGAAGCGCAGCCGCTTTATCGGTCAGCTCAGGCACGTCTCGAGCGAGCGCGAGGCGCAGTCGTTCGTGGACGAGGTGCGTGCGCGTCACCACGACGCGAGGCACAACGTGTTTGCCTGGGTGCTCGACGACGGGCGCGAGCGCTGCTCGGACGATGGGGAGCCCTCCCACACCGGGGGCAGCCCGGTGCTTGGCGTGCTGCAGGGACAGGGCCTTGCCAATGTCTGCTGTGTGGTCACGCGCTACTTTGGCGGCGTGCTTCTTGGCCCCGGAGGCCTCAAGCGCGCCTACGAGGCCGCCGCGCGCGCGGCCGTGCAGGATGCTTGGGATGGCGGCCAGCTGGTAACGATGACGTTGGTAACAAAGGTGACCTGCGTCATTCCCTATGCGGCCTATGGCAAGGTGGAGCACCTGGTGCGACAATGCGGCGGAAAGGTCGTCGATTCCATCTTTGCCCAGGACGTGCAGCTTACCAGCGCCTTTATGACGGGTGACGAGGAGGCCTTCGTGGCGGCAATGCGCGAGCTGGCTGCGGGGGAGGACCTGTGCCTCGTGGCCGAACCGACCTTCTCGACGTTCTAGCGAGGGGAAGCGCCGTGGGACTTGGGGCCAATGCGTTGGTGGGACCTGCAGGCGGAGGGCAATGTCGCACGTCTGCCGAACGGGACGAGCGGGCGATGCTGCTCGCACGGATGACACGAGGTGCCGAGGGGCTCGTGGACGCCGATCCGCTCCTGCTGCTGCGAGCCATGCGCCTTGCGATTCGTCCGGGCTTTGCCGCCGATGCGGGATTTGCCCGGCTGGTGCGCAAGAGGGCCGCCCTGCTTGCGGAGGTGCCATGCGAGCGCATGGGGACAGAGGTCGACGCATTGGTGCGCTCTGGCCGCGTGGGCACGGCTCTGGTCGCGTTTCCCGAGGCCATGTGCGTGGTCATACCCGAGCTCAGGGCTTCGTGGGGCTTCGACCAGCACAGCGTGTACCATGTGTTCGACGTCTATCACCACACCGCGCACGTGTGCAACGCATGCCAGGCCTTTTCCGGCGGGTTGGCGTCACCAGAGCTCCAATGGGCCGCGCTGCTCCACGACGTGGCCAAGCCCCGAACGTTCAGCCTCGACGTGGCGGGCCATGGGCACTTCTTCGACCATCCGCGCAGCAGCGCGAGGATGGCGGGAGCCATCATGCGACGGCTGGGAATCGACCTCGAGGTGGTCCGTGCCACCCAGGCGCTCATTCGGCTGCATGACGAGAGAATGCCCTGCACGGTACCTGCCGTGCGCGAGCTCCTGCGCACGTTTGCCGCGCAATGTCCCGGCAGGGAGGTCGCCCTGTCCTTCGCACTGTTCGACCTCAGGCGTTCCGATGCGGTGTCCAAATGCGCGGCGGCGGCATCCTGGGCTTCTGAGCTCGACCGATACGCCCAGGCATTGCGCAACGAGTTGCGTCGTGGCCCGGTGTACTCGGTGCGTCACCTGGCGGTGGACGAGTCCGACGTGGCACGTGCGTGCGGCACGACCGACGACGCGTTCGTACGCCTGCAGCTCGATGTGATTCTGCGCGCGGTGATGGACGACGAGCTACCCAACGAGCGAGGCACGCTCCTCGCGTGGCTTGGCGCCTAGGCGTCCCCAAATGGCGCTAGGAGTCCACTCCCTCAAACAGCTCGGATAGCGTAACGTCGAGGCCCTGCGCGATGCGCAAAAGATAGCTCAGCGACACGTTCCGCTTTCCCTGCTCGATGTCGATGAGATACGAGCGGTCCATGCCAACCATAACGGAAAAGAACTGCTGGGAGAGGCCCTGCTGCTCGCGAAGCATGAGGATGCGCCTGCCCATTCTCCTGCGAATCGTCCCTGCGGACGGACGTGACGTGCACATGATGCTGCTTGCCCCTCCTCTTGCCTGGCCATCGTGGGTAGCATAGCGCAACGGGATACGTCGCAAAAGCCGCGCGGGGGATCTTGGCTTACATGTTTCCCGTGCGATTGTGTCCGCCACTCTCAAAATTTGGTTAAGCTCCATTGTTTTTCGCCATTATTGCTGCCGCTTGCGTATAATATGTATCCGTTGACCGATGGCTCTGCGTGCGGAAAACAATTTGCATGCGAGCTCACACAACTCGACTTGGGAGCATACTATTGGTTCTCCTCAAGCAAAGACCTGATGGCTCACGGCAGCGTGCGTGCGCCCTGCGGCCATGCGGAGTTCTGGAAGGCGCCTGCGCCTGTGCGTCCCAACAAGAATCCTCACCAACACACATATGCCAAGGAGCTGCATCATGAAGCAGATGGAAGAGATGATTCTTGCCGAGGGACAGGTGCTGCCGGGTGACATCCTCAAGGTGGGAAGCTTCCTCAACCAGAACATCGACACGACGCTCCTGCATCAGACGGGCGACGAGATCGCGCGCCTGTACGAGGGCTGTGGGGTTAGCAAGGTTCTTACCATCGAGGCAAGCGGCATAGCGATCGCCGCGGCCGCCGGTATGACCATGGGCGTCCCCGTGCTCTTTGCCAAGAAGCACCGCACGAGCAACGTGGACGGCGACGTCTATGCCGCCAAGGTCCATTCCTTCACGCATGGGGTGGACTACAACATCGTGGTGAGCAGCGACTACCTGCTGCCCACCGACCGCGTGCTGATCGTAGACGACTTTCTTGCGAACGGTCACGCGCTCAGGGGTCTGATGGACCTCTGCGAACAGGCACATTGCGAGATGGTGGGTGTGGCAATCGCCATCGAGAAGTGCTTTACCGGAGCCGGAGACGAGCTGCGCGCCCAGGGCGTGCGCATCGAGTCGATGGCGATGATCGAGTCCATGTCAGCGCACGAGATCGTATTCCGTTCGTGAGCTGTTGGAAATACTGTTCGGCATTAGGAAGGAAGAGTATGAGCATGTTCAACAAGGTTACGATGAGCCGTCGCGGGTTCTTTGCCCTCGGTCTGGGAAGCGCGGCCACGATGGCCCTTGCCGGCTGTGGTGGTGGCTCCGCATCGACCGGCGATGCGCCGACCGGTGGCGACAAGATCAAGGTCGGCCTCATCTGCCTGCATGACGAGAACTCCACCTACGACCTCAACTTCATCAATGGGTTCAAGGAGGCCTGCAAGGGTCTCGAGATCGGCGAGGAGGGCCAGGACTTCCTCATCAAGACGAACGTCCCCGAGAGCAACGAGTGCCTTGAGGCCGCTTCCGAGCTGGCCGACGCCGGGTGCAAGATCATCTTCGCCGACTCCTTTGGCCATGAGGACTACATGATCCAGGCGGCAAAGGACTTCCCCGAGGTGCAGTTCTGCCATGCCACCGGCACCAAGGCGCACACCGAGGGCCTCCCCAACTACCACAACGCCTTTGCGGCCATCTATCAGGGCCGCTATCTCGCGGGCGTCGCCGCCGGCATGAAGCTAAAGGAGATGATCGACGCCGGCAAGATCACCGCCGACAAGGCCAAGATGGGCTATGTGGGCGCCTTCACCTACGCCGAGGTCATCAGTGGCTTTACCTCCTTCTTCCTGGGTGCCAAGAGCATCGTGCCCGAGGTGACCATGGACGTTACCTTTACCGGCTCCTGGTACGACCAGGCGCTCGAGCAGGAGGGTGCCACCAAGCTCATCAACAACGGGTGCGTGCTCATCTCCCAGCACGCCGACTCCATGGGCGCCCCCACGACCTGCGAGAACGCGGGCGTTCCCAACGTGTCGTACAACGGCAGCACGCAGGAGGCCTGCCCCAATACCTTCATCGTCTCCTCCCGCATCAACTGGACCCCGTACTATCAGGACGCCATCGGCGCCGTCATGTCCGGCAAGGAGATCGAGACGGACTACGTGGGCACGCTCGATACCGGCTCCGTAATGCTCACCGAGCTCAACGAGGCCGTTGCCGCCAAGGGCACCGCCGAGAAGATCAAGGAGGTCGAGGAGCAGCTCAAGTCTGGTAAGCTGCACGTCTTCGACGTCTCCACCTTTACCGTGGAGGGCAAACCGCTTTCCACCTACAAGGCCGACGTGGACAGCGACAAGGACATGGAGCACGAGACCGAGGTCGTGTCCGACGGTTACTTCCACGAGTCCGAGTACCGCTCGGCTCCGTACTTCGACCTGCAGATCGACGGCATCACGTTCTTGGACAGCAAGTACTAAGACACCACCGTCGGTAAGTGGGTTAGACGTGTAGACGCAATGACGATGGGGGACGACTCTTGGTTGGTCCCCCATTGTCGTTTTTGGGAGGATTGGCAGGTAGGATGGCCGAGGCAGGCAAGGAGGAACTTTGCAGGTAACGAAACCGGCAGTTTCCATGCACGGCATCAGCAAATCGTTTGGTGCGGTGCAGGCAAACAAGAACGTGAGTCTTGACATCAACCGTGGCGAGGTCCTGGCGCTGCTGGGCGAGAACGGAAGCGGCAAGACCACTCTCATGAACATGCTCTCGGGCATCTACTATCCCGACAGCGGCTACATCGAGATCGATGGCAAGCGCGTGGAGATCGGGTCGCCCAAGGACGCGTTCGACTACGGCATCGGCATGATCCACCAGCACTTCAAGCTGGTCAACGTGTTCACGGCAACCGAGAACATCGTGCTGGGCCTCAAGGACAAGGGCAAGTTTGACCTTGCCGCCGCGACAAGTAAGATCCAGCAGATCTGCGACACCTACGGCTTCGACGTCGACCCCAACCAAAAGGTCTACGACATGTCGGTGTCGCAAAAGCAGACGGTCGAGATCGTAAAGGTGCTCTATCGTGGCGCCGACCTGCTCATCTTGGACGAGCCCACGGCCGTTCTCACCCCGCAGGAGACCGACAAGCTCTTTGCGGTGCTGCGAAACATGCGCGATGACGGCAAGGCGATCATCATCATCACCCACAAGCTCAACGAGGTAAAGGACATCAGCGACCGCGTCGCGGTCCTGCGCAAGGGCGAGTACGTGGGCGAGATGGTCACCTCCGAGGCCACGACCGCCGAGATGACCAACATGATGGTGGGCCGACAGGTGACGCTCAACATCGACCGTCCCGACCCCGAGATGAAGTATCGCATGGAGCGCATCCGCGTGAAGAACCTCACGGTAAAGAACCGCGAGGGGGTGACCAAGCTCGACAACGTGTCCTTTACCGCCTTTACCGGCGAGATCTTGGGCATCGCGGGCATCTCGGGCTCTGGTCAAAAGGAGCTGCTCGAGGCCATAGCCGGCCTGCAGCCGGTGGAGAGCGGCTCGATCGAGTACAACGTGGACGACGAGCAGGTGGAGCAGCTCATTGGCATGGATCCCCTCAAGATCGCCGACATGGGCGTCGTGCTATCGTTCGTGCCCGAGGACCGTTTGGGCATGGGCCTGGTGGGAAGCATGGACCTCACCGACAACATGATGCTGCGCTCGTTTAGGCGGGGCACCTCGCCGCTCACCAACCGCAAGGAGTCGCGCCACCTCGCCGAGCTCGTGGTGGACGAGTTGGAGGTGAGCACCCCGAGCATCTCCACGCCCGTGAGCAAGCTCTCGGGAGGCAACGTGCAAAAGGTGCTGGTTGGCCGCGAGATCGCCGCGGCGCCCACGGTGCTCCTCTCGGCATACGCGGTGCGCGGTCTGGACGTAAACTCGTCGTACCTCATCTATGACCTGCTCAACCGTCAAAAGGGCAACGGCGTGGCCGTGATCTACGTGGGCGAGGACCTGGACGTGCTGCTCGAGCTGTGCGACCGCATCCTCGTGTTGTGCGGCGGCAAGGTGAGCGGCATCGTGGACGGTCGCACCACCACCAAGAACGAGGTCGGCCTAATGATGACGAAGCTGGGGGGAGGCGACGACCAGTGATACATGTGGTAAAGCGCAAGGAGATGCCCCTTGCCCAGTCGGTGGCGATTCGTCTTGGGGTGATTGGCGTCGCGCTCGTGGTATGCGGCATCATTACGGCCATCGCGACGGGCCTGAATCCCATAGGCGTGTATGCCACCATGATCCAGGGGTCGTTTGGCTCCCCACGCAAGGTGTGGATCATGCTGCAGGAGGTGGCATTGCTCCTGTGCGTGTCGCTTGCGCTCACGCCGGCGTTCCGCATGAAGTTTTGGAACCTGGGCGGCGAGGGACAGATCCTGGCCGGTGGCCTCGCCTCGGCGGCATGCATGATCCTTTTGGGGGACAAGGTTCCCAACGCCGCACTCATCGCCATCATGTTTGTGGCGTCGGTGGCCGCGGGCGCACTCTGGGCGGCAGTCCCAGCCTTCTTCAAGGCGAAGTTCAACACCAACGAGACGCTCTTCACGCTCATGATGAACTACGTGGCCACACAACTCGTGGCCTTCTACGTAATCGTGTGGGAGAACCCCAAGGGGTCGGGCACCATCGGCGTTATCAACCAGCAATCCAGTGCCGGTTGGCTGCCCACGATCGCGGGGAACAAGCACCTGCTCATCGTCCTTTTGGTGGCCCTGCTCACCGTGGGCATGTACGTGTACCTCAACTACAGCAAGCAGGGCTACGAGATCTCGGTGGTGGGCGAGTCTCCCAGCACCGCCCGATACGTGGGCATAAAGGTGAGCAAGGTCATCGTTCGCACGCTCATCATCTCGGGTGCGCTGTGCGGCTTTGCCGGCATGTTGCTCGTCGGTGGGTCTGCGCACACGCTCACCACCAGCATTGCCGCGGGACGCGGCTTCACGGCGGTCATGGTCGCCTGGCTCGCCAAGTTCAACCCCCTCATCATGATCGGTTCGAGCGGCCTCATCGAGTTTATGAGCCACGGTGCCAGCGAGATCGCCACGACCTACGGACTCAACCAGAGCTTTGGAGACATCCTCACCGGAATCATCCTGTTCTTCATCATTGGTACCGAGTTCTTTATTACCTATAGGGTCGTGCTTAGCCATAACAAGGGGAAGAGTGTGGAGGAGCTGGGATAATGTTTGATTTCTTGATTACGTTTTTTCCACGCGCCGTAGCACAGGGCATCCCCCTGCTGTTTGGTTGCACGGGCGAGATCGTCACCGAGAAGTCCGGCAACCTCAACCTGGGCATCCCGGGCGTCATGTACGTGGGTGGCATCTGCGGCGTCATTGGCTCGTTCCTCTATGAGCGCACGCTGTCCGATCCGTCTCAGATCAACCCGGTGCTTGGCATCCTCATCCCCCTGGCGTGCTGCATACTGGGCTCGCTGCTCATGGGGCTCATCTACTGCTTCCTCACCGTTACCCTGCGCGCCAACCAAAACGTCACCGGCCTTGCCATGACGACCTTTGGCGTGGGCGTGGGCAACTTCTTTGGCGGGTCGCTCATCAAGCTCACCGGCGCCGACATTCCCTCCATCTCGCTCACGGCGACGAGCAGCCTGTTTAGGACCACACTGCCCTTTGCGGGAGCTACGGGCTGGTTCGGACAGCTCTTCCTGAGCTACGGCTTCCTCGCGTACGTTGCCATCCTCATTGCGATCGGCGCCTCGTTCATGCTCAACCGCACGCGCATCGGCCTGCAGCTGCGCGCCGTGGGCGAGAACCCCGCCACGGCCGACGCCGCCGGCATCAACATTACGCGCTACAAGTATGTGGCCACCTGTGCGGGATGCGTCATCGCGGGTTTGGGCGGCCTGTACTTCGTAATGGACTACGCCAACGGTATCTGGGCCAACGACGCGTTTGGCGACCGTGGCTGGCTGGCCATCGCCCTGGTCATCTTTACCATCTGGCGTCCGGGTGCGAGCATCCCGGCCTCCATACTCTTTGGCGGCCTCTACATCCTGCACCTGTTCATCCCCACGGGCACCGACCTGGCCATAAAGGAGCTCTACAAGATGCTGCCCTACGTGGTCACCATCGTGGTGCTGGTCCTTACCAGTACGCGCAACAAGCGGGAGAACCAACCCCCGGAGAGTCTGGGTCTGCCATACTTCCGAGAGGATCGATAGCGAGGTTTGCTCGCACGAACACGGGCCCTTGCGCGAGCGGGGGCCCGTCGCATACCATTACGTGGACTGACGGGAGTTAACATGGCGACACCACACAACGAGGCAGAGGCGGGCGACATCGCCCAGGTGGTCCTTATGCCGGGGGACCCGCTGCGCGCACGCTACGTTGCGGAGCACTACCTGCAGGACGTGACATGCTTCAACAGGGTGCGGGGGATGCTGGGCTACACCGGCACGTTCGAGGGCACGCGCGTCTCGGTAATGGGCAGCGGAATGGGGATTCCCTCCATCTCCATATACTCGTACGAGCTCTACCACCACTATGGGGTACAGAGCATCATCCGCATTGGCTCGGCTGGCGGCCTGGCGCCCCAGGTTGGGCTGCGGGACATCCTCATTGCCCAGGCGGCCTGCACCGACTCCAACGTTGCGGCGCAGTATGGATTGCCCGGAACGATTGCCCCGATTGCCGACTTTGGCCTGCTGCGCAGCGCGGTGCGCGCCGCCGAGGGCACCGGCGCCACCTATCACGTGGGAAACCTGCTCTCCACGGACGTCTTCTACTGCGATCCGAGCGTGCACGAGGCATGGGCAAGCATGGGTGTGCTCGGGGTGGAGATGGAGGCCGCGGGCCTGTACCTCGTTGCCTCCAAGGCGGGCAAGAGGGCCTTGGCCATCATGACCGTCTCGGACCTGCCGCTCTCAGGCGAGGGACTTTCGGCCCAGGAGCGCCAGTCATCCTTTACGCAGATGATGGAGATCGCGCTCAAGGCCGCAAAGGAGCAGGGATAGCCTCACCCCAGCGCGACGTCGAGGACCATCATGAGAACGAATCCCATGCTAAAGGCGATGGTGCCCACATTGGAGTGCTCGCCCTCGCTCATCTCGGGGATGAGCTCCTCCACCACCACGTAGAACATGGCGCCGGCGGCAAAGGCCAGCAGGTAGGGGAGCATAGACGAGATAAGGCTCGACGCCAGGACCGTGACGAAGGCGGCCACGGGCTCCACCGCGCCCGAGAGCACGCCATACAAAAACGTCTTGCCCTTGGGCATGCCCTCGGCTCGCAGCGGCATGGAGACGATGGCGCCCTCCGGGAAGTTCTGTATGGCAATGCCAAGGGCTAGCACCAGGGCACCGGCCGCGCTCACCAAGCCGTCGCCCGCCAGCAGGTTGGCGTACACCACCCCAACTGCCATGCCCTCGGGAATGTTGTGCAGGGTAACCGCAAGGATGAGCTTCGTGGTGCGCCTCAGGCTGCTCTTGGGTCCCTCCTCCTCGTGGTCCATGTGCATGTGGGGCGTTATCTCGTCGAGCAGGAGCAAGAATCCCATTCCCAGCAAAAAGCCGACTGCCGCCGGGACGAACGAGAGCCTGCCCATGTGCTGCGACCCCTCGAGCGCGGGCAACAGCAGGCTCCAAAACGAGGCGGCCACCATCACGCCGGCCGCAAACCCCGTAAGGACGCGTTGGAGCGTCTTGGAGATTGCGTCCCTAAGCAAAAACACCATGGCCGCACCGAGCGACGTGCCCACAAACGGCAACAGCATGCCACCAACAGCTTGTACATCCATGCGCATCCATCCTTTTGCGTTTTCCATCTCGCGGTCGCGAGGACTTGCACCTTGGTCAAGATGGGAACGAACGCCATTTTACCGCACGGACCTCGCACTCGTCTGATACACTAGGGCCACTCGTCAAGAGGTGCCCGCACGGGCGCATAGAGCTGAGGGACCGAGCCCCACGACGCTCCGGCAACCTCCCAAAGGGAACGGTGCCAATTCTCGGCAGGCCCTTGCTGGCCTGGAAGACGGGGGACAGTAAGCACGCCGCACATGCTGGCCCCTTCGTATCGGAGGGGCTTTTTGCCCCGCGACGGCGCAGACGCGCCAGAATGGAGGGGGTCTGTATGGCCAGGGAGTATCTGTTCACCTCGGAGAGCGTGACCGAGGGCCATCCCGACAAGATAGCGGACCAAGTCTCGGACGCCATCCTCGATGCAATACTGGCCGAGGAGGCGGAGCTGGAGCGCATGGGCCACGTCTCCTCCAACGGCGCCGTCGCATCGCTCGCGGACGTCCGTTGCGCATGCGAGACGCTCCTCACCACCGGGTCGGTGATCGTCGCGGGCGAGATTCGCACGCAGTCCAACGTGGACGTGCAAAGGGTCGTGCGCGAGACCATACGCGAGATTGGGTACGACCGCGCGAAGTACGGGTTCGACCACGAGACGTGTGGCGTGATCAACATGATTCACGAGCAGAGTCCCGACATCGCGCAGGGGGTCGACGGCACCTTTGCCCGCGCGGACAAGGACGAGGTCGCACGCCTCGGTGCCGGTGACCAGGGGATGATGTTTGGGTATGCCACCGACGAGACCGAGACGCTCATGCCCATGCCGTACTTCTTGGCCCAGCATATGGCGATGCGGCTCGCGGCGGTTCGCAAGGACGGTACCTTGCCCTACCTGCGCCCCGACGGCAAGACGCAGGTGACCGTGCGCTACGAGGGCGATGTGCCCGTAGAGGTACGTGCCGTGGTGATCTCGACACAGCATGCCCCCAACGTGGAGGACATGGATGGGATAAAGGCCGACATGCTTGAGCATGTGATCGCCCCCGTGCTGGACGAGGCGGGAATCGCTTGGGACGACGCACGCATATACGTTAACCCCACCGGAAGATTCGTGGTGGGAGGACCCATGGGTGACACCGGCCTTACGGGCAGGAAGATCATCGTCGACACCTACGGCGGCATGGGACGCCATGGCGGGGGAGCATTTAGCGGCAAGGACTGCACGAAGGTCGATAGGTCGGCCGCCTATGCGGCACGCTGGGTGGCGAAGAACGTGGTGGCCGCCGGCCTTGCGCACCGCTGCGAGGTACAGCTTGCCTATGCCATCGGCATCAGCGAGCCCGTATCCATAATGGTCGACACGTTTGGCACGGCGACGGTCGACGAGCGCAAGATCGAGCAGGCGGTCGCCCGCGTGTTCGACCTGCGTCCCGGCGCCATCATCCGCGACCTGGACCTGAGGCGCCCCATCTTTAGGAAGACGGCGGCCTATGGACACTTTGGCAGGAACGATCCCGACTTCACTTGGGAACGCACGGATCGCGTGGACGAGTTGCTTGCCGCCGTGGAATGAGCAGGGCCGACGACATAGTCTCCAAGATTCTCTCGAGCGATAGGTATGAGCAGTCCCGGGTGTTCTCGCAGCGCGTGTACAGGGATGAGCCGATCCTGCGCACGGGCGCGGACGCGTTTGGGCAAGCGTACCGCCAGGTTCGGACGGAGGGGCAGGCACCTGCGCCTGAGCGCCCGCGCCGCGCGGCAATGCCCAAACGGTACAGGGAGATGCGCGCCATCGCGCGGAAGCACCGCGGATGGGCGACGTCCTATGCCGGAGGGGGGTCGCGGCTCTTCTACCTGCAGGGAAAGCACATGGAGGACTTCGAGGACGACTACGACGGCGTGTCCCGGCTCTCCCAGTACTATCCCACCTACAACGAGATGAGCGACCACGACCTTCGCTGCTACTTTACCTGGCGAACGAGGCTCCGGGCGGGCCAGACGCCCGAGGCGCCCACCAGCTTCTTGTATGTGCATGCCTACGAGCTGTTGTGTGGCATTGGGGTTGAGCCGGGGCAGGAGGGGTTTGCGCAACTCGAGCGGTTGTGGCATGCGTACAAGGAAGTTGCTCCGTCGTTTCGCATCCTGCCGTCGCGCTGGATTCACGACTACGTTATATATTACGGCCTGGACCGGTCGCTCTTGGAACCGGGGGAGGGCACGCCCCTCATGCGAGGGGTGGTTCTGCTTCAGGAGGCCCAACGGGTGCTGCTCGCGTCCACGGGTGGCCCGTGGCCTGCGACGGGTGATGAGGGGCTGCCAAGTGAGGAGGACGTGCTCGACGCCCTGTGCGCCCTCTCTCGGTATCGCGCAGAGCGGTCTCGCTACGTGAGGGAGCACCGCGAGGACGTGGCGGCCGTATGCGCGCGCGTGTTTGGTCGCATGGTCGAGCACTGCCACAAGCGCCGCAAGACGGACTACATGGAGGGGCTGTTTGGGGGGCCGGCCAAACGGGTGTACACGATGTTTCCCAACGCCATCTTCTGGGCACCCGAGCAACACCCCGACGTGACCTACGAGATTGCGCCCACAGAGCGCTACCTGTGCAGGAACGGCTTCTGGTGGTACGAGACGCCCTGCTCGCGGGTCGAGACGAATCGCGAGCTTGGCAATCTCATGCATGCCATAGACTGCCGCATGCGCATGGCCACCGGCGACAAGCACCCTCTCAAGGAGCGGAGCCTGCCCAAATACCAAGGCAAGTTCGTGGACGAGGAGATTGCCGCGCTGCTCAAGCGGAGGGCCGAGGAGGAGGCCTCCCGCATTCGGATTGACTGGTCGGAGCTTCGCGGCATCCGCTCGGCGTCGGTCCGCACGCGCGAGGCGCTGCTCACCGACGAGGAGCGCGCGGACGAGGAGGCTCCCGCTGCGCCCATGGCAGTGGACGAGGACACGGCCTTGGAGCATGCGTCCCGCACGATAGACGATCCGGGCGTCCCGGTTGGCGCACCAGTGGGCGCACCTGTGGGCGCACCTGTGGGCGCCGGGACTGCCGTCGAGCTTACCGACGAGCAGCTCCGCCTACTGCGATCCCTGCTCGACGGCGAGGTCCCTCCGGCGGCCACGCCCTTCCTCTCACTCGTCGTCGATGCCATCAACGAGGCATTTTTGGACGTGGTGGGCGACACGGTCGTCGAGTTCGACGGCGACGTGCCGGTGCTCGTGGAAGACTACGAGCAAGACGTGCGAAACGCGTTGGGATGAGCGGCCGCCAGGCTGAGCGGAGTGCGCCGGGTGCTCCACGAGCACGTGGCTAGAACGAATTGGGGCGTTCCTCTCCATTTCTAGTACATTCGTTCGCAATTGGCATCGCGGATGGCTATACTAGTGCAAACACTCGACGAAAGGCTATCCATGGCACAGGCAGAGCAACGCGTTCGTGTTCCCAAACGCATCGCAACCGTTCTTGTCAACTCGCTCAAGGGCGGTGTCGTCCCACGCGTGGGACTGCCCTACATTACCGTGGGCCGCGAGGCTGAGATCGGGGCCCTGCTGCGCGACCTGGACATCGTGGCCGATGGCGGCGCGTCGTTTCGGTTTGTGGTGGGTCGCTATGGCAGTGGCAAGAGCTTCCTGTTGCAGACGATTCGCAACCATGCCATGGGAAAGGGCTTCGTGGTTGCCGATGCCGACCTGTCTCCCGAGCGACGGCTCCAGGGCGGCAAGGGACAGGGCCTCGCCACCTATCGCGAGCTGGTTCGCAACCTGTCCACGCGCACGCGACCCGAGGGAGGAGCGCTCACGCTGGTGCTCGACCGATGGATCTCGGGCGTGCAGGCGGAGGTGGCCTCTTCGGGCATCCTGCCAGACGACCCGTCCTTTGCCGACGAGGTGGAGCGTCGCATCTACCTCGTGATCGCGGACCTCAGGGAGCTGGTGCACGGGTTCGACTTCGCCCGTCTTCTGGCTGCCTACTATCGGGCGCACGTGGAGGGCGACGACGAGACCAAGGCATATGTGAGCAAGTGGTTCCGCGGGGAGTATCGCACCAAGACCGAGGCTAAGTCGGAGCTGGGGGTCTCCTGCATCATCACCGACGACGACTGGTACGACTACATTAAGCTGCTCGCTCGGTTCCTCGTGGGGGCCGGCTATGCGGGACTGGTCGTGCTGGTGGATGAGTTGGTCAACCTGTACAAGATTCCCCATGCCATCGCGCGCCAGTACAACTACGAGAAGATACTCACCATGTACAACGACGCCCTCCAGGGCAGGGCCGAGCACCTTGGCGTCATTATGAGCGGCACGCCCCAATGCATAGAGGACCGCCGTCGCGGCCTGTACTCCTACGAGGCGCTCCGCTCCCGGCTCACCCAGGGGCGCTTTGGGCGCGAGGGCCTGGTGGACCTGTTGGCGCCGGTTATTCGGCTGCAGCCTCTCACCCACGAGGAGCTGCTCGTGCTCTCCGAGAAGCTCGCCGACATCCACGCCGACCTGTTTGGGTACCAGCGGACGCTCGACGACAACGACCTGGTGGAGTTCCTCCAGCTCGAGCTGGGACGCGTGGGGGCAAGCAGCCACATAACGCCTCGCGAGGTCATCCGCGACCTCATCGAGATGCTCGACATCATGTGGCAGGACCCGTCGCTTACCGTCGCGGGGCTGCTTGGGTCAGGCTCGTTCGTGCACGCCAAGCCCGAGGGGCCAGACGACGAGGCGGACGTTGCGCCCGGATATGCGGAGTTCACCATCTAGCTCGCCTCATCTCAGGCAGCCGGCGGAAGGAGACGACCATGCCCCAGGTATTCGACCGCTATGCCCCCTTCGTGCAGGACTTCATATACGCCCACGAATGGGAGTCGCTGCGCGGCATACAGGTTGCCGCGGGCGATGCCATCTTCAACACCGACGAGCACGTGCTGCTCACCTCGTCGACGGCGTCTGGAAAGACCGAGGCGGCGTTCTTTCCCATCCTCACGCTGTTCGACGAGGATCCGCCCAGGTCGGTGGGGGCAATCTACATTGGGCCGCTCAAGGCGCTCATCAACGACCAGTTCTATCGGCTCAGCGACCTGTGCCGCGAGGCCAACATACCCGTGTGGCATTGGCACGGGGACGTGTCCGCGTCCCACAAGGCCCGCATGGTAAAGCGGCCGAGCGGCATCCTGCAAATAACCCCCGAATCGCTGGAGGCAATGCTGCTCCATCGCCACGCGGCCGTGTCGCGCCTGTTCTGCGACTTGCGGTTCGTGGTGATAGACGAGGTGCACTCGCTGCTTCGCGGCGATCGCGGCGGCCAGACCCTGTGCCTCATAGAGCGGCTCTCGCGCCTGGCGGGATGCAACCCCCGACGCATTGGGCTCTCGGCGACCATCGGCGATCCCGAGGCCACGGGAGAGCTGCTCTCGCAGGGAACGGGACGCTCCACGGTCATACCCCGCGTCGAGCGGGTGGGCCAGACATGGCGCATATCCATGGAGCACTTCTACACCTACGGCACCCAGGCGGCCGAGGACGACGGGGGCGCTCATGCGGGGCGCTCGTCCCACGTGGACGTGATGGTGGAGGAGTGCGATCCCGCCGAGCTGCCTGCGGTCGGAGACGCAAGCACCCAGCTCGGGCGGCCGCGGCTCGACCTTGCAGACGTCGCGGTTCCCGAGCCAGACGACCGGGCGCCGGAGAATGCCGACCCCGGGATCGGCTACATATACGAGCACACGCGCGGGCGCAAATGCCTGGTGTTCTCCAACTCGCGCGAGGACTGCGAGGCGGTCACCACGACGCTGCGTGGCTACTGCGAGGCGAACGGCGAGCCAGACCGCTTCCTCATCCACCACGGCAACCTGTCGTCGAGCTTTAGGGAGACCGCGGAGGACCTCATGCGCGACGACGACCTCGCGCTCACCACCTGCACCACCGCGACGCTGGAGCTGGGCATCGACATCGGCCGCCTCGAGCGTGCGTTCCAGATCGACGCGCCGTTTACCGTGAGCGCGTTTCTGCAGCGCATGGGACGTACCGGACGTCGGGGCGCGCCGCCCGAGATGTGGTTCGTCATGCGCGAGGACCCGCCCGAGCCCCGTGCCATGGTGAGCGAGACAATACCCTGGAAGCTGCTGCAGGGCATCGCCCTGGTGCAGCTCTACATCGAGGAGCGGTGGGTCGAGCCGCCGCGCCTCGACCGCCTGCCCTACAGTCTGCTCTACCACCAGACCATGGCGACGCTCGCCTCGGGAGGGGAGATGACCCCGGCAGCGCTGGCTGGTCGCGTGCTGAGCCTCGCGTACTTCCATCGCGTGAGCGAGGAGGACTATCGGGTGCTCCTGCGCCACCTGCTCCAGATCGGGCATGTGCAGTGGACCGAGACCGGCGGCCTCATAGTGGGACTGGCGGGCGAGCGCGTAACCAACAACTTCCGCTTCTACGGCGTGTTCGTGGAGAGCGAGGAGTACACGGTGAGGTCGGAGTCGCAGGAACTGGGAACGGTCGTGCAGCCCCCTCCGGCAGGCGAGAAGCTCGCAATCGCGGGACACGTGTGGATCGTCGAGGAGGTCGACCACAAGCGCCGTCTCGTGTACTGCACCCAGGTGAGGGGGAAGGTGCCCGCGTACTTTGGCGAGTGCCCGGGCGACATCAACACGCGCGTGCTCGAGCGGATGCACCAGGTCCTACGCGAGCAGAGGGACTACCCGTACCTGCGCGACAACGCCCGTGCGCGGCTCATGCACGCGCGCACGGTGGCGCTCAACGCCGGCGTTACCGCGCGTCCGCTTGTGAACCTGGGAGGTGACACCTGGGCGCTGTTCCCCTGGCTGGGGACCTATGCGTTTCTGGCCCTGGAGCGCGTCATCAAGCTGCGCATGCCGGCGGGTCTGGGCATAAAGGGCGTGGACGTCTCGCGGCCGTACTACATCCAGTTTAGGATGCGCTCCAACGAGGATGAGTTCCTACGCACCCTGCAGGACGTGGTGGCGCAGGAGTTCGACCCCATGGAGCTGGTGTATCCGGGCGAGGTTCCCGTGTTCGACAAGTACGACGAGTTCCTCCCCGACGAGCTCGTGCGCAAGGGGTTCGCCTACGGTGTGCTGGACGTGGAGGGCATGCGCGAGCGCGTGGCAGAGTGGAGCGCGGGCAGGCTCGGTGCGTAGAGCTTTTGGGACACCACCCGAAAGTAAAAACGCTGCAAATGGTAAACTAAAAACGTTGCAAATGGTAATATTCCAAGGATAGCAACCTGCTTGGGAGCTTTTGAAGGGGCAATGATTTGCAGCACCTCGCCCGTCGCCAGAGTGTGTCACCTCCTTTGATGGGCTGCCCTTAAGGCGACCAAAGCTCGCCGCAACGCCTTATGCGTCTCAGCACCTTGCGTGTCCCTGCAAATGATAGGAACTCGTGGCATGGCCTCGTCAGGTTTTGCGACTGCCGATTTTCACCGAATGCCCGGCGCCGTCTACAGCAGGTATGCCATGTAGAGGGGGAGGTATATGCGGTCGCCTTCCAACCTCAACTGCTTGGGATGCACTACGTACTGTACGCCGACGCGCGAGCCGAACTTGGCCTTGAACTTGTCCAGCGAGACGGTGCTGTACTGCCTCGGCGACTTGACCTCTATGGGGGAGACGCGCGGCTTCATGGCAGCGTTGGGATATGGGCGCACCACGAGGAAATCGACCTCCATGCGGTTCGAGCTGTCCTCGCGATCGTAGGACGAGTAGAAGAACAGGCTGTGACCAGCGGCCACGAGTTGCTGGGCGACGATGTTCTCGACGAGCATCCCCTCGTTGACTCCCAGACCGCCGAGGAGCACCTGCTGGTACACGGACTCCGGTTCGAGGCCCATGTCGGGGAATGACAGGCTCACGAGGAGACCCGTGTCGGCGAGGTAGCACTTAAGCGTCGCATGTTCGGAGCTCAGGCCCAACCCTACCGAAGGGTCCGTAGAGGCATAGGCGATGTTGGCGATTCTTGCGTCTCCAAGCCAGAAGAACGCCTCCTCATAGGTGCGCATCCGCGCGTCCTTGCTTATGCTCGACAGCTTGAACCGCTTCTCGTGCTTTGAGAGCTGGCCTGGGATCGCGTCGAACACGTTCGTGACGCGGTACTGCGATGCGCCGGCAAACTTTCCCACGTCGTTGCGGTAGAGCTCGAGAATCTGTCTCTTCGTCGCATCCGCACGTGCGAAATCTCTCGTCCGCACGTATCCGTCCACCACCTCGGGCATGCCTCCCACCAGCATGTACTCGCGGAAGAGCCTCATGGCCTTGCGGTGCAGGTCGTCGGGGAGGGGCCTGAGCCGCCCGAAACTGGATGCGATGAGGCGAGTCAGCGGCTCCTCGCCCATGGCCCAGCAGAACTCCTCGAAGTCCATGGGCTCAAGCGCGACGGAGTGTTCCTCGGAGGGAATGACGATGTCTGCGACGTTCTGGCGTATGGAGAGGAGGGAGCCCGTCTCGACGTAGTCGTAGCGCCCGTCGGCCACCAGGTACTTGATCATTCCGCGCGCGAAGGGGAAGCACTGCACCTCGTCGAACACGATGAGGGACTCCCGCTCGTAGAGGGTGGTGCCGTAGCGTGCCATGATTTGCAGGAAGAGCGTGTCGAGGTCGTTGGCGAGGTCCCGGAAGTCCTGCTTCAGCTCCTCGGTGGCCTCGAAGAAGTCGATGACGATGCACGATCGGTACTCCCTGCGGCCGAACTCGCTCACCATGGTGGACTTGCCGACGCGTCGTGCGCCCTTTACCAGAAGGGCGGTTTTCCCAGCATCGGTGTGCTTCCACTCGAGCAAGTTATCGTACAGTTTCCGCCGTAGCATTCTACCTCGCATAATCACGAAACACGCAAGTTTATGAATGCAATATAGCACGAAACACGCAAGTTGTAGATGTTAGATTTGCACGAAACACGCAAGTGATGACCCGAGCACCTCCAGAGACTATGGCAACGCAAGAATATGCCAGGATCCAACGAGTGTTGTGTGCGCGACGGGATTGCGATTCTTCAACGTGCTGATACGCGAGTCGTGGTTACGTTCTGAGTGCCTGGGGAAGAAACGTTGAGCGCGAGTATTGCGGTGGAGCTCCGACGTAACCAAGTTGCGCAAAAGCGCTATTATATGAAGCAAATTGTTGAGCCGAGCAATCCCTGCGATATGGCGGGGGAACGGAGGATAGCATGGGACTTCTCAGGGCAGGCATCGGAGCGGCGTCTGGCGTTCTCGCCGACCAGTGGCGCGACTACTTCTACTGTGATTCGCTCACCGGCGACGTGCTCATGACCAAGGGCCAGAGGAAGCAGGGCAGGGGAAAGAACAAGGGCGGCGACATCATCACCAACGGGTCGATCATCGCCGTCAACGAAGGCCAGTGCATGCTCATCGTGCAGCAGGGCGAGATCATCGAGGTGTGCGCGGAGGCCGGCGAGTTCGTATTCGACTCCGGCACCGAGGCCTCCGTGTTCTACGGCGGCCTGGGCGCCGGCATCAAGAAGACGTTCGAGCGCATCGGCTATCGCTTCACCTTTGGCGGCAGCGAGGCCAACGACCAGCGCGTGTACTTCGTCAACACCAAGGAGATCATGGGCAACAAGTTCGGCACGCCCACGCCGGTGCCCTTCCGCGTGGTCGACAAGAACATCGGCCTCGACGTTGACATCTCGGTGCGCTGCAACGGCGAGTACTCCTACAAGATTGTCGACCCGCTGCTGTTCTACAAGAACGTTGCCGGCAACGTGACGGGCGACTTCAAGCGCAACCAGCTCGACAGCCAGCTCAAGAGCGAGTTCCTCACCGCGCTGCAGCCCTCCTTCGCCCAGATCTCGGCCGACGGCATTCGCTACAGCGCCGTGCCCGGCCACACCATGGAGCTGGCCAAGGCCATGCGCGAGGTGCTGTCGCCCAGCTGGACCGAGGAGCGCGGCCTCCAGGTCGTGAAGGTGGGCATCAACTCCATCGCGGCCAACCCCGAGGACGAGGAGCGTCTGAAGAGCCTGCAGATGACGGCCGTCATGCGCGATCCCAACATGCGCGCGGCCAACGCCAGCTACGCCACCGGCGAGGCCATGAAGACGGCCGCGGGCAACACTGCCGGCGCCATGACGGGCTTCATGGGCATGAACATGGCGCAGATGGGCGGCAACGGCATGGGCATGAACCAGCCCGGCATGTATCAGGGCGTCGGACAGCCCTATCAGGCGCAGAACGCATACAACGTGGCCGACAACGGCGGCTTTGGCAGCGGTGCCCAGGGAGGCTGGACCTGCGAGTGCGGCACCCAGAACACGGGCAAGTTCTGCATGAACTGCGGAAAGCCCAAGCCGGCGCCCGCCGCCGGATGGGCGTGCCCCAAGTGCGGCGCCCAAAACGACGGCAAGTTCTGCACGGAGTGCGGTACCCCGCGTCCCCAGGGCGGCAGCTGGACCTGCTCGTGCGGCGCCGTGAACGACGGCAAGTTCTGCATGGAGTGCGGCAAGCCTCGGCAGTAAGGCTCGTCGGGCAATAGAGGGGAACATATGGGCAGGCGACTGTTTGCAACGCTGTGCGCGGCCTTCCTCCTGGTAACCTCCCTCCTCGGGTGCGGCAGTGCCGTGCCCGAGGATCGTGTGAACGACTACGTGGGCACATGGGCCATCGAGGGAGTGACGTCGGGTGGAGACGAGGTCACCGGAGACGAGCTCGACCTCTACAAGGCCATGGGCGTCTACCTCATAGTCGGCTCCGATCACACGGTGCTCTACGAGGTGTTTGGAATGTCGGTTACCGGAACCTTCGAGATAGGCGATGGCGGCGATGCGGCCGTAACGTTTAGCGAGAGCGAGTCCGCGGATGCCGGCGTCTCGGCAAAGCAGACCTTGCGCGAGAAGGACGGCAAGCTCTACCTCACCGACGGGAGCGACGAGCAGTCGTTCGTGCAGATCGACCCGTCGGACAAGAAGTCGGCAGACGTCAGCGCGCTGCTTGGAAACGTTGACGAGTCCAACCTGGAGGAGACCCTGGGATCTTTGAGGAAGGACCTCCAGAACGCGGCCGACGGCACGACTCCGCTTGCGGATGCCGAGCAGCTCGACGAGGTGGTGGCCAGCGACAAGAACTGCTCCATAAAGGTGAGGGCACGCGGCACCTATTTGGGCGACCCGGGCTTTTTGCTGGAGATCGAGAACAAGGGCACCGCACGCATGGTCGTGCAGGACGACGGGGCCTTTGCCGCAAACGGCAAGGAGGTCGATCCGGTGCTGATGGCGGTCGTCGATCCCGGCAACACCGCGTTGGAGGTGCTGTGGTTCCAGCGCGACGAGCTCTCGCTGGGCGAGGATGGCGAGCTGGGCGAGGTGCGCGGCAAGCTCGTGGCCACGAACTACGAGACGGGCGAGAAGCTGGGTACGTACGACTTCTCGCTATGATGTGCGGACGGACCCCGGCACACCGGGGTCCTGCGCAGGAAGCGTTGGTGTGCCCACGCCGGTTGCCGTGCGGCCGGCGTGGGTCTGTTGCACGGGTCTTGATGCGAGCGTAAGGAGAGCGGTGGGCCATGGCTTTTGCGTCTGTGATAGTGGACATTCCAACACGAGCCCTGGACAGGCCGTTTTCCTATGCCGTGCCGGAATCGCTGGTCGACGAGGTGCGCGTGGGCGCTACGGTGTTGGTCTCGTTCGCGCATCGCAAGGCGGTTGGATACGTGGTCGGGCTCTGCGACGAGCTTCCCGCAGGTCTTGACGCGAGCCAGGTGCACGCGGTCGAGCAGGTGCTGGCCGCGCCGGCGTTCGACGAGACGGGCGCGCGCGTGGCCGAATGGATGGCGCGCGAGTACGCCTGTAGCCCCGCGGATGCTATCCGCCCGTTCCTGGCGCCCGGGCAGAACGTCCGGATGAGGCGAGACGAGCAGACGGGCGAGTGGCGTCTGGAGGACTCGCGCGTGGGCGCCGTGGACGACCGGTGGGTGTCGCTTACCGACGCGGCGAACGGCTTTGAGCCCAGACGCACCGCCGCGCGGCAACGTGAGGTGTTGGAGGCGCTTGGCTCCGGTCCCATGCGCCTCGCCGAGCTGCGGGCAACGTCGCCGGGTGCGGCCGCGGCGGTCCAGTCGCTTGCGCGAAAGGGCGTCGTGGAGGTGACGAAGCGGCGTCACGTGCGCGGGGGCGAGGCCAGCACGCTCTCGTCCGCCGCCGCCCCGCGCCCGCAGACGCTCACCCAAGGGCAGCGGCAGGCGCTCGACGCCATAGACCGTGCCTGCCAGGCGGGCCGCGGAGACGTGGTGCTGGTGGACGGCGTCACGGGATCGGGCAAGACCGAGGTCTACCTGAGCGGCATCGAACGCTGCCTGGAGCGAGGGCGTGGCGCCATCGTGCTGGTGCCCGAGATTGCGCTCACGGCGCAGACGGTGGGCAGGTTCCGCTCGCGCTTTGGCACGAGCGTGGCGGTGCTGCACTCGCGCCTCTCGGCAGGGGAGCGATTCGACCAGTGGGACATGGTTCGCAGCGGTGCGGTGCGCGTGGTGGTGGGGGCGCGATCGGCCCTGTTCGCCCCTTTGAGCGACGTGGGGCTCGTGGTGATAGACGAGGAGCACGAGGGCTCCTACAAGCAGGACAACGCGCCGCGCTACCATGCGCGGGAGGTCGCGGCATACCTGGCTCGCGCCCGTGGCGGAGCCCTGGTGCTGGGCTCTGCCACCCCGTCGCTGGAGAGCCTGCACCGCTGCCGGGAGGGGCTCTGGAACGGGGTCAGTTGGACCCGAGTGGTGATGGACGAGCGTCCCGGCAACGCCGTTCTGCCCGAGGTGAAGGTCGTGGACATGCGGGCGGAGTTCGGTGGCGGCGGTCGGTCGATCTTCTCGGCCGAGCTCGCAAACGGATTGCGAGGGGTCTTTGAGCGGGGCGAGAAGGCGGTGCTGCTGCACAACCGCCGCGGGTTCGCCTCGTTCCTCATGTGCCGGGAGTGCGGGTGCGTTCCGGAGTGTCCCCACTGCTCCACCTCGCTCACCTATCACGAGCGCACGCACGAGCTCTCGTGCCACACCTGCGGGAGCAGCTGGCCGGTGATCGCCTGGCCCGACCCGCACACGGCCTGTCCCAACTGCGGCAGCCGGTACATGGGGGCATACGGCGTCGGCACGCAGCGCGTCGAGGACGAGCTGCGCCTGCTCATCGAGTCCGCCGGTTTTGGGGACGCGGGCATAGAGGTCGTGCGGATGGATGCCGACACCACGCGCGAGAAGGGTGCTCACCAAAAGCTGCTGGAGCGCTTTGACGCAGCCCCGTGTGCGGTGCTCGTGGGCACGCAGATGATAGCGAAGGGACTCGACTTTCCCGACGTGACGCTGGTTGGCGTGATCAATGCGGACACGACCCTCAAGATTCCCGACTTTAGGGCTGCCGAGCGCACCTACGAGCTGCTCGAGCAGGTGGCGGGACGCGCCGGTAGGGGAGAGCGCCCGGGCACGGTGGTGGTGCAGACCTACTGGGCAACGCATCCGGCCATCGTCGCGGCGGCACGCCACGACATGACGGGATATCTGGAGGCGGAGCTAGCGGAACGCGAGGAATGGCGCTACCCGCCGTTCACGCGGCTTGCCAACGTGTGCGTGTGGGGCAAAGACCCCATGGTGGTGGAGCAAACCTGCAGGTCGATTGCCGACCTGCTGCGCATGCATGCCTCAGGCATGGCGGGCTGGGAGGTGGTGGGACCCTCCGCCTGCGCAAGGGAGCGCATAAAGGACCGAACCAGGTGGCACGTGCTGGTAAAGGCCCCGCCCAACGCGTGCATGGGCCCGGTGCTCTCCGACTGCGTGCGCGAGGCAAACGTGTCGCGCGCCATGAGCGTCGCCATAGACGTGGACGCGCGTGACCTCATGTAAGGAGGGAAAGGGGCCAACCCCCCTCCCAGTCCGCTCGTGCTCGCTCGCGTGACCTCATGTAAGCACAGGCCTGCGCCTACCGCATGGGCAGCCGCACCTGGAGCGCGTCGTTGTCCACGGTGTAGCCGTAGGTGTAGAACGAGTACCGGGCGTCGCGCGTCATGTCCAACTTGTAGTCCTCGTCCAAAAACGCGCGGTACGGGTCCCACGTGGTGAGCACCAGCCTAAGTTGGTGGCCGGGCGCCAAGGTGTATGCGGTGGGAATCATGTAGAAGGTGTAGTCGTAGTACGTGTTGGGCTGCACGTTGTCCTCCTGCAGCACGTACTCCTTTGCGTCCTCGCCACAGCCGGGGTTCTGCAGGTCCGTCCAACCGTACGAGACGACCTTCGCCTGCGTGGGCATCTGTTTGAACGCCTTTGTGTCGGCCTCCGGCGCGCCGCCTCCCACCTGGTAGTGGTCCAAATCCGTTGTGGGTACGTTGGCGCACATGGGGTTTGGAGAGACGTATGCGTTAAAGTCGGTACCGTCCTCCGTCACGTCGACGAGCGCCGCCGTAATCATGAGCCCGTCCCGGTCGCCATCCGTCGTGCTGAGGCGCGCATGGACCTCGGGCACGCCAAACAGCGTGCTCCCAGCGGGCACGTCGAGCACGTACTGAGCCGCCATGTTGCCGTCCAGCGACGTGTAGTACAGCTGGTCGTCGTTTACCCTGTCTGGGTCGGCCTCCTTGTCCGTGATCTTCGCCGAGTACTCGGCGATCTTTTCCGAGCTTACGGCAGACGTCTTCTCGTCGGCCGTGTTGTGCGCGGGAACGTCCTGGTACGAGAAGTCCCGCCACGTGTCGTAGGTCTTCCACGTGCCGTCCACGTTGCTCTGTGCGGTGACCGCAGCCATGTTCTCTACGCCGTTGTCCACGCCATACAGATAGTGGCAGAGCCACTTGTTGAGCAGGTCCTCCCACCTGGTACCGTTTACGTCCACGCCGTTGAGGGCCTGGTGATCGCCTTGGTGGAGCAGGAGCTTGTGGGTCTGTCCGGCCTTCGCGAACGACTGAGCCATGAGGTCCGCATGCCTGAAGTCGACGTTAAAGTCGTTGAGTCCCTGCACGATGAGCGCTGAGCACGCGATGTGCTGGTGATCGTCGGCGTAGTTCATCATGTCCCAGATCTTGGCATAGTCTCCGTTGGCCTCGTCCTCGTCCTTGGCAACCTGCCACAGGTACGAGCCGTATCCGAGCTTGAGCTTCGTCTGGCTGTCGTCGGTAAAGACTCCCGCGCAGTTTTGGGCAGCGAGGTAGTCGGTGTAGTTGGGGTCATCGAAGATGGTGATGCCCTGTCGGTTGGTGTAGTCGTACCAGTTTGCGATGCCTGCAATGGGAATGATGGTCTTGAGCCCCTCCACGCCCGTGGTGGCCACCTCATAGGGAATCGTTCCGCCGTAGGACGTGCCGATCATCGCGACGTTGCCGTTGGACCAATCCGCCTCGATCTTTATGTTGCTCGTCCTGTCGGTGAAGGCGGTTCGGTTGTGCGCGAGCCATTCCACCACGCACTTGTGGCTGTCGCGCTCGAGGTCCATGCCGCACAGCTCGAAGCCCTCCGACCCGTAGGTGCCGATGCCGCAGGCCTGCACGACGGCGAATCCCCTCACCAAGTAGTAGTTGTAGGTGCCGGAGATTTCGTACCCCTGGTCCTGAGTGCCGGGAATTACGTAGTTCCAGTCCCGGGCATCGGCGCGCTCCGCCTGCTCCAACGTGGTCGCGGACTCGGTGGCCGTGCGCTTCTGGCCGTCCTTGTAGAGGGTCTGGTAGTCGAACGGCGTCTCCTCATAGAGGTTCTTCGAGTCGATCTTCTCGTTGTGGCCGGCGGAGTAGGGAAAGGGGTCGTATATGACCCCGGCTTGGTACTTGCCCTCCGCTGCGGCGCGAGGAACCTGCGCAAAGACCTTTACCAGGTCGGCCTTGCCGTCGTTGTCGGTGTCGTGGTCGGTCTCCACGTACACGCAGAACCGCAGGATGTCGCTGCCCTCGTTGGTGTAGGGGTCGGCGCGGAAGTCGCTCCACGAAAGCATGGGTTGGGCCATGCCGTCCTGGATGACGAGCGCATCAGGCGTCGAGTCGGCGGCCTTGGGCGCGACGGCGGCGGGTGAGCACGCCGCGAGCAACACCGCCATAACGAGCGCCAGCAGGGAGGTGAGGGTGGTCCGTGTCTTGTTGGTCGTCATGCCGGCAGTCCTTTCGGTCGTGTTGGGCTTGCGAGCTGCCTCGTGCCCGTGCGGGGCTGTTCCTCGTCGAAGAAGCCAAGCTCGTCCAGCTTCCTTATGGTGTTTGTGAGGTAGGCGTCGTCCGTTATGGGCCACTTCCAGCCCAAACGATACAGTGCCTTGGTGGTAAACGCGTTCTCGTATCCAAGGTAGCACGAGCTCTGGGTATTGTGCGTGTTGTATGCAATGAGTCCGCTCACGGCGTCGGAATCCTCGTGTGCGTCGCTGTAGGCCGCAAGCATCCTGTCGAAGTAGTCCTCGTCCACCACGCGAATGCCAAAGCCGTACTTGCGCAGGGCAAAGATCACGTCGCCCATCTGCACCCAATGGTTGTTGCAGGCGTGGTCTTTCCGAGGGGTTTGGAACTCGTTCGGGTGGCGTGAGTTGTAAACGTGAACGCTCGGCTGCACCCGATGAGTTCACAGTTACAACTTTCAAAAAAACGCATAAGGCATGTACCTGGTGTTTTGCGATTGGGATGCCGTGCGATTTTGTTACCGTGCGTTATTAATGCTTCCCCAAGACGCACAGTTACAACTTTCTAATATCGCATAAGCCGCCTAGCTGGGGTTATATAGATTTGGAATCACAAGGCCTTTCCAGCCTGCGCTGCGAACGCACCACCGGCCCTTTGGGAACGCTTTCCAAAGGGAGCTTACGGCAAAGGTGGGAACAAGTGCGATCAGTCCCCCACGTGCTCGTTGTAGGAGTCGATGTATCTGTTTGCGGACTCGATGATCTCATCCGGGTCCTTGTCCTCAAAATACGAGCCATCCCTTATGCGGGCGACGGCCTTCTTAAAGCTATGGTACGGGACGTACATAAGCAGCGTTACCAAGGCAATGGAGGGCGTCATGGCAAGGGTCATCTCTAGGGGATGCCCGGAAAAGATGCCCAGAGCGACGGAGGCCACCGTCATGGTAGCGAACGCAAGGGCAACCTGCTTGCGGTAGACCCCGCGATTGTGCTCGGCAATGGGGCTGTCAACGAACTCGTAGTGTAGCCTTACCGCTTCCTCGTACGTCGATACGTGCTCTCTCATTGCCCCGAACCCCCTGCGTACAAATCGGGTTGCGCTCCTCTGGTTTGCATCCTTATGCTGATGCGATTATACCAACCGCCGGCGTTGCGGCCAAACATGCTTGGGGTCGTATTGAGGCGCACGCAGGGTGGGTGGGGGAGCAGCGCATCGGGTCTGTTAGAGCGGAATCATCACGGCTGCAGTTGAGCGGGTCGAGTTTGGGTGGCCTTGGCCCGAGGCCTCTTTTCGCGCTTCCTGTTCTATGCCCGAAGCTGCCCGCAGGCCTTTGGGCGGGCGGGAACCGAAGAAACTGCGGGTCTTGGAGTGCCTCTTTGTAGATGTGAACTCGGCTCGGTGGAATCAGAGTTCACATCTACATAAATATTTGCATGACCACTCGTGCCAACTGGTGTTTTACCACTTTTGATGTGCCGGATTTGTAGATGTGAACTCCTTGCGCGCGCTTGGAGTTCACATCTACAAAATGGCGCGGAGAGACACCAGCGTTAGCTGGGCTTTTGTCGAGCGAGCGCAAGAAACGCTGTAGATGTGAACTCGCCTCACGCCCAAACGGGGCCACATGGACCCGTGCGTGCCCGCAGCGCCCATGTGCGTCGCGCTACTCGTCCCAGTCGCGGTGCGCGGTCATGTCGGAATCGAGCCAGCCCTCGTCGTAGTCGCTGCCCATCCCCTTGTAGGGCACAGCCCTGGGGCGACCCATCGTGTAGAGTGGGCAGGACTTGGGCCCGTAGCAAAAGCTCTCGAAGCGGAGTCGCTGCGACACCCCAAAATCGTATTCGATGATGGCGTTCGCCATCGCCGCCCACTTGCACGGGAAGCATTTGCCCTTGTAGCGACGCGTGTCGAGCATCCTGCACTGGCGGTACGCGTAGGTCGAGAGCGGTTCGACCTCGCCGGTCCACGGCGGGCGGGGACCCTCGACTGGCTCCGGTCCCCGCGCGACCACCTTGAGCGCGCCTGCCCGGTAGTAGTCGGCGTACTCGCGCTTGGGATAGAGCTTCGTCCATGCGGTGCCTGTGAGCTCGTCGCCCAGGCGGAGGTGGAGCCTCTGCTGCTGCTTCTCGGATATGGCGACCGAGAAGCGCCCCTCAACACCAGCCGAGACGCCCTCCAGGAACACGTTGTAGCCCTTGTGGGAATGGGTGCGGTTGTAGAGTCGGTACCTCCACACGTCGGAGCGCACCTGCACGGCACGTATGGTGCCCCCAAACCTGACCTTCTCCTGCTGCGTCTTGTCCATCTGTTCACCCCTTGCCGTTCGCCCATAACCGTAGGGTAGCACGTGGCTCCGGTGCCGTGCGCCTTGGCGTGTGGCTGGCACTGCGTGCTACACTGATGGGGACAATGAGCGAGGGGGGCCGCGCATGGCACGCACCATAAGCATCGGGGCGCAGGGGTTCGAGGGGATCCGCGCGAACGGGTATTTCTATGTGGACAAGACCGGCTTCGTGAGGGAATGGTGGCTCGGCGGCGACTCCGTCACGCTCGTCTGCCGCCCGAGGCGCTTCGGCAAGACGCTGAACCTCGACACCGTGCGCTGCTTCCTCTCCACCGAGCTCGCCGGCCGCGGCGAGGAGCTCTTCGGCGGGCTGGAGGTCTGGGCAGACCCCGCCATGCGCGCGCTGCAGGGCACGGTGCCGGTGGTGGCGCTGAGCTTCGCGCGGGTGAAGGGGGCCACGCTCGACGAGACGCTCGCGGGGCTCAGGCGCGTGATCCGCGTGGCAGTGGAGGCACACGGCTACCTTCGGGGCTCCGCCGCCCTCACCGACGGCGACCGCGCCTTCCTCGCGCGCGTCTCCGACGACATGCCCGACACGGTGGCAGCCGACGCCGTCAACCAGCTCTGCTCGATGCTGCGCCGCCACCACGGCGTGGCGCCCGTCGTGCTTCTCGACGAGTACGACGCGCCGATGGAGGTCGCCTGGACCCACGGCTACTGGGACGGCGCGAGCTCGTTCATGCGCCAGCTGATGAACGCGACCTTCAAGACGAACCCGGCGCTCGGGCGCGGCCTCATCACCGGGGTGACGCGCGTCAGCCGCGAGTCGATCTTCTCCGACCTCAACAACCTCGTCGTGGTCACCTCCTCGACGCCGATCTACCAGACCTGCTTCGGCTTCACGCAGGCCGAGGTGGACGCGGCGTTGGCCGAGTACGGGCTCGCCGGGAAGCGTGGGGCCGTGCGCGACTGGTACGACGGCTTCACGTTCGGCGGCGTCGGGCACGTCTACAACCCGTGGTCGCTCACCCAGTACCTGCAGTTCGCCGAGTTCCGGGCCTACTGGGCCAACACCTCGGGCAACGGTCTGGTCTCCGAGGTCGTGCGACGCGGGGACCGGCGGCTCAAGGCCGACTTCGAGCAGCTGCTCTCAGGCGGTGAGGTGGCCAAGGTCATCGACGAGCAGGTGGTCTTCTCCGAGCTCCACACACGCCCCGACGCGGTGTGGGCGCTGCTGCTGGCCGCCGGCTACGTTACGAGCCCCGGTCCCGTGCCCGAGTTCGTGGCCACCACCCCGCGCCGGCTGCGGCTCACCAACAAGGAGGTGTTCATCAGCTTCGACCGCATGG